>JBBRBC010000068.1:0-19187 GCA_038206205.1 Opitutales bacterium
CCCCCCCCCCCCCCCCCCACCACCACGGACCAAGACGAGTGAAAAAAACTTCCAAGAAATTAAAATCAATGACCACGACACCCAAGAGCAAATACATCTTGCGCCTGTTCGTGGCTGGAGCCACCGCCCGATCACACCAAGCCGTCTTGCACGTACGGGAACTGTGCGGAGCCGAATTGAAGGACAGTTGCAAACTGGAGGTCATCGATATCTATCAGCAGCCCGAGCTCGCCCGCGAAAATCAAATCGTCGCGACCCCGACGCTCATCATCGAACTTCCCAAACCGGTCCGACGGTTCATCGGCAACCTCGCAAACATATCCGACCTTTTCGTGAAACTGGACTTAATCGAAGGCGGTAAAATCACTCTGTGAAATCTCCCCGGGCCAAATCCACCGCCTCACCGGTCGCCTCCGGCGAATTCAAACGGCTCCGTTTGCGCCTAGCCGAAGCGGAGGAGACGCTTCGCGCCATCCGCGCCGGCGAGGTGGATACGGTGCTGGTGGAGGGTCAGCAAGGTCCGCAAGTCTTCACGCTGGAAGGAGCCGGACACGCCTACCGGATGCTCATCGAATCCATGAACGAAGGCGCGCTGACGCTCACGGCAGACAAGATGATTCTTTATGCCAACGAGTCTTTCGCCCGGATGGTCAAATGTCCGCTGGAGCAGGTGACGGGCAGCAACTTTCGCCGTTTTCTCTCGGAGGAGGACGCCGCCGCGCTCCGGCCCCACATGAAAACGGCCGCCACCACCGGCGTAAAGATGCAGGTGACGTTGCAGGCCGCTGATGGTTCGCAGCTACCGGCGCAAATTTCCGTGCGGGAAATGGACAAGGATAGTACCAACCGTGTCACTATCGGCATGGTGGTGACGGATGTGACCGAGTCCAAGCGAACGGAAGCATTGCTTCGGTCCCTGATGCAACGCGTGGTGCAGGTCCAGGAAGCCGAGCGCGAGCGCGTGGCCATGGAACTGCACGACAACATCACCCAGCAACTGTGCGCGGTGCTTTTTCAAAGCCAGGCGCTGGCGGACAGCCTTTCGAAACATGCCGGACCCGCGAAGGTCGAGGCGTTGAAACTCCGCGAGATGCTCGGGCAGACGGCGGGAGACGTGGAGCGCATTTCGCAAAAACTTCGTTCCAGCGTGCTGGAACATTTGGGGCTGGCGGCGGTGTTGCGCGACACCAGCACGGAGTTTTCCGAGCGGACGGGCGTAATCGTCAAGCTGGCCTGTGTGCCGCTGACGCTGCGGCCGCCGGCAGCCACCGAGCTCGCCCTTTACCGGATTCTCGAAGAAGCCCTGAAAAATATCGACCAGCATGCCCGGGCGAAACACGTGACGGTGGGCCTGACGAAGGAAGGCGACAGCTTGGTGCTGAAAATTAAAGATGACGGCATCGGCTTTGATTCCGTCATGAAACTAGGTGGAAGCAAAGGGAAGGGCGGTCTCGGGTTGCTCGGCATGCGCGAGCGAGCCGGCTATGTCGGCGGAACATTCTCGGTGCTATCCGTGCGTGCGTCCGGCACCACGATAGAAGTGCGCGTCCCGCTGGAGACAGGCGATGCCGCAGCGGCGTGAAGTGATTTGGAGTAGCCACAGGCCCTTGCCGCGCCGAAGTCCGACGAAGGCGGGTCCGTGCCTGTGGGTTTTCGTAGGTGGCGAGCTCGTCTCGCAACGTAGGGTTTTGTAGGTGGCGAGCGCGCCTCGCAACGCAGGGCTTTCGTAGGCTCAGACATGAATGGCGCTAAGTTAAGAAGGTTGGTCGTCATGCTCCCATGCGTGATCATCCAACTATTTTGCATGAGGAATGTAGGGCCGGCCCTTGTGGCCGTGCCGGAGTACGCACCTGAAACGGCTCACCCACAAGGGGCGGCTCTACGAAATTTCGCAGCAAATCATCGCAGACGAAACGCCAGGCAGTCGACGAACCTACCGCTTAACTTAGCGGCATTCGGCTCAGACATCCTGATCCCGAGGAATTACAGTGAGCTCAACGGCGACGCGAATCGGGATAAAATTCAATTAACGCGGAGGACGCGGAGCCTGACGTGATTTCCCTCCGCGTTGTCCTGTGTCCCGTGAGGCTGGGCTTGTTTTCATTCGTGGAAATTCGTGCTGTTAGTGGGAAAATCCGGGATTTTGCTCTCGGAGGATTGGCCCACGAATCACACGAATGATTCACGAATGCCGAAAAAGCTGCGGCCGGGGCGTAGCCTCGATTGAGAGAGCTGCCCATGCCTCTGCAGTGGTGGAACCCGACCTCCGGGCGGGTTTTGCCGCGTGCGTGCAGCCTCGTTTGAGGGCGCAGCCCGAAAACGGGGCCGCCAGACACCGCGCTTTCGCCTGCGGCTCAAACGCGTATTGGCTACAAATACAATCATCCCCACCTTTGGCTTGATCGCCCGCGCCCAAGCCGCGAATGTTGACACATGTCTGATCCACGTTTTGCCAAACTGGCCCAAGTGCTCACCGGCTTCTCCTGCGAATTGAAGAAAGGCGAACGCGTCCTGATCGATGCCTTCGATATTCCCGAGGCCTTCGTCATCGAGCTGATCCGCGCCACGCGCGAACTCGGCGCCATTCCCTACGTCAATCTCCAGCGTTCCCGCATCACGCGCGAGCTGCTCAAAGGTGCCACGACCGAGCAGTTTCAATTGACCGCCGACATCGAGTTCGCCCGCATGCAAAAGCTCGATGCCTACATCGCGGCGCGCGGCTCGGATAATATTTTCGAAACCTCCGACGTGCCGACCGACAAGGTGCAGCTCGTCTCGAAGCTCATGAAACCCGTGCTCGACCATCGGGTGAACAAGACCAAGTGGGTCGTCCTGCGCTGGCCGTCGTCCGCCATGGCCCAACAGGCCGGCATGAGCACCGAGGCCTTCGAGGATTTCTATTTCAAGGTCTGCACGTTTGATTACCGCCGTTACGGCCCGGGCATGGCCGCGCTCGAGGACTTGATGAACAAGACCGACCGGGTGGAACTCAAGGGCCCGGGCACTGACCTGAAATTTTCCATCAAGGGCATCGGCGCCGAGTCATGCGGCGGCCTGCGTAACATCCCCGATGGCGAAGTGTTTTCTTGCCCGGTGAAGGATAGCGTCGAGGGCACGATCAGCTACAACGCGCCTACCGTTTACCTCGGCACAGCCTTCGACAATATCAAGCTCACCTTCAAGAAGGGGAAGATCGTCGAGGCCACGAGCAACAACACGAAACGGCTCAACGAGATTCTCGATACGGATCCCGGCGCGCGCTACATCGGCGAATTCGCCATCGGCTTCAATCCGCATATCACCGAGCCGATGCGCGACATCTTGTTCGACGAGAAAATCTCCGGCTCGTTTCACTTCACTCCCGGCAAAGCCTACGAGAAAGCCGGCAACGGCAACGAGTCCGTGGTGCATTGGGACATGGTTTCGATCCAGCGAGCTGATTGGGGCGGCGGCGAAATCTGGTTCGATGGGAAGTTAATCCGCAAGGACGGCCTCTTCCTCCCGAAAGCCCTGCAGAAACTAAACCCCGAAGAACTGCTGAAGAAGGGTTAAACCACTAATCCACACTAATGGGACACTAATGAAACCAAGGCAGAGAGAATTAGATTAGTGAGGTATTAGTGGAAATTAGTGGTTAACAAATGCCTTTGTTTTGATCCGTGGTTAAAAAATGAGTGACGCTTCGCTCCAGACTTTCATCCACGCGCTCCCGAAGACGGAGACGCACCTGCATATCGAAGGAGCGCTACCCTTCGAACTCTTGCAGCGCGTGCGGCCTGAATTCATCAAGCCGCCGGCATCGTGGGCGAAGGATTTTAAGTTTCGGGACTTCGAGCATTTCGAGCAGGAGCTGCTCGACATGGCTTTCACGTGGTACACCTCACCCGAGCGTTACCACGAGGCGGCGAAGATAATCTTCGCGCGCCACGTCGCGCAGAATGTGAAGTACGTCGAGACCAGCTTCGCCTCCGGCGTGATCGAGTTTCTCGGACTAGACGGTCGCGAAGTGTTGGCCGCGATCCGCGCCGCCGTGCCGGTTGGTTTGGAAGTACGCGTCTTCCTCGGCATCCATCACAATGGCGCCGGACCCAAGATGATGCCGGTGCTGGAAGACGCCCTCGGTTGGCCGGATCTCGCCGGCATCGATTTGCACGGCACCGAAAGTTTTCCGATCGAGCCGTGGACGGCGGATTACTGGGAGGCCGCGCGGAAGGCCGGCAAATATACGAAGGCTCACGCCGGCGAATTCATGGGCGCGGATTTCGTGCGCCGTGTGCTTGACGAACTGCGTCCGCAACGGATCGAACACGGAACGCGGGCAATCGAAGATCCAGGTGTGGTGGCGGAGATCAAGCGCCGCGGCATCGCCCTCGATATTTGTCCGCTCAGCAATCACAAGCTCATGCCCGACGTTTTCCTCGCGACGCACCCGATCCGCCACCTCTTCGACGCCGCCGTGAAAGTAACCGTGAGCACCGACGATCCGATTTCATTCGGGAGTACGCTGGAGGAAGAATACGCCGCGCTGGCTGAAGAGTGTGGTTTCAGCAGGAAGGAACTGGCGCGCGTTGCACGGAATGGTTTCGAAGTCGCGTTGATGCCTGAGGCGCAGAAGCAGCCATGGCTCGATCAGCTCGACGCGACTGTCCGCGGGTAGGGAAAATTATACGCGGAAAGCGCGGATGGGGGGGAGGGTAGCCATGCAAAGACAATTGAATCTGTAGGGCCGTCGCTTGCCGACGTGCCGGCAAGCCGGCAAGCCGGCAAGCCGACAAGCCGACAAGCCGACAAGCCGACAAGCCGACGTGCGACGGCCCTACGAAAGCCATGCGCAAATCGCGACTGCGCGTTAAGGATACATGGTCTTTTGTTTTGATAGGCCTTGAATGGAGACGCGGCGCCCTCGCCGCGTGTCGGGGGCTTTTCCGCGCCGAGGGCGGCGCGGCTCCAGTTCGGGCGAAACGTAGGAATAGGGTTACGGACAACACGCCCCACCTCTTGATTCGCGTCGATTCGCGTGATTCGCGGGCAAACTCTGTGGATCGTGGATTGTCTATTGCGGGCGACGGGTTGTCCTGCACCATTCGCTCACTTGGAACTTACCTCTTACATTTTTCCTGAGGGCTCACGCCGCGAACGCGCCGACAAAGTGCTGGCCCGGGTTTTCCCGGTGCATAGTCGCGTGGCGTTTCAACGGGCTTTGGAAGCGGGCCTCGTGAAGGTGGACGGCAAGGTGATCGGGCAGAGCGATGAGGTGCGTCCGGGGCAGACCATCGAGTTTACTTTGCCGGAGGTCGTGCAGACTGAGCTGAAGGCGGTGGATATTCCGCTCGAGGTGATTTTCGAGGACAAGCATCTGATCGTGTTGAACAAATCTGCCGGCATGGTGGTGCATCCGGGCGTGGGTACGGGCGAGGATACGATGGTGCATGCATTGCTGGCGCATTGCGCCGGGCAGTTGAGCGGGATCGGCGGAGTGGAGCGTCCGGGCATCGTGCATCGGATCGACAAAGATACGACCGGGTTGATCGTGGTGGCGAAGACCGATGAGGCGCACCGCGCGTTGTCCGACCAATTTGCGGAGCGTTCACTCGTGAAGGAATACGTCGCCTTGGTGTCCGGCGTGCCGCGGACGGCGTCGGGCAAAATCGATGCGGCGATCAGCCGTCATCCCGTGCATCGTCATCGCATGACCACCGGCGAGGGCGGGCGACCATCGAAGACGGATTGGACGGTGTTGGAAGTTTTTCCGGGGAAAGCCGCGCTGGTGCGTTGCCTGATTCATACGGGGCGAACCCATCAGATCCGGGTGCACATGAAATCAATCGGCCATCCCTTGCTGGGTGATGCGACTTACGGTTGGAAGCCGGTGCCCAAGCACCCGAAGCCTGAGCGCGTGATGTTGCATGCGGAACATTTGATTTTCACGCATCCGGTGACGAAGAAATCGATGGATCTGCGCGCGCCCTTGCCGAAGGATTTCACTAAGCTGCTGAAGGAATTGCGGAAGAAGTAGAGGCCTCACTCCTCTCCAATTAATTTTCCGCGGATAACGCGGATGGCGCGGATTTGGGATGCGATAAAAACAGACAGCCTGATCCCGATCCATGCCTTGGTTTCTATCCGTATTATCCGCGTAATCCGCGGTGTGAATTCTGTGACTTGCCACTTGCCGTGCCATTATTGAGTAGGCGGCACGTCGGCCAAGCGACGGCCCTACAGGGTTTCCAGCAGATCAGCCGCGAGGCCGTAGCGGAGGTTGTAGAACGAATGATGAAAGGCGGTGAGTCCGCCGGTCTCGGCCAAGGCTATCACCGTGGCGAGGGCGGTGGGGAAAATATCAGCGCGGGCGGCGGGCATGCCGGGGATTTGCTTGCGCTGCTCCAAGGTGAGCGGAGCGAGTTGATCCAGCAGTTCGCGGAGATGCTGCACCGTAATGAATGTCGGCGTTTGCTCGATGGGCTGGCCGGTGCGGGCACCGTGGATGGCGCGGACGGTCGAGGCGGTGCCGCCGGTCGCGACGGCGGAGGGGCAGGGGAGATCGAAGCGGAAACCGCTTTCGGCGACGGCGAGTCGTGTGTGGGCCATGATCCGTTTGCGGGCTTCGGGAAGGAAGGGGCCGGTGGAATCGGCGACGAATTTTTCGGTAAGCCGCACGCAGCCGAGCTGGAGGCTGATGGCTTCTTGGATTTTGCGCTCAGCGAATGCGAGACATTCGAGACTGCCGCCACCCAGATCGAAGACGTAGAAGTTTTTCAGGCTGGCGAGGGCGGGATCGCAAGTGAGGCCGCGGCCGATGGCGTTGGCTTCCTCGTCGCCGGAGAGAATGCGGATTTCAAATCCGGTGGCGCGACGCACACGGTCGGCGAAGTCCCGGCCATTGCGGGCATCGCGCACGGCACTGGTGGCGACGAGTTGGGCGCGGACGGGTGAGAGGCTGGCGGAGTCGGCGAGCAATTCCTGAATGGCGGCGACGCCTTGAGTCATGCCCTCTTCGCTGAGGACGGGTTCGGCGTGGCTGATCCCGGCGCTGATGCGCGCATCGATGGTGTGGGATTTAAGAACCGTCAACTGGCCGGCGACGTCGCGTGCAGCCACCAGCACCTTGATGGAGTTGCTGCCGATATCGATGATGGCGACGCAGGACATGTCACCACGAAGCCTGTGTTGACGTATCGTCGCAACAAAAACCCAGCCCAAGCAATTTTTAGCCACGAAAAGGCACAAAGAGATATTTGTCGTGCGGAGGGATGTTTTCCGCGCGCCTATCATCCTTCGCCAAGGCTTCGGACGACATGTAGGCACATGGAGAGTGGCGATGCTGGCGGATTCTTGTGCCTCTCTGTGGCTCAACTTCTGCGTCCTGTGGGCAATCATTCTGCCGGGCTCATGCGGTTGAATGCGGTTTTCCGAATGCGCATAAGCAAACTGTAATATCAATTCCGGTTCGCTGGGGGACTTCAGGGGGTAGGGCGCGACCGTGACGAGTGCATCGCCTCGGCGGCTGGGCGCGCCGATAATTTCTCGCGGCGGGCCCAGCCGTCCCGCCCTGCCTAAAGTCCAAAATGAAATAGCAACTGGGACAAGGTGGTCGCTGATTCTTGTCGGGCTATAGGCCGGGCGCGAAGGCCGATCCAGATCGGGCGACAGAGCGTCGGTGTGGAAACCGCCGCCCACCCACTGCATGATCCTTGCTTACGGGGTGAAATCCTTCGGGGCGATCAGGACGACGAACTCGCCTTTCAAACTCATTTTCTCCAAGCGGGCCAGGACCTCGGCGGAGAGGCCGACGAGGAAGGTCTCGTGGATTTTGGTGACTTCCTTCGCGATGCAAATGACGCGGTCAGGGCCGAGGACTTCGACGATCTCCTTGGCGAATTTGTCGATGCGGTGGCAGCTTTCGTAGAGCGCGAGCGTGTAGTCGAAGTCGTGATATTTCTGGAGAAATGCAGTGCGGGCGGCGGTCTTGGGCGGCAGAAATCCGGCGAATAAAAATCCATTTGTCGGCAAACCAGCGGCGGAGAGCACCGTGATCAAGGCGCTCGGGCCGGGCACGGGAATGACGGGGAGTTGACGGCGGCGACAGGCGCGCACGATGCGGAAGCCCGGATCACTCAGGCCGGGAGTGCCGGCATCACTCACGACTGCGACTGAGCGGCCTTGGGCGATTTGCTCGGCGAGTTGTTCGGCGGCTTCGGTTTCGTTGTGGTCGTGGTAGGCGAAGAGATCTTTGCGCAGACCGAGGCGCACGAGCATCGAGCCGGTGGTGCGGGTATCTTCGCAGGCGACGATATCGACGCCGCCCAAAATGGCGCGGGCTCGATCCGTGAGATCGGCGAGGTTGCCGATGGGGGTCGCTACGACGTAGAGATGGCCGGGCTGCGGCTTGAGGGAGGTGTTCTCCTCGGTCGCAGGCATATATTAACTGCAGGGCGAATTAGCGGCCACCGGTCATGCCAGGAATTTGATTTTCCCAGGTGGCGGGGCGGCTCCACGGAATCGAAGATTCTTTTGGATCGGTGGCGCAGCCGGAGAGACCAATCACGGCGAGCGCTGTCAGGGAGAGAGCCACAATAATTTTGCGATACGTCGCCATGGGGAATCAGGAGGAAAATGAGGTGAAAGAAAAGGGGCCCGGGTACTCACTACCATACAGCCTCTCGGCTCTTGGGCGGGCCAGTATACCCAGAGGGTATACAATGCACCAAGGGATGGCACCCGGGTTGAGAAAAGGAGAGCTGGATTTGGCGTTTTGTCCAGCCTCAGTTTTTGAGAAAAATCGGTGTGGCTGATGATGGGGTTGGGCGGCGGCTGGCGGGGTGAAGTAGCGACCGGCGCTCCGGGCCGTAGCCATGGCGAAGGCTGGTATATGGCCTGTCGGTATGGGGGCCGCTGATCGCGCTAGGTTGCGAGACGAGCTCGCAACCTACGTTATCAAATCTACCGATCAAATCCATAGGCGGTTGGTTGTCGCATTGGAGAGAAGCCACAAGGCGGTCGAAGTGGAACCGCATTTTCGGCTGCGCCTCAAATTCGGCTACCCAATCCTGCCCGTCGCAGGCCGAGACCAGCCTTCGCTAAGGCTACGGCCCGGCAAGCGCCTGCTGCTACTCGAGGCAACATCAGCACCGACTGAGTTGATTTTTAGTTAGCCGGTATAGGTGGATTCATACCACGGTTTGCGGGCGGTTTTTACGACGCCCTTGCCGGGATTGGCCGCGAGATGCTCCAGAATTTTGTAAACGGCCTCGGTGCTTTCGGATGCCCCGAGTTTGGCGGCGAGTGACTCGGACGTGAAGGCGGTGCCGGGGGCCGTCTTCAGGGCGGCGACGATTTTCTGCTGCAACGCGATGATCCCGCCTGCGGCTTTCTTGCCGGCTTCGACCCCGGGCTGGTGGTAGGCGTTGATGCCGACGAGCGACGCATAAAAACCGACGGCGCGTTCATAGAGGGCGATGAGTATGCCCACTGATTTGGGCGAAACTTCGTTGATCGTAATCGTGATCGAGTGGCGATTTTTCTCTGTGAGGGCGTCGCGGGTACCGAGGAGAAACCCTTGGAGGTAGTCGCCGCTGGTGATGCCGGGCTCGACGTCCATGGAAATTCCGGTGCGGTCTTTGAGGACTTCGATGAAGGTGACGAAGAAATTATTCACGCCTTCGCGGAGCTGCTGCACGTAGGCATGCTGGTCGGTGGAACCTTTGTTGCCATAGACCGCGATGCCTTGGCTGACGACGTTGCCCTTGAGATCGAGTTCCTTGCCGAGCGATTCCATGACGAGCTGTTGGAGATAGCGGGAGAAAAGGAGCAGGCGATCCTTGTAGGGCAAGACGACCATGTCCTTCGTGCCCTTGCCATCGCAGGCCCAATACCAGGCGAGCGCGAGTTGCGCGGCGGGGTTGTCCTTGAGCGAGGGTTTGCGGGTGACTTCGTCCATCGCGGCGGCGCCGGCGAGCATCTGATCGATCTTGATGCCTTGGAGGGCGGCGGGCAGCAGGCCCACGACGCACAGTTCGGAGGTGCGACCGCCGACCCAATCCCACATCGGGAAACGCGCGAGCCAGCCTTCCTTGAGCGCGACTTGGTCGAGTTTGGAGTTTTCACCCGTCACCGCGACAAAATGCTTCGTGTAATCGAGTCCGGCGGCCTTGAAAACCGCGGTGGCTTCGAGCATGCCGTTGCGGGTTTCGGCGGTGCCGCCCGATTTGGAAATGACGAGGACCAAGGTTTGTTTTAACTTATTGCCGAGTTCGGCCAAGACGTAGTCCATGCCATCCGGGTCGGTGTTGTCGAAGAAGTTGACGCGCATTTTATCCTTGCGACGGCCGGGGCGGCCGAGGGCATGGGCGACGAATTGGGGCCCGAGGGCGGAGCCCCCGATGCCAATGACGAGGACTTCCTTGAATTTCAAAGCACCGGGCGCGGTGAGTTCGCCTTTATGAATCTTGGTGGCGAAATCCTTGATGGCGGTGAGCGTGTCAGCGATGGCTGTGGTTAATTCCGGGGTCGGGGCGAGTTGCGGGGCGCGGAGCCAATAGTGGCCGACCATGCGCTTCTCGTCGGGATTCGCGATGGCGCCTTTCTCGAGGGCAGCCATGTCGGCGAAAGCCTGTTGCAGGGCCGGAGCCATTTGGCTGCTGAAATCAGCCGGGAAAGGCAGGCGGCTCAGGTCGAGAGAGAAGCCGAGCTTCGGGTGGGTGGAGTGGTGAGACTTGAAACGTTCCCAGGTCATAGTGGGAAAACAAATAGACTGGGGTGCGTCCGGCATCCAGCGCGAATAACGCCTTAATTTCTGGGATTGAAAATGAGTTCGGAGTAGCGGCGGGGTCTCGGCCTGCCGAGGGTTCGAATTCTGTGGTAGGTGGCGCGTTCGTCGCGCCACGGCCATTCTGCTGGCCAGCAAAACGAGACAAGCTCGCAACCTACGAAGAACGCCGACCGACAAATCCCGCAGACCCGGACGCGCCTTCGCTGGGCTTCGGCGCGGCATGGGCCTGTGGCAACGCCTATCCAAATTTTCGGGATTGCTACGCGCGTGACCGACCGCATCACTGACCGTGCATGGCATTTGATCTTAAGCGCGTGTTGAAAGTGATGCTTTTCGCCTCGGGCAGTCCGCTCTCGGTGAAGGATATCCATACCGCAATTACCCGGTTTCATGAACAGGCCACGGCTCTTCCCCTCACGGAAGTGAGCGAGACTGATGTGCCGCCAGGTGAGGCTCCTCCCGGTGAGGTGCCAGCCGCCGAAGTATCGGTCGCTACCCCGGGTGATACTGGAGAGGTCATCGCGCCCGAGCCGATGGAGGACGACGAAATGTACCGCGATGTCCCGTCGCTCATCACTTCCGCCCAAATCCGTGAGGCGATGGATACCATTACGCTCGAATTGCAGGCTTCGGGGAGTGAAGTGCTGCTGGTGGAAGGATCGACGGGCTGGCGTTTGGTGACGCATCCGCGCTTTGCCCGCTGGGTGCGTTTGCTGCGCAATGAACCGCCCCCGGTCCGCCTAAGCGCGTCGGCTTTGGAAACGTTGGCCGTGATCTCCTATCGGCAACCGGTTACTCGCGCTGAGATTGAGCAGATTCGCGGGGTGTCGGCTGATGCCGGAATCACCAAGCTGTTGGAACGCGATTTGGTTTACGTCGTGGGCCGCGCGGATCTGCCGGGGCGACCGATTCAATACGGCACCACGGATGCATTTTTGGAATTTGTCGGCATCAAGTCGCTCGACGAATTGCCTGCCTCCGATGTGCTTTCTCCCCGGCAGATTGACACGTGGCTGCAAGCGGCGAATCAGCCCACCACCACAGGCGATTCGGCCATGGGCTTGGATGAAACCGAAGAGGAACAACTTTCGTTGGATCAAACCGGAAGCAAAACGGAAACCACCGCCACCCCATGAGGCCATCGTTGCGCATGGGAATAATTGGGGCCGGGAACAATACTCGGGCCAAACATATTCCAGGCTTTAAGGCGATCAAGGGGGTCGAAGTCGTGGCGGTCTGCAACCGTTCGCGCACTTCAAGCGAGAAAGTCGCGGCCGAATTTGGCATCCCCCAAGTGACGGCGAGCTGGCAGGAAATTGTGGAGTCGCCGGAGATTGACGCGATCTGCATCGGCACGTGGCCGAATTTGCACGCGAAGATCACGGTGGCCGCGCTGCGCGCGGGCAAACATGTGCTGACCGAAGCCCGTATGGCGCGGAATATGGCCGAGGCGGAATTGATGCTGGCTGAGGCTAAACTTCATCCGACGCTCGTCACCCAAATCGTACCGGCTCCGATGTCGCTGCCGTTCGATGAGACCATCAAGGATCTATTGGCCACGGGTGCCTTGGGAACTTTGCGTGAAGTCGTGATGCTCTCGACCAATGGAGCTTTCGCCGATGGCTCCGCTCCGATGAGTTGGCGGCAGGATTACGCCCGGAGTGGCAAGAACACGCTCTTCCTCGGGGTTTATTACGAAATGATTTTGCGCTGGCTCCAGCGGGAGCCGATGTCGTTGGTCTCGTCTGCGAGTGTTTTCACCAAGGAACGGAAGGATGCCGAGGGTTTGCTGCAACCCACCGTCATCCCGGAAAGTTTGGGCGTGCTTGGTTTGTACATGGATGGTTGCCGGTTGATCGGACATTTTAGCGGAGTGGAAACCACGGCGCCGCAGAGCGAAATTCGGCTCAACGGCAGCAGGGCCGGCCTGCGTCTCGATCTCGCCCGCGATCAATTGTGGCTCGCCGAGGCCGGCAAAGCAGAACGACAGCTCGAAGTGGCGCTGGCGAAGCGCGGTAGCTGGCGGGTGGAGGCTGATTTTATCGATAGCATCCGCGACAAGAAGCCCGTGACGCTGACCGATTTTAAAACCGGCGTGAGCTATATGCGTTTCACCGAAGCGGTGTGGGAATCGTGGAATAACGCTAGCATCCGCGTGACGCTGTGAGGCGTTGAGGTGAGGCGGCGAGACGCCCCGGCTCAGTGGCGGCTGCGGGAGTAGAGATAGATTCCGTAGACGCCGAGGGCGAGAAGGGCGAGCGCGACACCGAAAGCGATGAAGCATCCTTTGCGGACGTGCTGGATTTCATTCTTTGTGTCCGAGCCGAATTGGGAGATGATGGCTTCGGCATCTTGGTCTGCGATCAATGCCGAAGGAATCACAAGGCTGTTCGGAGTGGATGCGATTTTGGAGGGCGGATGCGGTATGCCCTGTTCCCGGGCGATTTCCTGATTAATCCAATCAAGCTGTGCTTGAATATTCGCTCGCTGGCGCTGGAGTTCGGTGAGCCGATCAGACATGGAAAAACAAAATCTAAAATTCTGAACTCGTGCAATCCTGCTTCGCGGCGACGAGCTGAAAGTGAATTTCAGGGGGTGATCAGTGAGGAAGTGGACATAGCCACAGGCCAATGCAGCGGCGAAGCCTGGTGAAGGCGAGTCCGGGCCTGTGGCGGATTGGTTGGGGTGGTCCGGTCGTTCTTGGTAGGTTGCGAGCTTGTCTCGCAACGAGACCGTGGCGCGGCCAGCGCACCATCGACAACGGAGACGATTGTACCGTCGCCGTATTTGAGGGCGCAGTCCGAAAATGCGGTCGGCATAGTGCCAACCAGCACCGCACTTTCGCCTTCGGCTCAAGTGCGGCTACAAAATCCTTCGGCTACCTCGGCAGGCAGGAACCAGACTTCGCCAAGGCGACAACCCAACAAGCGCCTGCCGCGACGACTCACGGCAGACGATTTCCCGAACCACAAAAAATAAAAAAGCGCGCCGGGTGGCGCGCTTGGGAAAGAAGGTGAACTGAAGTTAGCCTTAGACGACGCTGACCTTGCGGTGAGCCTTGTCGAACTGGACGACGCCTTCGCGCAGGGCGAAGAGGGTCCAGTCGCGGCCGATGCCGACGCCGGTGCCGGCGTGGTGCTTGGAACCGCGCTGACGGACGATGATGCTGCCGGCGAGAACCTTCTCGCCGCCAAAGATCTTCACGCCCAGACGCTGGGAGCGGCTGTCGCGGCCGTTGCTGGATGATTTCTGACCTGTTTTATGTGCCATGGCGGGATGAAATTAAGCGGTGATGGATTCGATCTTGATGACGGAAAGCTCTTGGCGATGGCCGCGCTTGCGCTTCGAACCTTTGCGCTTGCGCATCTTGAAGACGATAACCTTCTTGCCGCGCTTGTTCTCAAGGACCTTAGCCTTGACGGAAGCGCCAGTGAGGAAGGGGGTACCGACCTTAAAAGTCTCGCCCTCGCCGGCAGCGAGGACTTCGTTAATTTCGACGGTGGAGCCGGCTTCCGTCTTGGGATAGCGGTTGACGATGAGGATGTCACCCTCGCTGACCGAGAACTGCTTTCCCTGCGTTTTAATAGTGGCTTTCATAAGTTCAAAGGGCGAAATAAGGTGACCGACGCGGGGGTAAGCAAGGATTTATTTTCGTTCCGAGTGAACATTGTTTATTCAGCAGCTAAAATCGCCCCATCCGTGGCTTGCCGGTTGGTACGTCGTTACGCATGTTTTGCCCATGGGCGTGATCATTCAACCCGAGGAAATCCAGTCGCGTGGGACGGTGGCTCTGGCGAGATGGCTATTGGGCAAGGTGTTAGTTCGCTCGGACGCGTCCGAGCGGCGCGGCTATCTGATTTGCGAAGTCGAAGCCTACGATGGAGCACGCGATCTGGCCTGTCATGCGAGCAAAGGCCGCACGCCACGCACCGAGGTGATGTATCAGACCGGCGGAATTTGGTATGTTTATCTTTGTTACGGCGTGCATGAGATGCTGAATTTAGTGACAGGACCGGCAGATTATCCGGCCGCGATCCTCATCCGGGGCCTCGAGGGAATTTCCGGCCCGGGTCGGCTCACAAAACAGTTGAAAATCGGGCGGAAATTAAATGGGACCAAGACCGAGCCAGCTTCGGGACTCCATCTTGAGGATTACGGTATTAAAGTGCCGCGAAAGTTGATCGAGGCCGGCCCGCGAGTGGGGGTGAACTACGCTGGGCCAGTGTGGGCGGTGAAGCCATGGCGTTTCCGAATCGATCCGACGAAGTTGCAACGGTGAGGGCCCGAACGTGATTCCTGAGGTGGGCGTCGATTTCCACCTCGATGCTATCGCCGATGGGGAAATCGGCGACCACCCTCGATCAAATCCCTGCTCGAATACCGAACCTGCTGACTTATTTTTCCGGCGCCTGATATTTACTGAGTAACAGCGTAGCCGAACCGAAGTTCAACTTCAGTTGCATCTTCACGGGCAGCCGGCTCTCGTCCTGCGCGATCCAGACTTTGATTTCCCCGCCTTTCTTGAACAGGCCTTTCGGATTTTTTTCCATGCGCGGAATCAGCACGAGGGTCTGGAATGTGCCGCGTGGTGTGCTCACCTCCTCGAAATGATCGGCGTAGAGCGAGAGCTCGTAGAATTCGCGGCCGAATTGCACCACGACATCGCGCTTCTCCCCAGGCTTTAGATTCCAATCGCGCGTCTGTACTAATACGCTGATCAGATCCACCGGATCGCCGTCCGGAATCGCCAGTTCCATGCTGCGTTCCGGGCGCACGCGGTCGGTGTAGCGTGCGACTTTGTTCGGGTAATCGAGAATGAAATCACTGTCGGTGCTGCGTTTCGGATCGGTGCCGGTTTCCTTCACGGATTGCATTCGCCCGGAGGTGCGATCGATGACGACTTCAGCGTGATTATCGAAAGTATACAGTCCGCGGACGAACCCCCGCGATTTGGTGTTGGTCGTGATACGGACGATTTCCTGTTGGTCGACGGTATCATGTTTGGCGGCGATGGTGATATCCCCCGCGTGGCTGAAGATGGCGAAGCTCACCCGATAAGTGAAGGTCTCTCCGTCGCGAAAAGCCGTAAACGGCGCGGCGAAAAGTGAGGCGGTGACAAGCATGGCCAGGATAATTATGAGACGTTTCACAGGAGAATGATCAAACGAATGACTTTGAGAGCGTCGGGCTACAAGGAAAGTTCCAACTGATTTCCTTGGCCGATGGCCCACGCCTCAATGCCGCGCTGGCGCAGCGTCCGGGCAAACTCCTTCGCGAAACCATGCAGCGTGTAGACGACCTTGGGCTGCACGCGCTCGACGAAAGCGAGCAGGTCGTGGTAATCCGCGTGGTCCGACAACGGGAAGGCCGCATCGCAGCCGTATTGATATTTCGTGCTGCTATCGATCGCCCAACCCGTGACTGCGGCGGTGCGCTTGGGGTTGATCCAGTCGAGTTGTGGCGAGCGGTGCGGCATGATCACGACGTGCCCGGCGTGGCGGGTCGGTTCGAATTCGGCATAGGGTGGCATTTTTTGTCCGAGCTCTTCATAGATTTTGGTGATTCGCCACGCTGCCGGGGTCAGCATGATCGGCAATCCGGCCTGACCTAATAGCTGCACGAGTTCCTGCGTCTTGCCCAGAGCGTAAGCATAGAGCACCGGTGTCGCGCCATCGGCCAGCGCTTGCTGGCAAAACACAATGATGTCGGCGTGGATTTTTTCCGTCGGCGGCATTACATAACGCGGCAGACCGAACGTCGTTTCCATGATGAGCACCTCGGCACGCGGCGTAGCGCACCGCTCGGCGGCGAGACCGGGCCGCAGTTTGAAATCTCCCGTGTAGAGCAGTGAGCCGTGTTCGGTGGTCGCGTGAAATTGCGCCGAGCCGAGGATATGTCCGGCCGGATGCAGCACGACTTCGCAGCCAAACGCCAACGCGTGTTTTTCGCCGTAGCCCAACGTGGTCATTTGTCGCCGACCGCCCAACCGTTCCTGCATCAACCGACCGGTCGCGGGTGTGCACAGCGATTCTTTGTGACGCGCGATATGGTCTGAGTGCGCGTGGGAGACGAACGAGCGTGGCATGCCATGCTGGCAATCCAGCCACCAGCCCAGTTGCGGCAGCCAGACTCCTTTTTTAAAGTGAACGTCCCACGACATGATGGCTCCCACAAAGGCCGTAACGAACGCGAAGTCAAAGGCAGGAATGCCGGGTGAAACGTGCAGGCTGTAGTCGCGCTGCTTTTCGGCGTCTAACGGTCGCCTATCAAGATACCACGATGAAAAACTGCCCATGATTTCTCCTGAGGGAAAGCAAACGAGTGAATGCCCAGATCAGTAATCGCGTCGGGTTTGCTATGGGGAAAAGTGAGAGAAGCTTGGGCTTTTCATCGCGGAGTTTCGGCGTAAGGTCGCTGCATGGCTGTTTACCAGAAGACGCTGACGATTCACACGCGAGGAGCGGGGACTTACGAGATCACTGCTGAGATCGCGCAGGCGCTGCAGGCGAGCGGACTGAAGCAGGGCATTGCGACGGTGTTTTGTCAGCACACGAGTTGCAGCCTCGTGCTGATGGAGAATGCCGATTCCTCGGCCCGGCGCGACTTGGAGGCATGGCTCGACCGCCTCGTGCCGGAGAGCGATCCACATTTCACGCACACGCTTGAAGGGCCCGATGACATGCCCAGTCACATCAAGATGGCGCTCACGCGCAGCAGTGAAACCATCCCCTTCGCCGACGGCCAACTCCTGCTCGGCACTTGGCAGGGAATTTTCCTGTGGGAACACCGGAAGGTCCCGCACCCGCGCCACGTGGTGCTGACTTTCGTGAGTTAGTCGTCACCCCAAAAAACCATGCACTGACGTTGTCAGATCGGCGCGACGGATTTAGATCCAGCGCCTGCGGCCAGGTTATCTCTGGCTGATCACACCTCGTCACTTGGTTTGACCAGCGTGGCGGGTGTGGAAACCGATTGAGTGGGGAAGGAGGGAGTCGTGACTACTTTTCCGCCAAGAATCCGGAGTTTTCCCAGCTCGGGGCGTATCGGCGAGTGACTCTGCGCTGTTGGCAATTTCATGTGAAACGGGGGATAGGAGGCTTCGTTTTGGTTCATAATTATTGATGGATTATGGGTATATCGGCAGTGCTGGCCAGAAATTCATGTTTGTCTCGTTGGTCGCCAATTCGAGGCGCGATTATTTCCCTATCCAAGAATACCTGTTGGCAAATCAGTCTCGTTGTGAGGATCTTACCATGGCCAGCGATTGATGATTCTGAACCGAGTAACGCCAAAACCGGCAATCTGATATTTGCTAATACTCGGTCCATATTCTCGACGTTGCACGCGGCGCAATACATCGACGATGGCCGACTCGTGCAGATCGAGCCGGTCGGTGAGTTTCGCTTCGAGCTTTTTTAGTTCGAGCGCGAGCTCCTTTGAACCAGACAACACTTCGCGCATCTGATCGAACGCCCGGACGACAAACACACTCATGCGCACCCTGACAGCGGGTTGGTTCTCCGCTCTCGACTCTCAGTTATTAACTCATCCCCATCCAATCCCGTCGGCTCGGTCGGGTGGCAACGATGAGATCATCACGGGCAGATTGCCGTGTTGCGCGTTTGAAATCTGGAATTCACCCAGCCCTTTCTTGTCAAAAAGGAATCGGCGCGTTTCAGTGATCGCGTGCGCGCCGCATCGCGGCTCTGCAATGCCGGACGGGCAACGATTCCCACGGCAAAACCGAACCACTCACCTCTCACCCAAATTCCACTCTCATGACCAACCCAGTCCTCACTCCGGTTTTCCAAATCCAGCGCATGTATTTGAAAGATCTGTCGCTGGAGCAGCCCAACTCTCCGACTATCCTGCTCGAACAGCACCCGCCCCAGATTGACATCGAACTTTCGATGGCCGCCTCCAAGATCAGTGAGGGCATTTTTGAAGTCACCCTCACCGCTACCGTGACCGCCAAGATCAAGGAACGAAAATTGTTCCTGGTTGAAGCCGAGCAGGCCGGCATCTTCGAGATCCGCAACGTCCTCGAGGATCGGCTGCAGGGTATCCTCAGCGTCGTCTGTCCCCAGATGATCTATCCCTACCTGCGGGCGATCGTATCGGACATCTGCACCCGCGCCGGCTTTCCGCCGATCTTGCTGACCGAAGTCAATTTTCAGGCCATGTTCGAGGCCCAGCAGGCCCAGGCCACCGCCAAGCCCAACACCGCTAACTGATCCCTCCTCTTCGCCGGCAGGCGCAACTTCGTGGCGGGGCGAGACCCCATAAGCGCTAACATAACAGAGCCTTGATCCGGGGCGTCCTTCGACGGGAGCCTTCCGCTAAACCGCGCTGAAAGTCATTCCAGCAAGCAAGACAGTCCTTGATCGGCAAATTCGGCCAGAGGGCATCGCGAATGAGT
>JBBRBC010000069.1:0-18561 GCA_038206205.1 Opitutales bacterium
TTTCAAGCCCTGCAAGCCGCGCTCAACAAGAAATCCGGCACTCACGGCAAATCCCCCGAGCAGATCGACGCCGCTATCCGCCAGCTCGTTTCCAAAGCCATCACGACTGAGGGAGAGATCATCGACGTATTCACCGCCGCCTGTTTGAAGAAGCCCGACATCGGCATTCTCTGCCCGCAGTTCCTCGGCGAAGTGCGCGGCCTCAAGCACAAGAACGTAGCCGCCGAGTTGCTGGAAAAGCTGCTCAAGGACGAGCTGAAGGTGCGCTCGAAGAAGAACCTCGTGCAGAGCCAGTCCTTTGCTGAGAAGCTCAAGAAGACCCTCAATGCCTACCACAACCGCGCCATCAGCACGATGGAAGTCATCGAGGAACTCATCAAGCTGGCGAAGGAAATGGACGCCGCCACCAAGCGCGGCGAAGACCTCGGCCTGACGGAGGACGAAGTCGCCTTCTACGACGCCCTCGCCGTGAACGAGAGCGCCGTGAAAGCGATGGGCGACGACAAACTCAAGCTCATTGCCGCCGAACTCATCACACAGGTAAAGAAGAGTGTGACCATCGACTGGACCCTGCGCGAAGGCGCACGGGCGAAAATCCGCGTGATGGTAAAGCGCATTCTGAACAAATACGGCTACCCGCCGGACCTCCAAGAGGAAGCCGTGAAGATCGTCTTGCAGCAGGCGGAGCTTCTGTGTGCGCACTGGGTGTGAGAGTAGTCACATAATCGCCAGACGTCGGAGTTCGAGATCTACCACGGCGACACCCTGCCCAACGACTGGGACCTCCTGCGCGAACTCAACCCCGCCAAGAAACCCCAGTTCGACGCCATCGTCGCCAACCCGCCCTTTAGCTACCGCTGGGACCCGACCGACGCGATGGGCGACGACGTGCGTTTCAAAAACCACGGCCTCGCCCCAAAATCCGCCGCCGATTTCGCCTTCCTCCTCCACGGCTTCCACTTCCTGAAAGACGAAGGTGTGATGGCCATCATTTTGCCCCACGGCGTGCTCTTCCGGGGCGGTGCCGAAGAACGCATCCGCACGAAACTCCTCAAAGACGGCCACATCGACACCGTCATCGGCCTGCCCGCGAATCTGTTCTACTCCACCGGCATCCCCGTCTGCATCCTCGTCCTCAAGAAATGCAAGAAGCCCGACGATGTGCTCTTCATCAACGCCGCCGAACACTTCGAGAAAGGCAAACGCCAGAACCGCCTCACGCCGGACCAAATCGCCAAGATCGTCGAGACCTACAAACATCGGAAGGAAGAGGACCGCTACTCCAAGCGCATCGCCATGGAGCGAATCGCCGAGGAAGGCTACAACCTGAACATCTCCCGCTACATCAGCACCGCGACCGCCGAGGAGGAAATCGAGCTGGGAGCAACCAACGAGAACCTGGTGGAACTCGAGCAGCGCATCCAAGCCGAGACCCGTAAGCACAACAAGTTCCTCAAGGAGCTAAACCAAGCCCCATTGCCATAGGCGATTCATGGATTTAGCCCGGATGTATCACACTCAGAGTGGATTTTATTACAGGGTGTTTTGTCGGTTGGTGCTCGATGGTTTTTGTAGGGCCGGCGCTTGTCGCCGTGCCACTTTCGCAAATTCCGGTACGGCCTCAAGGGCCGGCCCTACGAATTCATCCAGTAAGAGAAAAAGTATGATACATCTGAGTTAGCGTTTTGCTCTACATCCTTCTGTGGTGAAAACCCAACAGAAGACCTCGCCACGGTCGCGCCCTGCGCCAAAAAAAGCCGCAGATTTTTGGTCTGCGACTTGAGAGTGAGCTGAATCGGATCAGCTAGATTCGGCGGGTGTCAGCGGCGGCGACACTCACTGCAGCTTGATCGGCAACCGTTGCCAGCGGGCGGCGAGGTCGGAGAAGATCGGGCCGGTCTTGGGCTGCGTGACGGTGTCGCCGACCTTGATGGTCTGCGAGGCGCGGAAGTTGCCGAGGACGGCGCAATAGCCGTTGTTGACCATAATGCCGATCAGGTCGCCTTGCTTGCTGAACATGAGATCGCCGCTCTTGGGGGTGAACTCACCGAAGAGTCGCGTGACAATCCGGTTGTCCACCGGCACGTAACCGGGATTGACGGCGTCGATGCGGAAGGGCGTCTCGCCGTATTTGCCGTCGTCGGCGCGGACGAGCAGGGCCTCGGAGACCTTGAAGAATTCGCCGTCGAGTTTGTACAGCGTCGCTTCGATGGGGTGAACGCTGTCGCGTTTCTCACAGCACCGAGTGACGAAAGCCGGGGGGAAGTCAGTGCGCCGGCGCCGGCGCCTGCATCCAGCAAGGGGACCGTTTTTGGAAAAGGCCCGAACATTGACGCCATGAAATCGGCCACAGGCGAGGCGGTGAAGAACTGACCGAGTTCCTCCTGCCTTTCTCTGGAGTTGGCGGTGGCCGCGAGTTTCATGTCATTACGCGACCAAACTGATTTTCCGTTTCTCCATCGAACAAATGGGACTCGTTCGTCGCTTCGAGATCATTGCTTTTCACCTCGAACCAGAGGGAGACGAGCATCTGCGTGTTGTAGAAAAATGGCCGAGGAAGGCAGGCACTAAGCGCGAAGGACGAAATTCCACAAAAGGGCGGAGGAAGAAGGATGAATGAGTGGGGCAATCACTTCGTCATTCTGCATTCCGACTTCTGCCATGGTTCGCCACCGCTGGGCCTCGAAGCCGAGGTGAGCAGCAGAGTCGGACGAGACGGATTTGGCGCGGGCGGCCATGCGGGTGTAGCGATGGCACCCATAATCCAGCAAGGCGGCAAGTGCCGACGTATTCCACCAGGGCGATTGCTTTCTGTCGCGGTCGCGAGGTGCGTTGACCCGATGCGGAGAGTCAGTCCTTCCCCGAATTTGGTCCACGAACGTCACGAAGGGGACACGAAATTGGGGCAGGGGCTCTGCCGAGGCTCACCAGAGCCCGGCTAAAATTCTCTCTGCTGGTCAACCTGCACGCACTGTGACCCGGAGCGACGCGTTAAGGTTAACGCGCCCTGCCCTGATGCAGAATTGAGGCCGAGCTTGAGTTCGGCGTTCCCGGGCATTGGGACTCTGCGCTCTCTGCGGCCTCCGGAGAAAAAATCGGCGTGCCATGTCCGAGCGCCAAGGGCACCCAAGAGGGCGGCCCCTACCTTTCAGTCAGGTATTCCGTCGGGAAACCGCGATGGCTTGAGCAAACGATATCAGTGCCGCCCGTGCGCGGCTTTTTCCTGCATCTGCACAGGGGACGCGGGGAGATCGTCGAAGAGGGGTTTGCCCTCGGCTAAAAGCCGACCGAAGGTGAGGACGCCGGTTGGACAACTTTGCACGCACGCCGAACAGCGGACGCATTCGGGGTCTTCCATCGGCAGGCCTTTATTCGCAAAGGCCATGATGTCGATGCCTTGATGGCAGACACTCGTGCAGATATTGCAGGAAATGCATTTCTTTTTGTCCGCAAATATCCGGAAGCGGGAAAACCGTCCGTAAATATGCATCAAGGCCGCCAGCGGACAGGCGAAGCGGCACCAGACTCGCCCCGAGTATTTAAAATAAAGTCCGACCCCGAGCACGCCGCCAAAAAGAATATCGACGAACCATTTGTAGCTGAAAATAAAACCCGCCGTCAGTTGCCCGTGGTCGCCCTTACCCTCAAGCAGCAGATGAAAATGCCGGTCGGGCCAGGAGCCGGGGAATATCCAACCGACGACCCGCAACCCCAGCAGCACAAACGCGGCAGCCAGAAAAACCTGCCCGATCAAATTCAAGCGGTTCCACTGCGGGCCGTGCAGCATCTTGTGCCGGTGGCGGTCGCCCATCGTCTCGGCCAACGCACCGCACGAGCAGATCCAGCCGCAATACGCGCCCTTGCCCCAGCGCCAGATGGCCCACGGGATGAGCACGAAAGTCTGCAACCCGCCGAGGCCGATCCACCACCAGTGCGGCGCGTCGGTGAAGACGTTGTAGACGTTCAAGGGCCACGCCAAAATAAAGCCGTAGGCCCGCCAATAGGCGCGCGGGTGCCCCCACTCGGGCCAGGTGCCCGCCGCATAATCGGCCGCCGAGATATATTTTTCGAAAAGATTATCCGCGAGCGCCGCGCCCCAGCCGCTTGAAAAAAAGCCGTTGTAGCCGAGCCACGGTAAAATAATTTCCGGCAGAATAAACAGCGGCAACCATTGCACCGCCATGAGGGTGAGCGTCTGGCGTTTCACATAGGGCGTGCGGCGGTGCCGGATGCGGTCGAGCCCGAAGGTCAGAATCGCAAGGCTGTAGATCAGCGTATAATAAAATGAGCGCGACTTCATCGAGACGGCGATCGTGCCCAGCAAGGTGCTGCGATCAGAAAACACCGCGCGAAGTTTGTCCACCCAGAGCGAGGGATTCAGCCACGATTCCGTGGGGCCGCCGCTTTTCCACGAATAAACGAAAATACAAAACAACGTGAGCGCCGCCACGCCCAGCCAGCCGAGCCACGAGGTTTCCCCTTGGATGGGAATACCGCTGCGACGAAAAAACCCCAAGGGCGCTTCCCGCCCGATGAGAGAAAAGACCACATCGTTGGGCCGCTCCATCACGCTACCCGCGCCGTTCTGCAACCGCACCGTGTCGACCTTGATCGCGCGCACTTGGCTGCCGAGCAGAACTTCCACACCCGTCGCCGCAAGGGCCGCGACATTCTCGGGCTTGGCGCGGGCCAACTCCTTGCCGCGATAGCTCAACGCCACCTCGGCCCCGGCCTGCCGCAAGGCCACCGCAGCTTCCAAGGCGGAATCGCCGCCGCCGACTACGAGCACTTGTTGGCCGTGAAATTCCTTCGGGTCGTACAACCGGTTATAAACCTTGGCCAGTTCCTCGCCGGGCACGCCGAGTTTGCGGTGATTGCCGCTGCGGCCGATGGCGATGATGACTCGCCGGGCTTGAAAGGGCTGGCCATCGGGATGGTGGAGCAGAAGCAGATCGCCGCTGCGTTCCAACCACTCGATGCGCGCGCGGTGCGGTTCGATGCCAGCCGCAATTCGTTGCGCTTCCAAGTCCGCCACCAACGTTTCCTTCACGTCGGCCGTCAGCATGAGTTCACCCGCGTGCTTAAAATCCGTCGGATAAGTGAAGATGGGTTTCCCCTTGGGAAAATTAACCAGCGTAGCCAGGGACTGCGTCGCCTCGAATAACACGCAGCGCAATCCCAACTGCTTTGCTTCGAGTGCGGCCGAGAGGCCGGACACGCCGCCACCGATAATCGCCAGATCAACGGGGCCCTCGCTGGCACCGCGCGCCGCGCCCAGTTCCTCCGCGATGGCGCGCACGGCGCGCGCGCCGGAGTCAGCGGCAAATTTCAACAAAGGCACTCCAGTGAGATCGCCGACCACGCGCACGCCGGGCAGAGCCGTCGTGCCATCGGCGTTTACTTCGGGAAGTTTTTCCACGGTCCCCGCTGGCCAGCGAAGGTGGAGCCAATGGGCATAGCGCGATATCTGAGATAACATATTTGCGTGGGTACGAGTCGTGGCGCCGGAGTTTATTCCCATTGCGGGAATAGACTGAGACGCGCCACGCTCCAAGCTCAGAACATTCCGCTCATGTCCACCCTTGATCGCATTCAAGTTATCATCCCCGCCCTGAACGAGGAAAGCACGATCGCGGCGGTGGTCACGAATCTGCGCGAACTCGGATTAACGCGCATCCGCGTCGTGGATAACGGCAGCACCGACGCCACCGTCAACGGCGCGCGCGCCACGGGAGCCGAGGTCATCGTGGAATCCCGGCGAGGCTACGGTCAGGCGTGTTGGACCGGCGCGGAAAATCTGCCGGACGAGGTGGAGTGGATTCTCTATTGCGACGCCGATGGCAGCGACGATTTGCACGACGTCACGCGGTTGATCGCGGAGGCCGCAGCGGGAGCGGATTTCGTTCTCGGCGATCGGCGCGCCCGGTCCGAAGCGCGGCAAGTGATGACGCCGGTGCAGAATTTCGGCAACGCCCTCTCCGTCGCGCTCATTCGGCTGGGTTGGGGTCAACAATACCGCGACCTCGGACCGCTGCGTCTGATCCGGCGCTCGCTCTACACTCGCATCGGGATACAAGATCGCGGGTTTGGCTGGACGATTGAAATGCAGGTACGCGCCGTCGAGCTTGGCGCGCGTATTGTTGAACTGCCCGTCGGCTATCGGCGGCGGCAGGGCGGGCGTTCTAAAATTTCCGGCACGATCAAGGGCAGCGTGCAAGCTGGCTCCATTATTTTAACCACGCTCGCCCGCCTCGCTTGGCGCCAAGCCACGCCGCGCCTGCGTTGGGCCGCTGCGGCGGTACTGTTCGGGGCCGCGCTGATGAGCCCGCATGGCGCGATGCGGGCTGCGAACGTGCCGTGGCTGTTGTTGAGCGCAGCAGTCATTGGTTTCGGCTATGTGCTCACGTGGCGACCGGCGTTGCGGCGCGATCAGGCGAGCACGCCCGCGTGGTTGTTTTGGGGTGTCGCCCTCGTGGCGCGATTGACACTGCTGCCAATGGAGCCGGGCGACGATGTGTGGCGCTATCTCTGGGAAGGCCGTGTGCAACTGGCCGGATTTTCCCCGTATCACCTCGCGCCGACGGCGCCGGAGTTAGTGCCGTGGCGCGACGTGTGGTGGAGCCTCATCAATCACCCGGACAAAACAGCGATCTACCCGCCGCTGCTGCAACTGGGTTTCCGAGGGCTCGCCGCGACACTCGGCGACAGAGTGTGGGCGTGGAAACTGGTATTCGTCGCCGCCGATCTAGCCATCTGCGGATTGCTAGCGAGACGGGTCGGCCGCTCGGCGGCGCTGCTCTTCGCGTGGAATCCGCTCGTGCTCTACGCCACGGCGGGCGGTGCCCATTTCGAGAGCCTCCTGTTGTTGCCCCTCGTCCTTGCGTGGTGGGCGTGGGAAAAAGGCGCCTGGAAAACCGCAGCTCTCGCCGTGGGCTTGAGCATCGGCGTCAAGTGGATCACCGCGCCACTGTTGGGCTGGATGGCGTGGCAGGAGCGGCGGCGGCCGCTGCGGGCTGGCGCACTGCTGCTGCTGGGCGTTTTGCCTATCGTGGCGGCGCTCGCGTGGTTTCGCGGGGAGTTCGGTCCGCTCGGCCCGTTGTGGCCGCAGGAATTTGTGGCCAAAGCGCGGGGCCTGGATTTTTTTCCGTGGCTGATCGACCTCGTGCGGCGGCCAGACGAAATCAACAATGCGTGGATTCCCTGCCTCTTTCTGCCCCTTGCCGCGGTGGTCTTGCTCCTGCGCCGTCGGTGGACGACGGCGGTGGAAGACTATTTCACCGTGCTCCTGCTCTGCCTGCCCTCTGTCCACATTTGGTATTTTGTCTGGCTGGCCCCGTGGGCCGCCATCACTGGCAACCTCGGCGCCCGCCTGGTCAGCCTCAGTGGTTTTTTATATTTTCTCGTCTGGCGCACGGCTGAATTCACCGGCCATTGGCAGACCAGCCTCGCCGAACGCCTCGGCGTCTGGCTGCCGCTCCTGATCGGTGCGACGTATGGGTTGAGCAGAAAAAAAGAAACCGCGCCTCACGGATCGTGAAGCGCGGCCAAGGCAAACCCAGCGGGCAACCTGCTGCGGAATTTAGAACCGGAAGCTGATCGAGGCACCGATCGTCTTTTCGCGACCGACATTCCGGCCCTCAAAAAGCTGAGAATAATAAACGCGGTAATAACGCTTACCCGAGTCGGTGAAGGCAACGGCCCCTTCGAGCACTTGCCCTTTCTCAGAAACCTCGGGCAAACGGCCGGGGGTGAAACCAGGTCCGCCGATGTCCAGACTACCGTCGGCATCGAAGTAATGGTAGCCGGCTTCAAGCCAGACATTGCTGGCAACCTGTTGAATCGCTTTCAGGCCCAACGACCAGGACTCCGGCACGCTGCCCTCGTTCATGGCATAACCCAGCACACCCTCAAACCGGGTGCGGCCAAAGGTGCGACCCGCGAGGAATTTCAAATCCAAGCCGTACGCATCATCCCCTGGCGCACTCAACTGCGCGGTGTTGTAATGGCCCGGGATCAAGCCGGCGAGGCAGAAGGAAAAAGGCGGTAAAATCAGGCATGTGAACCTGTCAGAACCGACACCTCGAAAAATTATTTCCCGGTATTTTTAACCTCCGTCAAAAGCAGGCCTGAAATCAGTATTCCCTCTGGCCACCTTTCCTGGGAATAATGTCAACCCTCAGCTACTCCTACGCGGCGTATGGTAAGCAAATTTCATTTCCCGCGAGGTAGCGCCGTATGGCTCCTCGCTCTCGGCTGCCTCGTCACGGCCCACGCGGCCGTCGACCAAGGCCTGTTCACGGCGATCCTAAAAACGCATGTGGCCGGGGGCCACGTCGATTACACCGCGCTGCGCACCGATCCGCGGCTCGACACCTACCTCGCGCAAGTCGCCGCCACCGATCCAGCTTCCGCCACCACGCGCCCCGAGCAACTCGCCTTCTGGATCAACGCCTACAATGCCTACACGCTCAAACTGATCATCACCCACTACCCCGTCGCGAGCATTCGCGATATTCCCCACCCCGGCGTCGCCAGTCCGTGGGACTTGCCCATCGCCACCGTTGGCGGTCAATCGCACACACTGAATCAAATCGAAAACGATATCCTGCGCGGACGTCTCAAGGAACCGCGCATCCACTATGTCATCGTCTGCGCCGCCATCTCCTGCCCGCCACTCCGCGCCGAAGCTTATGCCGCGGACCGCCTCGAGGCCCAATTCGCGGAACAAGCGCGCCTTTTCCTGACCCGTCAAAATAAATTCGACGCCCAAGCGCACCACGCCGTGCTCTCCTCCATTTTCAAGTGGTTCGCCACCGACTTCGGCTCCGACACCGCCAGCGTCTTGCGTGCGCTCGCCCCTTTTGCGCCCGCCACCGCGACCACTTCACTGGCCAGCCACCCGGAAAAATGGACCGTCGCCTACCACGACTACAACTGGGCCCTCAATGATCGCCGCTGACCACGCCCACCCCATGAGCAAACCCGCCGATCAATTCACCCCGTTGGTAGATGCCCACTACACCTCGCTCTATCGGTTCGCCTACAGCCTTGCCCGTCGTCCCGCTGACGCCAGTGATCTCGTCCAGCAAACCTTCTATATCTGGGCCACCAAGGGCCATTCCCTGCGCGACAATCGCAAGGTCAAAACGTGGCTCTTCACCACCCTTTACCGGGAATTTCTGCGCGGCCGCCGCCGCGACCAACGCTCCTCCTACCTCGAAGATATGCCGCCATCCGCCCAGGAACCTACCACCGAGCCGACACCCGAGCCCGAACGCTACGACGCCCAACTCGTGCTCGCCGCGCTGAGCGAAATCAAAGAAGTGTTTCGCGCCCCCCTCTCCCTTTTTTATCTCAAAGATCTCTCCTATGAAGAAATTGCCGAAGCCCTCGATATCCCCGTCGGGACTGTCATGTCCCGGCTTTCTCGCGGCAAAGCGGAACTGCGTCAGCTCCTAGCTCACCAATTCACCTCAGCCGACCGCACCGTCATTCCCTTTCCTGCCTTTAAAAAAGGAGGCCGCCCATGAATAACGCCGAAGCAAAATTTATCCTACACGCCCGCCGACCGAACGGAGCCGACGACCAACATCCCACCATGCGCCCCGCTCTCGACCACGCCCAACGTGATCCTGAACTCGCCGCGTGGCTCGCCGCGCAAACCCGTTTCGACACGGCGGTCGCCGCCGGATTGCAGACCATCACACCGCCGGCTGATTTGCGCGCCATGATCCTCACCGGCCTCGCCGCCCAACCCGCCCCCCGCGCTTGGTGGCGCTCGCCCGCGATGCTCGGCCTCGCCGCCGCGTTGGCCGTCGCCTGCCTGCTCGGTGCTTTCGGCGTGGTGCGCTGGCAGACAGCCCCGACTACTCCCACTTGGGTCGCATCCCCCCAACTCAACGCGCTCCGCGACCTCGCCCGCCACGAAACTCAAGGCATGCACGCTGCCGGAGTGAAGGCGATGATGCTCGGCGAATTTGGCCGCTGGCTCGAAACGCCCGGCCAACGCCTCACCGTCGGGCTACCGCTGGATTTTGCCGCCCTCCACAAAATCGGCTGCCGTACCCTTAACGTGGCCGGCCTTGACGTGATAGAAATCTGTTTCCAACGCGACCAACAATACCACCTCTACATCGCCCGACGTAGCGACTTCTCCACCCCGGGAAAATCCCGACCACCGACCTTCGCCCAACAGGACGGCATCAGTACGGCTGAATGGATGCACGGCGATCTCATCTGCCTCGTCACCACCGCCGGCGACTCCGCCGCGCTGAAGCAAATACTCTAGACCGCATCGACGTCAGCTCACAGCATCTACTCATCCCCGCCCATTTCCATGTCCACCACCGCCGAAACCGCCGTCCGTCAACGCTACGCCGCCGCCGCCCACGCCGCTGAGCCCGCCCTCTGCTGCCCGGTCGCTTACGACCCTCGCTATCTCAAGATCATCCCCGCCGAAGTCATCGAGCGCGACTACGGCTGCGGCGACCCTTCCCGCTGGGTGCAACCTGGCGAGACCGTCCTCGACCTCGGCTCCGGCACCGGGAAAATTTGCTTCATCGCCGCGCAAGTCGTCGGCGCCCAAGGCAAGGTCATCGGCATCGACATGACCGACGACATGCTCGACGTTGCCCGGCGCAACGCACCCGTGGTGGCCCAACGCCTCGGCTACGCTAACGTCGAATTCCGCAAAGGCCGCATCCAAGACCTCGCGCTCAATCTCGACCTGCTCGACGCACACCTGCGCACGTCGCCTGCCGCTGGGGCCAACGATTGGCTCGCCACCGAAGCCACCACCACCCGCCTCCGCACCGAGCAACCCCTCGTCACAACTGGCAGTGTTGATGTCGTCGTTTCCAACTGCGTGCTCAACCTCGTCGAGCCCCAGCTCAAGTCCCAGATGTTTGCGGAAATTTTCCGCGTGTTGCGCGTCGGCGGTCGCGCCGTGATCTCCGACATCGTCTGTGACGAGCCCGTGCCCACCGAACTCCAGCGCGACGCCGAACTCTGGAGCGGCTGTATCTCCGGGGCGCTCACGGAACACGCCTTCCTCGCCGCGTTCGAGCAAGCCGGATTTCACGGCATCGAACTCGTCAAATACGACGCCGCGCCCTGGCGCACCGTGCACGGTATCGAATTTCGGTCCATCACCGTGCGCGCCTACAAAGGCAAACAAGGCTCGTGCCTCGAACGCCATCAGGCCGTCATCTATAAAGGACCGGGTAAGGAACTGCTCGACGACGACGGCCACCGCTTCCGACGCGGCATCCGTGAAGCCATCTGCGAGAAAACTTTTCAGCTCATCAAAGCCGGGCACTACGGCGACGCTTTTGAATTGATCGAGCCACGCGTTCCCGTCCCACCTGCCGAAGCGAAATCCTACACCACTTGCAACCAAGCCGTGCGTGATCCGCGAGTGACCAAGGGTGCCGACTATACCGCCACCACCAAGGCCACCGCGTGTTGTGCGCCTACCGGGAACAGCGACGCCACCACGTGCTGTTGAACAACTCATGGCCCTTCTCGGTTTGCTCCTAGCTCTCGGCGTCGCATTTTTCAACGGCGCCAACGATGTCTCGAAAGCCGTTGCCACACTCGTCGGCAGTGGCGTCGGTCGCGACCGTACCGCTATCATCTGGGGCAGCGTCTGGACTTTACTCGGGGCCCTCACCGCCGCATTCGCCGCCCAAGGTCTCGTCGCCGCTTTCAGCGGACGCGGCCTACTCGTAAATCCGCCGGATGATCTCGCCTTCATCATGGCTGTGGCTGGTGGCGCCCTGATTTGGATTTGGCTCGCCACTGCCACCGGCTTGCCCGTCTCCACCACCCATGCCATCACGGGTGGCTTGGTGGGAGCCGGCTTGGCCTGGGTCGGCGCGGCGAATATCCACTGGACAGTTTTGTTGACGAAATTTGCCCTGCCCCTCGCCCTCGGGCCATTGCTGGCCCTCGCCCTCGTGTTCCTCCTCGCGCCTCTCATTCATCGCGGGTTGCAACGCTACACCGACTCATGTGCCTGCGTGCAAACCACCGCCGCCATCACCCTGCGCACCACTCCGTCCGGAAACAGTAATCTGACCATCGTGCCAGCCATGCCGACCCTCGTGATCGACAAGCTCGCCACCTGCGCGCAAGCGCCGACGACCATCGCCGGCCTCGGGGTGGTAGATGCCCTCCACTGGTTGACGGCCGGGGCAACCGCTTTTGCCCGGGGCCTCAACGATGCGCCCAAGGTCCTCGGCCTCGGCGTGCTCGCCGCCCACAGCCTGAGCTTGCCGCTCGGTGGCGCATTCGTCCTCGTCGCCTTGGCCATGACCGCCGGCAGTCTGCTCCGCGGTTTCAAAGTCCTCGAAACCCTTTCCCGCAAAGTCACGCCCATGACACCCCTCGACGGCCTGGCCGCCAACGCCGCGACGTCATTATTGGTAATTTCCGCTTCTCATTGGGCTCTACCCGTCTCAACCACCCACATCAGCACGGGAGCGATCATCGGCCTGGGACTGCGCAGCGATGCGCGCGCGATCCGTTGGAAAACCGTGCGCGACTTGGCGTTCGCCTGGATCATCACACTGCCCGTCGCCGCTGGCTTGGCGGCCGCCCTCGTCTTGGCCGGAAAATTTATCAGCCCCCGTTGAGCAGAGCTTTCGAGCGATATCTCGCCTTCGCCGGAACGATGCAGTCCAGAGCTGAGAGTCGAGCGACTAGAGCCAGACCAAACAGTGAATCCAGTTTCCCGTCACAAAATCACGCATACTAGCTCTGAGGCTCAGGCCCTCAGCTCTCGACGCTGAACTCTCGACTGCATCATTTTGGCTACGGCCAACCACGATCCGCGTTCCGCGAAAAACACCGCCGGCTGACGCCGGCACGCGCGTTATCCTTCGATTGACGGAGCCGCGCAGACGCTGTCTCCTTGCGGGCTTCAACTCAATCCATGCGTCTTCGCTTCCTTGCGCTTCACCTCTTTCTCCTCTGTGGCTTCGCCCGATCGGTTTGCGTGGCGGGCGAAACTATCTCCATCGCCGCGCAGCTCACGACCGCCGAGAATCTCCAGCTCCAGCGCGAGGCCCGCGTCGTGGTGGATCTCCTGCAAAATTATAACTACGCCGGCCGGGCTTTCCGCGAATTTGAAAACAAAGAGATGATCTCCCGCTACGTCCAGGAGCTCGATCCCCAGTATTATTTTCTAACCAAAGAGGACACCGACTTTCTCCGCCGACGTTTTGAGCGCACCTTTAAAACCGTCTATCTCTACAAGGGCGATCTGCGACCGGCCTTTGAGATTTTTGATTATTTCAGCGAACGCGCCCGCGAGCGCCTCACCTGGATCGAACAACATCTCGCCGGTGATTTTGATCTCACGACCAACGCGGTCTTCAACGATCCAGCCAAACCGGAACCACCGGCCGACAAAACCGAGGCCGATCGCCGCTGGTCGCTCCGCCTCAAGGAACAAATTCTCCGCGAAATTCTTGCCGGCCGCACCCTCGATAATGCCCCCGGTGCGCCCGATCTCACTGCGGCCATCCAAATGACCGCCGCCGCGATTGCGAAGAAGCACCCGGAAGCGACCCCGTTGCTCGACAAACTGGAAATCCGCCGCAAAGTCCGCTCGGAAAAAACCGCAGACACCGAAAAAGCCCGCGCTTTATGAGCAAAGACCTCGTCGCTTGGATCCTCCGACTCGTCTGTGGCGTTCGGTCACTACCGACGGAAGTATTGCCAGCCACACCCGCGATCTACTTTGCCAATCACTCCAGCCATCTCGACTTCGCCACGATCTGGGCGGCATTACCCACGTCGATTCGCGCGAAGGTACGGCCGGTGGCGGGACGCGATTACTGGGAGAAAACTGCTTTTCGGAAACGCGTGGCCTGCGATTTTTTCAACTCCGTCCTGATCGAACGCCAACGCGTCACGGCGGAAAATAATCCACTGACGCCGATGCTCGCCGCACTCGCAGCCGGCGACTCACTCATTGTTTTTCCCGAAGGCACACGCAGCACCGACGGCCAGATCCATGATTTCAAACCCGGTCTGTACCATCTCGCCCGTGCCCGCCCCGAAACCGTGCTCGTCCCGATTTACCTCCAGGATCTCAGCCGCATCTTGCCCAAGGGTGATTTTTTCCCCGTGCCCTTGATCGCCAGCCTGACCCTCGGCCCCACGCTCCGACTGGAACCGGACGAAACCAAAGTCGCATTTCTGCAACGCGCCCGCAGCGCGATTCAACAACTGGCCCACTGATTTTCCCGCAAAGAACCTCGGAGCAATCCGGGGCATTTTCCAAGACCACTCGCTGCCCCATGCCGTCATCACCTCATTCTTTAGTGGGAGGGGTTTTACACCCCGACTCAAAAAACCGTCGCGGCGTAAAGCCCCTCCCACTTCCATTTGAAACGAATCAAACTTCACATCCGACCCATCGCCCATGAAACTTGATCACGAACTTCTCTGGCTGCTCGGCGGCATCGTCGGACTGCTCGCGCTGTCCTCGACCATCACCTTCTTTCTCAAACGGCGCGCGGCCGGCACGCCCAACGCCGTCGTCGCCAACCTCGAAGCCCGCGTCAATGCGTGGTGGGTGATGGTCGCGATCTTCGGCGTAGCTCTCGCCACGGGCGGGCTGGGTTCGGTGATTTTGTTCGGGCTCATGTCCTTCTTTGCGCTGCGGGAATTCATCACGCTCACCCCTACCCGCCCGGCCGATCATCGCACTTTGTTTTGGGCCTTCTTCATCGTCACTCCGCTGCAATACTACCTCGTCGCGACGCATTGGTACGGCCTCTTCTCGATTTTGATTCCCGTTTACGCGTTCATTTTCGTGCCGACGCGCAGCGCCCTCGCCGGCGACAGCGAACATTTTCTCGAACGCACCGCCAAGATCCAGTGGGCGCTCATGGTCTGCGTGTTTTGCGTGAGCCACGTGCCCGCGTTGCTCATGCTCCAAATCCCCGGTTACGAGGGCCAGAACGCCAAGCTCCTGCTCTTCTTCGTACTCGTGGTCCAGATCAGCGACGTCCTCCAATATGTTTGGGGGAAACTTTTTGGCCGGCACAAGATCGCTCCCGCGATCAGTCCGAGCAAAACCGTCGAGGGCTTCATCGGCGGCGTGCTCTCGGCCAGCGCCATCGGTTCGGCGCTCTGGTGGGCGACACCTTTCAACTGGTGGCAAGCCGGCTTGTTCTCACTCCTCCTCACGCTCATGGGATTTTGCGGCGGCCTCGTGATGTCAGCGATCAAGCGCGATCGCGGTGTGAAAGATTACGGCACCTTGATCGAAGGCCACGGCGGCGTGATGGACCGCATCGACTCCCTCTGTTTCGCCGCCCCGGTATTTTTCCACCTCGTGCGCTACTGCTTCACCGTTTGATGATCACACCATTGACTGATGTGGCTCGAGGGTACTCGGGATCATCCGGCAGGTTGCGAGCTTGCCTCGTTCTGCTGGCCGGCTGAATAGCGCGACAAGCGCGCTACCGACCACGGAATGATTACCTCGCATATGCTACGCCTCTTTATAAAATTCACTCTTCACTCCGGCTTACCGAGGAAAATAGTTGATGTGCGCGGGGTGAGGGCACCCCGCCTCCATTAAGATATTCTTTTCCAAAACAACATGGCCTCCATCTACGACATCAAGCCCGCGTTCCAAAACCTGCTCCGCCCGCTGACTCGCAGCTTGGCCTCCGCCGGCGTCACGGCCAATCAGGTGACGCTCGCCGCCGCGCTGCTCTCGGTTGGCGTCGGCGTGTGCATCGCAATTTTCCCTGCGGCGCGTTGGCCATTGCTCGTGCTGCCAGGATTTCTTTTCGTCCGCATGGCCCTCAACGCCATCGATGGCATGCTGGCCCGCGAACACGCGATGAAGTCGCGCCTCGGCGCCGTGCTGAACGAAATCGGCGACGTCGCTGCCGACACCGCGCTCTATCTGCCGCTCGCCCTCGTTCCCGGATTTTCCCTGTGGCTCGTCGTCGTAATCACGATTCTCGCGATCATCAGCGAAATGACCGGCGTGGTCGCGATCCAGATCGGTTCCTCGCGCCGCTACGAAGGCCCGATGGGCAAGAGCGACCGCGCTTTCGTCTTCGGCCTGCTCGCCCTGTTGCTCGGCTTCGGCGTGCCGGCGGGCAGTTGGTTATTCTATGTCCAGCTTTTGCTCATCGTCCTGCTTGCGCTGACGATCCTCAATCGTGCCCGTCGCGCCCTCGCCGAAAACCCAAAAATCGGGAACCCGTGATGGCGTATAAATAGATTAATCCTCGATATAACTTACCAAAACGAGAGACGATGCGTCGGTTGGGCGAATCCTCCGGTTGGCCGTTCTCCTGCGGCTCGTCGAGGACGACTCGCCCTACCTCAAACAATCAAATCGGCCCTTCTCGAAATAGCCCTCCATCATGAGCCTAAGCTTCACCCGTCGCATTGTTATTTCGAGCGTGCTGTTAATCGGCACGATGGGGGCACGATGGCTGTTGAGTCGGAACTGGCCCGATTCCCCTCAACCGAAAAATCCGTCCAAGCACGTGTCGCCCGAAACCAATTCTCCGCCGGCATCCTCCGGAATCGTGGATGACTCCGCCCAACAGCAACAGCGGGCCAGCCTGCTCAAGGCCGAAAAATTATTACAGAAGCAACTGGCGCAAAAAAATGCCCGGAGCCACGAAGCGATACTCTCCTTCAGAGATGAGGAAGCTTATCGGAAATTTCTCGCCCGAGCGGGAGCCGCCGGACTGAAAATCGTCGATCAGCTTAACCGGCTCCGAACGGTGCGGGTGCGTTATGAATCACTCGATCCTTTGCTCAACGACGTGCTGGGAAATCCGGCCGACTACGAAAAGGTGGATGCCAATTTTCTAGTTCAAATACCCGGCAAACCAGCGAGGGATGATCGGACGAAGATCAACCCGGTGCCCTTGGGTAATAGCTCGCTCTCCTTCCTCGGCGTCACGGGCGACCACCGCCAATGGGGACGCGGGATCACGATCGCGGTGCTCGACACCGGGGTCGCCAGTGATGTCACGCTCAGCGGAGGCCGTGTCCAATATTTAGATGCGGGTCAGGGAATCTTCCCCGGTGCCGGGCCCGAAGATGGTCATGGCACCGCCGTGGCGGGCTTGATCGCGGGAGCCGCCGCCGATGCACCCGGCGTCGCGGCGGCGGCCAACATCCTCAGCATTCGGGTTACCGATGCGAATGGGTTCAGCGACAGCTACACGCTGGCGAAGGGAATTCTCACGGCCGTCGATGCCGGGGCCCGCCTCATCAACATCAGTATGGGTGCCTATGCTTCCTCGGCCGTGCTCACGAGCGCCATCGACTATGCCAGCGCGCGAGGCGCGATCATCGTCGCGGCCGCCGGCAACGACGGGGCCGCGCAACTCACCTGGCCCGCCGCCGATCCACGCGTCGTTTCAGTTGGAGCCGTGGATGCGCTGGAGCAGCAGGTTTATTTTTCCAATGCCGGCGCGCAGTTGAAAATCACGGCCCCCGGTTACGGCGTGGATACCGCCTGGCTCAACGGCCAGCGCGTCAGCATGGACGGGACTTCCGCAAGTACGCCGCTCGTCTCTGGTGCCATCGCCGCCGTGATGTCCACCTCGCCTGGCCTCACGGCCACGCAAGCTTGGTCAATCTTGCAAAACTATGCGAGTGATGGCGGCACACCCGGCCCCGATGCCAACTATGGCAACGGCATTCTCAATCTCGGCTGGGCCATGAATCGCGCCGATCCCACGCGGGTCGATACCGCGATTGCCGGCCAGTATTTCGATGCCGCGACGAGCCTGATGAACATCGTGGTGCAGAACCGCAGCGCGCAAGCGGTGAGCGGCCTGCAATTGGACGTCGCACTCAGCGGAACCACCACGAGAAATGGCATCCCTCCGCTGAGTCCGGGAGCGACCTACCTCGTCCAAGCCCCGATCAATGCCGATCAACTTGCTGCGGCAGGCGGCTTGGATTTTCGCGTGCGGTTAAATCTTCCCGACACCGTCAGCGATCAGGTGCCCGCCAACAACCATAAGTCCGGAGTTATTCTCGCCCCGGTGAAATGACTGCGTGGCCGAGTTTAATTTCGTGGTTGATTTCGTAGGTGGAACCCGACCTCCGGGCGGGTTTTTATCGGTCAGAGCAATGCAAACGCGCCCGGAGGTCGCGTTCCACCATTCATCCTCCTTTCCCTCGCCTCGTTGCGCGGCGAGCGCGCAACCTACCTCGCAACCCCCATCGTTGCGCGACGAGCGCGCAACCTACCTCGCAGCCCCATCGTTGCGCGGCGAGCGCGCAACCTACCTCGCAGCCCCATCGTTGCGCGGCGAACGCGCAACCTACCTCGCCCCCCCCATCGTTGCGCGACGAGCGCGCAACCTACCTCGCAGCCCCCTCGTTGCGCGGCGAGTGCGCAACCTACCTCGCAGCCCCCTCGTTGCGCGGCGAGCGCGCCACCTACCGCGCAACCCCACCCTCGGCGCCTTCCTCGACGGCGCTGACTACGCCCAGGGCGTGCCCAATGTGAAGGGCGCCGCGGATGTCGTGAGCGACCTGAACGCACAGCTCGAG
>JBBRBC010000070.1:0-18547 GCA_038206205.1 Opitutales bacterium
GTGGGCGCCGGTGCTGCACCAGGTGATCGATTCCGTGCAGAGATGGCTGGAATATATCTGAACTGAAAGTTTTGTCGGGTGGGACGAATCCCGATGAGCCGTGCTCGATGAACGGCTCACCCGGAGGGTTCGCCCTACCTAGTAATCACTAATGCCCGCTTACGAACTCACGAGTATGCTCGCTCCCAGATGATAGAAGGCTGAAATTGCGATTTTAGGTCAGGCGTTGATCGAATTTTTCCCGCAACTCGCGAACGGGGGGATGAAGTTCGGTTTGACCGAGTGAAGCGGTGAGTTCGGCGAGCAACACGCTGGCCGAGTTGTCGCCCGTGGGTTGATCCACGGCGACACTTAGCACCACGTACAAGGCGAGCTGGCGGGCTCCGGCGGCGAGGTCATCTTGGTTTTTGATTTGATAAAGGGTGGCGGTTTCTTTCAGGAGCGTGGCGTACGCGAGGCACTTGTTGTGACCGGCTTCTTTGGATTCGCCGAGCTTGAGCGCGGCGATTTGTTCGCTGACTTCCAGCCGGAGAAATTCCGCCGCCGGTTTGCCGAAGAGTTTTTCCTGAAGATGCAGGGCGAGTTGGATGGCTTCGTTCAGCCCGGCTTCCTCGCGCCGGCGGAGCAAACGGGCGACAAATTGTCGGAGGAGCTGGATTTGTCCGATGAGGTAATCTTCGCGTTGGCTGGCCATGGGGAGGAAGGTCTAGCGGTGGGTTAACTGGTGCGCGCCGCCATATTCTCGGCTAAGGCGGAGAGAAACGGTGCGCCACTGGGCAGGCGGTTGAGGGCGGCAAGGGCGGCGTCGGTTTGCTCACGGGCGTGCCGGCGTGATGCTTCGAGGCCGTGCAGCTTGACGTAGGTGGTCTTGTTGGCCTTGGCGTCCTTGCCGGCGGTTTTCCCGAGAGTGGCGCTGTCGGTGGTGGCATCGAGAAGGTCGTCGATAATTTGAAAAGCCAGGCCGAGATGTTGACCGGCGACGCGCAGGAGTTCCAATTGGGCGGGAGTGGCGTGGCCACAGCGACCACCGGCAAGCAGGGCGGCGGTGAGCAAGGCACCGGTTTTGTTGTGGTGGATGTAATCGAGCTCGGCGGTGGTGGTGGCCGCGTTTTTTTCGGCGAGGAGATCTTCCATTTGACCGCCGATCAAACGTTCACTGCCGGCGGCGTCCGCGAGAATGCCGGTGAGGGCGGTAGCAAGTGCCGGGTTGGTGGGGTAGTGACGGGCGACGAGTTGAAAGGCGAGGGTAAGCAGGGCGTCGCCGGTGAGCAGGGCGGTGGCTTCGTCGAATTGTTTGTGGCAGGTGGGTTGACCTCGCCGAAAATCGTCATTGTCCATGCACGGTAGATCGTCGTGCACGAGGGAGTAAGTGTGGAGGCACTCCAACGCCACGGCGACGGGGAGCGGATCATTGAGCGCAACGGGTGCCATGGGCGCGTTGGAGCGCGATAGAAAGATATCGGCGGCGGCGAGGGTGAGGACGGGACGCAGGCGTTTGCCGCCGGCTTGCAGGCTGTAGCGGATCGCGATGTGCAAACGCGCTGGGCGGGTGGTGGCCACGGGGACGAGCTGATTAATCCCGTGTTCGATGCGTTCGCGGTAGCTCTGTAATTGAGAGGTAAAATCCATGCCGATGACGGGGAATCATTCCTCGCATGGCGCTGTTGGCAAACGCTTTGTTGTTTGCCCTGCACAAGAACAGGCTCGCCAACGTGCAGTCGGGCTTCTTTTATGCCGCGTCGTCAATATGCCCACCTACGAATATGTCTGCGCCAAGTGCGATCATGAACTGGAGGCGTTCCAGTCAATGAAGGATGCTCCGCTGAAAAAATGCCCCGCTTGCAAACGATCCTCGCTCAAGCGGAAGATCGGGGGCGGCGCTGGATTGATTTTTAAAGGCACCGGATTCTATATTACGGACTACAAGAAATCTTCCGGTGGCAAAAAAGAGTCGGGTGAAAGTTCAGTTGCCGCAAAAACAGCAGACAAGAAACCCGCGGCAGCTGCCGCAAAATAGCCCCTACCATGGCCGACAGAAATATTGAAAAAGCTCTCTATGGCCCGAGTTATCTCGAAGTCGCTTTCGGGGCGGTGCTGGGAATACTTCTCGGCGTTTTCGCCGCCGCATTATACTTCGGCTTCAAGCCGGTGGAGAAGGTACTGACGATGCCCAAGGAACCGGTGGCGAATGTGGTTTATTTCATTCCGGGGAAAGACAGCGCCGCGCGCGCGAAGGGCTGGCAGGCGAAACAAAAAACTTTTGTGGCTGGTGGCGAGGTCATGCTCCGGGAGGAAGAACTGAATGCCTGGGGCGAAACGCTCAGTGATTATAAGCCGGTGGATCCCAAGGTTCCGAAGAACGCCAAGCCCGTAGTCCCAGCGAAGCCCGGTACTCCAGCCAAACCGGTGGTCCCCGCGAAGTCAGGCGACCCGGTGGTGGAAGACGCCCAAGATGCGTTCTTCGCCGTGGGGGCCCCGAATTTCAGCATCAAGGAAGGTCGTCTGCAAATCGCGCTGATCTGCAAATTAAACTATTACGGCATCGGCTCGGATGTGTGGGTGAAAACTACCGGTCGATTCAGTCGAAGTGGCGACACGTACAAATTCATTCCGGCGGAATTTTATTTTGGCTCCTGTCCGCTGCACCTGATACCAGCCGCCGCCACGTTTGCGGAGAACCGCTTGCTGGCTGAGTTGAAGATCACCGATGATATTCTGCTGGCTTGGAGCAAAACGAGTCTGATCACGATCGAAGGAGACCAGCTAAAAATCATCACCAAGCCGTAAACTCGGTCACGCACGCGGGCGCAACCGCCCTCAGACGTTCGAACCGTAAATTTTCCGGCTGATCTTTCCTTCTGCCCCTTGTCGAAGAGCCTGAAAAATATCAGTGTCGTAGCCACGGTCACAGTTCTTTCGCGTGTGCTGGGGCTGGTGCGGGAGATCCTGATCGCCGCCGTCTTCGGCACCAGTGCTTTGAGTTCTGCCTTCGTGACGGCGTTCACCCTGCCCAATCTTTTTCGCCGATTGTTGGGCGAAGGTGCGTTGACTGCAGCTTTCGTGCCGACGATGAGCCATGAGTTGGAGCACCACAATCGTGCGGCGGCGTTTGATTTGGTGAGCAAAATTTCGAGTTGGTTGTTCGTGGTGACGATCGGGCTGGTGGCGGTGGCGATGCTGGTCATGGCCAATGCGGAATCGCTGCTGCGCTTGACGGGAAATCTGGGTCTGGAACCGGCCACCGCTCGGCGTTTGCTGCTGGGCGCGGATCTCGCCGTGTTTCTTTTTCCTTACATGGTGTTTGTCTGTCTGGCGGCGTCATTCAGTGCGGCTTGCCAAGTGCTGGGGCGTTTTACGGAGCCGGCGCTTTCGTCCGTGTGGTTGAATCTCGCGATTATTGCTTCACTGGGGCTTGGTGGTTGGTGGGCGTGGGAAGCGCCGCAGCGGATGCAGGTGCTCTGCGGCGGCGTACTCGTCGGCGGATTTTTGCAGATGATCGTGCCCGCCGGCGTATTGTGGCGCGAGGGTTGGCGGCCGACCTTTGATTTGCGCTCTGATCATCGGGTGCGCGAGATCGGGCAGTTGATGGCGCCGACGCTGCTGGGCTCGGCGATTTATCTCATCAATATCGCGGTATCGCGATTCATCGGATTATCGCTCAACGATCAAGCGGTGTCGGTGCTCAATTGGGCCACGCGGGTGATGGAGCTGCCGATCGGAGTCTTTGCGGCCGCGATATCCACGGTCGTATTTCCCTTAATCGCTCGTCATGCCGCTCGCGCGGAGTGGGGGATGTTTGGCAAGGATTACCATAAAGGGTTGCGACTGGTCATGGTAATTAACGTCCCGGCCGCCGTGGGGCTGGCGTTGCTGAGTGAGCCCATTGTGCGGCTGCTTTTTCAACGCGGACAATTTCAAGCTGCCGACACGGCGCTCATGTCGCCGATCTTGGCGGTGTATGCGCTCGGGCTGCCGTTTTTGTCATTCACGAGTGTGGCGCTGCGGGGTTTTTATGCGCTCAAAGACACGGCAACTCCGGTGCGAGCTGCGGCAGTAAGTTTCGTGACGAATTTGTTTTTGAGTATTCTGCTCATGCATTGGTTTTCGACGGTCGGCTTGGCGCTCGCGAGCAATCTCGCCGTATTGGTGCAGGCGTGGTTTTTGCAGACCCGCTTGTCGCGCAAGCTCGAGGGGTTGAGCTTCGCGCCCTTGCTGCCGAATCTCGGCAAAATATTTGTGGCGAGTGTCCTGATGGGCGCGGTGGTATGGGGTGGGGCGCGTTTTGTGAACCACCTGTCGCTCGCCCCCAAAGCCAAGGATCTTGTGTTGGTGTTGGGCTTGATTCCGGTGGCGGCGGGCAGCTATGCGGGCCTGCTGTGGCTATTGCGCATAGAGGGCCGCGAGGATCTGGAGTTGATCATCGCGAAATTGCGGGGGCGTAAGGTTTGATCCGATGGGGGAGAGAGCGCAACGTAGGTGCTCGACTCACGCGGTCTGTTTTGAGGGCACGGACTGGAGTCGGTCACGCATGGCGCAGACGACCAAATGAGCTGTGTGGGCTGGCGTGATATGATCGGTATTGATGACGAGATCATAGGAATGGGGATCTTCGATCGCTTGTTGGAAATTCGATTGCACATAACGATGTCGGGCCTGATCGGTGCTGAGCAGGGCGTTTCTCGCGGTTTCCTCAGCGCATTGCTTCAAGACCATCATGCGTTTGATCCGTACGTCCAAGGAGGCCACCAGTCGTAAGTGGAACCCGCCGGGAAGCGAGCGGGTGATCAAGTGAGAGGCGCGCCCGGTGAGAATCACCTGGCCCAACTGCGCCAACTGCAAAATGGCCTCCGAAATTTTATGTTCCAGTTCCCAGATCGAAGGGTGCAGACCGATGAGTTCTCCAATCAGGGCTTTGATTTCAGAAACACGATCTTCCGGCAGGAATTTGCCCAGCCGTTCCGGCAATTGGTGCTTGGTCAGCGCGTGCGTGATCAAATCTTTATTCAGGAATATCCAGCTCCGGCCTTCTTCTCTTATTTGTCGATCAAGCAGCGGCACGAGATGCTCGCCTAACGCCGTGGCACCCGCACAGGCTTCCCGGGAAATAGTGAGGAAAGGATGGCAAACCGCAGAATTTGAGACTGGCGCTTGATTGGTCCCATACGGTTGCAGCCGTGTCTGGAGAATGGTGATACCCTGATGGAGATAAGGATGGTTGGTCATGGGGCACCTCAGATGTTTCTGTTGCAATGGAAGTGACAGGATTGATTTCCACTTGGGAATCGGGCCTGCCCTGCGTTACCCATAAGCAAATATAGTCAAATCAGCCTCATTCGCTAATGGTAATGCTGGGCACTTTTTGACGGAGGCGAGCAGCGCAATCCATGCGGGTATGAAAAAACCCGCAGCGATCAGCGGCGGGTTTGCGGAGATTACTCAGGCGACTCAGGCCTTGGTGACCAAGCCAGCCTTGATGGCCTTGACGGCCACCCACAAGCGCTTCGTGCCGCCGTTGGGCAGCTTGACGCGGATCTTCTGTAAGTTCGGACGGAACTTACGGGGTGTCTTAGTAGTAACGTGCGTGCCAATGCCGCCGCTCTTCTTAGACTGACCCTTACGGTGGATGATGCTGCCCTTGCCGGGGCGTTTTCCAGTGATTGCGCAAATTCGTGCCATGGTGTTTCTTGAGTTAAAGGGTCATGATAAAAGGATCGCGAGTCGTCTTAGCAAGGGGAATTTATAAAAACATATAGTTGCCTAGATTATTTGCGGAATGCGTTCACGACCTGAAACTTTTGCCCCATGTTACCCGGATGCATCAGGTGCATGAGCATTCGTTTTCGGGAGCTAAACTTGCCCGCGTCCGCCGTTGTGATCGCAGCCATCGTCTCTGCTGCATAGCGCACGAAGAAACTTTCTTGGGATTCGGTCCGGGGTTCGCCGAAGCCGGCTTTGATTAGTCCATCCTCCAACCAGTCCCAGCAAATATGACAGGTCAGGTCCTGTTTGCCCGGACGGGCGAGCAAATCGTTGCCCATTTTCTGTTCGAAATAGGTTCGGCCCGTGCCGGCAGGGGTGTTTTCCGCCAGATCTTGCCAAAACTTACCGTAGTCAAAAGCGATGAACAGTCCTTTCCATGGTTGCCCGATAATCAGATCCAAAATCGGCACCGTTCTGATCGGCAGGTCGATGTGATAATTTTCTTCGGCAGTCTTTGGCAGGCGATCGGCGGCAGCGGCGAGCTCCGGCGTGAATGCCGGCAATTCCACTTCGCGCAAATGGCGTCCATGAATGAGTACGCCCAGTTCCTTCCATTGGCCGCCGCGCCAAACGACGCGATGAAACGGCTGGGCATCGAACAATTCATTCGAGAACACCACGCACTTCGGCGGGAGGGTAAACGGCTGGCCGAGAGAGATCGTCTGATAGCTGGCAAAGGGATGTTTTTGTCCGCGTAAAATCCCGCCGTACGTTTCGGCTCCGATCTCCACGAAAATATAATCCGCCGGAGATGTCGGGGCGATCAGCTTGACGGCCGCGGCGACCACCAACTCGCCGAAGACCGGACTGAAGGTGGTAGCGGTATAGAAATCAGCCGGGGCATCCCGACCCACCCGGCGTTTCTTACTGGTATAATAACCAGCCAACGGATGATACATCGCCAGCTCCATGAAGCGGGCAAATGACACCCCCGTGGCCGCATTTGGCTCGGAAGCGAAGATTTCGTAGAAGTCGGAAGATGAACCCATTTGCCAAATGGATCATTTGCTTCCACTGAAAGCCATGCTCAAACGCTTTTTCCTCGTCGCGGGCGCCGTCGCCGCCGGTTTTCTGCTCGCACAGACCGCCGCCCGGCATGCGGGCGCGCCCAGTTGGTGGCCGGACCGGGAACGCGACCGGAATGTCCGCTATTTTCGCGAGGTGATGCAGACCGTGAAGGAAAACTATTATGATGGCGCCAAAGCCGACTATCACGGCCTCACCCGCGCCGCCCTAAAAGGCATGGTCAATCAACTGGACCCGCATTCTGAGTTCCTGAACGCCGACGAGTTTGCGGAGACCGAGGAAGAATTGAGCAGCGAATTCAGCGGCGTCGGCATTCAGGTTGAGCAACGCGACGGTCGGATCATGGTCGTCGCCTCGATTGCCGGCACTCCGGCCGAAACCGCCGGCATTCACCGCGGTGATCAACTGACCAAAGTCGACGGGCATTTATTGGAAAACCCCACGCTCGAAAAGACAATCAAGCTCATCCGCGGCAAACCCGACACCGAAGTCACGCTCACCATGTTGCGTTCATCACAGAATCGGGAGCTCGATTTTAAACTCCGCCGCCAACTTATTCTGATGCCGAGTGTCCGCAATGCCAGTCTGCGCTCCGACGGGATCGGTTACCTGCAGATCACTCAATTCAGCGAACCCACGGGCAGCGAATTCGCGGAGACCCTCAGTCGGATGGAAAAACAGGGCCTGCGCGCTCTGGTGATTGATCTGCGCAACAATCCTGGCGGCCTGCTCACTTCGGCGATCGAGGTGTGCAATGAGTTCTTCGATCACAACGAACTCGTGGTTTATACCCAAGGCCGCACCCCGGAGTCGCGGGAAAAATTCAACGCGGAGGGCAAACACCCTGCGCGCACTTATCCGATCGCCTTGCTCGTCAACGGCGGCACGGCCAGTGCGGCCGAGATCGTGGCCGGTGCCATGCAGGACACGAAGCGCGCGGTGATCGTCGGCGAACGCACGTTCGGCAAAGGCTCCGTGCAAAGCGTGATCGAAATGGACAACGGCGAGGGCATGAAACTCACCACCGCGCGGTACTTCACTCCCAGCGGTCGCGTGATTCACGAGCACGGGGTTGAGCCCCAGGCCGTGGTGGAAATTTCCGCTGACGACGAATCCAAGCTCAGTCTGCAACAGTCTCGCATCGAGATCGAAGATACGGCCGATTTTCCCCAAAGATTCGGCTTCACCCCGATTGAGGACGTACAACTAAAAGCCGCCGAGGAAGTGCTGACCGGCTTGCTGGCGGTGCGAGGCGCGAAGCCGTAAATGGCTGCGGGAATTAAGTAGCCGCGCTGGAGCGAAAGCGACAACGCGGATCGAATACCCGCAGCCCCTAACGTCCGCGCATTCGGGCGAAGCCCTCAAACGGTATTTCCTACTCTTGCGTAGGCCCGTTTATTGAAGAACCAGAAGACGAGAAATTCCCATTGCGCCGGTCCGCCCCGCCTCTAATCGTGGTCGGTTACCATGAGCGACCTCCATCAGGACATTTCCCACGACCAGTACGCAGTCCGGCTGAAGAAGCTGGAAGAAATGCGCGCTACCGGCTTCGACCCGTTTCGCGCCAATTGCGTCCAAAGCCATTTCTCGGCCGAAGCCAAAGCGCTGTACGTCGAGGGCCAGGACAATATCGTGAACGTCTCCGTGGCCGGCCGCCTGGTGACTTTCCGGGTGCAGGGCGGCAGTTCCTTCGTGAAAATCCAAGATCAGCAGGGCCCGATTCAGCTCTATTTCCGCCGCGATGTGCTCGGCGAGGAACGCTACGGCATCTTCAAGAAGTCGCTCGATCTCGGCGACATTATCGGCGTGACCGGTTCACTCTTCAAAACCAAGACCGGCGAAATCACGGTGCGCGTCGATGCCTTCACGCTCGTCAGCAAAGCCCTGCGCCCGTTGCCCGAAAAGTGGCACGGTCTGACCGACTCCGAGCAAATCTACCGTCAACGCTACCTCGACTTGATCGTGAATCCCGAGTCGCGTGCGCGCCTCATGATGCGCAGCCGGATCGTCGCCAGCATCCGGGCGACGCTTGCCAGGCGGACATTTCTGGAAGTCGAAACTCCCGTGCTTGAAGGCGTCGCTGGTGGCGCCGCCGCCCGGCCATTCGTCACGCATCACAATGCGCTCGGGACCGATTTCTTTTTGCGCATCGCGCTCGAGCTGCGTCTGAAACGCTTGCTCGTTGGCGGTTATGATCGCGTGTTCGAGATCGGCCGCATCTTCCGCAACGAAGGCATTTCCCGGAAGCATAATCCCGAGTTCACCATGCTCGAGGTTTACCAAGCCTACAGCGATTTCGAGGGCATGAAGAATCTCATCAAGGCGATCTTCACCGACCTTTGCCGCGACGTCATCGGCACCTTCGAGATCAAACACGCCGCGACCGGCCAGATGATCAATTTCGCCGGCGACTGGCGCTCGGTGCGCTACTTCGACCTGATCGACGAAGCAGTCGGATCCCCACTCAGCGAACTCCGCGGCACCGACGGCTACCGGGCCGCCGCGATCGAAGCCGCGAAGAAACTCGGCTGCGACGCGCGTGATGATTGGCAGACCTTCGAAATCGTGAACGAGATTTTCGGCAAGAAGATCGAGCCGAATCTCATTCAACCCACCTTCGTCACGCATCTGCCGAAAGAACTTTGCCCGCTCGCGAAAATCAATCAGCAGGATTCCGGTCTCATTGATGTGTTCGAGCTGTGCATCGGCGGCATGGAAGTCGCGCCCGCTTACTCCGAGCAAAATGATCCCTTTGTGCAGCGCCAGATGTTTGAGCAGCAGGTCGGCGAGGATCAGCAAAAGATGGACAATGATTTTCTCCTCGCGCTCGAACACGCCATGCCGCCCGCCGGTGGCATGGGCGTGGGCATTGATCGTCTCTGCATTTTGCTGACCGGAGCCGAAAGCATCCGCGACGTGATCTTGTTTCCGTCGATGCGGCCGCATGAAACCAAAGGCTGAAGAACTGAAAATCTAAAAGACTAAACCGTTTGCCCGGAATTTCAGCCTTTCAGTCATTCAGTCCTTCAGGTTTTCTTTCGCCCATGCCCTGGCCCGTCTACCTCGCGCTCAAGCAACTCTTCCCGACGGGACGGGTATCGTTCTTCACCTTGATCTCATTTCTCGGCGTCGGCTTGGGCGTCGCCCTGATGTTGGTTTCCACGAGCGTCATGGGTGGTTTTGGTCACCAAATCGAACGGATGATCATCGACACGCAGGGAGAAATCCAAATCCGCGCGAGCAAACCACTCAGTGGCGTGAAGGCGACGGAGGTGGAAAAAGTTTTGACTGATTCGAGGGTGATCGAGGCCTTCGCCCCCTATGCCGATGGCGTCGTCATGCTGGAACATAATTCCGTTCCCGCGTTCCCCGGCATCCACGGGTTCGACTACGAACAGATGCGCCGGGTGATCCCGCTCGAGCGTTATCTCATCAATGGTTCCTTGGATGAGCTCGACGACGATTCGATTATTCTCAGCTCCATTCTGGCCCGTACCCTCAACGTGGGCGTGGGCGGGAAAGTGAGTGTGTATTCCCCCCTCATGATGGAGCGGATCAAACGCAACGAAGTGCTCTTGCCCCGCGAAGTCCGCGTGGCGGGCATTTTCCACATCGGCCACCAACAACTCGATAGTTCCACCGTGCTATGCTCGCTGCGGCTCATGCAGGATCTCTACGGGCTGCGCCAGTCGGTTCACGGGTATAGCATCCGGCTTAAACCCGGCACCGATATCGATGCCGCCGCAACTGCGCTTAACGAAAAACTCCCGCTTGGCACCTCGGCGCTCACGTGGTTCGAAACCAACGCTGACTTCCAAGCCGTGCTGAGTTTCGAGCGCAACATGATTTTTTTCCTCCTCACGTTCATCATCATCGTCGCTGCCTTTTCCATCACGAGTTCCTTGTTGATCTCGGTGGTGCGCAAGACGCGCGAGATCGGACTACTCGCCGCCATGGGTGGCCGGGCCCGCGATGTGGCGCTCTGCTTTTGCACGCAAGGCCTCGTGATTGGCGCGGGCGGCACCGTCTTGGGATTCGCGATGGGATTACTTCTGCTCCATTTCCGCAACAACGTCGTGCAACTGATCGCGAAATTCACGATGGGGCAAAATGCTTTCGAACGTTTCTACCAATTCAGTTCGCTTCCGGCTTATACGCAGTCCAAGGACGTGATCATCATCATCGTGTTTTCGCTGATGGCCTCGATGCTCGCCGGCCTGATCCCCGCCTGGCGCGCTGCGAGACTCAAACCCGTGGAGGCGCTGCGCAGTGAGTAAGTTCAAAACAGGTAGGGCGAATCCTCCGGATGAGCCGTTCTTCGTCGCGGCTCGTCAGGGACGACTCGCCCTACCACTAACAAGCCATGTCTGACCCTGTCCTCAAAGCCGTCAACCTGCGCAAGCACTACCGCAGCGGTGATACCACGCTGGAAGTCCTGCGTGGTTTGGCATTCACGGTGACGGCCGGCGAGAGTGTTTCCATTCGCGGCGAATCCGGTTCGGGCAAGAGCACGCTGCTCAATCTCCTGGCTGGTCTAGATCGCCCCGATGCCGGCGAACTCTGGTGGGGCTCCGAGGCAACGCACAAACTTTCCCTGAGCGAAATCACCGCCCGTCGCGGACGGTTTCTCGGCATGGTTTTCCAAGCCTACTACCTCATCCCGGAAATCGACGCCCACGCGAATGTCTTGATGGGTGCACGCATGGTGGGATCAGTCGGCACCACCGAACGTGCCCGCGCCACCGCACTGCTCCATCGCGTCGGCCTCGCGCAGCGCGCACATCATCTGCCATCGCATCTCTCCGGCGGCGAACGCCAACGCGTCGCCGTAGCCCGCGCCCTGATGAATCATCCCCCCGTCCTGCTCGCCGACGAACCCACCGGCAACCTCGACGAACACTCCGGCGACGAAGTAATCAGTCTCCTGCTCGAAGTCTGCGCCGAGGAAAAAGCCGCCTTGGTCCTAGTAACGCACAATCCCGCCCACGCCAAAAAAACCAACCGTCAACTCTTCCTCAAGGACGGGCAGTTGGCTATTGGTTAGACGGTACAATGCGCGGGTGGGCGTCGGTGTCCCCACCGACGCTCTTTCGCAATGTAGATCAGCCTTCACCCGGGCTGCCACCGTCGCTCGTGCCGTCTAAAGATTTCAAGGCGTCTTCACCGGTCGAATAAATCCGATGTCGATTCGCCGCCAGCCCAACCAGTACTCGCCATTGACAAGCGCTATCAATGATAGCACTCATTTCGCATGTCCCAATTACTCGTCCGCGACATCGAACCGGCCATCGTGAAGAAACTGCGCACCCGGGCGGCCGCGCAGGGTGTTTCCGTCGAGGAGGCGCACCGACAGTTGCTTCGCGCTGCTTTGATTGGGAAGCAGCCCGCGCCGCAAAGCAGCTTCACCGAATATCTTCTTTCGATCCCTCGCGGTGAGGGTATCGATTTCCCCCGGGCCTCCGATCTCCCCCGCAAAGTCCGACTCTGATGGGCTACCTGCTCGACACATGGATCATCTCGGAGGTTCGCAAAACCAACCGCAACCCCAAGGTCGTGGCCTGGGTGGGCAATATTCCCAGCGATGACTTGTTCCTGAGTGTGCTGACGCTCGGGGAAATCCGGCACGGCATTGAGCTGCGCCGCTTAAAAGACCCGGTGGCTGCGAGTGCCCTCGAGCGCTGGTTGACTGGAATTGAAACCCACTATGCGGGACGGATTCTTCCGATCACTGCGGACATCGCGGACCGCTGGGGACGCCTCTCGCCGGTCCAACCGCTTCCAGTCACCGACGGACTGATCGCTGCTACCGCATTGGAGTACAAACTGACGGTCGTAACCCGCAATGTCGCCGACTTCCTTCGCACCGGGGTCAACACGCTCAACCCGTTCACTTAAATCCGATGGTAAACCAGCCCAGTTTTGGGCTCATACATTTTGCCTTCGGCTCGCGGCAAATTTGGGATGAGACGGCAGGTGGGGAAGTCGTTCACCCAAGTGTTGCCTCGCGGGAATTAATCCTGAACCTTACGCGCATGGCTAAGCCTAAAATCAAATGCGGGGTCATCGGGGTAGGTTCTCTCGGGCAACATCATGCCCGGATCTATGCTTCGTTGCCCGGGGTCGAACTCATCGGCATCTTTGAAACGGACTCGCTTCGCGCGGCGGAAATCTGTGCGAAAAATAATTGTCGACGCTTCGCGACCATCGAGGAACTGGGCGAAGCCTGCGATGCCATCAGCGTCGTGGTGCCGACGGACAAACATGCGTTGGTCGCTCTGCCATTGCTGAAGAAAGGCTGCCACTTGCTGATCGAAAAACCGCTCTGCGCCAATCTGGATGAAGCGGAGCAAGTATTGGTCGCCGCGCGGGAGAACAACTGTCTCGTGCAGGTGGGCCATGTGGAGCACTTCAACCCGGTGATGAGTTATCTCGAAAAACACACGGGCCGGCCGCAGTACATCACGACCGAACGGTTAGCCCCATACCAGACGCGAGGCACGGAGGTGGGCGTGGTGCTCGATCTGATGATCCACGACATCGGCATTGTGTTGGCGCTCGTGAAATCGCCGATTCGCAAAATCGACAGCGTAGGCATCAACGTGTTGTCGAAGACCGAGGACATCGCGAACGCCCGCATCGAATTTGAAAACGGTTGTGTCGCCAATCTGAGCGCGTCGCGCATGAGCATGAAGAAGAACCGGGAGATTCGCGTGTTTCAGGACAATGCCTATCTCTCCCTTGATTTCATGAACCAGAAAGGACACCTGGTGAAGAAGAGCGATATCATCGCCTACGGGGTGAAGCTGAAGATCGGCCTCGCCAAGGCCGGCGAAGACAAAGTACCGGTACATGAAATCCCCATCGAAAAGGGTGAACCGTTGGCCATAGAACTCGCGCATTTCGTCGAAAGTGTGCGCGACGCGAAACAACCGAAGGTTGGCGGCGCGCTCGGGAAATCAGCGCTCGAAGTGGCCATCACGATCACGGAGCAGATTCGGAACGCGGGGAAAAGATGATCACGCCGAAAGACACGAAATTGATCTTGCTGGAGGCGGGGTGCCCTCACCCCGCGAGTTATTGCTTTCGAAACTCACGCCATGCGGGGTGGGGGCACCCCGCCTCCACTTGGGAAAACCTTCCATGAGTAAGCTCGCCATACGCGAAGGCCTCGCCGCACCGCTTGGCGGTTCCGTTGATTTGCTCATCATCGCGGGCGAACACTCGGGCGATGAACACGCGGCTAATATGCTGCGGGTGTTGCGAGCGAAGCATCCCGAGTTCAAGGCCTGCGCCTTGGGCGGGCCGCGTCTCGCCGCAGCGGGCGCGCAGTTGCTCAAGGACCTGACCGTGGGCTCGATGATGGGCTTCGCCGTGCTGACCAAGATTTCGTATTTCCGCGCCTTGATCGCAGACATCGTCCGTTGGATTGGAGTGCACAAGCCACGCGTCGTTTGCTTGGTGGATTCTTCGGGTCTGAATTTGCGGATCGCGAAAGGATTGTTCGAGCAAGGCTACTCAGCCAAGGCCGGTGGTCCGACCAAGGCGCTCTACTACATCAGCCCGCAAATCTGGGCCTCGCGGGCCGGACGACGCTTTGAGATGGCGAAACATCTCGATGGGCTCGCGTCGATATTTCCCTTCGAACGGGGCGTGTACGCCGACACATCCTTGCCAGTGGAATTCGTGGGCCATCCGTTTGTGGCCGATGATTACGCGGCTCCGGTGGCCTTTGATCCAGCCGGACCGATTCTTTTGCTGCCGGGTAGTCGGCGGCAGGTGGTCAGTCGTTTGTTTCCCGTGTTACTGGAGGCCTATCGCCAGAGCGGGACGGACCGGCGGGCGGTGGTGCTTTTCCCGAGTGAGGAAATCCGCGCGTTGTTGCAGGCGGCCAATCCACCGGCGCGAGTGGAGCTGCGACGCACGCAGGAGAGTGATTCTCCGGTCGGCGCGTCCGCCGGGCTCACGGCCAGTGGTACCATGTCGATGCATTGCGCACTCGCGGGCATTCCGGGAGCGGTTACATACAAGACTGATCCGCTCACTTATTTTCTCGGCCGGATGATCGTGAAGGTGGAATACATTGGCATCGCAAATCTGCTGCTCAAGACGCCGATGTACCCGGAATTTATTCAAGGGGCAGCCCAGCCGAAAGCATTGGCTCAACAGTTGCGTGAATGCCTCGAATCTCCTCAGCGCCTCGAACAAACAAAACGGCACGCAGCGAAACTGCACGAGTTACTGCGTGCGCCGACCAAAGGCACCGCGGCAGATTGGTTGAGTCGGCAGTTGGAGTGACGCCTGCAAGACGCGGGGTGAGGGCACCCCGCCTCCATTAATCGGGTTTCTTCAACGATTGCGCGACGGCGGGCCAGAGCGCCGTCGTGCGCTCGGCTAAAATTGTTTTGCACTTGGTCAATTCTGAGCGGCGCCGGGCGAGATTTCCTTCAGCAATCTTGGCGAGATCATCGAGATTGTAGAGATACACGTCGCTGATTTTTGCGGTGGCCGGGTCGATGTCGCGGGGCAATGCCAGATCAATCAGGAACAGCGGTCGCGAGCGGCGGCGTTTCATCGCGGCGGCGACCATGTCGTGCGTGATCACCGCATCCGGAGCGGAGGTGGAGCTGGCGACGATGTCGGCGTCGGCGATGATCTCGGGCAGGTCAGCCATCGTGGCGGGCCAACCACCGGATTGCGCGGCGGCTTCTTCGGCTTTGGAGAGGGTGCGGCTGGCGACCGTGATGGATTTGGCGCCGCGGCCTTGGAAAGCGATTACCGTCTTGAGTCCAATGTCACCGGCGCCGACGACGAGAATTTTGACGGCCGCGAGTTCGCCGAAGATTCGCCCGGCTAAATCCACCGCCACGGTGGCGATGCTGATCTGGCCTTCACCGATGCCCGTATTCGTGCGGATGTGTTTGGCGGCTTGAAAGGCTTTTTGAAAAACCCGGTTGAGCACCGGGCCGGTCCATTTTTGTGCGAGCGCGGTGTCGTAGGCGGCTTTAACCTGACCGAGAATTTCCGTCTCGCCGACGATCTGGGAATCAAGGCCGGAAGAGACGGAAAACAAATGAGCGATAGCTTCGTGATTGTGCCGCAAGAACAGAACCTGATCGGCCTCGGCTGGGGCGCAGCCGGTAACTTCGCAGAGTGCTTCCCGGAGGCGAGCAAGGGCGGTTTGATCGGCGGCCACGCCGTAAAGTTCGACGCGGTTGCAGGTGTTGAGCAGAGTAAATTCCTGCAGGCCGGCCGTCTGCCGGAGCCGGGCGGCGAGTGCGGCGGAGCGGGTGGCGTCGAGCGCGAGTTTTTCCCGCACCGCCAGCGGAGCAGTGTGGTGGCTGGCACCGAGCAGAAATAGGATGGGCGAGGACGTCTCCATTTTCAGCGTTCGGTAGGAATGAGCATCGCTTTGTGCTGGCGGCTGGAGTTGACCGGACCAAGCGCGAGGAGGGCGAGGACGAACATCACGAGACAGACCCACGCAAAGCGCACTGACACCAACCGGTGACGCCACCGCAGGCCGAGCGCGACGCCGTAGGCCAGCCAGACCGCGAGGGTGATGGCGAGCTTCGAGGTATTGACGGAAGCGATGTCGCGCAGCCACCAACTGGCTCCGACCGCGAGTGAAATAGTCAGCAACGTTTCACCCGCCAGCATGAGTCGGAAATTGATCTGGTCGAGTTGCACGACGGATGGGAGAAACCAGAAAAGATTGTTCAACTGTTTGTGCTTGAGGCTCCAGTTTTGGAGCAGGTGCATAATCGACGTGAGGGCGAGCAGGCCAAATGCGCCGTAACTGAAAACCGCGAGCGCGGCGTGGAGTTCGATCCAGGGATTGTTGCCGAACAACTTTTCGCCGCGCGTGACATCCCAAGCGGAAATCAGGAGCGAGAACAACGTCAGGCAGGCAGTATAGCCGGCGGTGAATAGTCCCAACAAACTGACGCGAAAGGCCGGTCCCACCATGAAATAAAGCACGATGCCCGACCAACCGACGAACTGGACGATTTCAAATTTATTGCCCAACGGGCAGCCACCGACTGCCATCCCGCGGATGTGGAGACCGATAGTTTGCAAGAGGAGGCCGGCGGCGAGCAGGAGATTCAGCAGAAGCCGGGTGCGACTGGATTGCTGGGCCCGCACCAGCGCAATGCAGCCCGCAGCAAACCCTGCGAGATAGAGCAAGGCGGCGAGCCAAAGTAGCGCGCGGTCATAGGGCAAAAAGTTCATAAGGAGAAAAAATTGGCAGTCGTTTGCGGCCGCCGCAAGCTTTGGGTCGAAAGCGGTACGGGTATCCTGAACCGTGATCCCATCCCACACGAGTCAGGAGACTCGTGCCACTTCCAACCAAGCCGGATTGAGCTCCGGGGGTATCTGACCCACGGGAATGCGTTCAAGAGGTAGGACGGGAAATTTGACGGCTATTTTCACTCTCCATGCGACTTTGCTGTAATATTGTGGCGAAATTAACCGTAGAGTGAGGGTGACGACTTGAGTTTCTTTTAAAACATCCGCCTTCACTTCAACACCCATTCGACTTCGTGTCGGAGGGGGTTCCGTTTTCACCCTAAAATTTCCACACCAATCATGTCCCTCAATCCCCATCTTCCACGATATTGCCGCGAAGTTTTCGTTTTGGGTGCCGTGATGTTTGGTCGCTTGGTAGGTGCAGATGGCGGGACGACGTCCGTGGTACAGCGTCCGGTCAGTTTGGGCGTGGCAGCCACGGATCTCCGTCCCACCGTGCGCCTCACCGGAGGTGATGACCAAACGATCACGGCTGCAATTGCTTCACTCCCAGTCGACGGGGGGATCGTGGAGCTCGGGCGGGGAACCTATCAGATAAAACAACCAATAATTATTGATCGCGATGGCATTGAGCTGCGCGGAAAGGGCCCTGAAACAATTTTACTGCTGGCAGCCAAAGCGAACTGTCCCGTGCTGGTGATCGGGAGTTCGAGTACGCCCACGCATCGACTGGTACGCTCGATTGTCGTGCGGGACCTGTTGATCGACGGCAATCGAACGCAGCAGGATTTTGAATGTTATAGTGGCAACGATAAAAGCCCCGATCTGGCGGCACTGCGGAATAACGGGATCACGGTCCGTGGGGCCGAAAACATTCTGGTTAAAGATGTCATCACCCGTCGGGCCCGTTCAGGAGGAGTCGTCTTGGAAAAATATTGCCGGGACGTCCGCATTATTGGACTGGAATCGTATGAAAACGAATTTGATGGCTTGGCGGCTTACGAGACCGAGAACAGCAGTTTCACCCAATTGAATTTGCATCACAACCAGAGTGCGGGTTTTTCCTTCGACTGGCGCTTCAATCGCAATCTCATCGCCGATACCACGGCGTCGGAGAACGGAAGTCAGGGGATTTTTATGCGCGATTCCATTGGCAATACCTTTGAACGAGTGACCCTGCGGGCGAATGGTGAGCAGGGTATCTTTATGGGAGAGACCCGGACCATTCCTGGCACCGCCTGCCGCTACAATCGCTTCCAGTCAGTCACCATCACCGGCAATAAAACCCAAGGCATCCGTATCAACGATGCCTCCTGCACGGTCAATATTTTGGAAAACAGCATCGTGAGAGATAACGGCATCGAGGACATCAGCCTCGCTGATTTCGGCCAGCTCGAGATCAAGCAGGCCAAAACGGCGCTGTAGAGTGAGCATCGGTGTTGCGGTAGGTTGCGAGCTCGTGGCGTGACAAGCCCGCCACCTACGCAGAAGCTTCCACGCTTAGTCCCCAACG
>JBBRBC010000071.1:0-18147 GCA_038206205.1 Opitutales bacterium
GATCTTCTTTCCGGAGGGGAGGGAGCTATCGCTCCCTCCCCTAAACCCCTCCCTCGGTAAGATCCTAGTTGAGGCAAGCGGTAAGAAAATTAGGTGAGGCAATACGGAGAGGCATCCATATCCGGACAAACCTGAAGGTGCCGGTCAGAGGCTGACCCCCTTGCTCACAATCACGCCGCGCCGGTGCTTAATACCGAGCGGCGTTATTTTGAAAAACGAGACACCCAACTTTTGCGGTTTTCGCAACGGACAGGACTTTCCTAAATGCGACGCGCTGATTGTCGTATTAGTACGCGCGTCGATCTGCCAGAATTGCGCACGGGGAGGGAATAGGGGCAACCGCCCCCGGTTCAGTTGCGCCTATTGCCGACCTCCATGAAGACACGCCGCGCTGCGCTGTTTCGGCGTGCCATCGTGGACCCGCTGAGCGTGCGGCACGCGCACGGAGACTTGGGGCCGCTCCTCGCTTTCGCCAACCATCCGCCTCCGTTGGCCGCCACTTGGCGAGCACGCTGCGGTGGATGGCCCGGCTTCGCTCGTCGCGTCCCCAAGACTCCGCGCCGGCCGCAGATTGTGGCGCATCCGCGCCACCTTAGGAAATACGATCAATCCGCACCTTGGCCGTTGAACCCATTTCCGGGCAAGGTCCGCGAACGCAGTCGCGAGATAGGGGAATTTTCCGCCTCCGCACGCTTCTCCCATTTTGTCATACCCGCCATGGAGTTCTCGCTTCGCTGCGCTCCTCCATTCCGTCCTTCGGCCTTCCCCCTCGCGAGGAGCACAACGGCTCCTCACTCGGCGGCCTCGGCCGTGGCTGCGTATGCCTTCAGGGGTCAGCGCGCGGAGCACGCCTTGAATCGGGCAGGGAGCCCGGACAAGGTGCGCACGGGCGCATGGCAACATGTAACAATCCACCATCATCCTAAACAGGGTGCGTGACCGGAAAGTAACCTCCTCAGGGCAAGTTGTGTATGGACTGATATAACATAATCCAATGCTCCCTCTGAAAAGCTCGAAAACTGGTTACTTCCCGGTCTCACACCCTCCTAAACAACCAGCACCGGACGCCGGTCATCGCCTGCAGCGAGCAACCACAACTGCGGTTTGAAACCTTCGGCGCAGGTGCGCTCAGCGATACCGAATTGATGGCCATCATGCTTCATGCCGGAATCCAAGGGCACTCGGTTCTTAGACTCGCCTCGCAACTCATCGCCCAAGCCGGGTCGATTGCCGGACTCGCCACTTGGCAGCCCCAGGACTTCCGCCGACTCAAGGGCATCGGCCGAGCCAAGGGCCGGCAACTGGCCGCGTTAATTGAGATCAGCCGGCGCATGATCCGACAGCCGGCAACCGGGGCAACTGTGCTCAACCGACCGGAACTAATCGCAGCTCACATGGCATCATTCGCCCGTGGCTTGGAGGTCGAAAAATTATGGGTCTTGTGTCTCAACCGGAAGAACCGGCTTAAAAAGCTGGTAGAAGTTTCCTCATGGACCGCGACCTCCGCACTGGCACATCCACGTGAGGTTTTCCGCAGCGCGGTCGAGAACGGAGCGACCGCCATCGCCTGTGTCCACAATCACCCGTCGGGCGACCCAGCGCCATCGAGTGCAGACATGCAGGTCACGAGATTATTGCGCGACGCTTCACGCACCATGCACATCGAGCTTCTGGATCATGTGATCCTAGGTGAAACCACCACAGACCCGGCAGGCCTAGGGTTTTATTCCTTTTGGCAGGCCGGGATATTGTGAGGAGACCGGTCCGCACCCGCGATGATCTGCGAAAGCCGCTTTCAATTCTTGAAACACGGCAGGGCGGATAAGCTTGCTCCCAGCGAATGGAAAGCTAAGGTTGATTCAACCCTTTTAAGCCATGCCTAACCAACTCTCAAAGTCCAAGCGTCGCCAGAGCCTCGCCGAGCATGAGGCCGTATTGGTCGCACTCGCGGAGATCGCACGTCGTGAAGATACGACCGTAATGGCCTTGTTGCGTCAGGCGACCCGCGAACTGGTTAAGAAAAGGGTGAGCGAGCCAATTCAGGCAGAACGCCTGCGCCGGTTGGTCTGGCAGAAGGCACCGCAGATGCCGGCGCATTTCAAAACCGCCGCTCAGGTAGCGCGTTTCAAAAGGGCACAGCGCGAATTCGACCAGGTGCTACTGGATCTGGCATTGGCCAGTCCGCAGGCGATTCAACAGCGCAATTCCGTTGTTTCACCGCGACGGGTCATCCGATTGATCGACTTCGATCAAGCCCATGCCGCCGCCGTCTGATCCCGCCATGGCGGGACGCCCGCCCGAGGATTTCGCGACACTCCTGGCCACGAAAGAGCCGGTCCTGCTGGTGGGCGGGCAGGCCGTTAATTTGTGGGCGTTGTATTACGAGAAGCGCACGGCCGACTTGGCTCCTTTTGTTTCGCGAGACGTGGATGTACTTGGCGACCGGGAGACTTTGAAAGCTCTCGGCAAACTGGCCGGCACCAAGCCGCAGTTTTTCCCGATTAAGCCCCCGACCAACGAAATCGGCGTGGTCATAGCCAAAGACCAACAGGGTCGCCCGCTTCTTATCGAAGTGCTCCGTTCCGTGCACGGTGTCAGCAACGAGGAGTTGCGCGAACCCGTCTATACCATGGTGGTGGGTGAAACCCGTGTTCAAGTTCCCGGCCCGATTGCCCTGCTGCAGGCGAAAATCGCCAACGTCGCCGACATCTCCCAGACGGGCCGGCAGGATGCCCGACATGTCGTGATTCTGGCCCAGGTGCTCCCGGCCTACCTCGAAGACATGCAGAAGGCGGCCGTCGAAGGACGTTTGGACGAACGGAAGTTGATCGAATTCCTAGAGCGCTTGCTCGCCGTTGTTACCACGGTGAAAGGCCGGAAAGTGTTCGAGCAACTCCAACTCGACGCTCGCACGTTCTTCGCTGGACTCGGCCACAAGAAGCTGACGAAAATTCAGGCGTTTATTGATAAACGGGTACCTCGCCAATTTCCCCATGAACGCAGTTGAGATCGAAGAGGCGGTTTCCAATCTCGCCGATGCGCCCTTTGACACGACGAGCATTCCTTGAAGCGTTTGGAAACAAAGAGACCACTCTCCGACGATTGCGGAGCGGGGATTCGAATCAATCCGACCTCCCGGACGGCGTTCTTCAACGCAATAACATCCACCTCAAGGTCTGCGCCGAGGGCGAGGTGACGGCTACGCTTACCGCGCTGCGACAGAGTCCGGCCACTACCCGGCAAAAGGCCAAGTTCATCCTCGCGACCGATGGCCAGAGTTTTGAGGCCGAGAATCTCGCTGATGGCGAGGTGCTCGCCTGCGCCTATCCCGACTTTCACGAACACTTTGGTTTTTTCCTGCCGCTGGCCGGCATCACCACGGTCAAACAGATCCGTGAAAATGCCTTCGATATCAAGGCCACCGGTCGCCTGAACCGGCTCTACATCGAGCTGCTGAAGGACAACCCGGAGTGGTCCACGGAAAAACGACGTGAAGACATGAATCACTTCATGGCGCGGTTGATCTTCTGCTTCTTTGCCGAAGACACGGCCATCTTCCACGGCGAGCGACTCTTCACTGGCACGATCGAGCAGATGAGCGCACGAGATTCGTCGGACACCCACTCGGTGCTGTCCGAGGTGTTCCGCGCTATGAACACCCCGCTCGCGGAACGTGAGCCCGCCCAGATCAAGAACTGGGCCAACGGTTTCCCCTACGTGAACGGCGGGCTCTTCACCGGGAGCGTGGATGTGCCGCGTTTCAGCAAGATCGCCCGGTCCTACCTGCTTCACGTCGGCAATCTCGATTGGACCAAGATCAATCCCGATATCTTCGGCTCCATGATTCAGGCCGTGGCCGACGATGCGGAGCGCGGTGCTCTCGGCATGCACTACACCAGCGTGCCCAACATCCTGAAAGTGCTGAACCCGCTCTTTCTCGACGAACTCCGGGCCAAGCTGGCGGAAGCGGGTGACAACCCGCACAAGCTGCTCAACCTGCGCCAACGCCTCGCCCGCATCCGCATCTTCGATCCCGCCTGCGGTTCGGGTAATTTCCTCGTCATTGCCTATAAGGAAATGCGCGCGATCGAGGCGGAGATTAACCGGCTTCGCGGCGAAGCGGACCGGCCCAGCGATATTCCGCTCACCAATTTTCGCGGCATCGAGCTGCGAAACTTTTCCGCCGAGATCGCCCGCCTCGCCCTCGTCATCGCCGAGTATCAATGCGACGTCCACTACCGCGGCCAAAAACTCGCCCTGCTGGAGTTTCTCCCGCTCGAAGCCACCAACTGGATCACCTGCGGCAACGCCCTGCGCATCGACTGGCTCAGCGTCTGCCCTCCCACCGGGAAGACCGTAAAACTCCGCGCCGACGATCTGTTTGAAACCCCGCTCGATCAGGCAGAAATCGATTTCAAAAACGAGGGCGGCGAAACGTATATCTGCGGGAATCCGCCGTATCTCGGTTCGACTTGGCAATCCGACGAACAAAAATCGGACCTCAGACGCATCTTCGACGGGCGCACCAAGCTATGGAAGTCTCTCGATTACGTCGCGGGCTGGTTCATGAAGGCCGCCGACTTCGGCACCCAAACGCCAACCGCCGCCGCCTTCGTTTCGACCAATTCGATCTGCCAAGGCCAACAAGTCCCCATTCTCTGGCCGCTCGTTTTCGGAACCGGCCACGTGATCCATTTCGCCCACAATAGTTTCAAATGGGCTAACCTTGCCAGCTATAACGCCGGCGTGACCGTCGCCATCGTCGGCATCTCCAACAATCCGGGGAAACTGCGCCGCATCTACTCGCTCAACGAAAGCGGGGCCGTGGTGCTCCGGGAGTCGGAGAACATCAACGCGTATTTGGTATCTGGCCCAAACGTTGTCGTCGCCCCGACTGACGACGTGCTCGGAAACATGATCGCGATGGATAATGGCAACAAAGCCGTCGATGGCGGACATCTTTTACTGGAGGCGCATGAAGTTGCGGAACTTGGCCTAAGTCCCGAGCAAAACAGCATATTCTTGAAGCGCTTCGCCGGATCGTTTGAAGCGATCAATGGGACCATCCGCTACTGCCTCTGGATTCCCGACGAGCTGAAGAATTCCGCGATGCAGATCCCTTTCATCGCTGCTCGAATTAAAGCCGTCGAGGCGATGAGGTTGAAGAGCACTAAAAAACTCACTCGCGACACTGCGGCGAGACCTCACGCGTTTCAGCAGGTTCGTCAAGTTGGCAATGAGGTATCTATCGTTGTGCTGCGCGTGAGTTCAGAGAATCGAGATATTTTACCGACCGCTCTCATGGAGCCCGGCACAATTCTATCCGACAAGTGCTTCGCCCTTTACGACGCCCCGCTCTGGAACATGGCGCTCATCGCCTCGCGTCTTCACTGGGTCTGGATCGGCACGGTTTGCGCGCGCATGCGAACCGATTTTTCCTACTCAAACACCCTCGGCTGGAACACCTTTCCCGTGCCGACGCTGACCGAGCAAAACAAAGCCGATCTGACCCGTTGCGCGGAGGACATCCTGCTCGCCCGCGAGGCCCATTTCCCCGCCACCATCGCCGATCTCTACGATCCCGACGAAATGCCCACCAACCTGCGCGCCGCCCACGACCGCAACGACGAAACCCTCGAACGCATCTACTTCGGCCGCCGCTTCAAAAACGATACCGAACGCCTCGAAACCCTCTTCTCCCTCTACACCCAGATGACCGCGCAAACTGCCAAAAAGACGGCGAAGAAAACAACAGGGCGGACGAAGGAAGGCCGAGCATGAGCGCCGAACCTTTACCCAAGTCCGAACTTATCCTCTACCAGACGGAAGACGGTCGCACGCGCATCCAGTGTCGGTTCGAAAACGAGACGCTCTGGTTGACGCAGGCCCAGATTGCCGGGCTGTTCGAGGTCACGGTGCCCAACGTGAATCTTCATTTGAAGTCGATCTACGCCGAGGGCGAGCTGACCGAGGCGGCAACTATTAAGTCTTACTTAATAGTTCGAACCGAGGGAGGGAGGCAGGTATCGCGTCCGGTCCTGCACTACAACCTCGACGCCATTCTGGCCGTGGGTTTCCGGGTGCGGAGTCACCGCGGCACGCAGTTCCGCCAGTGGGCCACCGCGCGCTTGAGCGAATATCTGGTGAAGGGCTTCACCATGGACGACGAGCGGCTTAAAAACCCGCCGGGCAAAGGCCAGAAGGATTACTTCGACGAACAACTGGAGCGCATCCGTGACATCCGGTCGTCGGAGCGGCGCTTCTACCAGAAGGTGCTGGATATCTACGCGACGAGCGTGGACTACACGGCGGAGGCGAAAGCCTCGCAGCAGTTCTTCGCCACGGCGCAAAACAAGATGCACTGGGCGGCCCATGGGCAGACAGCGGCGGAGGCGATCCATGCGCGAGTCGATGCCACGCGGCCCTTCATGGGGCTGAAGACCACCCGGCCCGGGGGTATCATCAGGAAGGAAGATGTATCCATTGCGAAAAAACTATCTCGATCATGAGGAACTCGGTACCCTGAACCGGATCGTGAACGCCTACATCGAGTTCGCCGAACTTCGGGCCCTGCAACGCAAGGTGATGACAATGCGGGACTGGATCGTGAAGCTGGATGAGTTCCTCAAGCTTTCCGAACTCCAGTTGCTGGATCACGTGGGCAAAATCACCGCAGAGCAGGCGAAAATGAAGGCGGAGCTCGAATATGACCAGTACCGGAAGCTGCTGAATGCCCAACCACGCGGCGTGGATTTGGATTTTGAGAAAGCAGTGTCGGAATTGAAAAAATTGCCTAAACCGAAGAAACCCCAGCCACCGAGGTCATGACCACCCCCGTCTCCATCCCCTCCGTCTCTGTCACCTATGCCGCAGACGGCAGCTCCACCAAAGAAAACTCGATGGGTATGCGCCCCATGCAGGAGCGCGCCTATCAAAAACGCGGCGAGCAGTATCTGTTGATCAAGTCGCCCCCGGCCTCCGGCAAGAGCCGGGCGCTGATGTTCATCGCGCTCGACAAACTCAAAAACCAAAAGATCAAACAGGCCATCATCGTCGTGCCGGAGAAATCCATCGGCGCCAGCTTCCATGACGAGCCCCTGAGCGCGTCCGGTTTCTGGGCGGATTGGAAAGTGGAACCAAGGTGGAATCTCTGCGATGCGCCGGGCACGGACGGCGGCAAGGTCGAGGCACTGAAGAAATTTTTGGACAGTGAGGACAAGACGCTCGTTTGCACGCACGCCACCTTCCGTTTCGCCATGGAAAAATTTGGTGTGGAAGTCTTCGACGAACGCCTGATCGCGGTGGATGAGTTTCACCACGTTTCTGCCAACCCGGATAGTCGGCTGGGCGATCACGTTCGCCAGCTCATGGCCCGCAACAAAGCCCACCTCGTCGCGATGACCGGCTCCTATTTCCGCGGCGATGCCGAGGCGGTGTTACACCCGGACGACGAAGCCAAATTCGATACCGTCACCTACACCTACTACGAACAGCTCAACGGTTACCAATATCTCAAGCAGTTGGACATCGGCTATGTTTTTTATGACGCGGCCTACACCGACAAAATCATCGCTGTCCTGAACCCGAAGGAAAAGACCATCGTCCACATCCCCAACGTGAATGCGCGAGAGAGCACGAAGGACAAGATCCGCGAAGTGGAACATATCATCGAAGAACTCGGCGAATGGCAGGGCACCGATCCGAAAACGGGCTTCCAGCTCGTGACGATCGCCGACGGCACCGTGCTCAAGGTCGCCGATCTGGTGGACGACGATCCGGCCAAGCGCGACAAGGTGTCTGCTGCGTTGAAAGACCCGGCGCAGAAGCACAACCGCGACCACATGGACATCATCATCGCGCTCGGCATGGCCAAGGAAGGCTTTGACTGGATCTGGTGCGAACACGCGTTGACCGTCGGCTATCGCTCCAGTCTCACCGAAATCGTGCAGATCATCGGCCGCGCCACCCGCGACGCCCCTGGCAAGACCCGCGCGCGCTTCACCAATCTCATCGCCGAACCGGACGCCAGCGAGAGCGCCGTCACCGAGGCCGTGAACGATACGCTCAAGGCCATCGCCGCGAGCCTGCTGATGGAGCAGGTGTTGGCGCCGCGCTTCGAATTCAGGCCCAAGAATCCAAACAACCTACCGACGCCCGGCTTCGACTACGCGGATAGCGGTTACGATCCGAACAAGTGCAACATCGGCGTAAACCCCGAGACGGGCCGCGTGCAGTTGGAAATCAAAGGTCTCGCCGAACCCAAGAGCCCGGAGGCGGAGCGCATCTGCCGCGAGGATTTGAATGAGTTGATCACGGCCTTCGTGCAGGATAAAACGGCCATCGAACGAGGTATGTTCGATCCGGAAGTGGTGCCCGAGGAGCTGACACAGGTGAGGATGGGCAAGATCGTGAAGGAGAAATTCCCGGGCTTGGGTGAGGAAGACCAGGAGGCAGTCCGACAGCACGCCATCGCCGCGCTCAATCTCGTGCAGACGGCCAAGCAGTCGGTGCTCGATGGAAACACCACGGCGACGCAGAACACCTCGCTTATCGACGGGGTGCGAAAATATGCACTGTCGGTCACGGAACTCGACATCGACTTGATCGACCGGATCAACCCCTTCGGCGAGGCCTACGCGATTCTCGCGAAGTCGATGACTGCGGAGCGCTTGAAAATCGTCATGGAGGTCATCGCGGAAAGACGGGTAAACCTCACCTTGGAGGAAGCGCGCGATCTCGCGAAACGAGCCCTGAAATTTAAGCAGGAAAAAGGACGTCTGCCTTCGCTCACCGCGATGGACCCGTGGGAAAAATGCATGGCGGAGGGCATCGCCTTCCTGCAACGGAAGGTGAAGGAGGTCGGCTCCAATGGCTGACGACACCAACGAGGATGATATCGAATTGCTCGGAGCGCTGGGCGTGGAAGCCGAGCCGGTGGCGACCGGTGGCCGCACCGCGAAGGAGCAGCGCATCATCGCTGGCTTTGAGGAGATCGAACGGTTCGTGGAAGAGCATGGGCGGCAGCCGGAGCACGGCGAGAGTCGCGACATTTTTGAACGCCTTTACGCGGTGCGCTTGGATCGCATCTGGGAGTCCGCGGAGTGTCGCGGGGTGCTGGCGGGATTGGACTCCAAGGGACTGCTGGGGCCGGATATGGAGCCCCGCGAGAGTCGCGTCGAAGAAGATCCAGCCGATTATGAATTGCTGGCGGCGTTGGGCGTAGCGGCAGATCCCATGGACGACGTTACCAAGCTCGTCCACGTGCGCCCGCGCGAAGAAATCAAGGCGGCAGAGGAAATCGCTCAAAGGAATCCCTGTAAGGACTTCTCTGCGTTCCAGCCGCTCTTTGAAAAAATTCAGCGCGAGTTGGCTTCAGGGGAGCGCCACACTCTTCCTTACAGAGACAACGCTGATACGAAGAAAGGCGACCTGTTCATCCTCGATGGCCAAAAAGTAATTGTGGCGGACATGGGTGACTCATTCGTTAGCGATTATGGTCGTCCCGACCGTCGGCTGCGGGTGGTCTATGACAACGGCACAGAAAGTGATTTGCTCCTTCGCTCGCTCCAACGGGCCTTGAACAAAGACAAGGCGAGCCGTCGGATTACCGAGCCTGGCTTTGGGCCACTCTTTTCCGAGGCTGAGGAAGCGGACGATTTGCCAACCGGCTATATCTACGTGCTGAGGAGCAAATCGGATGATGCTTTTATAGTGCAGAACCGGTTAGTGATTCACAAAATCGGCGTGACCGGCGGAGTCGTAAAAAGCCGAATCGCAAACGCGAAAAAGGATCCGACCTACCTGCTGGCTGACGTTGAAATCGTGGCGACCTTCAAACTCGCGAACATCAACCGTAAAAGGCTCGAAACCCTGTTACACAAATTTTTCGGCAGCGCTCGATTGGATGTGGAACTGAACGATCGCTTCGGCGCATCGGTGGAGGCTAGAGAGTGGTTTCTCGTTCCATTGGCGGTGATTGAGGAAGCAATTCAAAAGCTCATCGAAGGCACAATCGGCAATTTCCGCTACGATCCGAAGGCCGCGCGGATTGTCGGGATATAGTCCGTCCGTGAATCGCCATGCCTAAAGCCTCGCGCTCTGAACGTCGTGAAGCCGCGCGCATGGAGGCTGGTATCAAACTGGCCGTTTTTGGCGTGTCTGCTCTGGCGTTCCTGATTGGCGGCGTGTCCGGCTTTGCGGGCGCGTTCGCTGCACTCGTCTTACTTTTCGTTGTCGTTGCCGTCGCAGGCTTGGCTGGTTGGCTGATTTTGAAGAGCCGGCTTGTCGCTAGGAAAAAACTTGGGCTCCTACTCATCATCTCCGCGTTGTTGACGGCGTGGTTCTGGAGCAGTGCCCGCGCTCCGCGGCAGTGGCACGAAGAAAGCGCGACGGTGGCATCGATCAACGGGCCACCTGCCATTTCCGAAACCGACTACGCTTATCACCCGGATGAGGCGAAAAAGGGAATATCGCTGACGACCACCCAATCAAAATCGTGGGCGAAGCTTTCCGAAGCAAAGAGCTACCGAGCCGGACTCGCCACGGTTTACTACAACCGCGCAAATCCCAGCGAAGTCCGCTTTGAACCGGCCAATGGCTGGACGCGCACGTCGGCGAGTCCGGTCTCGACTCGGATTCGAGTCACCGGCGAAGGCACCGCGACTCTCCGCATCGGCTCCCCGATGTTTCCGAAGATAGCCACAACCACCGGCCCACATGTCGCAAACTATACCGTTGGCGCAACGTTGCCCGTGTGGATCAACCCGATCTCCCAAACCGAATTCAGTTTCCAGCTACGGACCAACGAAGGCGGGGAGAAATACTGGATGGTTGCACTGGCCGGGACACTGGCGCTGGGCGGGCTGTGTTCACTCGTTATCGGTAAGCAGTGGATCGACCCGTCCCGCCCGCTACGGCCAAGCGTGCCGTCCGCCCCCACTGGAACTAAGAGTTACACCGGCCCAGCAACCTCAATCGCCGATCAGCTCCATGCTATCGACTGGTTTCAGTTCGAGGCTGTCGCGGCTCGAATCCTAGAAGCGGAAGGCTGGGCCGTGCTAAAGAGCGGCGGCGCCAACCCGGATGGCGGGGCGGATATTCTCGCGCTCCGAAACGGCCGGAAAGCTGTCGTGCAATGCAAGCATTGGCGCCGGGTCGAGGTTCAACCGAAAATCATCCGCGAGCTACTCGGCACAAAAACGAGCGCACAGTTCACGGCTGATGACGCGATTCTTTTCACTTTAAACGATTGCACCGAGGCCGCACTCGCGTGTGCGCGGGAGAACAACGTGGCGATTTACAATTCGCGAACCGTCGAGGCAGCCATTGCGCGCCTCGGCACCGAACGCTTCCCGGAGTTGACCAACCCTGACGATAAACGCTGCCCGAAATGCGGCGCCGTGATGGTCCGCCGCGACAAGGTGGAGACACCCTTCTGGGGCTGCTCAACTTACCCCCGATGCCGCGGGACGATTGAACGCGCGTAGTCCAGCTCGTCATGTCGTCATTCACTTGGTTGGACTATTCCGAACACGAGCGCCGCAAGATGCTCGATGTCGTCGATCTGTTCAAAGAGCGCGATACGCGTGACGAACTTGGAATCGGTGCGGTGCGAGACTCCTTTGCCGATCAATTTTTCCCCGGCACCAGCACCATCATGACGCGGGCGCGATATTTCCTGCTCGTTCCGTGGACCTATCAAAGACTCGAAAAGAAGGGTGCGAGTTCGGCCCAAATGCCCGAACGTGCGCGCCGGGCGGAAACCGATCTGATCGAAGTCATCGAGCGTTCGGACGACAAAGACCGTAACATTGGCAAGTATGCCAAAACGACTTTGAAGCGCCTGCCCAGCAGTGTGTATTGGCAGGGACTTTCCGTCTGGGGAATTCGCGCCTTTGCCGGTGCCCAGTCGCAATACTACCGCAGTCTCGACCGGCACCACACGCAGCTTGGCCGGCACACCCGCCGAACGGAAGAGCGAGACGCGGAGCACGACGACCTGGTCGTTCCCAACTGGCACGCCGGGCTGATTCCACCTCCCGCTGACTTTCCTGAGGAATGCTCGTTGCGCCTGAGCCGCGCTGAGGCGGAATACCTTAGTGAACGCATTTGTTTGAGCCCACGCAGCACGGGTTCGCTCCTCGCCGAATTGGTGGCGCGACGCCAACCATGGGATCAGGTGGATTTCGCGTGGCAGCACCCGCAGCTCGCCAGCCTGCCGGCACCGATGCGGGAGCAACTTCTCCATGCCCGTAATTTTTCCGAGGTCATGCACGGAGCCTCGTTACTCTATAATCAAATTCTAGCGGAACAGGCGCACTTGAATGACGCCGTGCGCGACTATCGCACACGGTTCGCGGACTGGGCGAAGGCCGTGGGCGGCCGGTCGAGTGCCCTGAAGGAATGGAAGCGGGAGCGTTTTTGGGAAATCGTGCGTGCGGGCAATGCGCGCATCAGCGGAGCGGCCCAGGACTTCGTCAATGCTTGGTGGGACCTCGCCTTGGGATGCTCTCCCGCGCGGTTACGTGACAGTTCCGCCGCCCGCCGGCTCATCTGTGACCGGGAGCGCCGGCTAAAGAAGAACCTGGCCCGGATCGGAAATCCGCGCGCCCAAGAACTATGGAGCGGTGAATCGGGTTCCGCTCCTCTCGAATTTCGGTGGCTGATCAGTCAAAGGCTTCTAGCAGATATTTTCCAAGGACTGGAGGCACCCCGTGCTTAAACCAGGCGAACGCTCCCATCTCTTGGAATTACTCCGGCCGCCCGCCGGCTGTCGGCTCGACCTCGCTGTCGGGACCACGTTCTCGCTCGATCTCATGAGCGCCTTGATGCTCCCGTTGTCTTTCGCCTTCTTTGATTGGGAGCACGATGATGGCAAGTTGACCGCCGACCCGCTCGCCTTGCTCGAGGCCCTGCGCCGTTACGGAACCCGCTTCACGGTTTTCTGCCAATCCGGACAGATTCGCCTGCCGCCCAAGTATCCGCCCCTCATCGCGTTTCTTGAAGGGAGCATCTACGATGTGCAATCGCCCGACGCGAAGGGAGTGTTTCATCCGAAAGTCTGGGCACTGCGCTTCGTCGCCCAAGACGGAGCGGTGCGGTATCGCGTGCTCTGCCTTAGTCGCAACCTCACGTTCGACCGCTGCTGGGATACCGTGGTGGCGCTGGATGGCGAACTCAGTGATCGCTCCAATGCCATCGCAGCCAATCATCCGCTCGGCGATTTTATCGCCAGACTGCCGAAACTCGCGCTCCAACCGGTCACGGCCGAGCGGCGGGAGGGAATCAGAAAAATGGCCGATGAACTACGCCGGGTGCGCTTCACTTGGCCGGAAGGCTTTGACGAACAACAGTGTCGATTCTGGGTGGCGGGGCTCGACGGCCGCAAAGTCGATCCGTTCGGCGACCGGCGCGAGCAAAGCCTCATCGTCTCGCCGTTCCTCTCCGATGCGGTCGTGCGCGACTTTCTCGAATACGACGGCGACACCCATCTCGTTTCGCGTCAAGAAAGCTTACAGGAGTTGCCGCCAAAAACCCTGCGCGCCTGCAAATCCGTCCATTTCCTCCAGCCCGAATTAACCGAGGAAACAGATGAAGACGATCCCACTTCGGAGCGTAGCGAAGTTCTCGATGGGCTGCACGCGAAACTCTTCGTCGTCGATCATGGCTGGGACGCGAGTGTCTTCAGCGGTTCATTTAATGCGACCCGCCACGCGCTGGAGCACAATGTTGAGTTCATGGTGGAATTAGTGGGGAAAAAGAGCCGCTGCGGCGTCGCGCAATTCCTTCGGTCAGTGAAGGGCGAGACAAATTTCGCAGACTTGCTCCAAAAATTCGACCCGGACATTGACTCGCCGCCCGCCGACGCTGCTGGGCGCCAGCTTGATGAACTGGTCCAAGCTACCAAGCAGGCATTGGCGGCGGCACGGCCCCGCCTAGTCGTCACGCCGGCTGGAGAGGGCGAACTATTCGACATGAGTCTCGTGTTCTCCCGCGCTCTAAGGTGGCCGAGCGGCGACGTAATTGTGCGCGCTTGGCCCATCACGCAGCCAGGCGAACGGGCACAAAATCTTGGTGCGGACATCGCGTTTCGCCGCCTTTCATACGAAGGGCTGACTCCGCTCCTCGCCTTCGGCATCACCGCACAAGTCCCGGGAGCGAAAGGTCAGTCCATTTTCGTCATGAATCTCCCGCTCGAAGGCGCTCCGACAGATCGGCAGGATCGGGTGCTGCGTTCTTTGTTCGCGAATCGGGATCAGGTTTTGCGCTACCTGCTGTTTCTTTTGGCGTCGGGCGATGAGGCCGCCGCCTCGTCAGGGGATCTGGCGACCTTGCTCTCGGGTAAAGCGGAAGGTGCGGAGCAGACGACCTCGTTCCCTTGTCTGCTCGAAACGATGTTGCGGACGTTGCATCGCGAACCAGCGCAGCTTGAGCGCGTGGCGTCGTTGCTGGAATCGCTGCGGAAGTCACCCGGCGGATCGGCCCTGCTCACTCCAGAGTTTCAAACCGTGTGGGAACCCATTTGGGCCACGGCCAAGGAGGCAAAGGAGAAATGAAGCCGCGTCCCGATACCGCAGCCGTGCTCGCCGGCTTAAAAGACTTCCAGCGCAAGACGGTGGACTACGTTTTTGAGCGGCTCTATGGTCGTAATCCAACCCAGCGCTTCCTCGTCGCGGACGAGGTGGGGCTGGGCAAAACGCTGGTCGCGCGCGGAGTAATCGCGCGAACTATCGACCATCTCTGGGATTCGGTGCCTCGCATCGATGTGATCTACATTTGCTCCAATGCAGACATCGCACGGCAGAACGTGCGCCGCCTCGGCATACCCGGTTGCGAAGTCGCCGCGCAGTCCACCCGGCTGACATTGCTGCCGCTGCACATGCATGATCTTCGCCAGCACCGCGTGAACTTTATCGCACTTACTCCTGGCACGTCGTTTGAGCAAACCGGGGGCGGTGGACGTATCGAGGAGCGGGTTCTGCTTTATTGGTTGCTGGATCGCGCGTGGAAAATCCACGGGGCGCTCGCTTCGCTCTATGTGATGCGAGATTACGCGACTAAGACGGATTCGTTCGAACGGGCAGTAGATGCTTTCGACTCGACCCAGTTGAACGAGCAACTCGCAGCAGCATTTGTGTCCGGACTGGCAAAACAAGTTGCTGACGAACAAACCGCCGGTCAGCCAGACATGCGGTCGCGTTTTGAGGAGTTACGTGTTATATTTTGTCGCAGGGATGCGAAGCTCGATCAAGACGCGACAAAGCGACGGACCCGATGGATTGGTGAGTTGCGCCGCCTGCTCGCACGTGTGTGCCTTGAAGCGCTGGAGCCGGATCTGATCATTCTGGATGAATTTCAACGCTTCAAACATCTCCTAGAAGAGGAGTCGGAGGCGGGCGAACTCGCGCATGATTTATTTGATTCCAACACGGAACAGGGAGCGCGCGTGCTACTACTCTCGGCGACGCCGTATCGCGGACTTAGCCTGCATCACGAGACCGATGATTATCACTATGGTGATTTTCTCGCGTTGCTCCGTTTTCTTGAAGATGGCGACGCGACGGAGTGCCAGAAAGTGTTGGCGGAGTATCGCGCGGCGCTGCCGGCGGTGCGATCTCCGGACGGGCTCGCGCGCCTTCGGCGAGCCAAGGAAGCACTTCAAGACCGATTGCAGCGGGTAATCGCCCGGACGGAGCGACTAGCGACTGCCACCCAGCGAGGCGGGATGTTGCAGGATGCGCCTTCGGCCGACGCCCAACTCCGAGCGGTGGACGTGCGCGCATTTCTCGGCGCGCAGCATATCTCGGAGCAGCTCGAACAAGGTGACGTGGTCGAGTATTGGAAATCGGCTCCTTACCTTTTTAATTTCATGGATTCCTACGCGCTAAAGCAGGCGTTTGAAGCGGAGGCTGGGGAGCACGAAATGATAAAATTAGTGCGGAAGTTTCCGGAGGCGTTTCTCGATTTGGACCGTGCACGAGACTACCTTCCCTTGGAATCGGCAAACCCTCGCTTGCGCGGACTGCTCGCCGAAACGGTGGATCGCGGCATGTGGCGCTTGCTGTGGATCGCGCCCGCGCTCGGCTACTATCGTGCCGCCGGGCCGTTCATCGCTCCTGAACTGGCCGGCTTGACGAAGCGGCTGGTATTTTCCGCGTGGCACATGGTGCCGCGTGCCGTGGCTTCCATCGTGTCCTACGAAGCCGAACGCCGCATGATGCGTGCGGTCAACCCGCGCGCCAAGGTCACACAAGACGATTGGAAGAAACAACGGGGCTTGCTCCGGTTCAGCGTTTCTGCGGACCGCCTGACCGGGTTGCCGTTACTTTTATTGGTTTACCCATGCCTCACGTTCGCGCGCGATTGTGATCCGCGCGAATTGGCGCGTGGCAGCTTACCCAGCGCGGCTGAGGTCCAATCCACCCTCGCGGAACGGGTGCGCGGGCTCATCGGGAAATTAAATATCGTCTATGAAAAAGGCGGAGCGGCCGACGAGCGCTGGTATTGGCTCGCACCGATGCTGCTGGATTTCACGGAGTTTCCCGACGCGACACGAAACTGGTGGGAGCGGGCCGACCTCGCTCAAATTTGGGCCGGCACCGAATCAGGCGAGGAAGACGCCGCTTGGTTTCGCCACGTCCATGAGGCGGCCGAGCTGATTTACGCCATGCGCAAGGAGCGACGCCCCGTGGAACTTCAATCGGATGATTTATTTGATCTCCGCTCAGAACGGGACCGGAAGATGGGACTGGGTCCACCGCCGGAGGACCTTTTCTCCGTGCTCGCCCTTGCAGCCTCCGCCGGTCCCGCCACCGCGGCCTTGCGGGCCTATACGCGGACGCAGCGAAATGGCTCCACCCTTCCTCTCCCGCTGCGTGACGCGGCGGCCCAGACCGGCCGGGCCTTCCTATCGCTCTTCAATCACGCCGAAGTGATCCAGATGATCCGGGCGGAATTTCCCGGTGAACCCTACTGGCAACGCGTGCTAGAATACGCCCACGCCGGCGGACTCCAGGCCGTGCTCGACGAATACGTGCATCTCTTGCGGGAGTCGCTCAGCGTCGCCACTAGGCCGCTGGCCGATATGGTCGCTAAGATTGCGGCAGAGCTCATCGACGCGGTGACACTTCGCACTGCCTCGTTACGAGTAGATAATATTTCTGCCCCAGCCTATGCCCGCGAGATCAAGGTAGAGAGTGAGCCGATGCACATTCGCTTCGCGATGCGTTTCGGGGACGAGCGTAGCGGGACGAAGTCTCGCCCGGCGTCACGGACGCACCGATGGCGCCACGCAAGGAACGCGTGCGCGCAGCTTTCAATTCGCCCTTTTGGCCGTTCGTCTTGGTTTCAACGTCAGTCGGCCAGGAGGGATTGGATTTTCACCACTACTGTCATGCGATCACTCACTGGAATTTGCCCTCCAATCCCGTAGACTTGGAACAACGCGAAGGGCGGATCCATCGCTACAAGGGACATGCAGTGCGCAAGAATCTCGCGGCGAAATATGCCGCCGATGCGTTGCTCGTGACAGATGCGGACGCATGGGAAAATGCCTTTGCGCTGGGGCGGTCGGGGCGGTCGTCAGATGAGAACGACCTCGTCCCTTACTGGCTTTTCCCCGGCGACGCAAAAATCGAGCGTCATGTGCCTGCTCTACCTTTCAGTCGCGAAGTGGAACGGCTTCACGGGCTTCGCCGATCACTCGCGATCTATCGCATGGTCTTCGGGCAGAGCCGACAGGAAGATTTGATTTCCTATCTCTTAGCCGAAATTCCTGAAGGCGAACGAGCCGCCATCGTGGCCGAGCTGCAAATGGATTTGAGCCCGCCAAACTAAGATGAAAATCGCGCCATCCAAATAACAAACAGCCTACGCCGATGCCCGGAAAGTTCATGATGGAACGATGCGTCTCACGGACGCCAAAACGCATTTAGTTAAGGTCGGATTCACGGCTGTCCAGTTATGAGTGGTTGATCTCCAGTTGTTTAGAGTTATCGATCTGTTTAGATGTGGTATCAATAGTCTCAAGCAATTCTGGAAGAGCAATTTGCTCCATGGAGGCGATGCTCACGATTTGCAAAATTGCCCAAAGCGACTGCGAGAGGTGCAACCGACGCTTGGCTATGGCCACGATCAGATAGGCGCTGA
>JBBRBC010000072.1:0-17760 GCA_038206205.1 Opitutales bacterium
AGCTCCAGCGCCACCGGCGAAAGAAAATCGGGCAGATCTTTGGCACTGCGCTGAAAAAGGGGACCGGTCCATTCCATGGACCGTAAGTCATGAGCCGAGGCGCCAAAAATGCAATGCTTTAACTTAACGTAGTAATACTAGCTCAGCTCTGATTTTCAATCCGGCCTGGGTGCTGGTGTTGGCAATCAACTGGACGATGACGTCATGGCAGACGAGGGGCCGCCCGCGCCAGTTTTGGGTGATGTGCGAAAACATCCGATGCTCGATCTTGTTCCATTTGCTCATACCGGGCGGAAAATGGCACACGCGAATAGGCATCGCCAGCTGCCCGGCCAATTCCTGCAGGGCGACCTTCCACAGGCGAGACCGGCTGCCGTTGCTCCCGCCGCCATCGGCCGTGATCAACAGCTCCCGTGCGCCGCGATAACGTTTCGCCCCCATCTTTTTCCACCAACGCAGCACGGCGGCGGCCGCGCAGCGCGCCGTGTCGTGATCGATGCCCACACTCATCCAGCCCTGATTCGCGCTCACATCGTAGACGCCATACGGGATCGCATTGCCCAGTTGCGGATCGAGAAAGTCATGCACCTGCACGCTCTCCGGCTCGCCTTTGGGCCGCCATTCTCGTCCGGCATTCTTGAAGACCCCCACCAACTCCTTCTTTTTAGTGTCGACCGAGATGACCGGTTGCCCGCGCCGCTGAAAACTGCGCGCCATCGCATGGATGTGTTCGAACTGCGCGTTGCGATCAGGATGCGCGGCCCCTTCCTTGGTCTTGCGGTTGCTTTGCAGGCTGTAGCCGGCGGTGTTAAGTAAACGTCCCACCGTGCGCGGACTGGCGGGATGCCCCAACCGGGTCAGCTCATTGGACAACCACGTCGTACTCTTGCACGTCCAGCGCAACAGCGATTCTGGATTACCCCGCGTCCCGGACTCCACCAACTCCTCCAAGGTGGCCTGCGACTTCGGATCTGCTTCGGTCTGTCGCTTGCGGCCACCGCCCTCGCGCCGCAGCCGCGGACTTACCGGCTTGCGCGGATTTTTCGCACGCACAGCCAGCTCCAGCACGCCCTTGCGAACCGTGTTCGGCGACATCCCGATGGCCGCGCTCACCGCACTCAGCCCGCCCCAACCGTACGCTTGCGCTTCGCTTGCCGCCCAGTGCCGGCGCATCCGTTCGTCCATCGACGGCGCGAGCAGGCGATACTTCGTTGCGATCTTCTTGGCTGTGCTCTTGTGCTGCACATTTCCTGTAAATCCCCCTGTTATGACGCGACTCCTTAGTGTAGATTAGTGGTTCAAAAAAACCTACTTTTTCTCTGCGCCCTCCTATGAAAACCATCCCAGTGCGCCACGACCGCCCGATACTTGATCAGACCGGCGAATCACGCACAATGCCGTCATGTCCACGGTTGAACAGATTGCGGCCGCGATTCGCGCTCTACCCGCACAGGAGCGGAACCGCTTGGCCAAGGACCTGCCGAAACTTTTCCCGGAATTGGACGGCGAGGCCGCGTGGGAGCGAATCTTACAGGACCATCGCCCCCGCCCCGCCTTGTCCCGGATGTTGGACGAAGTTGATGCAATAGTCGCCGAGGACCAACAGCATTACCCCGAGACGACCGACGACGAACTCAAGCGCCGGTTGTGACTTCGCGCGGCACGGAACGCTTTTGGACTCTCTACACCGGACTGCCGTCCCAGATCAAAGCCGCCGCCCGCAAGGCCTTCGTTCTCTTTCGCTAAAACCAATCCCATCCCTGGCTCCACATGGAACGACTCCGCAGTGATTCGCGGGCTTGGTCGATGCGCGTGTCCCTCAACTACCGGGCCATCGCTCTGCGACGTGGCGAAGATTGGGTCTGGGTGTGGATCGGAAATCACCGGGATTTCGACCGCGAGTTTCCGGCCTGACCCATCGCGCTGCACCAAAAACTCCTCTAAATGAGCGCCGTCGCATACCTTCTTTCCCTCGTCAGGGCGGCGATCACCGTTCCGCTCTCGTTGCTTCTGCTCGGCGTCGCGATCACTTGAGACGGACGGTTGTTTGCGATCACGACTTTGTTATTCGGACTGTCTCCAATCATTGGATTGAGTCAAAACCACTCCAGAATACCGGCATGATTTTTCGCTCAGATTTGCAGACCGCAGCCGGTGCCGACGGTTTTATCGCTGTAGGCCAGCAAGGCGGGCACATCGAGAATCAGTGCAATGTGGCCATCGCCCAGCACCGTCGCGCCGGAGAATACCGTGACTCGGCGCCCCACCCAGCCCAGCGATTTCAAGACGGTCTGATGATTGCCAATCACGCGATCGACCACGAGTCCGATGCGTTGATCGTCCAACTCCACCACGACGACCCGTTCCACTTCCGGTGCCTCGGAGGTAAAACCAAACACATCGCGCAGCCGCAAATAGGGCACGAGTTCCCCGCGTAATTCGACGAGATTGCGGGCATTGCCCGCCGTGCGCTGCGCGCGGCTGAGCTCGATAGTCTCGCGGGCGATGCCGAGGGGCAGGACGTAGTTCTCGCCGTCCACTTCCACCATCAGCCCTTCGATGATGGCGAGTGTGAGTGGGAGGGAGAGCCGGAATTCACAGCCGCACCCGCGCTCGCTGCGCACCTCGACCTTGCCGCGTAATTGCTCGAGTTGCCGTCGGACCACGTCGAGCCCCACCCCGCGACCGGATACTTGTGAAACCGTTTCTGCAGTCGAAAATCCGGGAAGAAAGATCAACTGAAACAATTCGGCCTCGGTGAGCGTGGCATCGGGGGCGACCAATTTCTTACTGATGGCCTTCGCCCGGATTTTCTCCGCATCAAGGCCCCGGCCATCATCCCGCACGATCACGAGCACGCGGTCGCCGCGCTGTTCGGCGCGCAACGTGAGCGTGCCTTTCGGTGTTTTCCCGGCGGGAACGCGGACGGCGGCGGGTTCGAGTCCGTGGTCGAGACTGTTGCGCACAAGGTGAACCAATGGATCAGCGAGGGCGTCGAGCACCGTCTTGTCCATTTCGGTCTCACCGCCCTCGACCACCAATTCAACTTGCTTGCCGAGATCACGGGTGAGATCACGGACCAAGCGGCGAAACTTGCTGAAGGTCTGCTCAATCGGCATCATGCGAATATTCAGAATGACGGCGCGCATCTCGGTGCTGAGACTTTGCAAGGCCTCCGAGGCACCCAACAAACCCGGCGGCAGATTCAAGGCACCGGCACAAGCGGTACTAACTTGGGAGCGCAGGATCACGAGTTCACCGACGAGATTAACCAGACGATCAAGTCGTTCGGATGAAACGCGCAACGTATCACCGATCGACCGCGCCATCGCTGATGCGTCCGTCGCCACCGCTGGTGTGCTGGCTGTACGCGCCACCTTCTCGACCGGGGCTGCCGCCACTGGCGGAGTCGATTCATCTGGCACGACCACTTCCGCCGTCAGTTTCGGATCGGCCTCAAGCAGAAACACGAAAGCGCTTTGAATCGTTTCGGCCGTGGCGGCTGATTCGAGTCGCAGGTGCCAAACCCCGGGGCCAGGTTGACCATTGTGCACGGGTGGCGAGGAAATCACCTGCACGCGGGCAAAGCCTTCGAGATCGCGCCACAGCGATTCCAACACCCCCGGCGACGACAGCGTACGCTCGGTAGTGTGAAACTCGAGCGCCCACCCGCGCTCGCCCTCGGCCATGACCCGCGGCGAAGGCACTTGTACAGGCGGTGGTAGCGCAGCGGCGATGAACTTGATCGTCAGTTCGCCTTCGCCATCGACGAACGCAAAAACATTTCGAATCGCATCCTCTCCGGCATCGGTCGTCAGCTCAATGGTCCACGAGAGATACGAAGATTCCGGATCGAGCGCCGCCAACGCGGGAAGATTTTCGACGTTGCCCTTGACGGTACACGGGCCAAGTGCCCGCAGGTCGTCGAGAAACATGCCGGGATCACAACCGGTGCGGAAAAGATCCGGCAGGGGACGGAATTCAATTTTATAGCGCGGCAGGAGCGCCGCACTGAGCGGCACCGCTGGAGGGCCGGAGGGGGGCGCGAGGGCGGGCTGATCACGCACCGCGACTGTGGGCAGAAAGGCGAGCAGCGCGGCGAGATCGCCACTGGCGTTTTGCAGGACCGCCGCCGCAACCGCCGGTTCGGCGGCCAGATAACGGGCGACGGCATCCGCGATCTTGAGCGTGCGATCAATTATCCCCGAATTGATGATGAGGCGGTTTTCGCGCGCGGCATTGTACACGTCTTCGACGCGATGGAGGAAATCCGCGAGTTCCTGAAATCCGCTCGTGGCCCCGGAACCTTTCAAAGTGTGCATCACGCGAAACGCACGGTTGATCAGTGCTTCGCTGGTCGGAGCGGATTCCAAGGCGAGCAACGCTTCTTCGAGTTCGCGGAGCAGATCCGTCGCTTCGAGTCGGAAGATTTCGCGGGTGCGGCGTTGGAGTTCGTCGAGGTTGATAGCCATGGGATTTTAAACAGCGGGACAAACTTTCTGCACCACGCCGATAAAACGCAGCGGATCAAAGGGCTTCACGATCCAACCCGTGGCACCGGCCCGGCGGCCCGCGAGTTTTTTTTCGTCCTGGGATTCCGTAGTCAGCATCAGAATCGGCGTGAAGCGGTAGTTGGGCAACAGCCGCAATTGGGCGACCATGGCGATCCCGTCCATCACCGGCATATTTAAATCGGTGATGACGAGATCGGCCCGCTGTTGCTGGGCGACGCCAAGTCCCTGGCGGCCATCGTCGGCGGTCAGGACGCGATAGCCCGCCGACTCGAGGGTCAGGCGAACAGTCTCTCGAATACTCATCGAGTCATCTACAGCGAGTACGGTCTTGGCCATGGTGGAAAAGGATTAGGGTGCGGGAAAATTCAGTTCTTTAAATCCGTGAAACCAAAACGCTGGAGCGCGTGCGTCCACGCGGCGGAGGCGGCGCTGATTTCGGTGCGGGCGGCCGCGCGGTCCGCAGCCAGGAGAACCTGCAACACCGCGGCATCGATCCGGGATACCGCGCCCGCATCAATGTGCAGCGTGATATCCTTGGCCACGGCGGTGACCAAGGCGGCGTGCAAATCGCGCGCGTGCTCAATCGTCACCTCGCCGGACAGCCTTAAATGCCGTTCGCGGGCGGATGAATTGGGATCAAGGTGAAAGGCGCGCATAGAGGGTATTTCCTGTTATCGGCTCATTTCGGCCGGGGCATTTGATTCATTTGCCGACGTACTGCAGGCGAGTAGTTCCAGATAACCGGTCATCGCGGTACTCGACACCGTGCAAAGTTCCCGCAACTCGCCGGGTAAAGTTAACCATTCGGAAAATCGATTCTCACGGGCCGCTTGTAACGCTCCCGCACACCGGACCGCGATTCGCTGCCAACCAATCGTCAGGAAACAACCTTTGAGCGCGTGCAACACCGTGGCGATCGCCACGACGTCCCGCCGGGCGCACGCCTCGGTCAAGCCGGTGATCGCCGTCGCATAGTCGGCCAGCGCCGCCTCCTGCATTTGCTGCAATACTTCGGCCAACACTTTTCCTGTCATGCCAGGAAAGGCTGCGGTGATATACGTTTGATCCACCAACGGTAAACCTTCGGCCGCGGAAACCCGCGACGCCGCCTGCGGGTGTCTTTGATCGCTCGCGGCCCCACCAAACCAACGCAGGATACAGGTCTCAAGATGATCGGGCAGTACTGGTTTCGAGAGATAATCATCCATGCCGGCGTGCAAACAGATTTCCCGATCACCGGTCAGCGCATTGGCCGTGAGCGCCACCATTTTCGGCCGCTGCGCCGGGTGCGGATAAAGCCGTTTGATTTCACGGGCGGCGGTGAGTCCGTCCATCACGGGCATCTGCACGTCGAGCAACAGCAGATCGTAGGATTGCCGGGCCAACGCCAAAAGCACTTCCGCCCCATTGACACAAAAATCGGGCTCATAGCCGAAGAACGACATCATGCCCCGCAGCATCTCGCGGTTCAGGCGAATATCATCGGCCGCCAGCACGCGCAGAGGAAAACGATCCGCTAAACGGATCTTCGTCGGCATGGGAGCCACGGTGTTCGTGGGCAAGACGGGGGCGGATTTCGGCGTGGACATCGCACGCTCCAACACCTGGTTCAACTCCGCGATATCCAAGGGTTGCTGCACCAAGGTGCCAGCGGGTTGTTGATTCGCTCCAGTCGTTTTGCCCCGGCCGATCCAAATCACCCCGGGCAACGCGCCCGCGGCTGGAGCGTTCGTCCCGTACTCGATTACCCGAAGCTCCGATGCTGCGTTGTTCAACTGAGCGTGGTGCTTCACGCCATTCTTCCCCTGGCAAAGCTTCGGCTGCATTCCCCAAGCAGTCGTCACCGCGTGCAGCAGCCGACGGATTCTAATATCGGTGGCCACAATCTGGATGGATTGCCCCCGCAGCACCGGAGACCCGAGATGCGCCAAAGTGCGTCCGGGAGATTCCGCTTCGTGCGCGATGATCGCGCAGCGGAAACAGGAACCGCGTCCGCGCTGGCTGCGCACGACGATATCGCCACCCATAAGCCGCGCAAAAGATCGGCTGATCGTCAGACCCAGTCCGGTGCCGCCATAGGTGCGGGCAATGTCTCCAGTTGCCTGCACGAAGGGCTCGAAAATTTTATTGATATGATCCCGGTCGATCCCGAAACCGGAATCCGCCACGGAAAAACTCCAGCGCCACCGTCCGCCCTCGACCGGCAGAGCGGATACGCCCAAGTGGATCCCGCCGCGTTCGGTGAACTTCACGGCGTTCTGCAGCAGGTTGATCAGGATTTGCTGCAGGCGGCGCGGATCGCTCTCCAGCGCCGTGGGCGTACCGGGGGCAATCCAGAAACTCAGGCCGAGGGATTTTTGCCGGGCGGGCACGGCGATCTGCCGGAGCGTCGCCGACAACAGCGCGAGCAAATCAAATCCTTTCACGTCGAGTTTGGCGCGATCTTCCTGCAACACGGAGAAATCCAGGATCTCCGCGATGATGCCGAGGAGGTGCTCACCGCTCTCGAGAATCAAGCTGGCCGACTCGGCCGGTTTCGTGCCGGCGAATTCCCGCACCATGGTGCCGGAGACGCCGTTGATCACATTCAACGGCGAGCGCAGCTCGTGACTCATGCGCGCGAGAAATGCGGTCTTCGCGCGATTCGCCGTCTCGGCGGCATGGGCCAGCTCCTGCGCACAGGCGATGGCCGATTTAAGTTGGGCATTCGTGTGCTCGAGTTCGACGGCGGAGGTAACCAAGCGGACCTGCGCCTCTTTGGCCGCCGTGATGTCTTCTTTGACGGCGATGAAATGCGATACCTTCCCAGCCGGATCGCGTACCGGGGAAATGGAAGCGGATTCCCAATAAAGTTCACCGTTTTTCCGGCGATTGTGCAATTCCCCGTGCCACTCGTGCCCGCGGGTGACCGTGGCCCAAAGATTTTGATAGAATTCCCGCGTCTGAAACCCGGACTTCAACACCCGGGGATTATGCCCGATCACTTCCGTGGCCGTGTAACCCGTGACCGCCTCGAAACGCGGATTCACATACTCGATGGCACCCGTTGGGTCGGTGATGACGATGCTCACCGGACATTGCTCGACGGCGCGGGAGAGATTACGCAGGGTTTTCTCCCGCTGCGTCCGCTCGGTGATATCACGTACAAAACAAATAAAACGGTCATGCGCCGGTTCATTACCATTGGAGTAAATTTCAATCTCGAGATGTCGCCCACCGGATCCAATGCACGAGTGTAACATTTGCGGCAGACGCGCGGCCAGTTTTTCCTCTAAGGCGGCGCTCTCCTTCGCGCCATTAAGGCCAGCGAATAATTGCCCCAAGGTGAGATCAAGCAACGCGGGCCGGGACAGCCCGGTCAACCGGCAGGCCGCATCGTTGACCATCAGAATTTGTCCGGAGATGTCGGTGGTCATCAAACCATCGGGGGTGGTTTGGACCATGCCGGCGAGTGTTGCCTGGCTTTGCTGCAACTTCGCCTCCACTTCACACAGGTGCAGCGCCATCTTGATCGTGGCATGCAAAGCGGTTTCCATGTATGGTTTGTTCAAAAACCCGACCGGGGCGGCGGCTTGGGCTCGGGTCCAAACCGCGGAAATATCATTGGCGGTCACCAAGACCGATCGGATACCGAACCGCACTCGGATTATTTCCGCCACCCCGATGCCGTCGATTCCGTCCGCCAAATTAATATCCATCAGCACCAGATCCGGGCGCAACTGCTCGACCAGGCTCAACGCCCGTTCGCCAGAATTGGCCGGTCCGAGCGGCGCAAATCCGAAGGTTTGCAGCTGCCGCGCCATCAACATGGCGGTGGCTGGTTGATCTTCGACGATGAGGATGCGCGGTATTTTCATGGAGTAAGTGCAGGTCAAAAAAGATCGATCCCCTCTCCGAAACTTTTGTCGGAGGCCAGAACCAACGGAGCCGCCGCGACGCGGTTGGATTTATGGGGGGAAACTTCCATGGGAATCATACGCGTACCGTTGACCGCAGACGAAGGAGCAGGCTCGTCGCATAGCTCAATCGCCTCGTCGGCCGAGGCCACCGGCCGCAGTTGGAGCGCGGTCGCATGCGTGGCGTTCTCCTGTTTCATCGTGTACCGGTCCTGATGTTTTTTAATCTTCGCCAGCACGGCGGTACTCGGGGCCCCGATCATGACCGACGCCGCACTCAGCGCGATGAGCGCGCGGGACAAAGCCAACGCCGGAGCAAAAGTAGACTCGCTCAGGGTCGGGAAATTCAGATGGGCCAGCAACGCCTGGCAATCAGCATGCAACGGCTCAAATTCGCTCCGGGCCTGCACGGAACCATCCCGGACCCGCGCCACCAACCGGGCAAGCTTTTCGGTGACCGAGACGAGACCCCGCTCCAACTGGATTTTTTCCGTTGTCACGATGGTGAGAAACTCCGTGCCCTCTTTTTTCACCAACTGCAGCTTCTCCAGATTCGCCATGAGCTCTACCGTGAGCTTGCGCGTCGACTGGGCATTGGCGTCGGACACCTTGCAGGTTTCCTCGGCCAAGCGGTTGAGTGCATCGACCGATGACAACCGGGCGGCCGCGATCTGGGCGTTCAACGCGACAATCTTCACGTCGAGATCGTAGTGACTGATTTCATTCGAAAAATCACGCACCACTTCCTCAATTCGTTCCACGAGCCGGGTCGTCCGCGCATTCGCCTGCTGACTCTGTTCGATCACATTCGTGAGACCCTGAAGCTCCCGGGAAAACATTTTCGCAATGTTACAGTGGTCGAGGGCGGTGGCGGCGGCCGATTCCATCGAGGAAAACCGCTCGACCATCGCAGTGCTGGTATCGAGGAGGGCCTGCAAGCCCCCGATAACGGCGGAGCCCGCTCCATCGATTTCGGTGCGCGACGCCTCCAGTTGCGCGGTCTGAATGCGGGCAATTTGATGCACGTAGTTCCACTCCAGTTTCTGCCCTTCCCGTGAACGGCCCCCCGGCACCTGGGTCGCTTCGAAGTGTTGCTCCAGATCCTGAAAACTTTCGCTGACGTGTTCCAGTTGTTGCCGGACGATGTCCTGATGCTGCAGCGCCCCGATCACGGCCATCGTCTGCGGCTGGGCGGTGGTGAACAATTCCCCGATCGCTTTGCTCTGTTCCACACACGGGGCCAAACCCGCCTGCAAGTCCGAGAGCTCCCGTTGGATCGTATCGATGCTTGCGCTCGCTTTGCGCTGCAGCTCTTTCTCGGTCGCACTCAGTTCGGCTCGGGCAGTCCGCGACTCGGAAATCACCGTCTCGATCCGCCCGAAGGCCGTGTTGGTGCATTTCTGGATCCGATCCCCGGTTTCCGCGATGGCCGACGACACGTTCAGAAACACCGGTTGGGTTTCCGGCGGGAGTCGGCTGGCCTCGATCCGGATACTGAGAGTGACGATCCGGAGAAACAAAAGATCCCGATCAAATTCCTGCCGATTCTGACAACTCCCCATGAGCGCCGTCTCCACTTCGATGAGTCTCGCCTGCGCCGACACCGCGATACCCGCATTGGCATGCACCAAATCAACCGAGTCCTTGTAGAGCGCGTAGGCGGATGAGATCGCCCGCTCTTCATCACGATCCTGCAACACGGCGTCGAGCCCCGCCGTTTGGATGCGAATCGCCGCGAGCCGGGAACTCAACTGCGAAAGTCCCTTGGCGAGATCCGTGAATTCCTGATCAGATGACTGACCAAACCCGTGCAGCCCTTCGCGACAGGCTGCAATCTGAGTCAAAAATCCCGCCACCACTTCACGTCGTGGTTGAGCCCGCCCGAACCGCCGCAGACTGGTGCGGAGCCACTCGAGGGCGCGGGCAATGGAGGGTCGAGTGGGCATCGTTCAGCTAGAATTTTACTTCAGCCGATCAGCCGATGAATAGCCGCCATCAAGGCATCAGGCAAAATGGGCTTTTTCAGAATCTCGCAGTTGCCGGAAGTCGCCATCGTGGCCGTAATTTCCTTCTGCGCTTCGGAGGAAATCACCAGGACCGGCAGACCGTCGTAGCGTTTGCTGGCGCGAGCCCGGACCAAGAATTCGGCTCCACTCATCCGCGGCATCAGCAAATCGAGGATCACAAGATCGATGGGATTTTTTTCCAACACCGCCAACGCTTCCATCCCATCGGCTGCAGTCAGAGCCGTAAAGCCCGCCTGGCTGACCAGCATCTTGTGATAGAAGCGGACACTCGCCAGATCATCGACAATCAAAATGGTTTTCATAGGGAACGAAGTTTAAGTAGCGGCTGAAAGTTTGGGGAGACGGGGTGCCCCACCCCCGCTGCTTGGATGCCCCTGCGGGGTGAGGGCACCCCGCCTCCAAGGACGAATGAAGAAACGATGGTCATAGGTGGCAGGCGTTAAGTGGTGCGCGTGCGGAGGACCGCAGCGGGAATTTGTTCGAGCGGGAGAACTTCATCCACGCCGCCGAGTTTGATCGCCTCTTTCGGCATGCCGAAGACAACGCTAGACGCTTCGTTCTGCGCAAAAGTGTGCGCCCCGGCATCGTGCATTTCCTTCATGCCCTGTGCCCCATCGTCTCCCATCCCGGTGAGAATCACCCCCACCGCATTTTTTCCCGCGAAACGTGCGGCCGAACGAAACAAGACGTCGACGGACGGTCGATGCCGGCTCACGAGCGGACCAGCGCGCACTTCGACGACATACTGATTGCCGACGCGCTTGAGCATGGTGTGCTTGCCGCCCGGCGCGATGAGCACGAGGCCCGGCCGGACTACATCATTATCGACTGCTTCCTTCACGTGCATGCGGCAGAATGAATCCAGATTGTGCGCGAACGAACCGGTGAAGTTTTCCGGCATGTGCTGCACGATCACGATGCCCGGCGCGCCCGCTGGCAGTCCTTCCAGGAAAACCGCAATCGCCTGCGTGCCACCGGTGGAGGCCCCGACAACAATCACTTTCTCCGTCGAGGCCATCGCGGCTGAGGGATTCCCCTTGGCCAACATCGCATCGGCGGAAAGTTTACGACGCGTGACGGAGCGCGTGGCGAGCCGATCAGGCCGGACACTGGCGGCGGCTTTCACCGCATCGCAGATCGTGATTTGTGACTCGGCGAAAAATTCTTCGGTGCCGACCCGCGGCTTGGTGATGATATCAACCGCACCCAACTCAAAAGCCCGCAACGTGGCTTCCGCCCCATCCGTCGCATGACTGGAGCAAATGATGACCGGGATCGGATGCTGGGCCATGATCCGTTGCAAGAAAGTGAGCCCGTCCATCCGGGGCATTTCGATGTCGAGCGTGATCACGTCGGGCGTCGCGTCGCGCATGAGCGCCACGGCTTGATACGGATCGCCCGCGCAGCCGATCACCTCCAGTTGAGGATCGCCTTCGAGCACAGCGGTCATCGCCTCCCGCACGGCGGGGGAATCGTCCACTACGAGTACTTTGATTTTGTTGGTCATGGTGTTTTCCTTTCGGCGTGGAGTTTTATCCACACAACTCCGGTCCAATTTTCATAAAACAGGCGCACGCCGGCGCTATGCCCGACTTTTTCCGCGATGATGGGAATGCCGGCGGTCGCGAGCACGCGACGGGCGACGACTACATTTTCGTCCCCGACGGCGTGGTTTTCATTGACCAATTTCAAGGGGCATCCGCCGCCAAACACCTTCGCCTTAAGATCGCCGGGCATGCTCCCCAATTGGCACATGCGCTCGATGAGACGCAGCGTCGACCATTCGCCATGGATCGCAGTATTGCCGCCCCGTGGCACCAGATAATGATTCATGCCGCCAAACTGCCGCGCGGGATCGTACAAACACACCGAGACGCACGAACCGAGGACGGTGGACATCCGCACGGGTCTGGCCTCCACCACCAGATCGCCCGCCCAGAGCATGGCTTCGGTGTACGAGACCGTTTCGCCACCGTCGACGTCGTGGGAAACCGGTGGGGCGATGAAACTCAGACAGCTCATTTCGCGACGGAGTGGGCGTTGAGCCGATAGACGGCGGTGCCGGCATTGCGCAGCGGCAGCCCGAGCCCTTGCAGCGTTTCGGCGTGGGCGGTGAAGAAAAAGCCATCCGGCCGCAGATTCCGGCAGAGCTTGGTCACGACCTGTTGCTGGGTCGGCCGGTCGAAATAGATCATCACATTGCGAAAGAAAATCGCATCCATCATTTCCTTCACGCCGTAATCGGGAGAAAGAAAATTGAGATGGCCGAAACGCACGTGCCTTCTCACTTCCGGGGCGATCCGCACTTGGCGTGCCGCCGGATCGCGGCTGCGCAGGAGATATTTTTTCTGAAGCGCCTTGGGGATGGGCGCCACCTTCTCCTCCTCGTAGATTCCTTCCTGCGCCAGATGGAGCACGCGAGTGCTGACGTCGGTTGCCAGAATCGCAAACTCGAAGGGCGACGCGGCCTGTTGTTCCAGGAGCGTCATCGCAATCGTGTACGGTTCTTCGCCTGAGGAACAACCCGCACACCACACACGAAAAACCGGCGCACTCCGCGTGCGCCGCCAGATTGCCAGAGTTTCGTTGACCAGGACGGTGAAGTGATCGGCTTCGCGCAGAAAATCCGTCTTGTTCGTGGTCGCGAGGTTCTGGAGATGCTCGAGCTCCTCCGCCTGATGGGCGGGGTTTTGGAAAAACTGCGTGTGGTATTCCTCGAAGGTCTCGAGCCCGAGTTCGCGGAGCCGGCGTTGCAGCCGGCTCTGAAGCATCACGCGCTTGGCCGGCGGCATCTTGATGCCGAGCGTCGTCGCGATAATCGTGCTGAAGTCCTCGAACTGAGCATGGGTGAGAGCGTGACATTCCATTGGGTTTTTTGGAAATAGGTGACGCGCGTTGCGCCACGACCTCAGGCGATGGCGGCAGCGGTGGGATGGGCGTTTTCAGTGAGGGTGACCAGTTCTTCGGTGGTGAAGACGCGCTCGATATCGAGAATGATGGTAAAGCGATCTCCGCGCCGGCCCATGCCGAGAATCAGATCCGTGCGCCAGCGCATCCCGAGCGAAGGCGGATCGTTGATCTCGTGCGGTTCCAGTTCCATGACCTCGTGGACGGCATCGGCGAGACCGCCGACCACGACGCTTTCGCCGTCGATTTGGAGTTCCATGACGATGATGCGTGTGTGCAGCGTATCCGCGACAGCGGGCAAACCGAATTTGCTGCGCAGATCGACGACCGGAATGGCGTTGCCGCGAACATTCACGACACCGCGGAGATATCCGGGTGCAGTCGGCACGCGGGTGATGTGACTGAGATCGAGGACCTCGCGGGCCTTGAAAACGTTGATGGCGAAAAGCTCGCCCCCGAGCCGGAACGTCAGATACCGGGCCGTCTCGGTGATTTTGGAAGTACTCATGATGGGTAGAGTGCGGCTGGGTGGATCAATACCGTTCGAATTTGTTGTCGGAGGCATCGTGGCCGTTCGTCACGAGATCGATCATCACGCCGCTCGGAGCGACGGCGGCCCGGTTTTGGCGTGGCGCGGAAGAAGCCGTGGCTTTCGATCGCATCGGAGCCGAGGCATGATGGGTCGCTGCGGGAGTCGGTGCCTTGCTCCGACCAGCGACTTTGGCGGTGGCGCGGCGGCCATCGTCGGTGACTTTGAAGAATTCGATCGCGCTTTGGAGTTGTTCGGCCTGGCTCGCGAGTTCTTCGGAGGACGCCGCCATCTCTTCGGAAGCGCTGGCGTTTTGCTGGATGACTTTGTCGAGTTCCTGCACGGCCTTGTTCACCTGGGCGGCGCCGCTGTTTTGCTCTTCACTGCCGGCGGCGATTTCCTTGACGAGATCGGCGGTCTTGCGGATGTCCGGCACCAATTTATCGAGCATGGCCCCGGCGCTCTCGGCGATTTCCACCGAGGTACTGGAGAGTTTCGAGATTTCTCCGGCCGCGGTCTGGCTGCGTTCGGCGAGTTTGCGGACCTCGGAGGCGACGACGGCGAAACCCTTGCCATGTTCGCCGGCACGGGCGGCTTCGATCGCGGCATTGAGCGCGAGCAAGTCGGTCTGACGGGCGATTTCCTCGATGATGGAAATTTTCTGCGCGATTTCCTTCATCGCTTGCACGGTCTTGACGACCGACTGGCCAGCCTCGGTCGCATCTTGCGCGGCTTTGACGGCGATCTTCTCAGTCTGACGGGAATTTTCGGTGTTCTGCTGAATGGAAGCGGAGGACTGCTCCATTGAAGCGGAAACTTCCTCGACGGAAGCAGCCTGCTCGGATGAGCCGGTCGAAAGGGTTTGCGCCGTGCTGGTCATTTCCTCGCTGCCGGAAGCGACGTTTTCGGCGGCACCACGGACGTTGGCGACGACCTCGCGGAGATTTGTGACCATCTTCTGGAGGGCGAGCCCGAGCGTATCTTTGTCGGACGAGAGTTTCACTTCTTGGCGCAGGTCGCCATCGCCGATCAGGACGGCGAGTTTAGCTTTGGCATCGAGCGCTTCCGCCATGCTATTGGCTGCGCCCGAGAGCGCACCGATTTCATCCTGCGATTCAACTGTGACGCGAGCGCTGAGATCACCCAGTGCGATCTGACCGAGACCGGCAACGAGTTTGCTGATCGGACCGGTGATCATGCGGGTCATAATAATGCCGAGAGCCAAAGCCAGACCGACGCAGACAATGCAGCCGACGATCAGGATATTGGAAGAGGTAGCGAGAGAAGAGGCGGCTTCCTTAGCGGAAGTTTCTGTAGCCGTCATATTAAACAGGGCCGTATCTTGCGCGGCTTTGAGGACGGCATCGCCGGCGATTCCGCGTTTCTTGCCCAGTTCCTCGCGTTTGAGCCAGTCGGCGAGAAACCGCTCCATGCTGGCGAGGTAGGCCTGGCCGGCGGCGGAGCATTCGGCGATTTGCTTCAGATTCACCTCCAGGCGCGTGATGAGTTTCAGCTCGGCGAGCTTGGCATTAACCGTGTCGAATTTCTTCATCGTTTCCTTGAACAAAACCGGGTCGCGTTCGGCCGTGGATTTCCACACCCCGATGCGAATCGAATTCCCCGCCTCGATGATCTCATTGCACAACTGAATCTTTTTATAGCGTTCCTTCACCTTGTCCTCAGTGATTTTTTCCCCGACGAGGGCGCTGATGTCGGCATCCAGTAATTTTTCCTGTCCGCTGAGGAAATCATTGCACACTTTCATGTAAGCCTCGGCGGCGGTGAGCCGGACGACCGTCTCCTTTGTCAACGCCTCGGTGGCTTTCACCGTCTCCTCGAGGAGACGTTCGTATTCGAGGGCTTTTTCCTCGGCAATTTTGGCATTGGCGGCCAGCACCTTCAGGTCGTATTTTTCCGCGTGGGCGGCGGCGACGGCGATGCTCTTCTTCACCAGAACCAGTTCCGCGCGGCCCCTCTCCAGAAATTGAGCCTCGTCGGTGAAGGCATAGCCCCGCACCTCGTACATGGTCTTGAGCGCATCGCGTTCAACCTCGTTGGCCGCCGCCACGGCAGGCACTTTTTCCAAGGCGAGGATGTTCGCGGTCGTCTTGACCTTGAGCATGCTGAAGATGGCAAGGGCGCCGAGCAGCAAGGTGAGCAGCGCGACCGCGATAAAGGCGCCATTCAGTTTGGCTCCGAGTTTTAGATTCTTAAACATGACGGGTATTCTGGTTGAGGTTAGCGAAATTCAGGGGAGAAACTCGACTTGGCCGGTGGCGAGGTCGTAGCGGGCAGCGACGATTTTGATGCTTCCGGCCTTCGCGGCTTCGGCGAGGATCGGAGCGGTCTGGGCGAGAGCTACCGCAGAAAGTTTGGCATTGATGCGGACGGCATTCTCCACGGTATCGCCGGGCTTCTTCTTCGCCATGGCGACGGAGGACTCGAGCGATGCCATGATGCTCTTGAGGTGGCCCGGAGCCTCGCCACCCGCGACGGCGGCGGTGACGGCCCCGCATTGGGAGTGCCCCAGTACGACGATGAGTTCCGCGTGCAAGTGCTCGACGGCGTACTCGATGCTGCCGATCACGTGATCGTCGAGGAGATTACCGGCGTTGCGAATGACGAAGAGATCGCCCAACCCCTGATCGAAAATGATTTCCGGGGACAAACGGGAATCGGCGCACGCCACCACGATCGCGAAGGGATGCTGCCCCTTGGCCAGTTCGGCCCGATGCTCGTTTGGGGAGGACCGCACACTCAAGGTGCCGGCGACGAAACGTTGATTGCCTTCGCGCAGACGGGCAAGCGCAGCGTCCGGACTCACCGATTTAGCCGACTCGCCGGCCATTGAAATCACGCCGAGAGCAATCACCAGAATTGTTGTAGCGCTGTAGCGGATGAAAGGAAAAGGATTCATGAATATTTAATAACGGTTTGATAAACGGCGGTTCACTTTAAATCGGAGCCCGGGCTTTTTCCTTAAAGGAGCGATACCTGAGACGCCTCAGGGTTTTCCTGAGGCGTGCGCAGCAGCCCACCTCAGAAGATCGGAAATTTCCCGCGGATGACGCGGAGTGCTGCGGATAAAGACCAAGGGCATTGGACCGGGCATTTCATCCGCGATTATCCGCGCTATCCGCGGGAAATTTCTGAGTGTAGCCGCGTTTGAGCCGCAGGCGAAAGCGCGGTGTCTGGCGGCCCCGTTTTCGGGCTGCGCCCTCAAACGAGGCTACCCGCATGATGCAAAACCAGACCCACGGGTCAGGAGACCGGTGCCACTTTTGACCCGACCCGATTTTCCCCCACGAATCACACGAATTCTTCACGAATGAAAACCAACTCGCGGAGTAAAACCACGTCAGGTTCGGCTCCGCGCTCTCCGCGTCCTTCGCGTTTAATGTATTTTCCGATTTGCGGCGCAGTTGAACTCACTCTCATTCCTCCGGATCAGCATTGTCTCGCGAAGAGATCGAAGGTGACGAAGGCCCGACCAGACCCGATTTTCCCCCACGAATCATGCGAATTTTCCACGAAAGATTCCAAGCCGGCGGAATGATTTTCCGCGAATGTCGCGGATTACCGCGGATAAAGCCAAAGGGACTTGGGCCGGGAATTTCATCCGCGTCCATCCGGCTATCCGCGGAAAATTTCTGTTCGTTGTCCTCGGTTTTATCCGTGTGATCAGTGTAATCCGTGGTCAAAAATCTGACCCCACAAAGCCCGGCTCGCCCCGACCCAAACTTTTCACCACGGATTACACGGATAGCACGGATGGGGAAAGTAATTCCTCGGCCCGGCGGCGACAGGCGTCGGTGTGGAAACCGACGCCCACCTTAGCCGGAACGATGCAGTCGAGAGTCCAGAGTCGAGAGCTGAGAGCCCGATCC
>JBBRBC010000073.1:0-17249 GCA_038206205.1 Opitutales bacterium
GCGATGCCCTCTGGCCGAATTTGCCGATCAAGGACTGTCTTGCTTGCTGGAATGACTTTCAGCGCGGTTTAGCGGAAGACTCCCGTCGAAGGACGCCCCGGATCAAGGCTCTGTTATGTTAGCTCTTATGGGGCGCAGCCCTCTCCCCTCCGGAAAAAAAGATTTGGGGTGGGGTCGAGGGGAGGGGGCGTCAGCCCCCTCCCCCTCCCGACTGGTGGGAGTTGCGCTGCTCGTGGGAGACGCGGTGGGCCGGCTCGATCCCGCAACTCGCGTGAACGCGGAGGTTCAGCTCGATCCCGCGCTCGATCCTGCGGCGCGAACGCGCCATGTGGCTCAGGGCTGGCGGTCTTTGGCCGCTTGGGCGCGGTGGCTCTCGCCGCTGAACTCGAGGATGATGCTGCGGTGGACGAGCCGATCAACGGCGGCCATCGCCGTCATCGGATTCTTGAAGATCTTGTCCCACTCGGAGAAGACGAGGTTGGAGGTGATGATGACGGATTTTTGCCGCTCGTAGCGTTCGGCGAAAAACGTGAAGAGCACTTCCATCTCGTCCTGCGCTTGGCTGACGTAGCCGAGATCGTCGCAGATGATCGCCTCGAAGTGATGGAGCTTGGCCAGCAGGCCGGGCAATTTCAAATCGCGTTTGGCGACGAGGAGTTGGTTGACCAATTTGTAGGTGGGCAAAAACAAAACCTTGAGCTGGTGGCGCTGGACCAGCTCGCGACCGAGGGCGGCGCAGAACAGTGTCTTGCCGCGACCGGGTAGACCGAAGGTGAGGAGATTATCGCCGCGCCGCACAAAATCTCCGTCGAGCAGCGTGGGCAGTTGGCGGCGCGCTTTGTCGGGCAGTTTGGCCTGATCGATGACCGCGAGGTTTTGTCCCGGGGGTAGCGCGGATTCTTTGAGCAGGCGCTCGATGCGGCGGCGGAGCCGCTCGTTGAGTTCGCCTTCGGTGAGTTGGTGGAGGAAACGCAGATAACCCCAGTTCTCCGCTTCGGCGCGGAGGATGGCTTCGGGGAAATCCCGGGCGAGCGTCGTGAGGCCGAGGGCGCGCAGGAGGATGGGCAGGGTCGCGGCGCTCATGCGCTCACCTCCTGCGCCGCGCACGCCGCCGGCGTAACGCACGTGGCCGGCGTGGCGAACGTGGCCTGCGTGGCGCAGCACTGAGCGCGACTCGCCTCGGGCGTGACGCGCTCGTCGGGTGCAGTGTGCTCGTCTGACGTGACGTGCTCCTCGGGCGCAGCGCGCTCGTCTGACGTGACGCAGAGCAGATCGTAACTGGCCAACTCCGGGACAAAGGCGGCGAGGACGGTCGGCTCCGCGCGCGTTTGCAATCGGGCGCGGACGTGCTCGGGCGTGGGCACGAGCGTCTCGCGCAGCAACGCGCCGAGCACTTCGGCGACGCGTGTTTCGCCGAGTTCGGCGGCAAGCGCGAGCACTTGCACGTAGTGCGCGTCGGCGCGCGCGGGCTCGAGCGCGAGCAGCCGGTCGTAAGTCTGACGAAACACCACGGCGGGGAAAAGCTGTTCGCGGTAGACGTAGCGCGCGAACCCGCCGGGCTTGCGCACGAGCGAGGCGATCAGGTGCCGGTAGTCGATGCGCGGCTCCTGGCTGTGCGAACGCGGAAAAGTCGTCACCGCCGTGTTGTGAAAATAAAGGCCGACCTCGGCCTCGCTCACCCGCGCCTGCACGAACGAGCCGATCAGCCGCGACGGCACCGAGTAGGCGCAGCCCTTCACGCGGATCGTCGAGTAACTCGACACGCGCACCGTCACTTCCTCCGCCTCGGGAAACCGCGTCGCGGGCAGCGCCTGGAAGTGCGGCCGCTCTGCCGCCAGCTCCGCCTGTCGGAGCCGATTGGCGCCGGTGCAAATCTTGCCGACAAATTCCGCGTAGGCCGCCTGACTCGCAAAATCCCGCGAGCCGCGCAAGATCAGCTGCATCTTGAGACGTTGTTTAAGATGACCGTTGGCCGACTCGACATCGCCGTTCTCATTCGGACAAGCCACGTGAATCGTCGTCGGCGTGATCGCGTAATGCGCGCACAGCGCCAGATACGCGGGATTAAAACCCCGCGCCTTCGAGGTCCGGTCCAACGTGTGCGTCGCGGCCGAACTCTGGTCCGTCTGCAACGTGGGCGGCACGCCGCCGAGATGCGCAAACCCATCATCCTCCTCAACCGCCTCCTAAAAAATCCTCAATTTAAGCTCGCCTGAAAGACCGTTGCTGACCCCTTTTCATTTCCCGAATATTAATAATTTCAGCCAGATTTTTGTTTCGAGATTGATTTTTCACCAAGAATTACGCCACCGACACCGGCCAATAACATCCAGCCGGTGAAATACAGAGCTGATCCCAATAAAATAACTTTGGTCGTGAGCCACGATCCTCTCGCGTATTCTCGTGGGGCGCTGAAGGCCAGCCAGTGGTCCGCGCCGTTGACAGATGCCACGATTTGAAAAGATTGCCCTGGATTCGGGAAATTGATTTGGCGCCAGCGATTCGGCGAGGCTGTCGTTTTCTGCAGTGGCGTTATTGGAACGCCAGCCTTGGTTTGCAGATAGAACTCCGAATAGGGAGGCGTAATATCGCCTGCGAAAAAGAATGTCAGTAACGCAGCATTGGCGCGCAGGGACTGACTCATCCAAGATCCTGTCTTGGTCTTTCCGTCCGGTCTCCACGTCCCAATAACGGGTAGCGCGGTTACCGCGTTTTTTAATGAAGGGGCTCCCCCGATCATGAAGCCTTCGTTACTACTGTGTAATTGCATCTCAATGGGCGGCCTGATCGAGAAGGGGAGAATCTCGCGAAGAGCAGGTGTTTCTTGAATGGTTTGAAGAACGCCTATGTCCAATTCTGAGAATTGGTCGTTTTTTCTAAGTGGCATGGCATCACCATCCAACAAGTACTGCCGAATGGTGTCAGCGCGTCCCCGTTGACGCATATTTTCCTGCTGCAAGGTGACTTCAAAGGCTAATTTCTCCTGATGCCGTAAGCCTAGTAAGACGAGTACTAGCCACAGAATGCTCAAGATGATAATCACCCAACGTAGCCGCTCATAGCTTAGCCAAGTCATCAGACAGAGAAAATTTGTTAGGATTCCCAGCGCAAATATATCTCCGTAGCGGGATGGGACACCATCGCGCGCCAAGACTGTTGCTAAAACAAACAGGAGGGAAAGCAAAACGAGAGCCACCAACCAGCTTTGGTTTGCGCGGGATGACGGACGACTGATTGCCAGACCTAAGTATAGAAATCCTGGAGCCCAGACCAACAATCCGAATTGCCATTTCAATATAGGCCAACTGAGGCAGTGAAGGAGCGCCTGTAATCTATCGACAGACAAGGTGGATCCAATATGGCCTACCGTTGGTGAATAGGGAAGTAACCAGCAGCCGAGGGCGAGTATGATTATATTCCAAATGAGCGTGAAACTATCTCCCGCAGCTGACTCTTTGGCTCGTAAACGACACCACATGAGCCAACCTATAACCGCACAAGCGGAGATGAGCCCTGCAGCCATCGTAAACAGATTACAGAGACCTGCGATGTGACCAAACCACCACCCTTTAGAAAAGGGTCTCGCGCACACGGTCTGAAGGACATGAATTAGAGAGAACAACAACAGGAAATAAAACGGCGATTGGAAACCGCACAGGGTGTTTTCCCAGAAATAATCACTGCCCCAAAAAGCAATGATCAATCCTGCGGCGATCAACAGCTTTTGCGGAGGGAAATACTTCGCCATATGACGAAGTAGTACGAGAAGTGCAGCAAGTATGATTACCGTATTGACCACTTGCTGCATCCGAGGGTCCCAGTGCCCGTTAGCTTGGAGCATTGCGATATCGAGCAAGCGGGTCGCTACGATTCGGTGCTCATTGTGGGTGCCAAAAAGTTCAGCGATATGAAAATTGCCTTGGAGCCACGGCTTATACGTGCGTTCGACTTCACCATACCATTGGTCACCCCATGGAACATCTGAACCACAGCGATTGATGAGTGAAAATCTTGCGCCAGTTACTGCTATGATTACGGCCGTGATGATAAACGTCACTGCATGTGGGCTCAGATGCCTTAGAAATCCAGACAAAATGTAATACGGTCCCAGTGCAGATCTATCTTTTTTAACCTCACTCATGAGCGAGGACCGAATGTTGTGGGCAGATTGTGCATATTGCTATGTCTAACAACTCAATCAGAACGGCTGGCAACAATATAATCCTGATAGCTAACGCATGTGTTCCGGGGACGCCCGAACCACCAGCCGCGGATGATCTCGTGGGTGATTTGGAAGCCGGCTTGCGAATACGCGTTTAGAATCCAAGATTCATCATAACCAGTGGCGATTTCGACAACTTTGGGATCGGGGATGTCCCAGCTGTCGTTAAAAGTTCTGAGTAGATGGCGGTCAGGGATTGGTTTCAGGGATTGGGGGATGGGACAAGAGCAATCAAGCTCGGGGAGCCTGAAGTGGACCCCATGCGTTGGACAGGGGATCGGTTAAATTAAAAAGTAGATCGGAGAATGAAAAAGGGGTCAGAGAATGAAAAAGGGGTCAGGCTTGGATATTAGACATTGACGTTAGGTGGGGGCTGAGTAGGTGGCAGCGGGAGATGCGCGAGACGATGGAGGAGGTCTGGCGGGAGGCGCTGCGGGTCGAGTTGCGTCAGCACCGGCGAACGGAGACGGACATCCAGCAAGAGATGAAATCAGCGGGCTGGAAGGTGGAGATCGCGACCAGCCTGAAGGCCCGGACCATCGCGACCAACCGTTGGCTGGCCGCGGCGTTAAATATGGGCGGGCTGTAACAAGGCAGCCGACTCGTCAGTGCTAAGCAGAAATCCAAACAACCATGAGAAATGTCAAACAACCAAGCCTGACCTCTTCTGATCGTTCTCTGGGGCCGGCAGCAATTGGTCACGGGTCCGGTGCTCGCCGTACCTTATGCTTATCGGACGCAAGTGGTGCGGACGCAGGTGTCGAATGGCCGGAAACTTGATGTTGAAGAATCGGAACTCGTGAATGCCGTGGCGTATTTTCTGCCAGATACGCTGTCGGCGAGGGGTGGCGTCGATCCCGAGATCCGGCACCGGGGAATTTATGAAGAGATTGTTTATAGCACGAAACTAAAACTGACCGGTTCATTCTTGGCGGATTTCACCGTCGCGGGCATTGAGGCGGATCGAATTGACTGGGAAAAAACGCGAGTACTATTCGGGGCGTCGGACTTGCATGGCGTGCGTTCGGTCGGCCCGTTGAAACTCGGTAAGGGACGTGACTCGGTCTTCGAGCCCACCGCCGGAGAAACCGAGGCGCTGCTGGCCTTGGCCGCTAAGGTCGCAGGCGTGGTGCCGGGGACGAGAATTGATTTCTCCCTTCAAGCCGGGCTGCAAGGGAGCGATCGGTTCGAGATCGCGTCGGTGGGCAAGACCACCAGCGTCGCCCTGCAATCCATCTGGGCCGACCCTTCATTCATTGGCGCGGCGTTGCCCATCGCGCGTTCCGTCGGACCGGCCGGGTTCAACGCCTCGTGGGAGAGTGCGCATTTCACCCGGGGCTTTCCTCAGAGCTGGAGCAACCCGCGTGATCAGCAATGGGGACATCACGAAAAAAATTCGCGAGGCCGCTTTCGGAATCCGCTTCACCCAGATGGCTGATGGCTATTCCATGGTCGAGCGGGCGCAGAAATATGGCGTGCTCTTCTTCGTCCTGATATTCGCGGTCTTCTTCCTCTTCGAAATCACCTCGGAGCTGCGCATCCATCCGTTGCAATATGCGATGGTGGGGACGGCGCTGAGCCTGTTCTTTCTCGGCATTCTCGCGCTCTCGGAATTCTGGACGACGGCGGCGGCGTACGGCGCGGCTGGGCGGCCTGTACGTGGTTGGTTTCGTTTTTACGCCTGGAGCTTTTTGAAAACGGGTCGACGCACACTCGTGATCGGCGGCGGACTGGGCGCGACCTACGGCTACCTTTATTTCGTGCTGAAGTCGCAGGATTACGCGCTTGTCGCTGGCACTCTGGCGCTGTTCGCTGTGCTCGCTCTCGTCATGTTCTGCACCCGCCGGATCAATTGGTATCAGTTGGAACCGGGCGTTGCAGGATCAACCCCAACTGAGCGCGCCCCATGATTACTTGGACTGAATCCGCCAACGCAGCCTTGGAACTTCACCTCGCGGCCATCCATCCCACGCTGATTGCGGGCGGGGTCGACCCCACTGTCGTCGCAGCCAATTTTCGAAAAAATATTGAGGCCGAGCTCACGGCGGCTCAAGTGAGTGTCGTGAGTGAGGAGGAAGTGAAACGCTATCTCATTCGTTTAAGCGCTCTGTCTGAGCCGCCTGTTGTCAGCTCGCCGGGGAAACCGCCCGCAACCTCCCACATCGCGCGGCCCAGTCTTGTTTGGGGCGGGCGTATTTTCAACGGACTGTTCGGCGTGGTCCTTCCGTTGGTCACACTGCTGCTGGAATTTCTATCCGGGATGTGCGCGGAGTTTTTCGATCCCATCCCAACGATGTGGCACATTTTTGCCATTGCTTTGGTCGCGGCGGCCAATGCGTTCGGGCTGTACGCCTCCTCCACGCCTGCTCTTTCCGAAGCGGCGTTGCGTCGGGTGGCGAGACTCAATGCCTTTGCGCTCGGCATCGCAGTTTTCTATGCGCTGTGGTTTCTTCCGCTTTCACCGTTTGCGCTGGTCGGGATAATTTTCTTTGGGGTGGGGCTGTTACCGCTTTCGCCTTTGTTCTCATTGGTCGTGGCATCGCTGCTGCGCCGGAGTTTGCGCCGCCGCTCCCGTGCTCAGGGATTTGAGTTGCCGAGGGTGTGGAGTGGTTTGCTGGCGGGGTTCGCCTGTCTCATCGCCTTGGAATTCCCCGGCGCTTTTCAAGCGTGGGCGGTCCACGCCACCGCCAATGGCAGTCGTGAATCCCAAGGCCAAGCGCTTTGGTTTCTACGCCATGCGGGCAACGATGAGCAATTGCTGCGTGGGTGTTATGCGAACCCGGACGCGGAACGTATGGCGGTGTTGCAGTTTCTTTTCGGGCAAACTTCCCAAACCGAGCGACAACAGGTTTACTATCGGGTAACGGGCCACGGCTACAACAGTGTGCCGGCGCCGAGTCACACGATCAATCTCTTCGGCCGGGGTGCTGATCGCGGTTCGCAGGAATGGGTCTGGGATGATAGCCAGGGTCAGGGACAGGTCGGTCAGCGGTTGAAATTTCTCAACCTGAAGGAATCGCGCATCGACGGCACGCTCGATGGTGACGCCGCGCTGGGCCATCTGGAGTGGACGCTGGTTTTCCGCAACGATCACGAGTTTCAGCAACGCGAGGCGCGGGCACTGGTACAGTTGCCCGCCGGAGCGGTCGTGTCGCGGCTGACGCTTTGGATCGACGGCGAGGAACGTGAAGCGGCGTTTGGCGGACGCAGCCAGGTGCGCCAGGCTTATCAGGCGGTCGTGAACCAGCGCCGTGATCCTGTGCTCGTCACCACCAAGGGACCGGACCGCGTGCTCGTGCAATGTTTCCCGATCGCGCCCAAGGGCGGCGAGATGAAGCTGCGAATCGGGATCACAGTGCCGCTCACGGTGGATCAACTCGCGAGCGCCCGGCTCAGTCTGCCCCGGATCATCGAGCAAAATTTTTCCGCAACTCCCGGTCTTTCCCACGCGGTGTGGATCGAGGCGAAGAGCCCGCTGTCCTCCGCCTTGTCCGCCTATCAGTCGAATAATTCAAAGAACTCACTCTACGCGCTGCGTGGTGCTTTGACGCCCGCGCAGTTTGCTTCGCCGGTGGCGGGGCTGACTGTTGCGCGCAATCCCGATGAAAGCAGAACTTGGGCGCGTGATCCACGGGATGCGACGCGCATGGTGACGCAAGAAATCGCGCAGCAAGCTCCGACGTCCGGTCCACTCGCGATTGTGATCGATGGTTCCCGTGAGATCGGCGCGAGCGCTCGGTCGCTTGCGGACGTACTCGAAACCCTACCGGCCGATTTTCCACTCAGTTTGCGGATTGCGGGTGATGACGTGCTGAGCTGTCCGGTCCAGAAGGCACCCGAGGTGGCCAGCTGGTTGCGAGTCCAAGCATTCACCGGCGGTCAGGATGCGAGTGCCGCGCTGCAGGCTGCGTTTGATTCGTTGGTTTCGCACGGCGGCACGCTCCTGTGGATTCATGGCACGCAGCCGGTCGCTTGGGGCGATACCACCGCATTGGAGCAGGCCCTTTCGCGCCAAGCGGGGCAGGTGCATCTGCTCGCGATTCCTGCTCTCCCTGGTGCCAATGTGGTTTTGGAAAAGCTGGGCGAATCCACCGATCTGGCCGTAGTGCCGCGTTTGGGCGAACCGAAGGAGGATTTCACCCGCGTGCTAAAAAAACTGCGCGATGGCGGATTCGCGGCGATTCGTCGCACTGAACCAGCGGAGAATTTCAGTTCGGTTGGTCACGAGACGACAGCAGCGCTCACCCGGTTGTGGGCGGCGGACGAAGTGGCGCGCCTGCTCAGTGGCGCACATCAGCAACGCGAAGCGGCGATCCGTCTGGCTGCGGCTGCACGTCTCGTCACCTCAGTGACGGGGGCGGTGGTGCTCGAAACCAAGCAGCAGTACGATGCGGCGGGGCTCAATCCCGACGAATCGGCTACGGCCACGTCAGTGCCCGAGGCGGCACCCACGGTCGTTCTGCTGGTGCTCGCGCTGATCGGATTGGGGCTGATTGTCCGTTATCGAAAACATCGGTTTTGTCAGCAGTAGGCAGCAAGGCCCTCGGTACCGGAGCGTGGTGCTCTCGAAAAGCGCCACGCTCAGGTTCTGAATGGTCAAGCCGTCCGCATCCGCCGGGACAATTTCAGGCAGTACAGGAGCGGCAGCGCGCCGAGAATGCCGAAGGAGCAATCGATCAGGCGCCAGTAGAGCGGGATGCCGCGGATTTCCCCGGCGATGAGCGCGAGGGGAATCACGCCGACGCAGCACACGAGACCGCACTTCAGCACCCAGTCCGATTCGAGCGGTTTGAAAAGCGGGCGGATAAAAAACACCGCGATGCAAAGATGCCCGAACGCCAACCAGTCGGTGCCGTACGCGAGAAAGGGAAAATGTTTTTGGTTTTGTTCCAGCGCGAAAAGCACCCGCGCGATCCAATGCTGCAGTCCGCCCAGTTGCGCAAAATCTGCGGCGTGGGTGATACCCAGCCAAGAGGCGAGGAGCCGGAGTTCGGTGAGGAGCGGAAAGGCGGTGACGCCGCTCAGAATCAGTCCGATGATGAAGAAACCAAGTGCGAGGCGGTAGCGGATGAGGGGCATATCACCAGACGACTTTCAGTCCACGAACTCCGACCAGATCGTGAATTTTCTCGTCCACCGTTAGCAAGGGTAGGCGATGTTCGACGGCGGTGGCGATGATTTGGCGGTCGCAGGGATCGCGATTTTTCCAGTCGAGATTGGCGGCGCGCAGTGCGATGTCGGCGGTGGCGGGCAGGACTTCGATTCCTTGGATGGCGGCGTTCAACCACGCGGACGGAGATTGGCTTGTCTTGATCGTGCCGTCATTCAGCAGGCGGGCGAGTTCAGTGAGCGATACATCTGACACTGCCAAATCGCCGGGCTTGGCTTCACGGAGAATCTCATGGGCCTTGGGCGAGAGTCGGGCGACGTTGCTCTGCGCCCAATCGAGGACATGGGTATCGAGCAGAAATTTCACTTTTTTAGCATGGCCCACTCGTTCTCTGCGAATGCCGGTTTAGCCGGATCGTAGGTGGAAGGGCCGAGGGAGTGTTGCTTGAGGCGGCCGAGGAGAAACCCTTTGCCTTCGGTTGGCAGTTCCTTTTCCACGGCGACGCGGACGACTTCCGAGACCGGCAACTTGCGCTGGCGGGCGACGCGGGTCAGCCGGCGTTTGAAATCGGTGGAGACTTTGAGCGTGAGAGTGGGCACGGTGTTACCGTGGTATTACCCGGCCGGGCTGTCAAGGCGTCGGCCAGCGCGTTATCCCGATGTAATTCCTGACCGCCCATTTCTCAGTGTCTAAAGCGTAGCAACAGCAAGCGATGAAGAGCAACACAGCCATGAAAAGTTGGTTCTTCGCTGTTTTCGATAGGTCGTGGCTTGTGATTGGTGTAGCCACAGGCCGTCTGTGCCTGTGGATTTGGGGTGCGGGCAACCCGCTCGGCAGGCAGGGACACCTGCCGCTACTCCAGAATGCGGCAACACATGCTCGATCAGCGCGCGCCCAGTAAGAATCGGTGACGTTTACCCACCGGAAACAGCGAGGAGCTGATAAGATGAAGTTCCATGTCTGCGCCAGAAAAAGTCAGAGGCAAAAATCACAGAAGCGACTGTTGGTCGCCGCCAACGGCGGCTTTCAGGCCGATGGCGTGATAGCCTTTGGCGGTGAGAATGCGGCCTTGGGCGGTGCGGGCTAGGTAGCCTTCTTGGATCAGAAAGGGCTCGTGCACTTCCTCGATTGTCTCGGCTTCTTCGCCGACGGCGATGGCGATCGTGCCTAATCCGACGGGGCCGCCTTTGTAGTTTTCGGCCATCAGGCGGAGGACGCGCTTGTCCATCTCGTCGAGGCCGGCGGCGTCGATTTCCAAAAGTTCGAGCGCGGCGGCGGCGACGGGTTGGGTGATTTTGCCTTTCGCTTTTTCCGAGGCGTAGTCGCGGCAGAAATTAATCAGGTTGTTCGCAATGCGCGGGGTGCCGCGGGCGCGGGTGGCGATTTCTTTAGCGCCACCGTCGTCGAGTTCGACTTTGAGCAGGCCGCAGCTGCGCTTGACGATGCCTTCGAGCGTGGCGTGGTCGTAGTAATCGAGCCGGGTGTTGAGCGTGAAGCGGCTGCGGAGTGGCGCGGTGAGCAGGCCGGAGCGTGTGGTGGCGCCGATGAGTGTGAAACGCGGAATGGAGAGGCGCACGCTGCGGGCGTTCGGGCCTTGGTCGATCATGATATCGAGCCGGAAATCTTCCATCGCACTGTAGAGATATTCCTCGACGGTTTTTGGGATGCGGTGGATTTCGTCGATGAAGAGGATGTCGCCTTCCTCCATGTTCGTGAGCAGGCCGGCGAGGTCGCCGGCTTTTTCGATGACGGGTCCGGAAGTGACGCGGACGTTGCGGCCGAGTTCTTGGCCGAGGATGAAGGCGAGGGTGGTTTTGCCGAGGCCGGGCGGGCCGGAGAGGAGAATGTGATTGAGGGCTTCGCCGCGGCGCTTCGCGGCACCGACCATGACCTTGAGGCGCTCGACGGTTTTGGGTTGGCCCGCGAAATCGGAAAACGAAAGCGGACGCAGCGCGGCCTCGACGGGCGAGACCGGCGTGGCGAGAGCGGACGTAATAAAGCCGGTGCCTTTGTTGGTGGGATCAGGAGACATCGAAGGGAGGGATTTCAGGTTCGCCGCGTGCACCGTGCCAGATACGGACGATCAGCAGGAGACTGCGAGATTCATCGTAGCGATAGATCAAACGATATTTGCCGGCAATCATTTCGCGATATTCGAGCGGGCCGGGAGTGCGGAAAACTTTTCCTATGCGGGGAAAGGCGGCGGTTAGTTCGACCGTTTCGATCACCTGCGCACCGGTGGCCCAGATAATTTTTGCAGCCATTCGTTAATCCGCTTCTTGGCTTCGTCGTGCGAGATGCCTTCACCCCGGGCGATTTCCTGCTCGGCTTGTTCAACCGAAGCCAGAAAGCGCAGGCGTTCTTCCGCATCGGCCCACGTGGCGTCGTCCGGCAGATCTCTGAATGAGGCGAGCAATTGTTCCTTGACCGACATGGGTGAAAACAAGTTCAGACGGACGATGGGCGCAAGCCCTCACTTCCACTCGACCTGGGCGCCGATGCTGCGGAGGTTTTCGACGAAATTCGGGTGGGCGCGTTTGATGGTGTCGGCGTTTTTCACGACGGATTTTCCTTCGATGCTGGCGGCGACCATGTAGAGCGCGACAGCGGCGCGGATGATGTACGGTGCTTCGACGACGGTGGGGCGGAGTGGCTTGGCGCCGAAGACCGTGATGCGGTGCGGGTCGCTGACGACGACGTGCGCGCCGAATTTCGAGAGCTCGGACATCCAGGTGAAGCCGCCTTCGTAAACTTTATTCCAAAACATGACGGCTCCTTCGGCGCGGACGGCGAGGGCGATCATGCAAGGGAGAAGATCGACGGGAAAATACGGCCAGGGCGCGGCTTCGATTTTTGCGAGAAGGTTGGTCGTGAAGGGTTGTTCGATCACGAGTTTCTGATTCTTGCGGACGAGGGCAGTGGTGCCTTCGTATTCGATCTTCACGCCGAGTTTGGCGAAGGAGCGGTTGATGAGATCGAAGTGGTGCGGGAGGGAATTCTTCACGCGCACTTCGCCGCCGGTGATGGCACCGAGGGCGAGGAAGGTGACGACTTCGTGGTGGTCGGTGTTGATCGTGAAGGAGCCGCCGCGCAGTTTTTTCACGCCGCGCACGGTGAGCTTGCTGGTGCCGATGCCCTCGATATCCGCGCCCATGGCGGCGAGGACTTCGCAGGCGTCCTGCACGTGGGGTTCGCTCGCGGCATTGAGGAGGACGGATTCGCCCTCGGCGAGAACGGCGGCCATCACGAAATTTTCCGTGGCGGTGACCGACATGTAATCCGGCCAGTGGCGCGCGCCGATGAAACGTTTTTTCAAGCGCAAGGTCAGTTTGCCCTTGTGGGTGACGGCGGCACCGAGTTTCTCGAGAATTTCCAAGTGCGGATCGAGTTCGCGGATGCCGAGCGTGCAACCCTTGGCGTTGGTGGGGATGACAAGTCTCTTCATCCGCTGGAGCAGCGGGGCGAAAAGCAGAACGGCGGAGCGCATGCCGGAGGGGAGTTCGCCATCGAGGCGCGCGGCGTCGAAGGACGAGTGATCGATATCCATGCGACCGCCGCCGCGATCCCAGTTGATGCGCGAACCCTGATCGACGAAGAAGCCGATGAGTTTTTCCACGTCGGTGATGTTGGGGACGTTGAGGAGCGTCACCTTTTCATCCGTGAGCAGCGTGGCGCAGAGGATGGGCAGAATGGAATTCTTGTTGCCGGAGGGCGTGATGGTGCCGCTGAGGGGTTTGCCGCCGTGGACGATGAGGTCAGCCATGGGGTGGAAGAGTGAAAGTGAGAGGGAAGGGGAGGAGTGGCGCGGGGTCGGCCTAAGGTTGGCGGCTAAACCCGCCTTCGCTCCAAGGAGCTACGGCGAGGTTGTGGCTGCGCAAAAAAAGGCGCCCGCGGTGAAGCGGACGCCTGAGTAATGCGATTCGCGCGAAGCGCGCCAAGGATTAAGTAGCGGAGGAACCGCCGGAACTTCCGCCTTGATCGCCGCCGCCACGGTATTCACCGCCGCTGCGTTGGCTGCGACCACGGCCGCCGCGACTGCGACGTTGGCCGCCGTCGTAGGATTGACCCTGACCGCTGCCGCCTTGACTTCCTTGGCTACGATCACGACCACCGCGATTGCGGTTGTAGGAACGATCACCGGCGGGTTGCGAGGTGGAGCTCCCTGCGGCCGCAGCTGCGGGAGTTTCGGAGGAATCGCTGAAGAGCGATTTCACCCAACCGAAGAAACCGCCCGAGGTGTTCGCCTTGGCTGCGGGAGCAATGGCTGGACGCGTGCTGGCGGATGGAGCGGCCGATGCCGGAGTGGAAGACGATTGGCCGTACGACTGACGATTTTCGCGAGGGGCCCCACCGTAGTTGGATGGAGTCGGCACGTAGTTGTAGCCGGGACGCACGTAGAGGAATTTCTCCGGGATGGAAGAAAGGTCGACGGGGGCGGAACGCTCGGCGCGCTCCTCTTGGCGAGGGCGCTCAGTGCGTTCCTCCTGACGGGGACGTTCTTCGCGGGCGGGCCGGGTGGCCTTGAAGCCTTCGCTTTCCCATGTCTGAGCGGGCGTGTTTTTCGCGCGCTCGGGTGGGAGAATGTTGAGTTCAGCAGGCTCGTCGCTTTCGGAGGAAACCGAAGCGGAAGCGCCGTCGAGGGGGAACATTTCGGTGGCGGGTTTAACGTACACGCGGGCGGGGGCCGGAGTACGGACGACGGGGGCAGGAGCGACGGGCCCCACTGCAACGGGAGTCGCGGGTGCGACTGACGGGGGAGGAACAGCGACCGGTGTTGCAACACTGGCGGTAGGCGCAGTGACGACAGGTGCGACGGGCTCTGGCGTGGCCGGGGCGAACGGATTCTGGTATTCGCGCGGGGCGTTGAGGATCTCGATCGCGGTGGGTTTATAACCGCTAGGAGAAGCGGCGGCGGTGGTGCTGGCTGGGCTGCTGGACGGACGTTTGCCGCGGGCTAGGCCCGAGCCGCGCGTTGAGCCGAATGAAGGAGCCGGGGCGGTGACGCCGGTCGGCTCGCTGGTCGCGGTGGCTTCGGCTGAAGCACCGGACGATTCTGTGGAGGACATGTCTATGTTGTTGGTTAAAAGCGCCAGCCTGGGTGGCGGCGCGGATGAAGTGCCGGCCGGAGTGCGAGGGTCGCTCTCTAACGGTGGCAATAAGGTTGTTACCTTCGTGTAACGGGGGCCCGCGCGCAACAGCAAAAATTTCTGATACCCGAGGCGGAGTGGGCGAGGTAAGGTCAGCGCGCGTGGGCTGACGTAGCGACAGGCCTCCGGGCCTGTAGAGATGGGTAGCCACGTTTGAGTCAACGGCGAAAGCGTGGTGTGTGATAGCGGTCATTCTCACCGCGTTGTCGCTGGACCTACCACACGGAGTGGCTGCTCCCGTGGTAGGTAGCGCGCTGGTCGCGCTACGTTGCGAGGCGAGCTCGCCACCTACGCCAGCCCACAGGCCGAGACCAGCCTTCGCCAAGCCTACGGCGCGGCAAGCACCTGTCCCTACCGACTAACTTCACTTGTAGTTTCAACTGCCCGAGGCTTGCCAGCGGCGAAACGCCTCTCCACGTTCCGGCATGGATAAATTCGAGGAGATCTTTGAAATGCAAGATGCACTCAACCGGCGTATCGGTGTGAATCTGCCCCCGCCGACCGATGAGGAAAAGGCGAAGTGGATACTCAACTACACCCGTGCCCTGCAGCAGGAAACGGCCGAACTGATCGACAGTGTGCCGTGGAAATGGTGGGCCAAATACCAGAAGTTCGACGAGCAGAACGCGAAGGTCGAAGTCGTCGATCTGTTTCACTTTGTCGTATCACTGGCGCAGACGCTCGGCATGTCGGCCGATGATGTTTATCAGGCGTACCTCAAGAAAAACGCCGTGAATCATCAGCGCCAGGAAAGCGGTTACGCGAAGAAGGACGAGACTGATTCGAAGCATATTTGACGCGGCGCGCGGCGACGTGAGTGCGTGTGCTCACCACGTTGTCGCTTCGCTCCAACGCGACTACTTCCTGCGCGGTTTGGTCGCCGTGCTTGAGCCAGCGGCGAAAGCGCGTGGGTGGTGGTGGTGCGTTGCGCGTGGTGCTCACCACGTTGTCACTTCGTTCCAACGCGGCTACGTTCAATACGGCTACGTTCAATACGGTTACTTCCAGTGCGGTCACACCAGCGCCACGAAACTGCCCGTGAATTCTACGGCGGGTTTTCCCGGGGTGCCTTCGACGATGGCGAAGAGATCCATTCGCGCTTTCTTGTGACGCTGCAGATCGTGCGCGAAAGTTTTCACGGTAGCGGCCGGTGGGCGTTCCCACACAGCGCGTAACCGCCCCGTGACGGGTGTGCGATAATTGGCTTGGCTGCGTTTCACGACGACGTGGCCGTCGAATCCAGCCTCGCGCAACAGGGTCCACAGGCCGGCATAACAGGCGAGGGTGGGCAGCGCGTGGAGCGAACCGCCGAAGGCCGTGCCGAGGTGATTGATGTTTTTATCGAGCGGTGCTTCGAGCACGAGTCGGTGTGCGTTGCTCTCCGCGACGTGCAGGCCCATCGCCAGCGTGAGGGGGATTTTCTCATGCAGGAAGGCTTCAAGTCTTTTTGCTGACAGGCTGTCTGGAACCAGTTCGCTCATAGGTGGGTCAAGGGATGACACTTTGGTACCGCCGGTTGCTTTTCCCGCCAAGCCCGCATTCGCCGTGCGCAGAGTTGCCAAAGTCCATCGCACCCGCATAACTCAATTCCATGTTACCCCGCCGCCGCGCCCGCTCACGTCGTCGTCGTCTCATCCTCATCGGATGCCTGACCGCTTTCGGGCTATTCACGCTCTTTGGTTTTTTCGGTCTGCCGCCGATCATCAAGGCTCAGGCGGAAAAACGCCTCAGCGCCGCGCTGCACCGCCCCGTGAGCATCGGCAAGGTGAGTGTGAATCCCTACACGTTGGCGCTGACGCTGGAGCAGTTCGCCATCCGCGAGCGCGACGGAAAAAGCGTGTTCATCGGCTGGGACCGTCTGTTCGTGCAATACGAGATTCTCTCCTTGTTTGGCAAAGAATGGCGGTTTGTCGCCATCGAGCTCAACGGGCCGAGCGCCCAGGTGATGGTCAACCCTGATGGTTCGCTGAACTTTTCCGATCTGTTGACCGATAGTCCCGCACCCTCCACCAAACCGGAGCCAGGGGCGGCGCCAGACCGCCCCCTCCATATCAAGCGGCTTTGGTTGACTGGTGCCCGCGTGGAATTTCGCGATCAATCGCGGGCCCAGCCTTTCGCCACGACGCTTGGTCCCGTGGGCTTGAGCGTGACGGATTTCCGGACGATGGGCGGGCAGCAAGCGCCGTACAGCTTTGAAGCCGTGACGGAGTCGGGGGAGAAATTTTCCTGGAAAGGCTGGATGGAGGCCGCCCCTTTTCGCTCGGGGGGCGAACTGGGATTGAGCAATGTGGTGTTGAAAAAGTACGCGCCGTACTATGCCGAGAAACTCGGCGTCGATCTCGCCGACGGTTTGCTCACCGTGCGCGGTCGTTACGAGGTTAACTTCGGCGAGAAGAGTCGCGTGATGAAACTCATCGACGGCTCACTCGCGCTGCGAAATCTCAAAGTGGTGGAGCGGGCTTCGGGTGAGATGCTGCTGGATTTGCCGAGCGTGGACATTACCGGCGCGACCGCCGATGCCCTCACCTTTAAAGCCGGCGTGAAGCAGGTGGTCTTGCAAGGCGGCAAACTGAAACTACGGCGCGAAGCGGATGGATCGTTGAATCTGGAAAAACTCGTCGTCGCGGCGGCCCCCCCACTCCCCGGGGCCGCGACACCAGCGCCGACAACGGGCGCGGCCACGATGGATTTTAAAGCGGGGGAATTGGCGCTGCGTGAGTGGGCCCGGGAGGTACAGGATTTCACCGTGACCAAACCCGGGCAGCAGGGC
>JBBRBC010000074.1:0-17022 GCA_038206205.1 Opitutales bacterium
GCCGCCGTGCGCAAGCCTCGCCCGCAATGAACGACCCGCAGCTCCTCCGGTGGCAGGCTCAATTGGCCGAAGCCAAGGCCCAACTCGCCCAACTCGGTCCCATGCGTTCGGGCTCCCTCAGCCGACAATACCGGGATCCGGCCCAGAAAACCGGAGCCTTCTGGCAACTCAGCTACACCCAGAACATGCGCAGCCGTTCCCGCCATATCCGCGCCGAGGAACTCGCCCACCTCAAGCCCCTCCTCGCCAATTTCAAGCGCTTCCGCCAACTCGTCGATCGCTGCGTCGATCTGTCGATCAAGCTGGCCGACCGTCAAACCGAATTGCGTCGGACCGTCCCGCCTACTGTAACCCGACCACACCGCTAGAACTCGGCACTCTCAAGAAACATAAGATGACTATAGATTACTTGGCAAATGGCTTCCAGCTCTCGGCCCATGGGAATTGAAGCTTGCGACGGGCGATAACGGGAACTGGTTTATGGGGAATATTAATCGCATGAAACCAGAATCGAAAAACCGTGGTGATTTTCTGCAAACTTCGCTTTCTGCCGCCGCCGTAATGGGTGCAGGTGCGGGCCCGGCGGTCCCGGCTATGAGTTCCGCCACTATGCCGGGGTTGTCGCCGGGAATGTTTCCGGCGGATTTTGCCTGGGGCGCAGCCACGGCCGCCTATCAAGTGGAAGGTGCGGTGACGGAGGATGGCCGCAGGCCGAGCATTTGGGATGCGTTTTGCCAAGTGCCCTCGCGGATTGATGATGGCAGCAGTGGGGCGATCGCCTGCGATCATTATCATCGTTATGAGTCGGATGTGAAGCTGCTGGCGGAACTCGGGGTGAAGAATTATCGTTTCAGTCTGGCGTGGCCGCGGATTTTGCCGGAGGGACGCGGGGTGGTGAATGAGAAGGGGCTCGATTTCTACAAACGTCTGATCGATTGCCTCGGGGTCAACGGCATCACGCCCTACGCCACCCTGTACCATTGGGATTGTCCGCAAACTTTGGAGGACGAATACGGTTCATGGCGGAGTCGCCGGATCGCGGATGATTTTGCGGAATACGCGGCCGTCGTTGGCAAACACTTGGGTGACCGGGTGAAGAACTGGCTGACGATGAATGAAATTGCAGCGTTCACTGTTTCTTGTGGCTACAATGTGGGGCAGCGCGGTGAACATGCGCCCGGCCACGCTTTGACCCGGCGTAAAGAGCAGACCAATATAACGCACAACGCGCTGCTGGCGCATGGGCGCGCGTGTCAGGCGTTGCGGGCCTCATCGCCGCAACCCTGTCGGGTGGCGATGGCGGAAGTGCCTACGGGTTATGTGCCGGTGATTGAGACGCCGGAAAATATTGCGGCGGCCAAGAAAGCGTTTCGTTGCGATAGTGTTAACGGCGGCATTTTAGTGCCGTTGCTTACCGGCCGATACGATCCCATTTGGTGGGAGCAGCTCGGGGCGGAAGTGCCGGATGTTTTAGCCGGCGATATGGCCACAATTGGCCAGCCGCTCGATGCGGTGGGGGTTAATTGCTACACGGGCACTTATGTCCGGGCTGCGGAAAACAAACTTGGCTTCGAGGTTATTCCGATGTCCGGCCAATATCCGCAGATGCAACTTTCGTGGCTGAAACTGGTGCCGGAGGGAATTTATTGGGTGTTGCGGCAGAGCTCCGAGTTGAGTGGTCGGCCGGATTTGCCGCTCTATGTGACGGAAAATGGCTGTGCCGGCGAAGATGTCCTCACGCCCGGCGGGGAAGTGCACGATCTGGATCGCGTGTTGTATTATCGCGCGTACCTGCGACAGGTGCAGCGTGTGATTGCCGATGGGTATCCGGTCAAAGGTTATTTTCCTTGGAGCCTCATGGACAACTTCGAGTGGGCGCGAGGCTACACGAAGCGTTTCGGCCTGATCTACGTCGATTATCCGACGCAGCGCCGAATTCCGAAACTCAGTTACCACTGGTTGCGCGAGGTGATCAAAGCCGGCCGCGTGTTGTAAGCGGCCTTTTCGTCACGCCGTAGTTGATTGGCAGGCAAAACCACTTGGGTGTTTCGCTTGGAAATTTATCCTCAGACATCTTGATCCCGAGAATTAGGGTGAGCTCAACTCCGTCGCGAATCGGGATAAAATAAATTTAACGCGGAGGACGCGGAGAGCGCGGAGCCTGACGTGATTTCACGCCGTATTATCCCGTCGGCCGGGCTTGTTTCCCTTCGGAAGAATTTGTGCTGGCCGAGCCAAAGCATTGGGGCGACGGCTGGTGCTTAGTGGGCAACCTGAGTTTTCTCTCGGAGGATTGCCCACGAAGCCCCCCCCAGCGTCCCGAAAGATTTGGACTTCAGGTAGGGGCGGTTGCCCGCAAGCGCCACTCGTGCGAGGCGCGCCGCGAGTGAGCCGCGAGTGAGCCTGTGGCGCTTGAGGGCAAGCGCCGCTACCAAGGTTGCCCTGAATAGGTAGAGCGAACCCTCCGGGTGAGCCGTACATCGGGCGCGGCTCAGCGGGACCATCCTCGCCAAGGCTACGGCCCGGCAAACGCTTCGCCCTAGCACCTCCGAAATATCGCGGCTCGGCGGGACGGCTCGCGCTGCCTGACGGGGTTCAACTCATTGCCTCGCCGCCCTTGCAGCACGGGAGGGGATCAGGATGTCTGATCCTGGAGATCATGATTTTTTCCCTCGGTCAGAAAGGTCCGGTGCGCGGGGTTGTTGGCCTACCCGTGGATGTCTTCGGTGGCTCTCGCGCGGATCACCAGCGAGGGTTTCACCCGGCGTAGGCCGAACGGACCGTGGAACGTTCAACTGGGAGCTTTCGTTTTAGCGAGCGTGAGGGTGCTCAGTCACAGCCCTTCGATTTTAATACGAGCTGGCTCGTGGCTTGCGGGTGACGGTGCCGGTTTCGATACTGGAGCCGGGCCAGACCAACCAATTCTTACCAGAGAAGGCTTCGGCGGTTTGGCTGGAAGGCTGTGGTTCCGGGAGGGAGTGAACTCTCGGAGCCGGGGCGCTCGGCTGGCACGGAGTGAAATCATTGTACGCTCGGCGGGCATAACGAGAGTTGGGGTCGTAAGAACTCGGAATGAATGAGGGAAAGTAGCCGGAATTTTCGTAGGAGCGATTGTAGGCGTATCTCAAACTGTCGCGGGCGGCATCGGCTCTGGCTTGAGCTTCGAGTTCTGCGATGCGTTGTGCCTGCGCCGCCTGCTTTTGGGCGACTTCGATTTGTTCGTTCAAGCGTGCTTGAGCGATGCTCAGCTCTTCCGCGCATGATACTGTTGAGTACTTGCGGGAAAAGTTTTTCCAGAATGCGACCTGATAAGAAAGCGGCGTGGCTTGAAAAGCGGGATCAGCCAGCATGCGGGCTTTGACGGCGGTGCCCTCCGTGATGGCTTGGGCATGCTTGGTTTCCTGTTCCTGGCGAACTCTGTCCGCGTTGGCCACCTGCTTGGTTTCAAAAACGGCTTGATCTTTTTCCGAGCGCAACGCCACGCGCGTCACCAACCCGGCACTCAGTTCAATTTCACCGCGATCAAAGTAGAGTACGTCGCGGCCACTGAGATGTGATTGGCCCCGGGGTGTGCCTAGCGTTGAGCGAACGCTCTCGAGGCTATCCCCCAGTTTCACTTCGCCGGCGAATACGGTGAGGGGGAGGACAAACAGCAGCGCAACATTCAGGGTTTTCATGGTTCTCCTTGGGTTGCGAAAAATCTATCTAGGGTCGGCAGCGGCGCAAGTCGCAAGAGGCCGCGCTGAATCAAGTATTACGTTCGCAGCGTGGGATGCGAATGACTGCAGTCACTGCGATTTATGTCTTATCGACGATTGCCGTTGGCGGAGCGGGCCAGGGATTCGGTTGCCGGAGGCGATAGTGCGCTGGGCGGTGACGCCGACGGGCAAGGGGAGGGTCATGTCGTGGGCAATTTTTTGAAGCGCTCGGTTTTGCGTTCCTTCATGTCGTCGAGCAACGGACCGGCTGAAGAAAAGGGAGCGCAGAGGGAAATTTTTAAAGGCAGTTAAAGCAGGTGCGGAAAGAATGGGCCGCTAAGGCAAGTGAAGCGGTGGGACAGTTCATGGTCCAGCGGATGAGAAATAATAGGCAATCGGTCGCGGTGGGGTGCTGCCGCACTTGAGTGGGCTCGCTCCTTAACTGTTTTTCTTATCTTCCCCCCTCTGAGGTTGACCTTCAAAAAAGGGTGCGGTGGCTGCACTAAAAATTCCAAGAAACGTCGGGCACTGCGCTGGGTGATATCTGCGGATGAGCTCGGCTGATTTTGAAAGCAATTTCCGGTTCCTCGCGGTTTTCGCTGGGTAGAAGCGCGCAGGAGAAGCCGAAGAAACTCAGAGCAACCAAGGCGGGTTAACCACTAATGAGTTTCGCCAATGGGCGAAACTTTAAATTAGCCCTGCGACTAATCGTCTTCGGGGGTGGGTTCCGGGGAGTCTGCTAATCGCAGACTGGAGTGGATTTGCCTGCAATTGGCAGGCCCTCCGAAACCCAAGGGCGGATACGATTAGTCGGAGCAACTTCTCCAAGGATTCATCTCTTGATGAATCCCATTAGCGGACAGAACCTCGGCGTCTTTGATTCTATTTCGTACTCTCTACCCACTCGATGTAGCGAGGAACCCAATTTTTCGTTGTGCACGAGGCACCTGATTTCGATGTGCCTTTAAGAACTTTCGTGCACCGACGGTTTACGACTGATGTGGAGAGAAATGATCGTGCCCGAATGGCCGCAGCGTGGGCTTGAAATCCCACGGGCAGGCGGAGCCACCACGGATTGCTTCGTACACCGCTTGGGCGGTTTTGTCGTTCGACGTCTGGCGATGATAACCAGTGGAATCTTCGTAGCCTTCCTCGGCGTGCTTCAATGCATAAACCAGCGCGATCAGAGAACTGACAGCGAGGCACAGGATTCCAATAATGCTGAGGGTAAGAATGCTCACGGTGGGCGGGGTCGCTAAGCTAGGATCTAGAAACTGGGTTAAGCAGGAACAACCGAGAGGGGTAAAGAACCGGCTGGACCCAATTTAAGACAAGGGATCTTAGCCTGAGGTTCCACGATTGCCGACTCGGTCCGAATGGCCTTTTACGAGTACAGAAAGACGCTGATTTAATGCCAACGGACGACGATCTTTGATACACCTGAAAGAGATGGTCCTGGCCGCACCGAGCGTGTGTCGTTGTGAGGTAAGGACTCAGAACGCGGGCTCAAAAGTGAGCCAATGGCAGAGGGTAAACTGAAACGGGGTAGGCAAGATATATGACCGGCGTACGGTCTTTCTTGGCCTGAATTCAAAAACGCTTAGTTTCTGTTTGGCAATTCAATAGACGGTTCGGAGCCAACTTTTATCGTGAGCTTTTGCAGCTGAATTGAAATTGCGCGTTAAATGTTTCGCCTGACGAAACGCTACGATCCTGCTGGCCAATTTTTTCACTAATATGGATTTCGCCGATAGAAATTTGATAGCTCGGTTCGGCTTGGTTGGGAAGTGGCACGGATCTCCTGATCCGTGAGGGAGGGGATCACGGGTCAGGAGACCCGTGCCACGACAGCAGTGATGAATATACCGCGGGGATAAACGAGGGTTGGCCTGATGGGTTTGATCAAATGCCCCGAAGCTTGCTCCGGGGATCTTTACTCGCGCGAGCAGTTGGCGGCGTCGTGCGCGCGATTTGGCTGCCAACATTTCACGAACTCACTCGCAGATCTGCGTGCTCGGCGAGAGAGGGGTCAGAATCAGACGACCAGTTACTTCGCCGTTGCCCGGGCCGACTGGCCTGATCTCTTAAGGAAGTGCTGCGCATCCTCTCCGATCTCCATGTTTACGACTCCCAGACGCAGATCCGCGATCTTCGGCAACTCGAGCCTCTCCTTGTCGGTGTTCAAACTTTGGTGCTTAACGGCGACAGTTGTGAAATGAGGGGTGGGATCGCGGTGCCCGATGTGGCCGGGTTGCGAAATTTTTTCCGCGAACGCGTACCGGAGGTGATTTTCGTCACCGGCAACCACGATCCGGATATCAGCGATATCCACGAACTATCGCTGTCCGCCGGGCGCGTGTGGGTGATGCACGGCGACATTTGCTTTGAGGACCTCACGCCGTGGAGTCGCCAGCGAAAGGATTTGCAACGGGTCGTGGGCGAATTGCTCGCGCGCGAACCGAAGGGCGATGACCGCGCATTGGAGGGCAGGATTCGGATTGCGCGGGAGGCAACGCGAATTGTCGGACCGCACTTGGATCCGGCGGATGCCCGCTTCAGGACGCAGTTACTCCGCTATTGGGATACTTTTTTTCCGCCCCAACAAGTCTTCAAGATGTTACAGGCCTGGCGCGAACTGCCGCTCTCCGCTGCGCGGCTCGCCCGGGCGCACCGCCCTGCCGCCCAGGTGGTGGTCACAGGGCACGTTCACTTTCCCGGGGTCTGGGCCCGGCCGCCGGGCCCCACTGTGATCAATACCGGTTCATTCTTCAGTCCACTCGGTGGCCACCTCGTGGACGTGGTGGATGATCGCGTGCAAGTGCGGCGTATCCGGCAGAACTGCGGACGTTTTGAACCCGGGAAGCAGGTTGCGGAAGTTGTTTTGGCTGCGGGGCAACGCGCTTAAGCAAAAACATTTCCTCGTGGTTTGTATCGCCTGCGAAACACGGCGGTTTATTTCGGGGTGATTTTTCATCCCGTTCGATCAAGGTGACGAGGAAATAAGTTGAGCCCAGTCGACCGGCGCAGGGGTTACGACCGAGCCGCAGACATCCTGATCCCAGCCGGGGAGAGATGCGGGACGAGGAAACGAGCTGAACCTGTCACGGCGCCAACCGGATGAACGGTATCGAGGAGGAGCGCGACCTTCCGACTTCGCCAAGGGTACGACGGACAAGCCGGGCGCGCTGGGTGCCGGCACTCGCGGAAAAACCCGCCCGGAGGTCGGGTTCCACCACCGCTGAGGCATCCGCGGTGAATCCCGAGACCCGTGCCACTTCCCCATCACGACAGGTTCCGCGCGCTCCGCGTAAATTGAATTTTTCCCCGATTCGCGACGGAGCTGAACTCACCCGAATACCTCGGGATCAGGATGTCTGGGCCTTGGCGAAGTCCGATGTGGCCGTGCCGGAATGCGTGAAGGCGGCACGCCCACAAGGGGCGGCGCTACTAAACCAGCACCGCCGCAAATTCGGATGTTTGTTGGGGGGCGCGTGTCTTGCCCGCGCCGCGAGGGAGGACAGATACGCGCGAGCGATTGTCGCGGACGATTCGTGCGGCTAGGTTTTCTTGCCTGATTTCCCTTCCGGCATTTTCACTCCGGCTTCGCGCAGTAGCTTATCAAGATCGGTTGGTTTCTTCGGGCGAGGCGGCCGGTGCGGCTGGGCCGTCGCGGCGGCGAGACGAGCGCCCGCCGTGTGCTCCGAAGCCTTGGCGAAGGAGGAGCGTTGCATGCCACAGGGCGTGATGTGCGGCGGCGGTGTGACGTCCACGGTTTTTTGTTTTCCGTCGAGCAGGCGCGCGGCGATGTTGCCGAGTCCGAGCCGCTGCATCGATTGGCGAAGGGCGGCTTTCATCTCGGGTTTGTACCAGAAAAAGAAACTGCGCTGTTCCTGTTTTTCCTCGGGCGTGCGGGCGACGCACACCGCTTCACCATCGTACGGATGTACTCCGGTGGCGTAGATCTCGGTCGCCACCGTCATCGGCGTGGGCGTGAAATCCTGCACCTGTTCGAGGCGGAAACCGAGATCCTTGGTCTTGAGTGCGAGCTCGGCCATGTCCTCGGGCCGCGAGCCGGGATGTGAACTGATGAAATACGGGATGATCTGCGTCTTTGCCTTGCCGGCCTTCTTCGCCGCGCGGTCGAACTTCTCCTTGAACTTGTAGAAGAGATCAAAGGTGGGTTTGCGCATGATGCGCAGTACGTGCTCGCTCGTGTGCTCGGGCGCGACCTTGAGCCGTCCGGCGACGTGATGCTCGGCAAGTTCATCCACGTAGCGCTCGTGGCTGGCTTTGGCTTGGGGCGAGACGCCCTTGTCGTGCAGAAATAAATCGTAGCGGATGCCGCTGGTGACAAATGCGTGGTTCACGCCCTCGGTCTCGCGGACGCTCTTATAGATATCGAGCAGCGCGGTGTGATCAGTGTCGAGGTTGCGGCAGACATCGGGCCAGATGCAACTGGGGCGGATGCACTCGTCGCAGATCCACTGTTCCTTGCCCTTCATCTTGTACATGTTGGCGGACGGCCCGCCGAGATCGCTGATCGTGCCGCGAAAATCCGGCATCTGTTTGATCGTTTCCACCTCGCGGAGAATCGATTCCTTGCTCCGGCTCGCGACGAACTTGCCCTGATGCGCGGAGATCGTGCAGAAACTGCAGCCGCCAAAGCAACCGCGGTGCATGTTGATCGAATGCTTGATCATCTCATACGCCGGGATCGGCCCGCGCTTGCGGTACTTCGGGTGCGGCAACCGCGTGTACGGCAGGTCAAAACTCGAATCGATCTGCTGTTCGTCCATCGTGGGGAAGGGCGGATTCACCACCAGCATCCGCTCCCCGGTGGGCTGAAGCAGCCGGCGGGCCTTCACGCGGTTCGACTCGGTTTCGATGTCTTTGAAATTCTTCGAGTAAAGCGCGCGGTCGCGGCCGCACTCTTCGTGCGAGTGCAGCGTGAAGTCGTCCCACTTGTCATTCTTCGGCACTTTGAGGTCCGGCGGGAGCAGCACCGCCGTCTGCGGAATCGTGCGCAACGACGCGAAGGGCACGCCGCGTTTCAACAAGCGCACGGTTTCCCGGAGCGGCAATTCCCCCATGCCGTACACGAGCAGATCCGCCCCGCTCTCGGCGAGAATCGAGGGCTTCAGCGTGTCGGACCAATAATCATAATGCGTCACGCGCCGCAGGCTGGCCTCGATCCCGCCGATCATCACCGGCACGTCCGGGTAAAGCTTTTTGAGAATCTGCGAATAGACCGTAGTCGCATAGTCGGGCCGGAAACCGTGCTCGCCGCCGGGCGTGTAGGCGTCCTCACTGCGCATTTTCTTGGCCGCCGTGTAGCGGTTGACCATCGAATCCATGCAGCCCGCCGTCACGCCGAAAAACATCCGGGGCGCGCCCAGCTTTTTGAAATCGCGCAGATCATCGCGCCAATTCGGTTGGGCAATGATCGCCACGCGCAAGCCCTCGCTCGCGAGCATGCGGCCGATGACCGCCGTGCCGAACGCCGGGTGATCCACGTAGGCGTCGCCGGAGATGATAATCACATCGAGGTAATCCCAGCCGCGCGCCTGCACCTCGTCGGCGGTGGTGGGCAGCCAGCGCGCCGCGTCCCACACAGGTTCGTGCATATAGATCTTGGTGGACGTAGCAGTGGGCGTGGACACAGGCGTAGGGCGGACCTTCGACGATGTCCCGGCCCAGCGCAAGCCCGGTGAGGGGGGCGTTGCGGTTGGTGGGGGAGGGCCGGGGGCCATAAGCAATTCCGGTCATGGATAGCGCCTGGTCCCTTGTCCGGGGCGCGTGAATCGCAGGTTCAGACATCCTGATCCCGAGGAAATACGGTGAGCTCAACTCCGCTGCGAATCGGGATAAAATAAATTTAACGCGGAGGGCGCAGAGAACGCGGAGCCTGACGTGACGGGGAAGTGGCACGGGTCTCAAGATTCACCGCGCATACTTCTGCGGTGGTGGAACCCGACCTCCGGGCGGGTTTTGCCGCGAGAGCCGGCACCCAGCGCGCCCGACTTGTCCGTCGTAGCCTTGGCGAAGTCGGAAGGTCGCGTTCCACCTCCGATCCAGTTCATCCGGTTTGCGCCGTGACTGGTTCAGTTCGTTTTCCCGCTCGTCCACGTTGCACGGGCTGGACGGTCTTTCACCTCGCAGGTGAAGCTCAAACAGCGGTGGTGTTTACGGCATCTCCTTCATCCGTGTCAATCGGGGCAATTCGTGTCTCTCGGTGTTGTCGAATTTAGGTTCAGTTATCTTTGTCCCCCGCTCGGCCCAACGAAGCCTTGTCGGACTTGCCTTGGGTTGGCCGAGCATGGCACTTTCCGGCATGCAGCTTTATCTCATACGACATGCCCATGCTCTGGACGGAGACGACGATGCCGCGCGGCCCTTGAGCGCGAAGGGCCGGAAGCAGATCAAGGCGATGGTGCGGCATCTCCGCCGGAGCGGCCGGCTGCACGCCACGGAATTCTGGCACTGTCCGCTGGTGCGGGCGCGCGACACGGCGGCGTTGCTGGGGCAGGGACTGAACCCCAAAGCCAAGTTGGTTGAGGTATCGGGGATCGAGCCCTACGCGAACCCCGCCAACATGGCACAGACGTTGAGGAAACTTCGTCGTCCGGTGGTCGTGGTCGGCCATGAACCGCACCTGAGTGAATTGGCCACGTTGTTGCTGGTCGGTCGGGCTGTTGCGCCGGTGCTGGTGCTCAAGAAATGCGCGGTGGTGGCGCTGGAGAGCAAGGACGGTCATTGGGCGCTGCGCTGGCAGGTATCGCCGAAAGAGATCCGGTAATCCGAGGGAAAAAGCACGATTCCCAAAGGGGTCACGTGTTGAATTTTGACAAAGCCTTGGCGAAGACCCTCTCCCGCTCTGCTCCGGCGAGGCGGAACCGACGCAGGTATTGGCTCACGCTGGCCGCCGGTCCCATCTGCAGGCGTTCGGCCAGCCAGCCGTTTGGCACGGCCGAACTCATTCGGAGCAGCGCGGCCAACTGTACTTTCTCGGGGGCTGATTTTCTCGCCGGTAGTTTCGCCAGCTTGAGGCCCAGCGCTTTGGCTCCCGCCACGAGCTTCCGCTCCCATTGCTGTCCTCGTTCTTCTCGCCAAGCTTCCGGATCCACGCCGGCCAGCCCATGTTTTTTGAGGTCAGCCCCGCGTGCCCGCAAATCTTTTTTCATCGCTTGGCGGTAGCCTGCCGTCCCCACGCACCACCCTCGGCTGAGCTGGCCGTACTTTTCGTCACGCTCTTTGGGATCGGTTGCCGCCAACACGACCAAATAGCCGAGATACTTCTGCCACCCGGCCTTCGTATCAATCAGCCGCCCGCTCTCGCTCAACAAGGTTTCGGCTTCGAGGCATTCCGGCCGTTCCTTGCTCAGATACCAATGCAGGCTGCTCCAGCGAAATTCCGCGAGCCGCGCCGGCGTCACCACCTTCGCCCGCACCGCATTGAGATGAATGTAGTGACACACCTGCGCCAGCGCGTGCCCCGGCTCCACGTGCAAGGCCTTGAAGCGTCCCTGAAACGGCCGACCTGCCTCCTGCTGGTAGCGGTTGAAACGCACCGCCCACGTGCCTTGCAGCCACTTCATACCGACGCTCAGGTTTGGCTCCGTCAGCTCCACCGCCAGATGAAAATGATTCCGCATGATCGCATACGCATGCAGCCGCCAACCATACCGGGTCGCCGCCTCCAGCAGAACCTGCTCAAACGCCTGCGCGGTCCCTTTCGCCGCAAACAGATCGCGCCGGTAATTGCCCCGGTTGATCACATGATAACAAGCCCCGGGAAATTCCAATCGGATTAGTCGTGCCATGCCCTTGAATCAGGCGTGCCGGGGCGGCTTGTCAACATTCAACACGTGACCCCTTCTGATTTTGCTTCTGATTTTGGCGAAGGGAAACAAGCCCAGCCGACGGGATAACTCGGCGTGAACGCACGTCAGGCCCCCGCGCTCTCCCCGCGCTCCGTGTTAATTGTATTTTCCCCGATTCGCGGCGCTGTTGAGCTCACCCTCATTCCTCGGGATCAGGATGGCTGAACTTGTCGTCGTGTCGGTTTCTCACTGTTGCAGGGGCCGCTTCTCCGGATATTTTCATTCACGGAATTTACATTCAATTGACTGAATGCATCTCGGCTTGGCGCGGGGTCCGGCTTCCCGTTACTTCCGCGAAGTATTGAGTATTGACGGTTCAAGTTTGTTTTTAGCCCCACCCCAAGCCCAGCAACGTTCCTTTCCCCGGAGAGAGCGTCGCAAGTCTACCAACCCTCGTCTGCTACCATCTCATGACTACCCTCCCCCCCACCTCGAAGCGCGCCAGGCCGCTTCTCGCCCTTGTCACCCTCTGGTTGTTCAGCGCCTTGTGCGTCTGGGCCCAGCCCACCGGCAGCATCAGCGGTCGAGTTTACAATCCTGTCACCAAGCAATACGTGGCGAATGCCGAGGTCAACGTGCTCGGCACGTTGCTCACGGTGTCGACGGAGAGCGACGGTTCCTATCAGCTCGTGAACGTGCCCACGGGCGGGGTCACCCTGCAGGTAAACTTCACCGGCTACCGCACAGCCTTGGTCACCTTCGACCTCGCGCTCGGGCAGGCCGCCACCCAAAATTTTGAGTTGCATAGCACCCAGCCGCAGAAGCAGGGGCAAGGCGACGCTCCGGTCGTGCTGGAGACAATGGTCGTGTCGGCAGAACGCGAGGGCAACGCCAAGGCCATCATGGAGCAGAAGAGGAACATGAACATCACCACCTCCGTGGCCTCGGACATCTTTGGCAACATCACGGACGGTAATGTGGGCGAGTTCCTGAAGTTCCTGCCCGGCGTCGATATCGACTACGTGGAGTCCGAGGCCCGCGGCCCGCGCCTCGGCGGCATGGACGCCCAATACACCGCAGTTACCTTCGACGGCGTGCGCCTTTCCAGCGCCGATGCGGGCCGCACGGGCGATCTCGCCCGCGCCACCAGCTTTGAGGCTCTTTCGATCAGCTCGATCGAGTCGATCGAGATCAACCGCACCACGAGCTCCGACATGGATGCCGATGCCCCGGCCGGCTCGATCAACATGAAGTCCCGACGCGCTTTTGACCGCCAGGGCCGGAGGATCAGCTACAACGTCAGCCTGAATCTCAACTCCGAGGCCTTCACGCTCAGCAAGACTTACGGCCCCAGTTCCAGTAAAGAGTACAAGGCCCGGCCCAACTTCACCCTCGAATACTCCGACGTGCTGCTGAGCCAGCGCCTCGGCATCGTGGCCAGCATCAACCACGTGGATTCCTACACCGAACAATACCGCGAGAACATCAGCTACAACACGTCGGTGACCCCGACGGACCAGCGGCCCTTCGTCATCCGCCGCCTGAACTTCAAGAACGGCTCCAAGAACATCAGCAAGGATACCTACACACTGCGTACCGACTTCAAGGCGACGCCCAACCTCACCTTGTCGAACAACCTCATCTACAACTTTTCACAGGGCGAATCCTACAACCGCGAGGTCAACTTCGACTCCTCCAGCAATAACGCCAACGCCGGCACCGGCCGTCAGACCGTCCTCGGCGACGGCGTGACGACCCTCACCACGGTTGACACCAACTCCAACCGCAACCAAGCCATCGTCGGGACCAACTTCAACAAGCGCACCTACACCGTCACCGACTATTCGCGTTTCGAATACAAACTGGCCAGTTGGCTGATCGACGGCGGGGCCGCCTACTCCCGCTCGATTAACAGCTACGCCTCCCTTTCCCGCGGAATTACCCGCACAGAGGAAAGCAGCGGCATTGTCAGCGGCTGGACCGCCACGCGTCCGGATCGCACTTCCCACGAGTGGACGATCCAGCAGATTTCCGGACCCGATTGGTTCAACCTCGCCAACCGCACCAACACGCGCATCACCGACGATGGTCGCTCCGCTCGCAGCGAGCACTACACGGGCGATCTCAATGCCAAGTGGACCACCCCGCTGCGCCGCTTCCCGACCGTGATCAAGTTCGGCGGCAAGTGGTCGGAGGAAAACCGCAAGAATCAGGATTCCACCCCCTTCAATTCCTGGGCCTACATCGGACCGGGCGGCAACATCCTCACTGGCTACAACCCTACCACCGGTGCCCCGCTCATCACCACCACTGGCACCTGGGCCGGCTTTGTGAGCCCTACCGTCTGGGATACGGGCACGCCCAACCTGCTGACCACCAAAACCATCTCGGGCGAGGTCCGCCCCATCCCGCGGCCTGACCCCGACGCCATCGCGGCCGTCTTTCAGGCGCATCCCGAATACTTCATCCGCACAACGAATGCGGACTCCTATTACGATGCCTACATCGCCTCTCTCCGCAACATCACTCAGACCGTCACCGCCGGCTACGGCATGGCGGATATCCGGTTCTCGAAACAGTTGCAGGTCCGCACCGGCCTGCGCTGGGAAAAAACCGAGCTCGACGCACTGGAGTACGATCCGCTCACCGAGACGCAGGTGCGCGCCGGCGGGTTCCCCACCAATAGCAAATCCGTGCCTACAAGCATAGCCGGCTACCGATACCAATACTTCACCAAGCCCCGCGTCCACCGGAAGAACGATTACGAGAACTTCTTCCCCATGATCAGCGCGAAGTATGCCATCCGCAGCAACCTGCAGTTCCACGCCGGCTTCAACCAAGCTATTTCCCGACCCGCCCCTGACTCGCTCACCGGTGCATGGCTGGTCGACGACGACCTGCAGATTATCACGAGTCCCAACCCGAACTTGTTGCCGGAGTATTCAAAAAACTACGTCGCTCGTCTGGCCTACTACTTTGAGCCCGCCGGCCAACTGTCCGTCACCGCCGTGCAGAACAACATCCGCAATCTCCGGGAAAAGCGTGATGGCACCGCCGAGGAATTCGGATTCGGTAACGATCCGACCTTTATCTATAACAGCTACATTTTCCGCGCACCATACAACGTCGCGAATCCCGTGCGCTTCCGCAGCATCGAGTACGCCTACTCCCAGACACTGCCGTTTCAGGCCGAGGCACTCCGCGGTATCACCGTCAACCTCGCCTATTCCCGCGCCTATACCGGTACACGCCGCGGCAATCTGCTGCCCCACCGCGTGACCTCCAGCCTCGGCTATCGCTACCGCCGGCTCAGCGCCCGCCTCGGCGTGGTCTGGCGTGACAACACGCCCCAGAGCACCGTCGGCGACTATCGCCTACGTGACACCAAATACGACCTGGGTGGCGAATTCGTGATCACCAAAAACCTCTCCTTCTATTTCCAAGGCCGGAATATCTTCAACGATGGGGTGACGACGATGACCACCCCGCCCGGTCTACCCGAGGGCCAGAACGCGGCACTGCGCCTCTATGAAAATTACGGCGCGAACTGGAATTTCGGAATCAAGGGTACCTTCTAATCCCTCAACTCCCCCTGATTCACCATGAAACTCCCTTGCCTGCCCCGATCTACCCGCTCGCTGACTCTGCTGGCCGTTCTGCTGGCCTCCCTTCACGCTCACGCCGCCGACCCGGAGGCGGCAGCCAAAGCGGCGCGTTACGCCGAGCACCTGAAACAGTACGACAAGAACGGCAATGGTAAGCTCGATCCCGAGGAACAGGCGACCCGTAACGCCGACAAGCGCCGCGCCGCCGACCTGAAAGAATACGATAGCAATCGCGATGGTCAGCTCGACGCCGCCGAGACCGCCCGGTTGCAAGCCGATGCCGCCCGGGCGGCGCTCGAGCCGGCGGAACCACCGGAGGATAATTCCCCGGCCGCCAAGGCCGCCCGCTATGCCGCGCACCTGAAGAAATACGACCTGAATGGAAACGGGCAGCTGGACCCTGAGGAGCGGGCCCAGAAGGCGGCGGACAAACGCGAGCGGGAAAATCTCAAGCGCTACGACCTAAATCACGACGGCCGGCTGGACGCCGAGGAAACCGCCGCGATGGCCGCAGCCGCAGCCGCGAAGTCGCCCGAGAAAAATCCTGAACAACGAGGCAACGGAGGGCGGGGGTTCCACCGCCCTCTACGTTCGCCCGGTTTTTACCCGTCTTCGGCCACCTCGGTGCGCCCAGACAAGACGGCACCGGCCGCCCAAAGATGAATTCATTTTCCCCTTAGTCAGATCATTCCATCAAAATAGATAACATGAAAAGCATTACCCGATTCCCCGCGCTCTGGCTTCGACGCACTCTCCCGACGTTACTAGCCTTGGTCTTCGTCGGCCTCGCCGCGCCAAGTCTTAACGCCCAAGCATTCAATCACCCCGGTGTGCGCCACAGCCTAGTCGACTTGGATCTAATGAAGTCCCGCATTCTCGCCAACCAAGCCCCATGGAAGGGTGCTTACAATAACATGCTGGCTTGGGGCGGAATCAACCAACCTGGCCGCAACCCGAGCAGTCTAAGCTTCACTCCCGATCCTGTCAGCACGATCGATGTCGGTTACTCTGAGAACCCGGCTACCGGAGTTTGGGAGGGTCTGACGGACTCGACTGCCGCCTACATCCACGCGATTCAGTGGTATGTGACGGGCAATGCCGCCCACGCCGAAAAGGTCATCCAAATTTGTAACGCTTGGGGCACCACGCTCACCTCTATTCAAGGTGATAACGCGAAACTCAACGGTTCTATGATTGGGCTGTTTTTCTGCGATGCCGCCGAGATCGTGAAGTCGACCTACACGGGTGCCGCCCCCGGTGCCTGGACGGCGTTCGACAACATGCTGCGCAATAAATTCTATCCCTTGATCCAGAACTTTGAGCCGGGCAATAATGGCAATTGGGATGCTACGATTACTTCATGCATGATGGGCATCGGCATCGTCCTCAACGACCGCCCCATCTACAACCGTGCGCGTGATTACTTTCTCTCCGGCAGCGGCAACGGCTCCCTGCCCAATTATGTGCGCACCGATGGCACCACCCAGGAGACCACTCGTGACCAGCGTCATGAGCAAATGGGCGTCCTTGGCCTCACCAACGTCGCCGAAATGGCATGGAAGCAGGGTGAAGACCTTTATAGCGCCCTCAATAATCGCCTTCTGATCGGCCTCGAAGGCACGGCAGGCCGGGTCGACTCCCAGAATTTCAAGGCCTATCCGGGCTGGGATATCGCTTATAATCACTACAAGAACCGCAAGGGCCTCTCTACGCCCAAGATGGATGCGTTTAAAGCGACCAGCGACTGGGGCGGCGATAATTGGTCCTACAACACGGTCGGTCTGTGGACCATCATGACGTTCCGTGACCTCGGCGATCCGAGCGGTACGACGAACGTTGCGACCCCGACCTTCAGCCCGGCTGGCGGCTCGTATTCCTCGACGCAGTCAGTGACGCTGA
>JBBRBC010000075.1:0-16857 GCA_038206205.1 Opitutales bacterium
AAGCCCAGCCACGAGCGTCCCTCGAAATGATCAAAGCCGAGATCATCCTTGGCCCGCTGGAAGTATTGCTCGATGTGCCAACGACTGCGGCTGAGGGTCAGGCAACGCGCTTTAGTGGGCGGGCGGTGCAGGTGCGCCAAATAATAGTGATACGGCGTGGCGGCGTCGGCCGGCCAGTCGACCACCAGCCAAAGCTTTTCGAGTTCACCTCCGGCTTTGCGCAGCGCGTGTTGCAGCCAGACCTCGCACCAAGCCAGTCTCGTTGTTCCTTGCTCACCCTGGGCCGTCTTCCAACTGGCGCTTTGCCATTGGGTGTCGAGGATCGCGGCGGCAATCTCCACGAGCGTTTGCGAAGGTGGGGCCGCAGCCGTCGGATGCCGACGGACCTGCTTGAGTTCGGTCGGGGCCTCAAAGCTCCAGCCCTTGTGCTTGGCCGCATCGACTTGCAGGAAAAATTCTGCGCCCAACTTTCGCAGGCCCGCGCGAAACTCGGCATTATCGCCATAGGCTGCGTCCCCCAGCACCGGTGCTGGGGCTACGCCATCGGCCAAGGCCTCCTGCACGAGCTGGAGTGCGATCGTGGGCTTGGTGGCAAACGCGACTTCGTCTGGTACACCGGCCCGAGCGCACCGCGCCCGATCCTTTGTCCAACTATCCGGCAGATAAAGCTGGCCGCCGATTGGGGCGGCGATCCAACCATCACTGACCACCAACTCGACACACACTTGGCAGTTGGCCTGCTTGCCCACCGACCCACAGTATTGATGCGAAACGCCCACGGACTGCTGGCCCTGCTTCAGTGAGCCGGTCTCATCGACCACCCATGTCTGAATCGGCTCCAAATGCGGAATGATCTGCTGCCGAATGACCGTCCAAACCGCTGGGGCACTCCAGGGACTGTCGCTGACAAACTGCTGCAAGCCCTGTGGCTCCACGCCCAACCGCAGCGCCATCGGTTCAACGGATTTGCGCTGCCCAGGCATCAGCAAGCCCTGCACATAGCGTGCCGCCGCTACTCGCCGTTCACTGCGACCAAGCTCCAGCGCCACCGGCGAAAGAAAATCGGGCAGATCTTTGGCACTGCGCTGAAAAAGGGGACCGGTCCATTCCATGGACCGTAAGCCATGAGCCGAGGCGCCAAAAATGCAATGCTTTAACTTAACGTAGTAATACTAGCCAGGAGAATGCCGCGCTCCTATCGTAACTTACGATGCCATTGAGCGGGTGGGGCGTGGTGGCCCGAAAAATTTGGCCGAAGCGGTTCTGGCTTGCGATGGGGGGGATGGATTTTCTCTGCGCCTGATTTCTGGGGTATAAATTTTGGCCTTTTATAAACGCCGTGAAAAAAGGACGGATATCCATGCCAGTTCACGGCCTGTGCAAGACACAGGCCCGGCAAAAGGGCCCGCTCTCTCGTCATAGTGAAACAGCGTTTGCCTGTGTGGTCCGGGTCTAGGGCGTGAATTTTATCGCGTGGGGGCCGGCGTGGTTTGTTCGCGTTTCAGCTCGCGCGACATCAGGCTCATGAGCGCATCGCGCGGCTTTTTGCTGTCATACAGAATGGCGTAAACCTCAGTGAGGATCGGCGCGGTGATGCTTTTTTCCCGGCACAAATCATGAAAGGCCTGCGTGGAGAGATAGCCTTCGACGACCGTTCTTCTCCCGGTCAGTAATTCGCCGACCGTCAGGCCTTCGCCGAGTTTCTGACCAAATTCGCGATTGCGGCTCCATGAACCGTGACAGGTCGCCACCAAGTCGCCGAAGCCACTCAGTCCATAAAAGGTTTCGCGTTTCGTTCCGAGGGACTCACCGACCCGCACCATTTCGGTGAGAGCGCGGGTGATGAGCGCGGCCTTGGCGTTGTCGCCGAGCTTCAATCCATCACTGACGCCGGTGGCGATGGCGTAGATGTTTTTCATGCAGGCGCCGAATTCTGCGCCGGCCAGATCATCGCTCGTATAGAGGCGCAAGGTGGAACCGCTCATGGCGGCCTGTACGCGTTCGACGAATGGCGTGGACCGGGCCACCGCCAACACCATGGCGGCGGGCAAACCGTGGGCGACTTCGCCGGCGTTGGTCGGGCCGGTCAACGTGGCGACATTGATGCCGGGTAATATTTCCGCCAGCACTTCGCTGGGGCGGAGTTGGGTGCCGACTTCCAAGCCTTTCACCAGGCTGATGAGCAGTTGGAGGCTGCGGTGGCTGGGGAGCACCGCACGCATCTGCCGGGTCCAGTCGCGCAACGCATGCGAGGGACTCGCGATCAACGCCACATCGGCCTCGCGCAATCCTGCGAACAAATCCGCGGTGACGATCAGCGAATCAGGTAGTTTCAGGCCTGGGAGGTAATCCCGATTTTCGCGTGTGAGCTGGATACCGACGGCATGTTCGGAGCGGCGGGTGATCAACGTGACCGATTGGCCACGCCGTGCCAGATGGATGGCGATGGCGGTGCCCCAGGCACCGGCTCCGACGATGGCGAATTTTACTGGGGGTAATTGATCCACGTGATCGATCAGGCTTTCAGGAAGCCGGGGATTTTTTCTCCGGTGATCATAGTCTCGAAGCTCTCGCGGGCATTGACCAGCTCGAAGCTGCTGCCCGACACCATCACTTCGGCCGGCATGCTGCGGGTGTTATAGCGGCTGGCCATGGCGTAGCCGTAGGCCCCGGCGCTCATGAAGGCCACCGTCTCTCCCTCGCGGGTATCGGGCAGTACTCGGTCTTTGGCGAAACAATCTCCGCTCTCGCAGATGGGTCCGACGATATCGGCCTTGAGTGCGCGGCGGCCACGCGCGCGCGTGATGGGGACAATCTCGTGATAGGCCTCATACATGGCGGGACGCACGAGATCGTTCATGGCCGCATCGACCACGAGAAAGTTTTTGCCGGCACCGCGCTTGAGAAATTCAACACGGGAGATAAGCACGCCGGCGTTGCCGACGAGATAACGGCCGGGTTCGAGCAGAATTTTGAGGCCGAGTGGAGCCAGCAACGGCTTGAGGGCTGCGCCGTAGGCTTCGGGGGTGATTTGTTTCGCGCCTTGGCCCTTCGGGCCCCACCAGGAGGAGCGGCCGCTGGCGAGGGCGTCTTGATAGACGATACCGATGCCGCCGCCGATGCTGAAGTATTCGATGCCGTAGGTGCGCTTCAACTGTTCGACGAAGGGCAGGACTTTTTTGACGGCCTGCACGAAGGGTTTGACCGAGGTGAGCTGCGAGCCGATGTGCATCTGCACGCCGCGAATCTTGAGGTGCGGGTATTTGGCGGCGGCGGCATAAGCTGCGAGGGCGTGTTTGAGCGGGATGCCGAATTTGTTGTCGCTTTTGCCGGTGGTGATCTTCGCGTGTGTTTTGGCATCGACATCCGGATTGACGCGAATGGCGATGGACGCTTGGCGACCGAGGTCGCCGGCGATGCGGTTGATGCGGGCCAGCTCGGGTTCGCTTTCCACATGGAAGCTGTAGATGCCTTTTTCGAGGGCGAGGCGGAGCTCAGCATCGGTCTTGCCGACGCCGGCAAAAACACTGCGTTCCGTGCTGCCGCCCGCTGCGAGCACCCGCTGGAGTTCGCCGCCACTTACGAGATCGAAGGCCGCTCCGAGATTCGCGAAGTGGCGGAGGACCGCGAGATTTGAATTGGCCTTCATCGCAAAACATAATTGCAGGTCCAGACCGGCGAGGCCTTGCGCGAGGCGGCGGTAATTGTCCGCCATCGTGGCGGCGCTGTAGACGTAGGTCGGGGTGCCGTGTTGACGGGCGATCTCCGCCAAGGAGACGTTTTCGCAGTGAAGAGTGGAAGCTGTGAAACGGAAGTGATGCATGGGTAAAGGGTCGGTGAAAGGGTGACCAAAACCAACAAACCCCTTGAACGGAAGCGATTATTTCCGATGAAGGTAGGTATGCGTCGCTCACTCGCCAGATTGCTCGGTCACTTGCCTACTACCAGTCCTTTCCGGCTGGATCGGACCCTGCGGGTGAGCGGGGTGAAACAGGCGCAATTCGTCAGTTATCTCGAGTCGAGCGGCTATCGGAGTTATCAGGTGGACCGCTATGAACAAAGCTTGCGCCGGCGTCGGTTTGCCAAGGCGGCCTTTTTCTGGCTGACAGCTTTTGCTGCGGCCTGGGTGGTGTTGGAAAGCGCCAAGGCCTTGGTTATTTATTAAAGAGGGCACGGGAGCGGGGAATTCCCTTGGCCAAGCCGGAGAGGTTAGCTTAAGGAAACGCGGTGCATTTTGACCCCGAGCTTTATCCGTGGCTTTCCGCCGTTTTGATCGCCTGGGGTCTGCTCGATTGCTTTCTCGGTTACGGGTTGTTCAAGGTGATGGTCGCCTTGTGGGGCGGGATTATCGGGGCCCTGCTTGGGCAGGCCGCCGCTGGGGCGATGGGATTGCTGTGGGCGGGGCAAATCGGCGGAGCCGTGGTCGGTGCCTTATTGGGCGGCGGATTGGTTTTCCTGCTCTATCTGGGAGCGGTGTTTATCGCGGGGCTTTTCTTCGGTCTTACGCTTGGGCTGCTGCTTTTCGCCAATTATAATCCAAATTTGGCGCTGGTGCTTGGCTGCGGCCTCGGGCTGGTCAGCGGTTTTGTGGCGCTCAAGCTCCAGAAAGTTCTGCTCATCCTTTCGACGGCGTTGCTGGGTGCGTTTCGGGCTCTGCTGGGTTTGATGTACTTCACCAACCAGACTGACTGGGCGTATTATTTAATGCAGCAACCCCGGCAAATTCCGGCGTTGATTGATAATACCCCATGGCTTTTGCCTGTGACGCTCCTCTTGGCGGCGGTGGGAGCACTCTCGCAATTTGGGTTGAGTGGCCGCGATGATCCGAAAAATAATCGCCCGGAATCCCCCAATAAACGCAAGTAGCCTTGCCGAATCATTCTTCTCCTGCACGATCCGTTCACCTTCTACACACATGAATAAATATTTTCTGCCGTTTCTGTTTTTAATCGGTGCGATCACCCTGCTCACGGGCTGCTCCTCGGCCATTGAGCGGATCGGAGTCCAGGTGCAGCTGGTCAAACTGGAACAACAAACTGACGGTTCGCTCCTCGCCTCGTTGCAATTCAGCAATCCCAATGTGAATTCCCTGAATGTGATCAAATCCACCCATCAGCTCGCGCTCAATGGGAAATCACTCGGCGTGTTGGCAGTGGTCGAGCCACTTGGTCTGCCAGCCCAGCAGGCGATCACGCTCACCGTTGCCGTGAAACGATCGGGTGGGAAATCAGTGGTCGCTGGAAAAAGTTCTTACCACCTCACCTCTGCGCTCACCTTGAGCATTTACGACACGGATGAGAATCGCTTCAAAACAAGTTCATCAGGTGCTGTAACGGTGCAATAAGCGGTGGCTGTTTGGTTGAGGGAGGTGCAAGCCTCTGAGAGGTGCGACCTCTCGCCGAAGACGAGAACTGGCCGGTGTCAGGCCGCATGCTGGACGAACAACGCGCGGGGCGCAGTGTTCTGGGCACTGTCTTCCTTTGAGGTTTTGCAGCCAGTTTTATCTGGAGCCAAACAAAGCCGTGCCCACGCGTACGATCGTGCTGCCTTCGGTGATCGCGAGGGCGAAATCTCCAGTCATGCCCATGGAAAGTTCGCGCAGGTGTAACCCGCTGCGGCGAACGAGAGCGTCGCGAATTTCACGGAGATTAGCAAAGGTGCGACGGGCGAACGCGGCGGTTTCATCCGGCGTGGTGCCGAGTGGGGCGATGGTCATGAGCCCGTCAATTTGCAGGTTGGCCAGGCTTTGTGCCGTGGCGAGGAGACGGGGAGCCTCGGCGGGCTCGGCCCCGAATTTTGCCGGATCATTTCCGGCGTTGATCTGGAGCAAGACGGAAAGCTTTTTGCCGAGTTCGCCGGCGGCGCGGTCGAGTTGGCGCAGAAGTTTTTCGCTATCGACACTTTGCACGCGGTCGCAGTGGGTGACGGCGAGGCGGGCTTTATTGGATTGGAGGTGGCCGATTAATTCCCAGCGAAGCGGCGCGGTTACCAAGGCGCGTTTTTCCACGGTTTCTTGCACGCGATTCTCCCCGACGGCCGTCAGGCCGTAACGGGCCACGTATTCAGCGGCGGCCGCCGGATGGGTTTTGGTTACTGGGAGTAACGCGACCGATCCCGGGTCACGCCCGGCGGCGCGGCAGGCCTCCGCGATGAGTTCGGTGAGAGTATTAGCCCGGGAGCGGAATGTCTCGTAATCAATAATCATCTATGAGTTTCGCTTTTAAGGTGGATTGCTGATAAGAATTTTTTATATTGGCCATCCAAACTCGCTGTTATGCAAATCGAAAACTTCAAGATTTTTGCCGACCTGGTGGAGACGAAGAGCTTCTCTAAAGCGGCTAAACTAAACGGGATCACGCAATCCGCAGTCAGTCAGCAGGCGCGCTCCATGGAGCGCAACTTCAAGACACTCATGGTCGACCGCAGCCAGAAGCAGTTTAATCTGACGCGCGAAGGCCAGCGGATTTACGAGGCCTCAAAGGAGATTCTGCACGTCTACGAAAAGCTGGGCAGCGAGCTTCAGGAAATGAAGAAGGTGATCAGCGGCACCATTCGCCTTTCTACGATTTACTCGATCGGCCTCCATGAGTTGCCGCCTTACATCAAGCGCTTCCTCCAGGAATATCCTTCGGTCAACGTCCGCATCGAATACCGGCGCTCCAATCTCGTTTACGAAGACATTCTGCACAATGCCGTCGATTTCGGCCTGGTGGCTTTTCCGCAGAAGACCCGGCAGATCGAGATGTTGCCGTTCCGCAATGATCGCCTCGTGCTGATCACCCATCCCCAGCATGCGCTGGCCAAGGCCACCGAAGTGGATCTGAAGACCCTCGCTGGCCAAAAATTCATCGGCTTCGATCCGGATATTCCCACCCGGAAGGCGGTTGATCTGATCTTCCGCGATAACGATCTCGAGATCACCCCCGTGATGGAGTTCGACAATATCGAGACGGTGAAACGCGCGGTAGAGATCGATCACGGTATCGCGATCGTGCCGCAAGCGACCGTGCAGCAGGAAATCAAACAGGGCACCCTCGTCGCCATTCCGTTTAAGGGGAAGGAATTCACCCGACCACTTTCCATTCTCCATCGCAAGGGCCGGGTGCTCACTCCGGCGATGAGGAAATTCATCGAGACCTTGACGGCTGAGGGCGCGGCGGCTGATTTGCGGGATTAAACTCCGGGCCTGCTGTTTTTCGGGAATACATCTTCGGGCTCCTTACTCTTACGGGCATGACGCTATGCAAATCGCTTTTCTTGCTGACCAGTTTGTGCACCGCCGCGCTGTTTTCAGCGACCGGCGTGCAGGCCGAAGAAGCTAAGGACCTGATCAATCAGGTCGCACCGGCCTGGACCTTGAAAGATCTCGATGGCCACGACGTCAGTTTTGCCCAGTTCAAGGGCAAGGTTGTCGTCATTGATTTTTGGGCCACGTGGTGCGGGCCGTGCCGGATGGAAATACCCGGTTATATCGCGCTCCAAAAGAAATACGGCAAGGACGGCTTGGTGGTGATCGGGATCTCGATCGATACCATCGCCGCGAAGGTCGTGAAGAAATTTGCCGAGAAAAACGGGATGAACTACACGATCGTGCTGGCCGACGATTCCACCCCGTCGCTCTTTGGTGATTTCACCTCCATTCCGACGACCTTTTTGATCAATCGCGAGGGCCGCATCGTCCATCAAAAGAGCGGAGTGTGGGACCACGCCGAGTATGAGGCGGTGGTGAAGAAAGCGCTTTGAGCGCGGAGCTGCGGCGCTTGCCTTGGGTGGAGCCCGACCTCTGGGCGGGTTTGGATTGAGCGCAGATGCGGAAAACGCGCCCAGAGGTGCGTTCCACCTAATTGTTGCTTTCTGAACTCAGCGCCGGCCGCCGCGGGTGAGGCGGCTGGCGGGTTTGGCGGTCGCGCCGGTGGGCAGCGCCGTGCCGGTCATGCCGCCACCATCGAAAATCCCGGAGTAGGTGTAATTGAAACCCGGGAGCTTTTTCCATTCGATGCTCTGGCCGATGAAGCGCTCGATGCTGCGGGCATCGCGCCAGGTTTCCTCGGTCACGAGGGTAAAGGCGTCGCCGGTTTTCTGGGCGCGGCCGGTGCGGCCGATGCGATGAACGTAATCCTCGGGATTCTCCGGGACGTCGAAATTGATGACGTGCGACACGTCGGCGATGTCGAGGCCGCGGGCGGCGAGATCGGTGGCGACGAGCACTTCGTATTTACCGGATTTGAAACCCTTGAGCGCATCGACACGCTCGGGCTGGCTGCGATCGGCATGCATGACGGCGCAGGTGTGACCCGCTTGTTTGAGCCGGCTGGCGATGTAATCGGCCCCGCTCTTGGTGCGCGAAAAAATGATGACGCTGTTGTACTGGGTTTCTTCGAGGAGTTGGGCGAGGAGATCGAATTTCTGCGCCTGCACCACGGGATAGAAGGCGTGGGTGATGGTCTCGGCGGTGGAGCGTTCGCGGCTGACCGCGATCTTGAAGGGATCACGCAGCGCCCACGCGGCGAGTTGTTCAATTTCCGGCGGCAGGGTGGCGGTGAAGAAGAGCGTCTGGCGGTTCTTGGCGACTTTCTGCACGATGCGTTTCACGTCGGGCAAGAAACCCATGTCGAGCATGCGGTCGACCTCGTCGAGCACGAGCACCTGCACCTGATCGAGTTTGATTTCGCCTTGCTCCATGTAGTCGAGCAAGCGACCGGGAGTGGCGACCAAAATATCCATGCCGCGCGCGAGATCTTCGCGTTGTTTGCCGTAACCGACGCCGCCATAAATGACGGTGGTACGCAGATCGGTGAACTTGGCGTAATTCTGAAAAGATTCTTCAACTTGCAAGGCGAGTTCGCGTGTCGGCTCGAGGACGAGGCAACGAATGGCGCCGTGACCGCCCAACATCTGGAGAATCGGCAGGGAAAACGCCGCCGTTTTGCCCGTGCCGGTTTGGGCCGAACCGATGACGTCGCGGCCCGCCAGCACCACAGGGATGGCCTGTGCCTGGATCGGCGTGGGAGTTTCGTAGCCTTTTTCCTGTACGGCGAAAGCGAGACGATCACCGAGGCCGAGTGCGGTGAAGGCCGTGTCCATTTTCGGCACTTCGGGCAAGGGCTTGGGCACCTGCGCGTGGGCGGTTGGGCGAGGGGCGTGTGGGGCTGGAGTCTGGTGGCCGTGGCCGGACGGACGGGGATGGGCGTGAGTTGCCGGATGCCGTCCGGATGACTGGTGAGTCGGGCGGGGCGCAGCGGGGCGCTTGTCGTGGTGCGGATGCCCGGTCTTAGCCGCAGGCTTGGGGTGCTTCGGGGCGTGACTGGGCGCCGGTTTAGCGGCGGCCGGCTTTGCACCCGATTTGAAGGACTGCTTGATCTTGGAAATGAGCTTACGGAGCATGTAGGAAGAGACGCTTATCAGGGGCTTCGCGCGCCTTTGCAACCCTGCAAAAAAGGCGCCGGGTGAAATGAAAATTAGTCGGAGCGTAGCGATAGGCGCTTGCCGGGCTGTAGCGATGGCGATGGCTGGTCCCAGCCTGATGAAATTGGGGGATTCGCTTGGTGGTAGGTGGTGCGCTTGCCGCACCACGGCCGCGTTGCGAGACAAGCTCGCCACCTACAACCGCACTCAATCCTCAGGCCCGGAGGCCTCTGGTTAAGTCGGCTCGACGACTTTGTTGTAATAATGATCCAGCGAGGTTTCGAGATCTCCGCGCACATAAATGACCGCACCTGCGACCGCACCTGCGGCGACACCTGCGGCGACACCTGCGGCGGCCAACTTTGCTCCCGAGAATCTCCCGGGTGTTTTGGGGGAGGGGGGCGATGTGATAATAGACTGCGGCCAACGTCTTGGGCGGCATGGTCGCCTGCGCAACGCCCCTCCCGCATTTTTTGTACAGCGTTTCAGCTTCGCGCTGGAGCGTCGCGGCCAAGGGATCGGCAAAGCGTTGCGGCACCACCTCGCAAAAACCGCCAAGGCCGCGACTGTGGCCGCCGGTAGTGGACCGTGCTCGACTGGACCCAAACGTCCATCGACTCCCTCAGTTGTCGGACCCGATTATCCACGATTAATCCAGCGTCTGCCGGTAGCGTTTCACGCCGATGGTCATGGCCACGGCGAGGAAGATCAGCAGTGGCCAGAGTTCGGGCGTGATCTCCGCGAGACCGTTGCCTTTGAGGAGAATTCCCCGGGCGATGCGGAGGAAGTGCGTGTTGGGCAGGCACGAGCCGATGGTCTGCGCCCAGTCGGGCATGCCGCGAAAGGGAAACATGAAACCTGAGAGGAGAATCGAGGGGAGAAAGAAAAAGAATGCCATCTGCACGGCTTGGAGCTGATTTTGCGCGAGCGTGGAAAACGTGATGCCGACCGCGAGGTTGGCCGCGATGAAAAGCAACGCCACCGCGTAGAGCAGGGCGAAATTTCCAATCATGGGCACATGGAAAATGTAATTCGCTGCGAGCAGAATAAGCGTGACCTGAATGTAGCCCACCGCGATGTACGGCACGATTTTCCCGACGATCACCTCGAAGGGACGCACGGGAGTGGCGAGGAGATTCTCCATCGTGCCACGTTCGCGTTCGCGAGTGATGGCGAGCGCGGTGATGACCACCATCGTCATCGTCAACACCACGCCCATCAGGCCGGGCACGATATTGTACTGGGTGATGTTCTCGGGATTGTAGTGCGCGTGGATTTGGAAATTCACCGGGCCTTCCTTCGCGCGAAGTTTCGCCAAGGGTCCGGGCAGATCGCGGTTGAACACGCTGTCGACCAAGGCGCGCGTCGCGGAAACAGCGGGGCCCACCGCGGCGGGGTCGGTGGCGTCGGCTTCGATCAGCACAGTGGGCCGCTCGCCGCGCAGCAGGTTGCGCGAGAAATCCACCGGGATGTTGATGACAAATTGCACATCGCCGAGTTGGAGCAGGCGTTGGGCCTCGGCTTCCGAGGCGGCCTCGTGGACGAGAGTGAAGTACCCGCTGTTTTTCAACGCCGCCACGAGCGTGCGCGAGAAGGGGCCTTGATCGGCGCTGAGAATCGCCGCGGGCAGGTGCTTCGGATCGGAGTTGATGGCGAAGCCGAACACGATGAGCTGCATCAGCGGGATGCCCACCATCATGCCAAAAGTCACGCGGTCGCGCTTCATCTGGATGAATTCCTTCAGCACGATGGCCCACAGGCGATGGAAGGTGAATCGGTTCATGGGGAGCGTCTAAAAAGGTAGGGTGCGACCGCTGGGCGTGCCGTTTGGAATCGTGGTGCGCCTGGAAATTCGCGGCGGGCCCAGCGGTCCCGCCCTATCCGGATACAATCAAGCTGCGGCGCGGCGACAAGCGCCGGCCCTACGGGGAGAAAGGCACGAAGTCCGCTCATGCGTAATTATCCTTTGCTTCATCCATCAGGCTGATGAACACGTCTTCGAGACCGGCGCGGATTTTTTGCCATTCGTGCCGCGGGTCGCGCACGGCGGCAATCGTGGCATCGAGCTGCGCGGCGTCACGGCCGCTCACGTGGAGCGTGTTGCCAAACGCCACCACTTGCTCGACGCCGGGCCGACCGCGCAAAGTATCGGCGAGCGCGCGCAACTCAGGGCCAGTCACCGTCCAGGTCGTCAGCCGCGAGGAAGTGAGGACTTCGTTGAGCGTGCCGCGAGTGAGCAGCTTGCCGTACGCGAGGTAGGCGAGCCGGTGACAGCGCTCGGCTTCATCCATGTAGTGCGTGGTGATCAACACCGTGAGCCCCTCGGCGGCGAGTCGATGAATCTCGTCCCAGAATTCGCGGCGGGCTTTGGGGTCAACGCCCGCCGTGGGTTCGTCGAGGAGCAGAAGTTGCGGTGAGTGAATCAAGCAGGCGGCGAGTGCGAGGCGCTGTTTCCAACCGCCCGAAAGTTGGCCGGCCAACTGGGCACTGCGATTTTGCAAACCGAGTCGGTCGAGGCTGCGTTGCACGGCGGTCGCACGGTCGGGCACGTCGTAGATGCGTGCGATAAAATCCAGATTCTCGCGGATGCTGAGATCTTCGTAGTAACTGAATTTCTGCGTCATGTAGCCGACGTGGCGTTTGATCTCGGCCTGCTGGGTGCGGACGTCGTAGCCGAGACAGGTGCCGGAGCCGGCGTCGGGCGTGAGCAGGCCGCAGAGCATGCGGATGAAAGTGGTCTTGCCCGAGCCATTGGGCCCGAGGAAGCCGTAGATCTCGCCGCGCTTCACTTGGAGATCGATCGCGTTGACGACCGTCTTCGCTCCGAAGCGTTTCGTCACGCCGGCAACATCGATGACGTAGTCAGTCGCGCTCATGAAAAATGAGTCATGTTGATGGCTAAGGTGGAACGCGACCTCTGGGCGCGTTTTGTTTTCCAATGCGCAAGCCAACCCGTCCAGAGGCCGGGTTCCACCTTGGTTGCTTTGTGGTCTGTGAATTTCAACTCGCGCTCGGGGGTTTTTATGGCAGGTGGGCTTTACTTCACCAACGTGACATCCACCGGCTGTCCGGGATGAAGATCACGGGCGGCGGCGGGCTCGAAGGTCGCTTCGATCATGAAGACCAATTTCGCGCGGTTTTCGCGGTTGTAGAGAATGGGTGGCGTGTATTCGGGCTTGGGCGAAAGATAACTGATGCGCGCTTCGAGTGTCTCGGAGCGGCCAGTGAGCGAGACCCTGATCGTGCCGCCGGTTTTCAAGGCGCCGAATTCCGCCTCGGGCACGAAGAAGCGCACCTTGATATTTTCGGGTGGCAGCAGGGAAACAATGGGCGCAGCGGCAGTGACGAATTCACCTTCGCGATAAAGCGTGTCGTAGATGAGCCCGGCATGCGGAGCCGTCTGGCTTTTCTGCGCCACGGCCCAGCCAGCCCGATCGAGCGCGGCTTGCGCGGCGGAGATGTCGGCCTCGGCGGCGGCAAGAGTATCGACGCGCGCGCCGAGTTGCGCCGTGTCGAGCTGCGAGGCGAGTTCCGCCACGCGCTTGGTGGCTGTTTGTTGATTCAAGCGCACGCGATCGAAATCGTCGTCGGAAAGCACCTTGGTCTCGTGAAGTTTGGAAGCGCGGTCGAGTTCCAGCGACGCTTGCTCGGCGGCGGTGCGCGTCTGGTCGAGACGGGCTTCCATTGTGGCGATCTCCGACGGCCGCTGGCCTTTTTTCAGATCGGCTAACCGGGCTTGCGACTGACGCAGCCGTTCGGCTGCTTCGCGCAGCGTGGCCAGCTCGGCGCCTTGCTCGAGGTTGAAGAGGGGGGCGCCGGCGCTGACTTGTGTGCCTTTTTGCACCGCGAGTTTTTCCAACCGACCGGCGAGCGGCGAGGCGAGATAAATGAATTCGCCTTCGAGGTAACCCTGATAGCCCTTGGGAGCGGCGCGATCACAGGCCGATACAAACATGAGTGCGAGGAGACCAACGCCAGTGGTGAATATATTTATCGGACGCACATGCATCCCTCGAACATAACATCAGTCGGTAGAACGTCCACGCGGAAAGAAGCTTCGTCGTTGCCAGAGTCCTGCCAGCGCCTAAGTTGCGGCGGCCATGCCGGCGCCGAACACCAGTTTTCGAACGGAAATATCCACCTTGCTCGCGAAAAAAGATTTCGCGGCGCTGAAAATCAAGCTGGCTCCGTGGCTGGCGTCGGATGTGGCGCCCATTTTGTCGGAGTTGCCGATCGAGGATCTGTCGGCGTTGTTTCGCGGGTGTTCAAAAGAGCTTTCTGCGGCGGTTTTCTCCTACCTGGAACACAATGCGAAACACAAGCTACTGAAGACGCTCACTCAGGCGCAAACCAGCGCGTTGTTGAACGAACTGCCGGCGGATGATCGCACGGCTTTTTTGCACGAACTGCCGCTCGATCTGGCCATGCAGCTGATCTGCTTGCTCACGCCCGAGGAGCGCAAGATCACGCAGGACCTCCTCGCGTATCCCGAGCACAGTGTCGGCCGCATGATGACGCTCGATTTCGTGGCGGTGCACACGGATTGGAGCGTACGGGAGTCACTCGATTATATCCGGACCCACGGCTACGACCGGGAGACGCTCAACATGGTTTATGTGACGGATGAGGCCGGTTGTTTGCTGGATGATATTCGCGTGCGGCGCTTTTTGCTCGCGGAACCCGGAACCAAAGTCAGCGCGCTGATGGACGGCAATTATGCGATGTTGAATCCCATGGATGACCGGGAGAAGGCGCTGCAGGTTTTCCGCCAATACGACCGCGTCGCACTGCCCGTCACGAACCCGGATGGCAAACTCATCGGCATCGTCACGGCGGACGACATGCTCGACGTCGCCTCGGAAGAAGCGACCGAGGATATCCAGAAGATGGGTGGTAGCGAGGCGTTGGACGAGCCCTACACGACGATCAGTCTGATTAAGATGGTGAAAAAGCGGGCCGGCTGGCTCGTGATTTTGTTTCTCGGCGAGATGCTGACGGCGACGGCGATGAGTTATTTCGAGGATGAAATCGCAAAGGCCGTGGTGCTGGCGCTCTTCGTGCCGCTGATCATCAGCTCAGGCGGCAATGCCGGATCGCAAGCGGCGACGCTGGTCATCCGCGCGCTGGCACTCGGGGAGTTTCGGTTGCGCGACTGGTGGAAAGTGATGCGACGCGAATTGGTGGCCGGTTTCATGTTGGGTTCAATCCTTGGGGCCATCGGATTTATCCGAATCGTGCTGTGGGCCCAGTTCAGCGGCATCTACGGTGAACACTACATGTTGATAGCGGCGACGGTCGGCTCGTCCCTTGTGGGCATTGTGCTGTGGGGCTCGCTGATGGGTTCGATGTTGCCGCTTATTTTGAAGAAGCTCGGTTTTGATCCGGCGACATCGAGCGCGCCGTTCGTGGCGACGCTCGTGGACGTGACGGGCCTGATCATCTACTTCAGCCTCGCATTCCTGATTCTGAAGGGAACGTTGCTCTGAGAGGGAACCATGAAGTCGAGAGCTTACAGTCGAGGGTCGAGAGCCAGGCCGAGCAGTGAATACCTCTTTTCCTCAGCCGAAGCGATGCCGTTGCACGCGTTCTTTCGAATGCGGCGTTGCAATCTGAAAGGTGGTCGCCGATTTCCACATCGGCGACAGAGCGTCGGCGTGGAAACCGACGCCCACTCATTGCATAATCCCGCCGAGAGCTGCGAACGCCAGTTCCGAGGATCGGTCTCTCGACTCTGGTCTCTCGACTCTCGACTTGATCGTTCCGCCTAATCCCATGCGCCAGCCCGTCCTCCTCTACGATGGTGAATGCGGACTCTGCAACCGACTCGTGCGTTTGCTGCTGCGGTCCGACAAAGCTGGACGCCTGCACTACGCACCGTTGCAGAGTGAGCCGGCGCAGAATTATTTGCGGGCGCAGGGCTTGCCGACGGAAGATTTTGATTCGCTGGTCTTCGTGCCGAATTGGAATGTGCCTGATCGCAGCGAGCCGTTGCTCCGTACCTCCGGTGCCTTGGCTGCGGCTGCCGAAGTCGGTGGAGTCTGGCGCGTGGTGTCGTGGTTGCGGATTTTGCCGATGGGGCTGCGTGATCCTTTCTACAAGCTGATCGCGCGGACGCGCTACGCGCTGTTCGGCGAATACCGGTCATCGCCCCTGCCGCAGCCGGAGTGGGGAAAACGATTTCTGGCGCGGTGATTCTTTCGTACGAAACGTATGATCGGTCGCGTTCAGCCACTATTTCTGTCCTCAGACTTTCGTGTGTTCTGGGTGTTTCGTGGTGGAACTCCGATTGAATTGGCTCGGCGTGGTGGTTGCGGTGCGTGGTCTCTATGCACGGCTCATCCGGTTTGTCCGCCATAGCCTTGGTGACGGTGGAAGAATTCCCCTGCCTTATTAAATGTCGCGCAAAACACCGATAGGATCGTTCCGTGGTAGGGAGCGCGCTTGTCGCGCTATTCTGCTGGCCAGCAGAACGAGGCAAGCTCGCAACGTACGGGTCGATCCCCGTCGCCCTAGGTACGTCAGTCTATTGTGCGATCTTTAATAAGGTATCGGGCAATAAAAAGGCCGGACATTGGTCCGGCCTTGAAAGTTTTGATTGGTGAGTGGAATTACTCGCGACCGTAGCCACCACCGCCGCCGCGTTCTCCGCGATCGCCGCGATCACCACGATCACCACCACCGCGATAGCCGCCGGCTCCGCCACCACCACCACCACCGCGGTACCCGCCACCGCCGCCGCCTCGTCCTCCACGTCCACCACCACCACCACCGCCGCGGTAGCCACCGCCGCCGCCGCCTTCACCTTCGGCGCGGGGGGCGCGCTCTTCGCGGGGACGCGCGATGTTCACCGACAGGGCGCGGCCTTCGATTTCATGGCCATGGAATTTCTCCACGCCTTTCTGGGCTTCGTCGCCTGTGCCCATCGTGACGAAGGCGAAACCGCGGGAACGACCGGTGAATTTGTCGAAGATGATTTCGACGACGTTGACGGTGCCAACCTGGCTGAACAGGGCTTCGAGATCCTGCGCCGTGCTGGCGAAGGGAAGATTCCCGACGTAGAGCTTTGAGTTATCTGACATGTGATGATCCGAGCTGATTGCTGCTGACTGGCCGCTCGTTCCCGACATTCGGGATGCAAATCATCACTGGGCGCTCACTCCGCGCCCACCTGATAATTTTCCGTGGCGGTAGAATTTAACAAACAACCCAACGCACGGAAGCTGTCGGCGCCGGATTTATAGGCAAGAGCTATTTGGGCGCACCGCAGAGGGAAACACCCCGGGTGATTATTGGAAAATATTTCGTGTACCTAACTTGAGAGTGCCGGATTCGTTGGGGGATTAAGCGGCGGCGGCGAGGCTGGTGCCCTCGATGCGTGAGAGGTCAATCCGCGGTCGGAGGAATATCGCGAAGGTTGGGTCTTGGGGTAGAGCAGCCAGATATTCCGGCAGG
>JBBRBC010000076.1:0-15616 GCA_038206205.1 Opitutales bacterium
TCTTACCAACAACTCAGCGCCTATCAGGAAATGCTCAACGAGCGCCCCAGAAAAATCCTCGGCTGGAAATCCCCAGCCCAATGTTTCCAAGAACTTAAATCAAAAGCTTCTTCAAGTTGATCCTTGAATGTGCCGTTGAAAATGTTTTTTTGCCGCACTGTCCTATCAGATGACCTCCGCCTATTGCCCACGAGGCTAACTTTCAGAGAGCTACTATGTTCGGTTTTGAAGCACGAAAGGTTGGGGGAACGGCGATTTTGTGCAGTTGAATATCCGGAAGGGTAGAATTGATAGTTTTGGCCCGAGCTGATGATGGGTGCCGACTAGCAGTAAACGATCAAGTCTTTTGGCAGACTAAAGCCGGTATGCATCGGATTGCTGGAATGCACCGCTGCTCTGAGCCTAGTGAAAACACCCGCAATCTCCTCGACTTTACTTTCCGTACTCCGACTTCGGACTCTGACTTCGGACTCTGAGCCCCAGCGTCAAACCGGTCACGTGACAAAGCAGCCACAATGAAGTACACGGCTAAAATATCTGCAACCAAATCGGTTACTCGCCCGAGGAAAACCAAGCTACTCGCCCGTGATCGTGATGATGGCATTGAAAGGCGCGATCACGGTCGCCGCGAGGTTTCCCACCGTCAACCCGTGGCCGAAACTCGTTAACCAGATTTCACTCGGGTTGTAGGGATTGAAGATCACTCGCGCGGGTTGGCGGAAGGGATAGTTCGCTACGCGGGTGAAGACCGGGGACGTCGCGTGAATATTCGCGGAGTGCCACAGGCCGTCGGTCTCGGTGGTGAGGAAAGCATCATCGACCTTCGTCGGGCTGAACGTGATCGAGGTGACGCGATCAAGTGAATCGATTTTCGTCCAACTCACGCCGCGAAATCGGACTAAAATAAATTTAGCGCGGAGACGGCTCAACTGTGCCATCCTTTTCTTCTTACCCTTCGCGAGCCAAGTCTTGGTTACAGGCTCAGCTCGTTTCCTCGTCCCACTTCTCTCCACGGCCTGGGGGCAGAATGTCTGAGACTGTTCCTGGGAGAGATTCAACCGATAGAATCCCGGCCGGCCGAGATCGGTTCCTTCTCACGAATAATTAGCCGGACGTTTACCGGCCCTTCACACCCCGAGCCGAAAAAGCGGGAATTTCTATCCCAATACTTCAAAGCAATCCGGCCAGCACGCGGTCCTTCGTGAGCGCAAACGCCGAGCGCACCACCGCGAATGTCTCCACCAACTCTCGCGGCGAGCCGTTACTTGGAAAACGCATCTCCAGCGTTGATCCGTCGCAGATCACCTCGGCCGACACTCCTTCAACCGCCAGCACGCAATGCCGATAATCCGACGGATAACTCACCGTAAGTCCACCTTCGCCGCCGCGCTCTTCGATCGCATCGATGACCGCTTCCACCCGCGCGCCCTTGGTCAGGCCAAAAACGATCCCGCCAAACAGCGCGTCGAACAATTCATTGAACTCCGGCAGGCTCACCAACTCCCCGCTGCGTAAACTGTGCAACGTGCGCGTGACCTCGTAGCCCGCTGGATTGCCCGTCTCCAGCGCATAGGCGATCTCCAGCGTGAAATCCTTCGCCGTCAGCACCGCCTGAGGACTCGCGACTTCCAACGCCAGATCCTTGCGCCGGTAATCCAGTGCGATCTTCGCCCGTTGGAAAAACTGTTCACTTTCCGCCGACAACTCACTCACGCACAATTTCCCGAGAAACGTCGTCGTCGTGGCATTCACCGCATCCGGCACGGTGTGATGCTGCTTCTTGAAACCCGCCAACGTTTTCACCATCCCGGAGCTGCGGCCCACGAGACTGATCCGGGAAACAAACTGATGCGGATCATCCGCCGTTTTTGCCATGGCGCGAAGTGAGGCAGACCGGTCAGCGAGTGGCAAGTGAGCATTGGCTGGATATGACGCATCTTGACGCTATGCTAACTAGCATCATGATGCCTGCATGCGTACCACCCTCACTCTCGACCCCGATGTTTCGCTGAAAGCCCGGCGGGTGGCCGCCCGTCAAGGCCGTCCGTTCAAGCAGATCGTGAACACCGCCCTGCGGCTCGGACTTGCAGAGCTGTTGAAACCGGCTATCGCCAAACCTTACCACACCAAGCCCCGCCCGCTCGGCCTGCGCGAAGGACTGAGCTACGACAACATTTCCGAACTGCTGGCCCGGGCCGAAGGGGAGGATCACCCGTGATCCTGATCGATGCCAATCTGCTGCTGTACGCCGAGGACAGTCTCTCCCCGCAACATGAAGTGGCCCGGACTTGGTGGGATAGCCAATTGAGTGGCACCGCCCCGGTTCTCCTGTGCTGGCCGGTCCTCACCGCCTTTATTCGGATCAGCACCAACCACCGACTACATCGCCGGCCGTTGACCCTTAAAGAAGCCATCGAACGCGTGCAAAGCTGGCTCGATCAACCCTGTGTCCGTCTGATCGAGCCGACCGAGCAGCACTGGATTACTTTTCAAAAAATGCTCAAAGGCGGCCACGCCACCGCCAATCTCGTTTCCGATGCTCATCTCGCCGCTCTGGCCGTTGAGCACAATAGTCTGCTCTGCTCCACCGACGCCGATTTCACCCGCTTCCCCGGATTGAAATGGAATAATCCGCTCACACGCTGAAAAGTTTTTATCTAGCACTCCCGCCGCTTCCATCAGTTTCAACTTCTTTCTAACACCCAAAAAAACGGCGGCCGCCATGGACCGCCGTTTTTTTATTACCCCTAAGACGACCCCTAAATTCTTTAAACCGCGAGTGGCGGCGAGGATGATCCGCTCTTCTTAAAGAGACTGATCAACCCCATAATCACCAGTACAGGAATCCACACGGGCGAGAGTGCCACGGCCAAAGCTAGCACCACCGCCACCAACGCGGCCACGAGTGAAAAGCCCACCATGCCCAGCGCCATCGCCGCGGCCAGACCGACCAGCGCCCCCAGAAAAATCACCGGGCTGAGTTTGATCGCCACGAGGAGAAGAACCGCCAAAAGAAGAACTTTAAGGAATGTGTTCATGCCTCCAGTACACGACTCCTTTCAAAAAGTTACAGAATCTGACCATTTACGTTTTGAATTCGGACTGGAGGCCCGGCCCTCTTGTCGGGTCGCAGCCTTGGCGAAGACCGCTGTGGCCGTGCCGCTCTCGGGCAGCCGGCACGCCGACAAGCGACGGCCCTACAAAGTTTCAAAACGAATCATCATGGGTGGATGAATTTGACTGCGGAATATTCCGAATCCACGGAAGATAACGTTGCCGGCCCTGCGCTTCCGTGTGTGCTGGGTCTTCCGTGGTTTTCCCTGCCTCAACTCCCGTCCCCGTCGTCTGCGCTGTCATCGCACGCGCTGGCCTCGTCCTCCTCGCCCAGCGCCCGCCACACAAACTCCTGCCGTTGAAATGGGAATTCGCCGGCGGCAAAGTCGAGCCGGACGAGGACCCCGCCGCCGCCATCATCCGCGAAATCCACGAGGAGCTCGGCTGCGACATCGTGATCACCCGCACCCTGCCCCGCTTCACCTACGACTATAAAACCGTCGTGATCGAGATGATCCCGTTCGTCTGCGCGCTGACCGCCACCTCCCCTGAGCCGCACCCGCACGAGCACGTCGCGCTGGCCTGGGTCAAACCCGAGGAAATCACGCGCTATGATCTCGCCGCCGCCGATTTTCCCGTGGTCGCCGAAATTCTTTAACTCGGCTGCATCGCACTTGCCTTGTCATCGCGAGCCTGTCGAAGACGGGCAGCCTGTCGTCCGTAGCCTTGGCAAAGGATGATGGCGATCCAACTCGCTGGATTGCTTCGTCGCTCCGCTTCTCGCAATGACAATGCTGGCGACGGGGTGAGCGGTGTTTGTCTTTGAGTGTGATGAATGCAGGTTCAGCATCGATCCAAGCTTCCTATTGTGCGAGCCCCACGACAAACGCCAGGGCGCGATTTAGTCTAAGCAAAGTTTCGTCGTCCAGACAACCGATCACCTTACCAAACCCGGATGATCGGCACCGCGAGAATTTTATCCACCATGATCTGTGAGACATGCTCCAACCCGCTGCTTTTTCCCGCGGCTACAGTGATGCGAAAGGCCGGAGCCTCGGCCACCTGACTGCTCAGCAGACAAACCACCACGCTTTGGATGCCCGCCTCCGTCAGCGCATCGGCTTGGACCACGACCGCCGGCCGCGGTTTTCCATAATCACCTGGAGCTGCCACCGTCACGATATCTCCCCGGCGCATCAGCGAAGCGGTTCCTCGGCCACTGCCTCGATAAAGTTCAGCGCTTCGGTTTCATCCTTGTCCTTCAACCGCGCCACTTGTCGGCGCAATTCCCGGGCAAACCCCCGCGAACGCGGATCCGGCACCCAGATTTGCCCTGGCCGCAGTCCTTGTGCGCGCAACCGTGCACGATATTCGCTCATCTTCGCAACTGATGAAACTGATTTGGGCTTGGCTGGCATAACGATGAACTTTCCAAGCAACATGTTATTCAATTATTTTCGCGGCAAGTCTTCCCTGGACCGTTTCTAGCTCGGCTCGCCAGAATACTATCTGATTCCGGTGACGACACTTGTTCTTTTTTCGCTTCTGACTATTCTGCCGCTTCCACCCTTAGCCACTATGAATAATAAATTACTCCGTTTCGGCCTGCTGTTAATCAGCAGCCTGTGTTTTATCGCCAGCCTGACCGCCCAGACTCCTGCGGCGCCCAAACTCGAATTTCCCGCCGCCAGCCCCGCTGCCAACCTCAAGCAGCGCGTCGGCATCACCGACATCGAGATCAATTACTCCCGGCCCAGCATGAAAGGTCGCGTGATTTTCGGTGGCCTCCTGCCCTTCGATAAAGTGTGGCGCACCGGCGCCAATAACGCCACGAAGATTTCCTTCAGCACACCGGTTAAACTTAACGGCACCGATGTTGCCGCAGGCGTTTACGCCCTTTTCACCATTCCCGGCAAGGAAGAGTGGACCGTGATCCTGAATAAAGTCACCGGTCAATGGGGCGCCTATGCCTACGACGCGAAGAACGACGTCGCTCGCATCAAGGCCAAGCCTATTGCCATGCCCACCGCCGTCGAATCCTTCAGCATCGGGATCGCTGATCTCCGGGACGCCTCCGCCACCATTTTTCTCACTTGGGAAAAGACCCACGTGCCAGTTTCCTTGACCGTCGACACCAAGGGAATTTTGGTGCCGCAGATCGAGGCCGCTATGGCCGCCGGTGGCGAAAAACTACCCTACGCCCCCGCCGCGATGTTTTACCTCGAGAACGGTCTGGACCTAAAGAAAGCCCTCACCTGGATCGATGCCGGTATCGCCGCAGAGCCCAAAGCTTTCTATTTCGTTTACCGCAAGGCGCTCATTCAGGAAAAAATGGGCGACAAAGCCGGCGCCCTCGCTACGGCCCAAGCCTCACTGGACGCTGCCAACAAGGCCGATGGCGCCATCAAAGAGGAATACGTCGGCTTGAACCAAGCCCTCATCAAACGCCTGCAGTAATGGCCCGCTGCGCGTCTCAGCGCATCGGCGCATTATTCTTTGCCGCTTCCGCTGCCGGCTGGCTCCTTCTCGCCAGTCCGGCCAGCGCGAGCGACCCGGCTCCGGTCACGCCGCCACCGGCACCAACGCTCGTCCCCGCACTTCTCCAGGAACTGCGCTCGCTCCGAGTGACGGGCACCGTACTCTATATCGCCGCGCATCCCGACGACGAAAATACCGAGTTGATCACGGCTTTCTCGCGCGGTCGTAGTTATCGCACGGCCTACCTCTCCATGACCCGGGGCGACGGCGGGCAAAATGAATTAGGGCCTGAGTTCGGCGAAAAACTCGGCGTCGCCCGCACGCAGGAACTACTCGCCGCCCGTCGACTCGACGGTGGCCAACAGTTCTTCACTCGCGCGATCGATTTTGGTTTTTCCAAATCTCCCGAGGAAACCCTGCGTTTCTGGGATCAGGCCACCGTGCTCGGCGACGTCGTGCGCGTGATCCGCAAATTCCGCCCCGACGTCATCATCACGCGTTTCCCGATTCCGCCCGGCAGTGGCGGTCACGGCCATCACACCGCCTCGGCGATGCTGGCCCTCGAAGCTTTCCAACTCGCGGGCGATCCCACGGCCTATCCCGAGCAAATCGCCCAAGGCCTGCAACCATGGCAACCCAAACGCATCGGTTGGAACGTTTCCACCTGGGGTGGAGTTAGCCCACTCCAAGGACCCACGATCCAATTCGATATCGGGGGCAACGATCCCGTGACCGGCGTGCCCTTCGGCACGATGGCCAACCAAAGCCGCGCCATGCACAAAACCCAAGGTCTCGGTTTTTTCGCCGCTCGCTCCGGCGGCTCCGGGCCAAATCTGCAAACATTCCTCCTGCTCGCCGGCGATCCTCCCGCGAAGGATATCATGGACGGTATCGACACGACTTGGGCCCGCGTGACCGGCGGAGCGGAAATTATTCCCCTCCTCGACGACGCCCTCGCTCAATTTAATCCCGCCGATCCGTCCGCCAGCGTACCGGCCCTGCTCGCCCTCCGCACAAAACTCCTCGCACTACCCACCGAGGCACTCGTGCTCGACAAGCGCCGCGATCTCGACCGCATCATTCAGCACTGCCTCGGTCTCGCCGTCGAAACAACGATTCCTCAAGCTGCAGTCGTCGCGGGAGAAAACATTTCCCTGCAACATGAAGTAAGCCTCACGTCATCCGTGCCAGTGCGCTGGATGGCGGTGCGCTATCCCGCGCTGAAAACTCAACTCAAGGTCCGCGCCGATCTCACCACCAATCAACCAACCACCCGTGCGACTGCGCGCAACCTCCCTGTCGCCACTCCCTCCAGCCAACCCTACTGGCTGCGCCGCGATGGCTCCGCCGGCATGTTTCGCGTCGATGATTTTGCTTTGATCGGTGAACCGGAAAATCCTCCCGCTTTTCCTGTCGAATTCGTTTTTGAAATCTCCGGCCAGACTATCGTGATCGCCGACGAGCCCGTCCAACTCGTCGCCGGAGCTTCTCCCGCCCAAGCCCGCCGACGCCTCACCATCATTTCCCCGGCATCACTCGCCTTCGCCAACGAATTGGAACTGTTCGCCCCGGGAGCCACCAAAGAAATCTCCCTCGAAATCACCACCGCCCGCGCCGGCTCGCTCGGAAAACTGCAACTGGCCGCTCCCGCGGGCTGGACTGTTTCTCCGGCCAGCCTGCCGTTCACGCTCACGCGCAGCGGTGATAAAACTCACCTCACTTTTCAAGTCACCGCCCCCGCCCATCCCGGTTCCGTCAACCTCTCAGCGGTTGCGGAAATTGATGGCGTTCGCCACGGCACCGAACGTTTCCTCCTCAACTACGCGCACCTCCCTCTGCAGTTGTTGCAACGCCCCGCCCAGCTCAAAGCCGTGGCGCTCGATGTACAGACGCGCGGTCACCGCATCGGCTATCTGCCCGGGGCCGGCGATAACGTCGCGGAAAGTCTCACCCAACTCGGTTACACCGTTACGCGTCTCACCGGCGCCGATCTCACCGCCGAAAAACTCGCCGGACTCGACGCCGTCGTCCTTGGCGTTCGCGCCTTCAACGAGCGCAAGGATCTCGCCGCTCATTTGCCTGCACTCTTCGCGTGGGTCGAAGCCGGCGGCACCGTCATCGCCCAATACAATCGCCCCAACAACGCCCTCAACGAATCGCTCCTCGGGCCGTACACGCTTTCCCTCAAGGGCCCGGCCCCCACTTGGCGCGTCACCGATGAATCCGCTGCGGTCACTTTTCTCGCCCCCGATCATCCCGCGTTGAACACGCCGAACAAAATCACCGTCGCGGATTTCGACGGTTGGATGCAGGAGCGCGGCGCCTATTTTCCCAGCAGTTGGGACGAAGAACATTACACCGCCGTCTTCGCGATGAACGATCCGGGAGAGCAGCCACTGAAGAGCAGCCTGCTCATCGCAAAGCACGGCAAAGGATGGTACGTGTACACGGGCCTCTCGTTCTTTCGTCAATTACCTGCCGGCAATCCGGGTGCGCACCGCCTGTTCGCAAATTTGCTCTCCCTCGGAAAATAAGGCCAGCGAATCAACCGATCAGATAAACCGCTAAGCCACACTAATGATCACTAATTTCCGGACCGGATCGCTGAGTTTTATCAGTGGCCCATTAGTGTGGATTAGTGGTTCAAGTTTTCTTTAATGAACGCCTCTCCGCCTCCCGCACCTGACGACGATTCGCCCGGCGTGCCCGGCTTCCGCACCTGGCGCGGAGTTTATCTTTTTGTCTTTGGCTGCTTCGTCGTGGTCGTGATCGCGCTCACGGTATTCACCCGTTACTACGCATGAACGCGATCGATTGGATCGTCCTGCTCGGAACTATTCTCGGCATTGTCGCCTACGGCACTTGGCGCACCCGCCACACCAATCACCTCGACACCTATCTCAAAGGCAGCAGTTCCACCAAATGGGGCACGATCGGACTCTCCGTCATGGCAACTCAGGCCAGCACGATCACGTACCTCTCCTTGCCCGGCCAAGCCGCGGAAAATGGCATCGCGTTTATCCAAAATTATTTTGGCCTGCCCCTTGCGCTCATCCTCGTGTGCGCGGTGTTTCTACCAATCTACCGCAAGCTCGGCGTTTACACCGCCTACGAATTTCTCGGCCAACGCTTCGATAAAAAAACCCGCCTGCTCGGCGCCGGTTTGTTCGTGCTGCAACGCGGCTTGCAGGCCGGCATCACCATCTACGCTCCCGCCATTATTCTTTGCACCATTCTCGGCTGGCGATTGGACGTGACGATTATTTCCACCGGCCTGCTGGCCATCGTGTACACCGTCACCGGCGGCAGTGCGGCGGTCAATCTCACCCAGAAAGCGCAAATGGGCGTGATCTTTGTCGGCATGGTTGCGGCGTTTATCGTGCTCGTGGCCAAGCTCCCGGCCGATGCGCTCCCGATCGCGGGCGCCCTCGGCAAACTCCAAGGCGTGGACTACACGCCGGATTTGAAACTGCGCTACACCCTCTGGAGCGGGTTGCTCGGAGGATTTTTTCTCTCGTTGTCTTACTTCGGCACCGACCAATCCCAAGTGCAGCGCTACATCGGTGGCGCTTCACTCCGGGAAGGCCGCCTCGGTCTCATGTTCAACGCCGTTCTCAAAATTCCCATGCAGTTCTTCATCGTGATCCTCGGCGCGATGCTTTTTGTCTTTTATCAATTGCAACCCGATACGCCGGTGCTTTTCAACCAAGCTCACTGGCAACTTCAGGCGCAGGGCCCGCAGGGACAGAAGTTCAAAGCATTGGAGGAAAAACACGCCGCCCTCCACGCCGACAAACAGGCTAAAATCCGCGCCTGGGTCTCCGCGCGCCAGCAAAACGATCCCACCGCAGAATCCGCCACCCGGGCCGCGTTGCTCACCGCCCAAGCCGCCTCCGATACCATGCGCCAGGAGGCGCGCGCTGCCCTGCAAACGGCCGATCCCTCCACCAAAAAAACCAAGGATTCCGATTTCATTTTCATCACTTTTATTCTGACGCAACTCCCCCACGGTTTAATCGGTCTGCTGCTCGCGGTAATGTTCTCCTCCGCCCTCTCCTCCAAAGCCGGCGAGCTCAACGCCCTCAGCACGACCACCACGATCGATCTCTGGCGTCACTTTCGCCCGCTCGCCGCCCCCGACGAGGCGCGCAACGTCCGCGTCGCGAAATGGTTCACCGCGATCTGGGGCCTGTTCGCCATCGGCTTCGCGCTCTTCGTGAGCTTCGCGGAGAATCTCATCGAGGCGCTCAACATCGTGGCCTCGATTTTCTACCCGGCGCTGCTCGGGGTGTTTATCGTCGCCTTCTTTATCAAGCACGTGAAAGGCACGGCGGTTTTCTGGGCCGCCATCGCCGCGCAAGCGGTCGTGCTCGCGATTTTCTTCCTCGGCAAAGCCTATCCCGCCCACGAAATCGGTTACCTCTGGCTCAATCCGATCGGCTGCTTCGTCTGCGTCGGATTCAGCCTGATCCTCCAGTCAATTCTTCCGCACTCTGCTACTGCATAGCCCTTCGGCTACTCTCATTTTCACCCTCACTTTGTCAGCCGCCCCCATCATCTGTTTCGGCCAGCAACCTTGCGGGTTTTTCCCGCGACGGTTTCTCTACGCCAAAGTTGCGACAGCCCGAAAACTGCAGGCCGAGATCGGCGGCGAGATTGTTTTTTTCTACCACGACAGCGACCACGACCCGCGTGAAACCCAGACCACGCTGCGTCACCGCAAAACAAATGAACCGTATACGTTTAATTTCACCTGCCCCAGCAAAGTGCAGCGCAAGTTTTCCCCACTCTCCCTCAAGCGCATCGCCGCCGACTGGCAGACCAACACCGCGCGCCAACTCCCCAACTACGTCGATCCGCGCTGGGTCGCAGCCTTCAAGCAAACCACCGCCACCAACGTCGCCGACTTCTGCCTCGAGCTCTATCGCCGCATGGGCCTGCTCGAAGGCATCCGGGTCGTCCGCTCGGGCGATCTCGTCGTTCGACGCGCCGCGTGCGAGATCACCGATTGTTTCGTGGATGTGCCGTACGAAGGCGAGACCGTCCGCGCCCGCCTCATGGAGGGAGCTCTCCAACTCCACGAAGGCGGCAACGCCTACATCACTCTTCCCGCGACCAGTTTCACCAAGGAACAAGTCAGTCCCACCCGCGACAGCCGGTTGCACTGGATGCAATCCATCATCCACTGCACTCACTATATATCTGGCGCCGGTGAGCAGGCGTACTTGAACAAAGCCGACGCCCCGGAAATACTCTTCATCAACCGCGCCCCCATCGACCGCTCCGACGAAGCCTACACGGAACCCCCAACCCACCAAACCAGTTTGTAGTCTATTAAACTACATTCTCCTTTTCATCCCATTCCATGAAACACGCCGAATCATCCAGCCCCCTCATCGCTTTCGGCGCGCATCCGGACGACATCGAATTTGGCTGCGGCGGCATCATCGCCCGCGAAGCCCAGACCGGCCGGCCCATTCACTTCGTCGTCTGCTCACGCGGCGAGGCCGGCACCAACGGCACCCCCGCCGTGCGCACGAAGGAGGCCGAAAAAGCCGCGAAGCTTCTCGGTGCCACGCTCGAATTCGTCGAGTTCGACGGCGACGCCCATCTGCAACTCAGCTCCGCCCATGCGCTCAAGCTCGCGGCCATTCTCCGGCGCGTACGTCCGACTCTGGTCCTCGCGCCCACCACCGCGCAAAACCAACATCCCGATCATTGGCGACTCGGCACGCTCGTGCGTGATGCCACCCGCCTCGCCCGTTACGGTGGCCTTGCGGAATTAAATACTCTCACGCCTCACGCAATTGGTGAATTATTTTTCTACGCCCTCGGCCCTGGCGCCGAACCCGCCGGAGCCCCACCCGTGCTAATCGATATTTCCTCGCCCGAAGTAGTCGCCACCTGGACCAAAGCGATGGAAGCGCACGCCTCGCAGATGAAGACGCGCAATTACGTCGAACTCCAACTCGCCCGCGCGCGCGTCCACGGTCTCAACGCCGGCGTCGCCCACGCCCAACCCCTCTGGCCCAACGATCCGCTCGTCTTCTCCTCGCTGGCGCCGCTCACTCGCGCCGCCAGCAAATTTTGAAACACCTGATTATTATACCGCGAATGAACACGAATCCACCCGAACATTCTCGCCCGAATATTTGCTATTGGTGAGCGTCGGTTTCCACACCGACGCTGATCGCCGATATGGAAATCGGCGACCACCTTTTTTCCCTCGCAGTGTGAGGGCACCTCGTCTCCACCAAACAAAGTTAAATGATCTCCACTCGCCCGCTCCGCATCGGCATCACCTGCCACCCCTCCGTCGGCGGCAGCGGCATTCTCGCTTCCGAACTCGGCGAGGAACTGGCGATGCGCGGCCACGAAATCCATTTCATCAGCCACGCGGCACCCTTCCGCATGCCGCGCGACCAACCACGGATTCATTTCCATCAGGTCAAGGTCAACGACTACGACCTCTTCAAATATCCCGACTACACGCTGCCGCTCTCGGTGAAGATGGCGGAGGTCAGCGTCGCGCATCAGCTCGATATTCTGCACGTCCACTACGCGGTGCCGCACGCGACCGCCGCCATGCTGGCGATGTCGATGCTGCCGGCTGAAAAACGTCCGCGCGTCATCGTCACCTTACACGGCACCGATGTCATGTTGCTCGGTTGCGACGCCGGTTATGGCCCCGCCATCCGTCACGCGCTGGAAGCCGCCGACGGAGTGACCACCGTCTCGCAATTTCTCCAAGGTCAGGTCCGTACGCGCTTGGACTACTGCGGCAAGGTGAAAGTCATCCCCAACTTCTTCGCCCCGCAGAAACCCACCCGCACCCGCGAAGCCGTGCGCACCGAGCTCGGTCTCGTCCCCGGCGAAGCGATGCTCTTGCACGCTTCGAATCTTCGCCCGGTGAAACGCATCGATCTGCTCCTGCAAACGATCACACAGATTCAGCCGCGTAATTCCTTCAAACTCGTCGTGCTCGCTGGCGGCGACACCACCGAACTCACCGCCATCGCAGCTCAGCTCGGCATCGCTGATCGCATCGTCATTCGCGAAAAAATCACCGCCATCGAAGATTACCTCAACGCCGCCGATCTCGGTATATTCACCTCCGAGATGGAAAGTTTCTGCCTGAGTATTCTCGAAGCGATGACCTTCGGTTGCCCGAGCGCCGCCTTCGCCGTCGGCGGAATACCCGAAGTCATCGAGCACAATCGCAGCGGCCTGCTCATCCCCTTCGGCGACACCGCCGCCCTTGCCCGCGCCACCGAATCACTCATGGCCGATCCCGCCCGCCGCACCACTCTCGGCACCGCCGGCCAAGCCCGCGCCAAAGAATTATTCTCCGCCGAACGCATCGTTGGGCGTTACGAGGAATACTATCGCCGTCTTTGCGAGACAAAGGGATAGCTACGGCAACCGCCACCGGGCTTGCATTCAAGGCAAGGTGTGGCACGTTGACCGTCTTGTTCTTTGATCGCGTGCTCAGCATTTGGTCACTTGGTCCTTCCCGCTTTTAGTCTCTGAGTCTTTTCGACTCTTAGTCTCTTTTCACTTTGGGGGTGTTCCGGATTCGACCCTTGGTTAGAGTGCGCCGCTGCCTGTCGAGAGCCGAAGGTCTCTCGTTAATCCCCCTTCGAAACAAACAAACGGCAACAACGAAGAAATGCTAATGGCCGCCTAAGTGCGGTCACGTTTCCACCACGACTCCTGCTGGTGGATGGAAACGCCGACAGCAGGAATAGCGGTGACATCCGTCGTGCTGTCGCCGCCGTATCTTCCTCACGGCTGGCCGAAGAAGGAGCGCGCGTCCACGCGCCTTCCGAGGCGAGAACCAAACCGACGCTATATAGGTAGATGCGGTGCGCGAAGGCCAGGGGCACAGGGGTTCAACTCCCCTCACCTCCACCAATCCGCGATCAAAAAACAAAACCCGCCGTCGTTCCCACGATGGCGGGCTTTTTGTTTTAATTCTGGCCTCTACGCTTTTCAGGCTTTCCCCACGCTTCATCAGCCGGATTTTGAGAAGAAGATTCAAAACATATAATCATTCTCGTGGGGCAGCCCGCATCGTCGTGTGGCTAAAGCCAATTTCGATCGTCATTTTGGCCGTTCCTGAACGGCGTCCGTTGAAAGAGTGGTGCGCGCTGAAGCGCAAGGCGAAGTTGGCTGCAACTCGGGTTCCAAGCCTCCTTGAATCGCGCTAGCGCCCTTGGTGAGCATGCGCGAGCGCTTCAGCCAGCTCACGCGAGGCTTGCTGCAACCCATGCAAAATTGAATCCGCGATCAGCTGAGGAAACCCCTTGGGAAGTTTCTTGCAGACTGCGCTGATCACCGCTGGGGTCATCTCCGCCAACTCGACTAGGATTTCAGACATTCCCGGCAAGCCACAGCGCCGCGCGGTTTCCAGCCAGTGGCGAGCGCGGATGCTTCGCCATTCGTAATGTCTGTTCTTCCCGTGGACCGCCATGGCCATTTTGATCTTCTGGACGGCCAATTTGCCTTTGCCATGACCGAGCACGGGATAAGCGGACAGCACATCATAGCGCGGGGTCAGGCGGAACCGACCGACGGCTTCCAAAAAGATGCTGAAATTTTTGGCGTGCCCGTCGATGGCGGCGAGGAGCCAGAATACAACCTGGGTGCGCATGAAGTCAGCTCGGTCGGCTGCCGCCTCGCTCGAACCCAGCAGCAAATCCATGATTCGTGTGATGCCCGGCCCGCCATCGTTCTCGTACTTGAGTGCGGGCGGCGTGCCGGTCGCCTGGCAAAAGTCCTCCTGCGGCAGGCGTAACCACCATTTGCCGCCGGCGGCCAGCTTGCGATCGAAGCGTTCGACCACGAGAGCCTTGAGGTCGCCAAATTGCCTGATCTCGCAGTTGGCGGCGGGAATCTTGAAGGCCCGGATGATGTGAGCGCAAAGCCACTCGTTTTCGACTGACGTTGAAAGGTCCAGCCCCTGCGGGCCGAGGCCCATGGGTAACTTAAAAATGTGCGTCGTCGGTGTGGTCCCGGTTGGACTATGCCATCTGTTTTCCTGCCACAGGAGTGCCGTTTTCTCCTGCGCTCCCGCCAGAGAGATCCGAAAATCTTCTCCTTCGTTCTGGCCCCACGTGCTCCCCAGCGAACCTGCCAGCAGCTTGGCCACGCCAGCGGTTGTCAGACGATGGCCGGTGATCCGTTTGACGTCCAACTTCTCGCCCTGCCGCATCAGTTGTATTGCTCCGACGCAATCGCGCCCGACTTCTTCAAGCAGGTCGAAGGCGTCCGCCGATGCTGTGCCAAACCGGCTTTGCATACGGGCCCGGATCGAGGCATTATCGGGCAGGAGGTTTTCGAAAAACTCCGCGACGCCTTTCTTGTACGGCTGCGCGGCGGGTCGCAACGGCATGGAAAGCGAGAGCGGCCGCGCTTCGGGTGCGGCGAGCCATGAATCCACGTAGGCAAACTCCTGACCGCCGCCGGCCGGTAGCCGCCAGTGCCCGACCAGTTGGCCGTTCATCCAGACCGCCAGCGAGCGGGTATGTGAGCGCCGGCCCATGGTTTACCAGTCCGACCTGGTGCGATTCTTCCGGCGGTCGCGCACCACCAGTTCAAGATCGAGGGCAGAGAGCAGCTTGAAGGCTCGGGCCAGGCTGGCCCGAGCAGGATCGGTCTCCAGCCCGGAAACGGCGTTCTGGGCCAAGCCAACCTTGGCGCCAGCGATGGCTTGCGTCAGGTTCCTTTCTCGGCGCACGCCCTGCAACACGGCGCCAAGCTGGTGGGGGTTTTGAAGGACGTATTCCATATCTGATATATGCGATAAATCCAGTTTATCTCATAAACAAGATAAATCCAGTTTATCTCCTTTATTGATATTTTTGCCTTAAGACCTCACTCCTGTTCCTATCGCAGCTTACGATGTCATTGAGCGGGTGAAGCAGTCGCTCGAAAAATTTAGCCGTCGCATTGCCTCACGAGAAATCTTACCAATGAGGTGCCGTTGCCTCATCATCGATCTTACCATGCCGCCCTATGGCAAATATGGAAACAAAGATCACCAAGTCGGCACGAGATGAGTTAGCGCATGCTATCCGGGAAC
>JBBRBC010000077.1:0-15156 GCA_038206205.1 Opitutales bacterium
CAATTTCAAGCGCTTCCGCCAACTCGTCGATCGCTGCGTCGATCTGTCGATCAAGCTGGCCGACCGTCAAACCGAATTGCGTCGGACCGTCCCGCCTACTGTAACCCGACCACACCGCTAGAACTCGGCACTCTCAAGTGAGATAATATTCCGATCAACCTTGGTGCGCAGCCGGGATCATGCAGTGGGTGGGCGTCGGTTTCCACACCGACGCTCGATCGCCGATGGGGAAATCGGCGACCACCTTTCGGTTTCTTTTTGCTCATTCGGAAATACGAATTCGACGGCATGATTCCGGCCCAGTTGTGCGCTCGGGCGTGGAGGGCAGACTAAAATGTGGAGTATCCGTACAATCAGGAATAACGAATATCAGCTCTGAGAAGCGGCTCTCAGCTCTCAACTCCAGTCTCTCAACACTTCATGCTCTGATTCAGGCCGTGAGCAGGCCTTTGCGGATGGCGAAACGGACGAGGTCGGTCTGGGACTGCAAGCCGAGTTTACGCATGAGATTGGTGCGGTGCGTTTCGGCGGTGCGCGGACTGATGAATAATTTTTCCGCGATCTCGGGATTGCCATATCCTTCGGTGGCGTATTGCAGCACTTCACGCTCGCGAGGAGAAAGGCTGCTGAGGGGATCAGTGGACTCGGCCACTTTCGTGGCGAGGGCGTTGATGGCCCATTCGGAGAGCGGGGCGCTGAGGTAGCGGCGGCCGGCCATCACTTCCTTGAGGGCTTGCGCGATGTCTTCGGACTCGGAGCCTTTCAAGAGATAAGCGGCGGCACCGGCGCGCAGGGCCTCGATGACGTACGGCTCGTCGTTGTGCATGGAGAGGACGATGACCTTCGTGTGGGGACTGCTGGTGCGGGCTTGCTTGAGGACTTCGAGGCCGTGCAGGCGCGGCATGTTCAAGTCGAGGAAGAGCAGTTGCGGCTTTAATTTCTCCACGGCTTGAGCGGCGGCTAAGCCGTCTGCGGCCTCGGCGACGAGTTTGCAGTTGTGGGCTTCCAACAGACTGCGGAGTCCGCGGCGGACAATTTCGTGATCGTCGGCGATGATGGCGGTGATCATGCGGGTGCGAGGAGGGGAAGAGGGAAGGTGGCGTTGAGCCTGGTGCCTTGACCGGGTTGGGAGACAATCTCGAGCCGGCCACCGGCGAGGTGGATCCGCTCGCGCACGCCGGCGAGGCCGATGGCATCGCGGCGTTCAAGCACGGGAGCGAGTTCGAATCCTTTGCCTTGGTCGGAGATTTCCACGTGCAGTTGTTCGGCCTCGTGGCTGAGGCTGATCGCGGCGGTCTTGGCGCCAGAGTGGCGGGCGATGTTGGTGAGTGCTTCCTGGGTGATCCGGAAGATCACGGTTTCGAGTTCGCTGGGCAGCCGTTCGGCTGGCAGGGCGAGATCGAGGGAAACGGTAATGCCGGTCTGGCGTTGGAATTGTTTCGCGTGCCATTCGAGCGCGGGCTGGAGGCCGAGGTCGTCGAGCACGCGCGGGCGATAGAGCTGGGTGAGCTCGCGGACGTGACGCATGAGATCGGTGGCGGTGATCGTGGCTTCGGATAACTTTTCCTGCGCGGCCGGGCCGGCTTGGGCGGTGGCGGCTTCGAGTTGAAACTTTAAGCCGGTGAGCATTTGGCCGACTTGGTCGTGCAGTTCGCGGGCGATGGCGCGGCGTTCGTCTTCCTGGATCTGCAAGAGACGGAGCGAGAGGGCGCGCAGCTCGGCGGTGCGGGCGGTCACTTGCGTTTCGAGCGATTGGTTGAGCTCCTCGAGTTCGCGGGTGAGCCGGATGTTTTGGCGTTCGATATCCGCGCGGCGCAGATTGTTGTTCAGGGAGAAAACCAGTTCGGTGAGGTATTCCTGTTTTTGGAGAATATAATCCTGCGCGCCGAGTTGGAATGCGGCGATGGCGGTCTCGCCGTCGTTGCGCGCGGAGAGGAGCACGGCGGGAATGAACGTGGCTTCGGTGCGGAGCTGGCGGAGAATATCGAGTGGGCGGGTGTTGGCGGGCGTGGGCCCGATCACCACCGCGTGCGCGTGGGCGCCTTCGTGGAGAAAGCGGGCGAATTCTCCGAGCGTGGCCGCGACGATGAGTGCGAATTGGGGAGCGTTCTTTTGGAAGTATTCGCGGATTTGCGTCGCGACGGGAGCGGAGCCTTCCACTAACAATATCTGGTAGGGCTCGGTCCGGGTCGGGTGCGGCGAGCGGGAAGAGCGCGAGGCGGCGTGCTCGGCGTGCACGCGTTTGACGATCTCGACGACTTGGAGAAATTGCGTGGCGGATTTATCCACGCAATCGACGGCTCCGGCCCGGAGCGCGCGGACCGCGAGATCGTTTTGTCCGTGTCCGCTGATCATGACGACGGGAGTGCGGTCGTGGCGCACGGCCAGTTGGCCAAGAATATTTAAACCGTCGATGTCGGGCAGTACGAGATCGAGCAAAAGGACATCGATCGTCCCTGAGGCCATCCGGTCGAGGCAAGCCTTGCCGGTGATGACGATTTCGAGTGAGCACTCTTTGCCGAAATGCTCGAAATAGCTTCGCACCACGGCGGCGACGTTGGGGTCATCTTCAGCATAAAGCACACGAATCATGGGGGAGGGGAGGCGGTTTTTTGCGGTGTTCGCCCAACTTGCGGAATGGGTGCGGGATGCGTCGGGCTGGTACGGTTTGAAGTGAATGGGCGTTAATCACTCAACGGCACGAGGTGGAATGACCTTAGCGGTATTCCGTAGGCGACGTTACGGGGGAAGCCGGATACCCGGAAAAAGCCGTTTATGGGATAGTAGTCCCATGCAAAACGTCCCCGCCATCCGCCAACTCAGCCAAGTGGCCGTGTTTTTGGGGATGATTTTTGCCACGACCGTCGCTTCTGCGGGAATTAAGTCTGATCGTCAACTCGCGGCAATCATCACCCAGACCCCCGCGCCCCAAATTGTGGCTGAAGGCAGCCAGATGAAAATCGCCGAGCAGGCCGCCGCAGCAATGACGGGTGCCCAAACGTTCTGGGGGATCGGTGAATCGATGCAGCCGCTCTACAATCCGAACACGGCCATCGTGGTCCGCCCAATTGCTTACCGGGACATCAAAAAAGGCATGACCCTCGTCTACACGAAGCGCAATGGCCATGTCGTCGCCCACTCGGTCATCGGTGAAGACGCCCACGGTTATGTGGTCCAAGGCGTGAACAACGATCAAGCTGATCGCGAGTCGGTGAATGAGCGCAATCTGATCGGGGTCGTCGTCGCGGCTTATGCCGCCAGCGATAGCGAGCTCCGCATCGAATTGGCCCGCACGCTTGTCAGCAAAGGTCGTCTGACCCGCGAAGCCGCCCGGATCTGAATTTAGTTTCGTCACCTTATTCCAATCTCAAGCCCCATGAATGCAAAAATTGAAAAAGTAACCTTCGACACGATCCGCCGGAGCAATCCGCCTTATTCCGCTTCCCGGCCGCCGATTCCCTATTCAATAATCTTGATCGAGGATGAGGGCTCGATGGGCCAAGTCACCCAGTTGCTTTTGGAATCCTGCGGTTATGAGGTGACGGTTGCGGCGGAAGGCGCGCAGGGCCTCCGGCTCGTGCGAGCGCTCACGCCGAATCTGGTGATTTGTGATGTGAATATGCCCGGCATGGGCGGATTGGAGGTGTTGCAAAATCTCCGCCAGTCCGATGCGACCCGCCATATCCCGGTGATTTTTCTAAGCGGATTTATCAGCGAGGAGCAGACTGCGCAGGCACGCCAACTCGGGGTCAATGCCTTTTTGGGCAAACCCTGTTCCTTTGAGGAAATGAAGCAGGCGATCACGGAATGCCGTCATGCGGCCTCGACGAAATCAGTGAAGGCGAATTCCGCGCCGGCGATGTCTCTTTCTGCCTAACGATCTGGGGCGCCCCTGGCTGGCTGGTTTTTAGCGGCTCAATTGAGCCGCGCCAGCTGGGCAGGGGCCTTTTCGTTAAGCATCACTTCGGACTCGACGCGCGGCTTCGACCGACTACGTTTTCGATCAATCTACGAACGAAATAATTAATGGCTTTCTGTGCAGAGATTCAATGTTTGGCCATTATCGGGGCCGAAAAAGGTCTGTTCACGCTTTCGCAAGCGAGGTTGATTGCATCCCAGCTCAGCGAAAACGCCGAAGTCGTCGACTTCGCCCAACAGTTGATTGATCGGGAAATCGTCGAGGATGTCACGGCGTTGGAAAATGCCTTGGATGAAGCGATGAAACGTGCGGCGTCAGGTGACGCCATTAAAGATCCCTTCTCCACCGCACCTGCCGCGCTCAAGTTGGCTACGCGGACGATCGAGGTGCCGACGGTGGTCGACGTGCCAGCTTCAGCTCCTGCGCCCACCCCGGTGCCCGTGCGCCGCGCTACTCCCGCCGAGAAACCGGCCAGTCGTCCGACAGGTCTGCCCGTTTTCCCCTTTGAGCGGATTGCCTCATTGGGCGATGATGAATTATGCGCGGCGCTCCGCGCTCTGTTGATCAGCTGTGCCCGCTCCGGAGCCAGCGATCTTCACCTTTGCACCGGGGCCGCTCCCTTTATTCGCAGGAATCGGAAATTTGTTTTTTTGAGCGACCATCAACTCACCGCCAAAGATGCGCATCGGCTGAACACCGCGTTACTTTCCGAGGGACAGAAAAAGACTTTCGCCGACCGTAAGGATTATGATTACGCCTTGTCGTTCAGTAATACGGATCGGTATCGCGTGAATCTGATGGTGCACAAGAACGGGCCCGCCGGGGCCTACCGCATGGTGCCGGACAAAGTGCGTTCCTTGGCCGAGCTTGGCTTCACCGCGCATCTTGAGACGCTCAAAAAACTCCTCTCGTACCACAACGGCCTGATTCTAATCACTGGTCCGGTGGGCTCGGGCAAGACCACGACGCTCGCGTCCATGGTGGATTACCTGAATGAGACGCGCACCGATCACATCATCACCGTCGAGGATCCGATCGAGGTCGTGCAACCGGCGAAAGGCTGCAATGTTTCCCAGCGCGAAGTGGGTCCGCATACCAAGTCGTTTTTCACTGCGCTCAAAGGCGCGCTGCGCGAAGATCCTGATGTGATCGTGATCGGCGAACTGCGCGATTTGGAGACCATCGAGATGGCGATCAGTGCGAGCGAAACCGGCCACTTGGTCATCGGCACGATGCACACGAGCGATGCCGCCACCACGCTCAATCGGCTGCTCGATGTTTTCCCTCCGTCCCAACAATCGCAGATCCGGGCCAGCGTGTCCGAGAGTTTGCGCGGCATCGTTTGCCAACGGCTACTCCCGAATATCGAGGAAGAGCTGACGCTTGCCTGCGAAATTCTCGTCAGCAATAGCGCCATTCAAAATCTCATCCGCGAGGGCAAAACCACGGGCTTGCGCAACACGATGGAGACCGGGCTCAAGGATGGCATGTGTCTGATGGATAATGTGGTTTTTCAGCTCTACCAGGAGCGCAAGATCACTGCGGAGACGGCTCTATCCACCATTTCCAATCGCGTCCTGCGGGCGAAAATCACCTGATGATGTCCGCTCTCGATACTCTCCTGCGCCAGATGCTCGAAAAAGGCGGCTCCGACCTGCACCTCACCGTCGGTCTGCCCCCGAAGATCCGCGCCTCGGGTTCGTTGGTCCCGCTCAATGACACCCTCATTGATGCGAAGACGATGGAAGCGTTGCTCAAAGGAATTTGTCCGGCCAAGCGTTGGGCCGACTTTCTCGAACGCAAGGATCTCGATCTCGCGCACGAAATTCCCGGGGTCGCCCGTTTCCGGGCAAATTTTCTCTATAATTACTGGGGGCAGGCCGCGGTTTTCCGCCAGATTCCGGCCAAGATTCTCTCGTTCGAGGAACTCAAGTTGCCCGAGGCGCTGAAGAAACTCTGTCATCTTAATGAAGGCCTCGTCGTCGTCACCGGGCCCACGGGCTCCGGCAAATCCACGACGCTCGCGGCGATGATCGACTACATCAACACGAACTTTTCCAAGCACATCATCACGATCGAGGATCCCATTGAGTTTGTGCATCCGATGAAGAAATGCGTGATCGTGCATCGCGAGGTTGGCGAGCACACCGAGTCGTTTGCCACCGCGCTTAAAGGAGCGATGCGACACGATCCGGATATTTTGCTGCTCGGAGAAATGCGTGAAATGGAGACGATCCAGCTCGCCCTGGGTTGCGCCTCGATGGGCATGCTGGTGTTTGGGACGCTGCACACCAATAACGCGGCGAAGACCGTGGATCGCATCATCAATACCTTTCCTGCCGAGGAGCAGAACCAGGTCCGTGTGATGCTCTCGAGCTGTCTCGCCGGGGTGGTTTCCCAGTTGCTCTGCAAACGCATCCCGAAAGGCCGCTGCGCCGTGCATGAAATTTTGCTCACGCATGAGGCGTTGCCCAATACGATCCGGACCGGTCAGATCGCAAACATTCGCGCCATCATCGAGAGCGGCGCGCACGAGGGCATGATCACCATGGACAACAGTCTGATGGCGCGCGTGAACGATAAAACCATTGAGCCGAAAGAAGCGTACATGAAAGCCGCCAACAAATCCCTCTTCGCCCGGATGATTCTCCCGGGCGAGCTCGACGGCGGGCATTGAGCGGTGGGATGAGAGTCGGGCCGCGTTCGCGGCAGCTTTCAATGGGGGAACCCAGTCTCCGGTCCACGTCCGTTGAGTTAAGACCAAATGCAGACTGAATTCGACGTAGGGCCGGCTCTTGTGGCCGTGCCGCAGCCTTGGCGAAGTCCGATGTGGCCGTACCGGAATGCGCGAAGGGGGCACGCTCACACGATTCCGACACCGTCTCGGAGGCAGATGTAGGTTGTAGGGCGCGTGGCTTGCACGCCAGGGAACGATGTTTGTAGAGACCATGACCAGTAAGGAATGGAGGAGAGCGAGTAGATGGTTACGTGCTTTCATCGGATCGGTGAGGATTCGTTGGATCATTGAAGTTCGCCTATTGGTCGGACGAAGTAATGCAAATGCGGCGAGGGCGTCGCGGCTCCATTACACTTCGGACTGGGTTTATCTGGTTGGAGACGCGTCGCCCTCGGCGCGTCAGTTTATGGCGCGATCTTCGATGGGCTACTGGGATTGTCTCAAAACTCCGCTATGCTCGGCGTGCGGGCGAAGGGGATGGTTGATTGCTGGACTATCCTTCCGGCGTGATGAGTTTCAATTTCGGGAAATAGGTGCGGTAGCGCACGGTGTCGCGGGTCACGAGAGTGAGCCCCGCGAGTTCGGCGTGCGCTCCGATAAAAAAGTCCGGCAGCGGTGCTTTTCTTTGACCGCCAGATTTTCGATATTCCACGAAGGCCCGGCTGGCGCGAAAGCCCGCTTCGTAGGGCAGGGGCAGGCGCTTGAAGAGGGCCGGTCGCAACCAGTGGTCGAGATCGGCGCGGGAATCGAAGCCCGTCGCCAGCTCGGCATAAATGATCGGATTGATCGGGATGGGGCCGGTGGCCACGGCAAGGCGGAATTGTTGCGTGGACCAAGTCAGCCAGCGCGGGTCCGCCGTGAGAATGTCTAGCAGGACGTTCGTATCGAGCATCCGGCTCATCAGTCTTCGACTCGCGTGAGTTTCAGGAGCTGCGCGGTGGTGGCCTTGCCTTTGCGGGCACCGGTAGCGTGCTGCAGCCAGTCGTCTACGGGAGTTTTCGCGCTCTTCTTGGGGCGAAGCTGCACTTTGTTCCGCTCCGTGATGAACTCCACGGACGTGCCCGGTTTCAGGCCATAGCGATCACGGATGCGCTGGGGAATCGTGACCTGACCTTTGCTGGTGATGAGCATGGCGGCAGGTAATACCGGAGACGGTATTACCGCAAGAAAAAGTTGGCTGGTGTTGTACATGGCAAGAAATGCGGCACAGAGAAAAGGCCGAGTAAAACCGGAGATCACGGAGTGGATCGAAATTCGGCTTCCCTCTGGAAATTAAAAACAAAATACCCCTCACCGCGCTGGTTTCAGGTTTCGTCGTGCAGACATGCGGGGTGAGGGCACCCCGCCTCCATCAGATCCATTCGCGTTGTCGCTTCGTTCGGTAGGGTAGTTGAATTTCTTTCTCAAAATTCCGCCGTGCCCGGGGTGCGGGCGAAGGGGATGACGTCGCGGATGTTGGCGACGCCCGTCACGAACATGAGCATGCGCTCGAAACCTAGTCCGAAGCCGGCGTGCGGCACCGTACCGTAGCGACGCAGATCGAGGTACCACCAATAAGCTTTCTCGTCGAGGTGGTGCAACGCCATGCCTTCCTTGAGGAGATCAAGCCGCTCCTCGCGTTGGCTGCCGCCGATGATTTCGCCGATGCCGGGCACGAGCAAATCCATTGCCGCGACAGTCTGGCGATCAGGCGCGCAACCGTCGTTCACTCGCATATAGAACGCTTTGATCGCGCGCGGATAATTATAGACGGTGACGGGACACTTGAAGTGTTCCTCGGTGAGGTAGCGTTCGTGTTCGGACTGGAGGTTGTCGCCCCACGCGACGGGATGCTCCCAAGTCTTGCCGCTGGCGTTGAGAATCTCGACGGCTTCGGTGTAGCTGCAACGTACAAACGGTTTTTCCAAGACGAAGTCGAGTCGGGCGAGCAGCTCCTTGTCGACGAACTTGCCGAAAAATTCGAGGTCGGCGGCGCAATGTTCCTTGGCGTCGCGAATGAGGTATTTCACGAATTCTTCGGCGAGAGCCATGTCGCCTTGCAGGTCACAGAACGCGACTTCGGGTTCGATCATCCAGAATTCGGCGGCGTGGCGCGAGGTGTGGGAATTTTCGGCGCGGAACGTCGGGCCGAAGGTGTAGATGTTCGAGAGGGCGGTGGCGAAGATCTCACCTTCGAGTTGGCCGGAGACGGTGAGAAAAGTTTTCTTGCCGAAGAAATCCTTGGCGCTGTCGACGGTGCCGTCCTCGGTTTTCGGCGGATTGCCAACGTCGAGTGTCGTCACCCGGAACATGTCGCCCGCGCCCTCGGCGTCGCTGGCGGTGATGATCGGGGTGTGGACGTAATAAAATCCTTTCTCCTGAAAAAACTGATGCACTGCATACGCGAGGCGGCTGCGCACGCGGAAGACGGCGCCAAAAAGATTTGAGCGCGGCCGCAGGTGCGCGATCTCGCGGAGAAACTCCAGGGTGTGGCCTTTTTTCTGGAGCGGGTAAGTGGCGTCGGCTTCGCCGAGGACGGTGAATTTCTCCGCGACCACTTCCCATTTCTGCCCCTGACCTTGCGACGCGACCAGCTTGCCGTGCACTTCAACGGACGCCCCGGTGTTGGCGTGCGTGACGTTGGCGTAGTCGGGCAGGGTGGCATCGACGATGATCTGGAGGCCCTTGAGACAAGAGCCGTCGTTGAGTTCGATGAATGAAAAGGCCTTGGCGTCGCGCCTGGTGCGCACCCAGCCTTGAAGTAGAATGGCGTCGTTCGGAGCCGTGGCGTTAAGGGCGTCTTTGACGAGAGTGCGTTTCATGGGGTTGGGCTTGGTAGGGAAATTGGCGGGAGGAAGACGAAGGCAGAAATATTTTCCTGAAAAAGGAAACAGGTTCAGCTTTGCCTCAAGCCCAGTTTGCGCAAGATCGCAGCACGGTTTTGTCCTAGACGAATAAAAGTTGAGGTGGGATGGGGATCGGGCTTTCGGCGTGCATAAAATTATCGACAGGTTTGGCTCGCCTCAGGACGAGGAAACCGCATGAAAGAACGCACGGCGCCCGGGTGGCGGAATGGTATACGCAACAGACTTAAAATCTGTGTCCTGTAAAGGAGTGTGGGTTCGAGTCCCACCCCGGGCACCAGCCTTCGCTTTCGACTTTCGAAAGCTTCGGTTGGCAGGCCATACTTCGCCGAGCTTGGCGAGTGCCACGCATGCCCGCTGAAGCTTCAGACATCCTGATCCCAGCCCGTGGAGAGAGGTGGAACGAGGAAACGAGCTGAGCCTGGCACGGCGCAACCCGGACGAACTGTATCGAGGTGGTGCGCGACCTCCGGGCGCGCTTCTTCCCGGATGAACTGTATCGAAGGTGGAGCGCGAGCTTCCGACTTCGCCAAGGCTACGACGGACAAGCCGGGTGCGCCCGGTGCCGGAATGTAGCCGCGTTTGAGCCGCAGGCGAAAGCGCGGTGTCTTGCGGCTCCGTTTCGGGCTGCGCCCTCAAACGAGGTTACACGCGCGCTGGGTGCCGGCTCTCGCGGTAAAACCCGCCCGGCTTGTGCGCTATAGCCTTGGCGCGGCGGGAGGTCGGGTTCCACCACCGCAGAAGCATGCGCTGCTCCTTCTATCGAGGCTACGCCCTGGCCGCAGCTTTTTCGGCATTCGTGAATCATTCGTGTGATTCGTGGGCCCTCCTCTGAGAAACCCCGGAGTTTCCGACTAATCACACGAATAGACCCGAATCAGGTTGAGGTGGCGTGCGGTTCCTTGTCTTCATGCTGATAGAGCGTTTATGTATCTTATCCCGAATCGCGGAGGAGCTGAGCTCACCCTAATTCCTCGGGATCAGGATGCCTGAGCCTACCTGCGATGGACTTGGATCTTCGATTGTGCTGGCGGGGAATCGCCTTGCGCCGTGGGCTTCGTGAGCGTGAGGTGAGGGGAATGAAAATCGGCTTGATGGGTGGTAGTTTTGATCCGGTGCATTTTGGGCACTTGATCGCAGCACAGGACGTGGTGGAGCAGTTTCACCTCGACCGACTGCTGCTCGTGCCGGCCGCGCAAGCTCCGTTGAAGTCCAATGAGGTGCAGAGCACTGCCACGGATAGGCTGGCGATGATGGAATTGGCAATCGAAGGAGATCAGCGAATGGAAATATCCGACTACGAACTGTCTAAGGGTGGCATCAGTTATACGATTGATACGGTGAAGCATTTCCGGGCGCAGTATCCAGATGATGCTCTGTTTTGGGTGATTGGAGGAGATCAGTTGCCGCTATTGCCCAAGTGGAAGGAGATCCGCGAGCTGGTTGAAATAGTCGATTTTATTTTGATGGAACGTCCGGGTTATCAAGCGGAGGTGCCAAGCGAAGTTCCCGCCCTGAAATTGCACCGTTGTCAGGGGCATCTGATCGAGATCAGTTCGAGCGAGATCAGGGAGAGGCGGCGGCGCGGCTTGCCTCTGGACTATTTCTGCCCGCAAAAAGTTATCGCTTACATCGAGGAGAAACGGCTTTATCTCTGAACACATGAAGAAAGCCGCCGCTCCCAAGAAAAAAGCCGTCAGCAAAGTAAGCGCCAAAACCGTCACCAAGACCGTCACCAAGACCGTCACCAAAACTGTCAGCAAACCACGTGCCGCCCCGGCTAAACCGGTGGCGAGGGTGGTCGCCGAGCAGCCGGCCAACCGCCTGCTGCAATTACTGGTGCAGGCCTTGGATGAAAAGAAAGCGGAAAATCTTCGCGTGTTTAATGTCAGCAAGCTTTCCAGCATAACTGATTATCTCGTGCTCGCGACCGTCGCGGCTGAACCGCATTTGCGGGCGTTGCGCGTCGAACTTGAGAAGGTCATTGATGCCGAGCGGGCGAAAGTCATGGGCGTCGATTCCTCGGCTGGCAGCGGTTGGACGGTCGTGGATGCTTTTGATGTGATGGTGCATCTTTTCACCAAGGAAAACCGGGAGAAATATCGCTTGGAATTGCTGTGGAAAGACGCGCATGAAGTCGAGGTGAAGAAGCTTTTGAAAAGCTGACTTCGGGCTGATTGTCGGTTGGTAGACTTATTGTTTTTAGGGCTCCAAGTCGCGAGAAATCCTCGTCAAAGCTAACGGGGATTTTACAGCGTTTCAGGGGTAAAAGCTTGAATCCAATCACTGGATATTATTGGCTGATCGTGCTGCAGAAAAACTTTGCGGCATAAAAATAATAATACTAATAAAAATATGAAAACATCTCGTTCAAATAAGGGCTTCACCCTCGTTGAAATCATGATCGTCGTCGTCATCATCGGTCTCTTGGCCGCCATGGCGATTCCTGCCTTCCAGAAAGTCCGTCAGAATTCCATTAACGGTACGTTGAAAAATGACGCCCGTCAGTTGGCCGCTGCCGCCCAGCAATACATGCTGGAGAATAGCGTGACCCAGGTCGCGGTCGACATCGCTCCTGCAACAGGATTATTGACGACCGGCACACCGCTTTCCGTTTATGTCACCCGCGTAGGTAAGAATATCGATCCAGCTGCATTTACCATCAGCATCACCGGTAATTTCACGATGTCGAATCCACAGGGTGGTTCCACCTTGACCTTCTCTCCGGAAGGCCAGCCGCTCTAAATTAAAGGCTGATTGTATCATTTGTTTTAACAAAAACCGCACCTCAGGGTGCGGTTTTTTATTTCCACAATCTGGTAATTGGATTGGATGAAACACGTGCGCTTACTTGTTCTCGTCTTGGTTTCAGTGTTTTCATTGGTTCTGGGCCTTTGTAGCCGGAGCTGGTGGGACATTGGTGCGGTACTCGATTATGCAGGATATTGGACGGTGGCCGCACTAGTGGTGCTGTGGTTGTTCATGGCGTTGGCGCTTCTTCGTGCACAGGTTCGCTCGCTGTGGTCTTTACTGGGATGGAAAGGTTTGGCTTGGGTGACGGTTGCTTGGTTCTTTTTGATCAGTCGTGAGCCGACTGAGTTCAAGGTGCTAATGGATGAACCCATGCTTGTTTTCGCCTCGCAGGGCATGCATTATCAACGATCAGCCACCGCTCCACTGCGAAGCTATGAGATCGGTGGAGTAAAAGAGTACTTGGGAGGGTTTCAGGACAAGCGACCTCTCTTATTTCCATTTCTTCTCTCGTTAGTGCATGATGCCACCGGCTATCGAGTTGAAAATATATTTTGGCTCAACAAGGCGATGGTATTGGGGCTATTGTTCGTCGCATGGATGGCGGGCAGGAAGTTGGATCCAAAATTTGGCGGAGTATTAATGATGCTGTGGTTATGCGGTTGGCCCATATTGGCCCAAAATGCATGTGGCGGAGGTTTTGAGATTCTCAATCTGGCTTTGGTGATCATTGTCTTTGCGGCGGCGACGCAATTTTTGTCACGTGGTGACGATAAGACGGAGGCTTTTTTGCTTAGCTCATGCATGCTTTTGGCTCATACGCGATATGAGTCGGTACTCTACATGCTCGTTTTTGCCGGTATTTGGCTAGTGAACGCTATTATGAAGCACCGTTGGACTCTTTCATGGTTCACCGCCCTCTCACCTCTTTTATTGATTACAATTTTATGGCAGCGAAAAATCGTATCAGCCAATGGCAGTATTTGGCAATTACGCAAAGGGAATGATCATCCCTTCAGCACGGATTTTATCCCCGCCAATTCCAAGCACGCCCTTCGTTTTCTGCTCGAGCCAAATGCGGATATGGCCGGTTCCCCTCTTTTCGGGGCGCTGGGTTTGTTGGCGTTGATGGGGCTGGGTTTTTGTCTCTTCCGTGCGATCAAGAAACACACTGAACCGGACTTCCGGTTGAAGGCTCTTGGGTGGGTGGCGGGGATTGTCTTTTTGAGTTTTGGCGTACTGCTCAGTTACCACTGGGGCCAGCTCGACGATCCTTTGGTCAGCCGCCTAGCTCTACCCTTGATTGGGGTGATGGGACTTGCGGGCTGTGCAAGCCGGCCGTTGCTTTTACCGACGGCGCAAACCGGCCGTCTACTGATTGGGGTGATGGCGTTTTGGATTATCGGCTATGCCATGCCCGTGATGAACCAACACCGTTACTCTCAGAATAATATTCACGCTACGATCTTTCGCTGGGCTCGGCAGGAGATTACGGCGGTGGGATGCCGATCGCCGCTGGTCATTTCTTACCAGCAAATAATGTGGCTGATTTATGGGACCCAATCGCTGAGCTTACCGGAAGCGGCTAGTCGGATGACGCAAATTGAATTTCATCGCGGTGTTCAGACTTACGACGTGGTATTCGTGATCCAAAGCTTCATGGATGATCCGGCTACGCGGCAAAAGATACCGTTGAAGGGCAATCGTTTTGTTGATGGGGTTGCGCTGGAGACGCTGGCGGAAAAATCTTTTTATCCGTTTAATCTGATCCGAATCAGCCGAGTGAAGTCGATCGATCTTGACCGAGTGTCCAAGGACAAGACTGCACAGGAGGATTTTGAGGTTTTCCATTCAGCTAGTCCTGCGGACCTGCAGGGATGGCGGGACTTGCTGCCGTGAGCGGACTCTTGGAGGGATGTTTTACGTGAGGGTCGATGCGCGTAAATTGTTACAGCGCCAAGTGTGGTACATCAGAGAAACGCAGATCAGCATGCTGATCGCTGAAATCAGTGCTCCCCAATATAAGCTTCTTGGCAAAAAAGTGAGTATGACAGAATGCGTGTATGGGGGTATGGCAATTGCTCGCATCCAACCGTTGGCTGGAAAAACCGGGATTTCGTTTCCGTTGGTCATCGCTTTCCATCCGGGGTACCAGGATTCGGACAATACCAGCAAAGCTGGCACGGACATTGGTTCAAATTCTATCTCTAATCGTGCTGGTTCGAACTTCGTAATACGCGCTGGTACCGGCAATTGGCCGGATGCTGGAGAAGACGGGAAATGTACCGATTGCGCGTATTTTGCTTCAATCAGTGCCCGATGACCGAGACCGCGTTCGATATGCGCACGGCTTAGTGCCTCTGGCCAGTCGCCCACTGTTTCCCATTGATGCACCAGCCAAGCCCGCGGTTCGGGCTGTTTAACCATGTTGACACTCGATCGGGCAAAGTCAGTCGTCACTTCAATGGCGAGGCCGGCATCCCGGGGATGCGACAGTGCATTTGACAGAGCTTGCGGCACGTTTATCAAATCTTCAGAAATAACGGGCAATTCAGCTTCGTTAAAGAGGAAGGTCCAGGTGCGGGCAAGTCCTGGGTTGGAAAATGAATCCAGGGTGGACCATTTGTACCGCAGTGCAGCGTTGGGGCGAATTGCCGCCGGGTGCATCACCACACGTGGAGAGGCACGAGCAGCGCGCAACAAGGTGCTTTTTTGAGGAAATTATCGAGTTGTTTTTCTGTTTCAGCCGGTGGTCGTGTGCGTGCATGAAAAGGTGCGCGTAGCCATGGGGATGTCCCAGCTGTCGTTAAAAGTTCTGAGTAGATGGCGGTCAGGGATTGGTTTCAGGGGTTGGGGGATGGGACAAGAGCAATCAAGCTCGGGGAGGTGTGGAGGGGCGTAAGCCC
>JBBRBC010000078.1:0-14747 GCA_038206205.1 Opitutales bacterium
CCCCCGAGCTCGTCGTCGGCAACTAAGTCCAAACGACAGTCTCTACTTCAGCACAAGCCCCCGGCGAAAACGCCGGGGGCTTTTTTTATCCTCAGACATCCTCACCTGCGGCTCAAACGCTACTCCCGGGACGGGCCAGCCTCTGTAGTGGCCCAAGTTTTAGGATTCACCGCGCGATGCCTCTGCGGTGGTGGAACCCGACCACCGGGCGGGTTTTGCGGCGAGAGCCGGCACCCAGTGTCTGCGGCGGGATGAAACTCGTCTTCTTCTGGCGATTTGAAAGTCATCACTACTTCAATGGGTTTTCTTCCAGCTTCTCTCCAACAAAGTTCTTCTTCGGCTGGGATCAGGATGTCTGAACCGATTGGCGCTAAGTTAAGGAGATTGGATGTCATTCTACCATACGGATCATGCTAACTATTTTGCATAAAGAATGAAGCCCGGCCCTTGTGGCCGTGCCGGAGGGCGCACCTGAAGCGGCACGCCCACAAGGTGCGGCCCTACGAAATTCAGCAGCAAATCATCGCAGACGAAACGTCAGACAGGTGACGATTATGCCGCTTAACTTAGCGCCATTCATGTCTGAACCTGGGTTTTCTCTCGGAGGATTGGCCCACGAAGCACGCCAACGTCCCGAAAAGATTTTGATTTTAGGTAGGGGCGGTTGCCCTCAAGCGCCAATCGTGGGAGGCGCGCCGGGAGTGAGTCGCGAGTGAGCCTGTGGCGCTTGAGGGCAAGCGCCGCTACCTCATCTATACGTGGTGTCTTGGGTAGGGCGAACCCTCCGGGTGAGCCGCACACCGGGCGCGGCTCGGCGGGACCTCCTTCGCCAAGGCTTCGGCCCGGCAAGCGCCTCGCCCTACTTCTTCTCTCGTGATCAAGTACACACTGACCGCCAATCAAAGGTTTAATCCTAAAACGATTGATAAAACTGCTTTTCACTCACGCGGGGTCACTTCCTTTTGCTCATTCCAATTTGCGTTCAAGATGCTTCTCTGGATTCTCCCCTCCAAAGAAAATATCATGAAACTCCATCGTTAGCGCGTCTGGGTGCCGTGCTCATTTCCTTTGTGAGCCTGCCCTTTGCTGGCTTCGCCATTTCCCCGACCCTGTATTTTAAAACCGGGTTTAACCCGCCGGCCGCCGCCGATTCCAGAACGCTCATGAAACATAATGGTTCCAGCCGAGACGAGGTCCTCGTTTCTGGCTGGAATTTACCGCCTCAGTTGCGCGGCGTGCTCGCTCCGTCGCCGTGTCCCGATTTTTGTCAGTGAATACATAATTCCCAATCCAGATACGCATGAAATCATCGACTCGAACCAAGGAAGTATTCGCCAATTGATTGTTTGTGATTAACATCACTCAGGCCTCTTGTTGATTTATTGTCAGGATTCACCGCCCACCCCAACCCGTCCCCTACTAACAAAAACAGAAGATAGGTCATTAACATGAAAAAGATACCCCTCTATGCCAAGGCGCTCGCCTTGATGTATGCTTTAATTTGTGTGCCGGTTTATGGCACGATTCACTATGCGGCGGATTTTGATACTACCGGAACTACCGAACTCAGTCACACCGGAGCGCTGAGCGTTAAAGAGCAATCGGCCAATTCCAGCGGATATTCGACGCAGGTTCTGACCGCACCAGCGCCGGTCTCCGGCCGTCCCGGCACGAATGCACTTCGTTTCGAGCTTCGTCGCGAGGATGCCGATGTTGCCGGCGGATCGCGCAGCGAGCTGTCTTTGGGCAACACCAGCCAGAGCGGAACCTCATGGTATGCTTGGAGCGTTTATGTTCCCAGCAACTCGAATTATGATGGCACGGCCGAAATCTTGGGGCAGATCCATGGCGACGACACCTTTCGCCGTCCCCCTTTCGATATGACGAGAGAATTGCTCAGTGGGGAGCAAAAATGGCGTGCCCGCTGGCGTTGGGATATTTCAAGTGATCCCAAGGGCAGCGGTGACAGCTCATCTTTTGCCAATGTATTACAGGACCAATGGAATGATTTCGTCGTCAAAATCACCTGGAGCAATTCGGGCAACGGCCAGTTGGTTATCTGGCTCAATACCGACAGTGAGAGCACACCGACCTTAACCCGGAGCAACATCAGCATCGGCTATCCTGACCAGACACAAAACTACTGGAAATATGGCATCTATAAATGGCCATGGACGGGCGACGACTCCACCAGTGCTTATCGTGCCGTGGCTTGGTTTGATGAAGTGCGCTTGGGAGATAGCTCCGAAACCTTTGCAACCATGATGCCGATCCGCGGTGGCGGTGCCACACAGACGGTTGCGACCCCGACCTTCAGTCCGGCGGGTGGCGCGTATTCATCGACGCAGTCAGTGACGCTGAGCAGCGCGACGAGCGGTGCCTCGATTCGTTACACCACGGACGGCAGCACGCCCACGGCCAGCACCGGCATAATTTATTCCAATGCGATTACGGTTGGAGCCACGACGACACTGAAAGCAATCGCCTACAAAAGCGGGCTGATTGACAGTGCCGTCACCAGCGCCGCCTACACGTTCAATGTTGCTCCTGTTTTCACTTTGCAGCCACTCGCTGCGAGTGTGACGGCAGGAGCGAGCGTTACCCTGAGCGTCACTGCGAGCGGTATTCCGACTCCCAGCTATCAATGGAAAAAGAACGCTGTCCCTATAGACGGTGCGATTGGTAGCAACTATACCCTTGCGCTCATCACCATAGCTGACGCGGGCAACTACACGGTGGTCGCCACCAATACAGCAGGCACCAGCACCAGCGATGCCGCACTCCTGACGATCATTGTTGCCCCAAGCGATGTTATCGTGAGCATTACCGTTGAGTAGATTTTGCCCATCCAGTTGTTTTTTTAGAAGGGGCAGGATCGAAAATTATGCTTAGGGTAGGAGAAATCAGTCGGCCTGTTGTCAGCGGCGACGAGCTACGCGTCTTTGAATATCCGGCAAGGTCAAGCCGAAGGGCGGATGGGCCGGAATCCTTAGAAAAAACCAGACGCCTGAGAGGACAGAGCCTGATTTTTTCGGTCCAATCTGCCAGCCACACGGCGCACCACCGAAATGCATTGCGGCTGCTATGATTGATTTGGTGCCGGCCCAGACTTCCTGATCCCGAGGAATGAGGGTGAGCTCAACTCCGCCGCGAATCGGGATGAAATACAATTCACGTGGAGAACGCGTCCGTTCGACTTCGCTCAGTACGGCCTGAGCCTGTCGAAGGGCCGGAGAGAGCGGAGCCTGTCGTGATTATAGCACGGGTCTCCCGACCCGTGTGGGAGGTTTTGCCGTGTGCGTGTAGCCTCGTTTGAGGGCGCAGCCCGAAAACGGGGCCGTAAGACACCGCGCTTTCGCCTGCGGCTCAAACGCGGCTACACTCCGGCTTTCCCGTGGCCGTTAAAAACAACGGCAGCTACCTGATACCCATCGCCCTGACAGGTTCAGCTCGTTTCCTCGTCCCGAGTCTCTCCCAAGCTGGAATCAGGATGTCTGCGGCTACGAGGGATGTCGAAATTTCTTTGGCGTAGTAATGGCTCGAAGTAAGTGCCGCCTGAAAGGCATAGCCGCATCCGATGGCGTCGCGGTTTTGTTATCGGCAGCGCCGGCTGCGTATAGGCATGGTTACCTTTTAAGACGATGCTCCCAGATACTTCGTCATCTTAGATTCCTACGTGAGACATTCGTGATTTTTTGGTGGAGAAGTGGCACGGGTCTCCTGACCCGTGGCGTTGGACTCACGGGTGAATGGCGCTAAGTTAAGCGGTAGGTTCGTCGACTGCCTGACGTTTCGTCTGCGATGATTTGCTGCGGAATTTCGCCGGGCCGCCCCTTGTGGGCGAGCCGTTTCAGGTGCGCCCTCCGGCACGGCCATAAGGGCCGGCCCTACGTTCCTCATGCAAAATAGTTAGCCTGATCACGCATGGCAGAATGACGACCAACCTCCTTAACTTAGCGCCATTCGACTCACGGGTCGGGAGACCCATGCCACGCGAGTCGCACCGACATTTAACCGGGCTCAGTCGAACGCCTGCCGGGAGTTGGTCTCAAGGTAGGCGGCGATTTCATCGGTGAAGAGTTCGCCGAACTCGGCGCGCTTCTTCTCGCCGACGCCGGGGATGCCTTCGAGGTTGTCGACTGTTTCGGGATACTGGCGGGCCATGGTGCGGAGCGTGGTGTCGCCGAAAATGATGTACGCCGGAACACCACGTTCGTCGGCGAGCGTGCGACGGAGCGTACGCAGGCGCTCAAAGAGAATTTCGTCGCACTCGATGTCGCCTTCGCGGCGGGTGACGCGCTTCGCCTTCGGCAGATCCATCGGCCGCGTGAGCTTGATCGGGGTGCGCGTGCGGAGGACGTTCATCCCGGCCGCAGTGACTGCGAGCGTGGCGAATTCTCCCTCGGCGACGGCGAGGTAGCCGAGGCGTGTGAGCTCACGGCCGACGGCGGCCCAGGCGGGCCGCGTGAGTTCTTTGCCGATGCCGTAGGTGGTGAGCTGTTCGTGGCCCCAGCGGCGGATCTTGTCGGTGTCGGCGCCGGTGAGGACTTCGACGATGTGATTCAGGCCGACGGTGAAGCGGCTATTTTGCTGGATGCGATAGACACAGGAGAGAAGTTTCTGGGCAACGATGGTGCCGTCGTAAGTGTCGCGCGGTTCGAGGCAGTTGTCGCAAGCGCCGCAGTTATCGAGCGGAAAACCTTCACCGAAATAGCCGAGCAACTCGCTGCGGCGGCAGCCACTGCTCTCGGCATAATGCACCGTCTGGCGGAGCTGGGCGCGGGCGACGGCTTGCTCGTGTTCGTTGGTGATCTCGTCGAGGAAGTGGGTTTGCTTCGCGATGTCGCCGGCGCTGAAGAGAAGCAGGCAGTCGCCGGGCAACCCATCGCGACCGGCGCGGCCGGTTTCCTGATAGTAGCCCTCGATATTTTTCGGCAGATCGTGGTGGATGACCCAGCGGACATTGGGTTTGTTGATGCCCATGCCGAAGGCGATCGTGGCGCAGATGATCCGGGTGTCGTCGCGGAGAAATTGCTCCTGGTTGCGCGAGCGTTCGCCGGCGTCGAGCCCGGCATGATAAGCGCGGGCAGGCCAACCGCGACCGGCGAGCGCTTCGGCGACGCGTTCGGCGGCGGCGCGGCTGGCACAGTAAACGATGCCGCTCTCGTGCTCGCGCTTGCGGATGAAATCGATGATTTGCTTCGTCGGCTGATCCTTCGGGATGACGCGATAGGTGAGATTCGGGCGGTTGAAACTCGCGACGAAGAGCTGCGGGTCGCGGAGTTTGAGATGGGAGATGATATCGGCGCGGACGCGCTCGGTTGCAGTGGCGGTGAGCGCCATGACGGGCACGTTGGGCAGCGCGGTGCGAAGCTTCGCGAGCTGGCGATACTCCGGACGAAAGTCGTGGCCCCACTCGGAAACGCAGTGTGCCTCGTCGATCGCGAGGCAGTTCACGTTCCACCGTTTCAGATTTTCGACCCAGCCATCGAGCATGAGGCGTTCGGGCGCAGCGTAGAGGAGTTTGAATTGTCCGCGATGCAGGCCGGCGAGACGGGAGCGGGCTTCCTCGGCGTTGAGGGAGGAGTTGAGGAAGGTGGCCGCGACACCGCTCGCCTGCAGTTGGTCAACTTGATCCTTCATCAACGCGATCAGCGGCGAGACGACGACGGTCAAACCCGGGCGTGCGAGGGCGGGGAGTTGAAAACAGAGCGATTTTCCGCCGCCGGTGGGGAGCAAAGCAAACACATCCTGGCCAGCGAGCGTCGCCTCGATGATTTCGCGTTGGAGCGGGCGAAACGTCGAGTAGCCGAAGGTGCGCTTGAGGAGCGCAGCGAGTGTTGGCGGGGATTCAGGCATGGAGCAGCGAAGGGGCGAGGTGGCCGCGCGGGAGCTTGGCCCACTGGAAAGGTTTAGTTGGGTTTGATCGGTTTTAGTTTGATGACCCCGAGTACTTTTTCAATCAGGGCGGCCTCGGTGAAGGGCTTGAGCAAAATTCCACTGACGCCCAGCCTCGTGATTTCGGCCATGATATCGTGGTCGGTGCGCGAGGTGAGCATGATGATCGGGAGTGCTTTGAGCCCGGGATTTCCCTTCATCATCCGGAGTAAGTCGAGTCCGCCCATAACCGGCATGTTCGTATCGAGCAAAATCAAATCGGGCAGAGATTTCTCCATGGCGAAGAGGGCGTTGAAACCATTGGTGGCTTCGCTGACGTCGCAGGCGTAGATGCTGAGGGCTTTCTCCGCGAGTTGTCGCACGGTTCGGGCATCATCGACGGTTAAAATTTTCGGGCGCATGGGCGATAGGTGTGATGGGGGGACGGCCTCTGGCTCAAGCCTTATTCCGGCGAAGATCAGCCGCAGAGTCGAATGGACGAGTTAACAGCCTGTCGCACTGTAAACGGGATTTTCAAGGCGCGAACTTCCTGATCCGGTGGAAGGAGGATGAGCTCAACTCCGTCGCGAATCGGGATGAAAAACATTTAACGCGGATGATGCGTCCGTTCGGCTTCGCTCAGGACGGCCTGAGCCTGTCGAATCGGCTCCGGGATCTTTTCTCTTTGGGTTCCTCGCTGTTTCCAGTGGGGGTGTGACTGTCAGCGGCCTTCCGAAAAAGTCGAAAACAGAAACCGGAGTGGAGTTAACCACAAAGGGGATTCATCAAGGGATGAATCCTTGGACGTGCGACTGCGACGGATCGTCTCCGTCGGGTGGTTCCGGGGTGCCAGCTAATCGCAGGCGTGGAGGTAATACCAGTGATGTTTTGCTTTGGACTGGGGTAGGGTCGGTGTCTTGCCTCATCAGGCACTGAGCGAAGTCGAGCGGGCACCGGCCGTGATTTCTCACATTCGCGGCGTCGGCAAGACAGACGCCCTACGACCGGCCGCGTGCCTCGTGCTATGCCGCCGCCTCATGAACAAACACCGGTGCCGATGAGACAGAGGAGAAATTCAAGTTTCGCCCGGGACGAAACTGATTCGCAGAAACCCGGAGGAGAGTTTTATCACCCACTAAAGACAGCGAGAAACCAAAAAATAGCTGGACCGTCAGGCGCGTCGATCACGACAGCCGCCCGACGGTCCGTACCCTATCTGTCAGCCCGTGACGCTAAATTGGACCTAGCATAAAAAGGGGAGCTTAAGGTTAGTTTTTGATCCGGCATGGCTGCAGGACAACCTCTGGCTGGTTGGTGCTATGAAAGCCCGTCTCATCCTCATGGCCCTCCGGAGCCGAATGCACCGCCTGAAGAATTACGCAGAGGCCAGTTACCAGAACGAGGGCGAAGAGAGCGAGAAAGAGGGTCATAGGAGGAGGAAGTTGACCCACTATAGGCTTTATCATCGCTTCCGCCCATCCGGCCCGGCCCGTAATGCCGACTAAGGGAATCCCGTAGGCACCCAGTTCATCCTCATTCTAAGCTAGCTGGCCGGCCGATTCCATGGACAATTCCATGAAACAGTACGAAAACTATCAAAATGGTGCCCGAGGCGAGACTCGAACTCGCATGCGGTTAGGCACAGGCTTCTGAGACCTGCGTGTCTACCAATTCCACCACCCGGGCAAAAATTTAATTTACTCTTTAAGAACAGCTAACAAAAACGAGCTTTTTTCGTGAGTTTGCTTTTTCTCCACCGCTCTTCTGGACTTTGATCATGGAAGCGACCAAAAGTGAACAGCAGTGGGAAAGAACAAACGTCACGAACCTGCTTCGCAATCGTCAGAGCGGAAAGTAATACGCCCGCGTTAAAGTTAACGGCAAGCAGAAATGGCGAACGCTCAAAACTGAGATTCTATTCGTGGCCAAACGACGCCTCGCGAGTCACCTGTGGGGTGGGCAAAATCGACGCTGAGAAAATCACCGCGTCCGAAACCGTTCCGTGAGAAAAATCAGGCTATTAGCTGCCAGGCCAATGGCGTCGGGCGCGAAGTGCCATTTCTTGGGGAGTGCCTCGATGGGATCGGGGGAGGCGATGGGAAACTTTTCCTCCTCGTACTTTTCCATCAGCAGCGCCCACAGCTCGAGTTCGGCTTCGTCGGGTGAAGGCTACGCTATGAGCTACTCGCTATGAGCTACTCGCTATGAGCGAGGGCATCCTTGTGGTCGCGAGTGGTCTTGAGGACTTTGGGTTTCATAGAGTGGACGGGCTAAATGGTGGTGGCATCGATCTTGTCGTATTCGGCGTGGGTGCAGATGAAGCGGATGAAGACGATCCCGGTGTACACCTGCAAAAGCCGCTTTGTATGGGTTTAATCGGTGGAGCTGACCGATCGGATTGTCGAAGAATATGCCGCCAGCTGATTACGTCCGGAGCACAGGTTGGGTCTTAAACTTTCAACAGGGCCGATCACTTCCTCCTCGGATTATAATATTTGCAACCCGACCCCTTTCGCCGACCGACCCCTTTCGCCGACCCTTTCGCCGACCTTGTGGTTACTGTTCTTTTATCGACGCGATGAATCTACTAAGGCGCGGAAGGTCGTGAGACCAGAACAGCGTTAGCCCAGCGTCTTGTGCTTGGATTAGGTTGCCGACCTTGAATACTCCGCTGATTAAAGCTGCTGGAACGACCTGATGCTGGCCAAAGGCTTTAAGCCAGTAGTCCGCCTTGACCGCTGCATCATTATTGAGTCGCTTCACGGAATTAGTCGCTGAATTACTTACTTTACATTCGATTGGCATTAGCCGGGTGTCGTTCAAACGAAGAATCACGTCGGCTTTTCGATCACCTAGTTTGGACTCGCCGCAGAATTCCCGTTTATTCGGACCCTGTACGAGAGTTGTAATGGCGGCTCGTGGAACTTCTTTGTATTTTAGCTGAGTGAGGAATTCTTTAAGGAGCGATTCTTGAGTATCCTTGCCGTCACCGCGGCGTGCCGTGGACATACGTTGGGCAGCCAGTAGAACAGACGATGCAAGTAGGGCTGCGGATTTTTCAACCTTCGTCGGAGCGCGCCTTTCTAACACCCAAGGAAAGCGGTAAGGATCGATTGTTTTCTCAATGACTGAATAAACCTTTTTAAGCTTAGATTCATCGGTAGAAATGACGCCTGGAGCGAAGGACGGCACCTCCGACAGGATTTTTAGGTCGTCATCTGAGATCGGCGGGCCTGACAAATATCTCAACGCCTCACCAAGTTCCCCTTTGTAGACCGCCGCCAATGTTTTACTCGTAACGCCTGTGGGCGCCAATGATTCGAGTTGCTCAAAAAGTGCCGTGAACCGAGCGCGCGAAGTAGTGTAGTGCAATTTCCAGGCTTCCGTAGGGGCCAGGCGCTCCTTCCTGAATGCAGCAGCTGAGATTTCTGCGTCGGCGGTTAGTTGCTTTTTCGAATAACGTGGCGGTTGCCTGTTCATTGATTGAATAGCTTTATTTCGGCGGGCAGAGGGATTTGCGCCGCATCTCCAGGTTCAAATTTAACAAGACCTCCTCCGTAAGTCCTTCCCATGGCTTGCACGACGTTTTGGTTCAGCCATGCAACGATACGATTCTGCGAGGCCACGCTTATTTGCTTCTTGGGCCATAAGCCGTGCGCAATATTGATCAGTCGCGCGCCACATTGGTTTCGGGCGAATGCTGGCGGACGACGAGACATGTACGACATCACAATGGCCGGCGGGGCAGCAAGTCTGACTCGCCACCATGGCTTCCGATGAGACGCAATCCAACCGCCGGCTGCTCCAACCAATTGGGCTATCTCAAGAAACTCATCCACTTTTTTTCTTTCTCCATTACTCAGTACTGACAAGTCCGAAGGCAAATCTATGACGCGTCGCAGCGTGTCGGGGGTGTCAATCACTCCGTTGGCGTTGATGATATCGGATGCATGCGTGATACATGGAAACAGGAAGCGATCTGGAATGAGTCTCTCAGTTTCTTCTGTTGCTATCCACACTTCGTTACATCCGGTCACCTGTCCGCGCGAGACTTTGAAATAGTCACCGATCGTGGGGCCTAAATGGGGCGGCCCTGGGAGCGGTTGTCCGTAGCCAGGCCATTTCGGGAGATCAACCAGCTGATAGTAGTCAGCATCAAATTGATGCTGGATTCCGCGATTAACCAGATCGTTAAACGCAATCGGTGCGTGCGTGCCTATGGTCCATTCGGCGACGACAGATGTTGTTAACGCATCATGGAAGACTTGCTCCCCGGGGTGCACTCGAATCAACGCGGTTCCCCCCATTATACAGAACAGCCGTCTTATGCTCTCGCCGTAATTACTCTCAAACCATTCGGCTGACGTAACGAAGCAGCCGAGGTCGCGGGGACGAGAAAGCAAATAGGACTTGAGATAGAAATAAATATGCAAACCTGCCAGTTGGCTGTCAGGCAGACCGAGCTTTCGCATATTGGATGAATACCATTTTTTCTGCTCCGGAGAGATATCATGGTGTCTGACGTATGGCGGGTTTCCGACAAAAGCCGTGATTCCGCTTATACTTGGCAGCTTGAGCGCCAGATAGTCAGCGCAGAGCACCTGGATTTTTAGACGTGCGACTCGCGCATTTATCCGAATTGCCTCGGCAAGGATTGGGTCCTTTTCGATCGCGATGATTTTTGCGCGAGGCCAACGACGAGCAGCTGCGAGTGCATATCGTCCAGTGCCAGCGCCAGCGTCAACGACCCGAGCCGGAACGCACTTCGCAGCTATGTGATCTAATTGGAGGTCGATCAGCCACGATGGAGTGAGCGTTGCTCCTTGCGCGCGGCGGTCTTCAGCGGAAACCGCCTTCACGAAATGATCACCGAGAGGGTCGTCACCTCGTTGTATCGCTAACTCCGACTGACTTCCATTGTGTAGTTCAATTCCACGGCCAAGACTTTCCGCTGAATGTGAAATTCGGTTTATCATCAAGTTCACCATGTCTTGTTGGTTCGGAATCCGAACGCGAGAAAATCCTAAAAGTTATTCCTCTTTCGTATACCGTATAATTTGCGACAGAGTGCTCCCTTGAATTAAGATACGTCACAGGGGTTAAAGTAGAAAACGTTTCTACTTGAGCGTTAAACCGACGCGAGGATGTCGTTCAAGGTCTTGCTCGGGCGAAGGGCGGCGGAGGCAAGCTTATCGTCTGGCTTATAGTATCCGCCAATGTTCGTGGGCTTACCCTGCACTGCGATCATCTCGGCCACGATTTGTTGTTCTGAAGCCGCAAGCTTGGCAGCTATCGGCTTGAACAGGGTCTGGAGTTCGGGGTCTTGGGTCTGGGTGGCCAGCGCTTGGGCCCAGTAGAGGGCGAGGTAGAAGTGGGAGCCGCGGACGTCGATGCCGGCGCCGACTTTTCTGGCGGGACTCTTGTCGTTTTCCAGGAACTTGCCGTTGGCTTGGTCGAGGGTGTCGGCGAGGACCTTGGCCTTGGCGTGCTTTTGCGTGATGGCGAGGTGCTCGAAGCTGGCGGCGAGGGCGAAGAATTCGCCGAGGCTGTCCCAGCGGAGGAAATTTTCCTCGATGAATTGCTGCACGTGCTTGGGCGCGGAGCCGCCGGCGCCGGTTTCAAAGAGGCCGCCGCCGTTCATCAACGGAACGATGGAGAGCATCTTGGCGCTGGTGCCGACTTCAAGGATCGGGAAGAGATCAGTGAGGTAGTCGCGAAGGACGTTACCCGTGACGCTGATTGTGTCTTGGCCGGCCTTGAGGCGGACGAGCGTGGCTTGGCACGCGGCGGCGGGAGGGAGAATCTGGATGTCGAGGCCGGAGGTGTCGTGTTGGGCGAGGTAGGTTATAACCTTCGCGATCACCTGTGCGTCATGCGCGCGTTTTTCGTCGAGCCAGAAAATGGCGGGCGTGTTCGAGAGCCGGGCGCGGCTGACCGCGAGTTTCACCCAATCCTGAATCGGGAGATCCTTGGCCTGGCAGGCGCGCCAGATGTCGCCGGCTTCCACAGGGTGCTCAAGGAGCACCTGTGGAAGTTGAGAGTTGAGAGTTGAGGGTTGAGAGTTGTCCGGGATCGTAACGACTCGGACGGTTCCTTTGGCGGGGACTTCGAAGGTTTTGTTGTGGGAGCCGTACTCTTCGGCGGCTTGGGCCATGAGGCCGACGTTGGGGACGGTGCCCATGGTCTTGGGATCGAAGGCACCGTGCTTTTTGCAAAAATCAATCGTGGTCTGATAAACGCCGGCGTAGCTGCTGTCGGGAATGACGCAGAGGGTGTCCTGTCCTTTGCCCTGGGCGTTCCACATCTGGCCGGAGGTGCGGATCATGGCGGGCATCGAGGCGTCGACGATCACATCACTCGGGACGTGGAGATTGGTGATGCCTTTGTCGGAGTTCACCATGGCGAGAGCGGGGCCGCTGGCGTAGGCGGCGGCGATGTCGGCTTCGATCTCAGCTTTTTTGTCGGCGGGGAGTTTTTCAATTTTGCCGAGGAGATCGCCGAAGCCGTTTTTGAGATCGATGCCGAGCGAGGCGAAAACTTCGCCGTGTTTGGCGAAGAGATCTTTGAAGAATACGCGGACGGCGTGGCCGAAGATGATGGGGTCGGAGACCTTCATCATGGTGGCTTTCAAGTGGAGGGAGAAGAGCACGCCGTCGGCCTTGGCCCTGGCGATCTGGTCACCGAAGAAAGTGATGAGCGCCCATTTGCTGAGGACAGTGGCGTCGAGAATTTCGCCGGCGAGGAGGGGCGTCTTTTCCTTGAGGACGATGGTTGGGCCGGGGTCAGCCGCCGAGGCTGCCGCACTCGTCGCGCCCCCGGCTACAGGGGCAGGAACAAACTCGATGCGGACGACCGTGGCGGCGGAGACGGTGACGGATTTCTCGTTGGAGAAGAAATCGTTTCGGCCCATCGTGGCGACGGAAGTTTTCGAAGCGGCTGACCAGGCACCCATGGAATGCGGGTGGGCGCGGGCGTAGTCCTTGACGGCTTTGGGGGCACGACGATCGGAGTTGCCTTCGCGGAGGACGGGGTTGACGGCGCTGCCCATGACTTTCGAGTAACGGGCTTTGGCGTCCTTCTCGGCGTCAGTCACGGGCGTTTCTGGAAATTCAGGGAGGGCGTAGCCTTTGGCTTTCAGCTCGGTGATGGCGGCTTTCAGTTGAGGGACGGAAGCGCTGATGTTGGGGAGCTTGATGATGTTGGCCTCGGGCTTGAGGGTGAGAGCGCCGAGCTCAGCGAGGGCGTCGGGGACGCGTTGAGCGGGAGGGAGGAGGTCGGAAAAAACCGCGAGGATACGGGCGGCGACAGAGATGTCGCGCGTCTCGACGTTGATCTCCGCGTGCTTGGTGAACGCCTGGATGATCGGCAGGAGAGAATAGGTGGCGAGGGCAGGAGCCTCGTCGGTTTTGGTGTAGATGATGGAGGGATTCACAAGCAGTTGAGAGTTGAGAGCTGACCCGCCGTCGCCCGGTGGGCTATGGCGCGGCAAGGAGTTGAGATCGAAATGGAGTCCGCCATCTAGTGTTACATCGTAAACGCGGTCAAAAGGAAACGGCTGCACCGGATTGGTGCCCACGGAACACACGGAAAACACGGAAGGGCAAACCTAAGATTTTTCAGGAGGCAGCAGAGAGCGAAGAGAGATGCCAAGCTGAAACCGGCTGCGTTTCTCCTATGCAATCATGATCGGGCTATGCCTTCGGTGTATTCCGTGTGTTCCGTGGGCCTGAAGGTTCGAGCTGAATTTGTTTGGCGGATGGGATGGATTCGTGCCCATTGGAAACCTGCATGAAACCCAACATCACACTGGCTGAAACCACGACGCCCAATGGCGCGCGTATGACGTTGGTGGAGCATGACGGAAGTTTTTGCATTCGGGTGAATGGGCAGCAGTTGATGCATTCGTCGGTTTCAACTTCGGAAATTCAGTTGGGTGAATTGGGGTGCGCCCGGCATTCGCTGCGCGGGCTGGCGACGCGGGTGCTGATCGGCGGCTTGGGCTTGGGCTTCACGTTGAAGAGTGTTTTGCAAAGCACCGGACCCAAGGCGGTGGTGCATGTCGCGGAACTGATGCCCGAACTCGTCGCCTGGAATCGCACATTTATGGTGGGACTGAATGGCAAGGCGCTCACCGATAAGCGCGTCACGGTCTTCGTGGAAGATGTGCGCGCGGTGATCGCTCGGGCGACGCGAACTCCCTATGATGTGATCGTGCTCGATATCGATAACGGCACGACGGCGATGGTGAAAAATGACAACAATGCGCTCTACAGTGAGTGGGGCATGCAGCAGATCATGCGCGCGCTCCGACCGGGCGGCCGCGCGGCGATCTGGTCGGCGTGTGCGGATGCGGTGATTGAAAAACGGTTCGTCAAAGCGGGATTCGCGGTGAAGGCCGTGCCTGCGAAATTGTATGAACACGCCCGCCGGAGCACTTATATGATCTACGTCGCGGATAAACCGGAGGCCGCAGTGGGGGCGAAGACAAAGTCCAAAGGCTAGAGCTGAGAGTCCAGGGCCAGACTTATACAGTGAATAATCGTGCCTCGCGGGATTCCGCCTTCGCCGATGCTACGGCGAACGGGCAGGGCACTCCGCACAGGGAATCGGCTTCACTGCAGATTAACTCGTGGAATAAACTGACAGGATCGTGCCGGGGTAGGTAGCGCGCTCCTCGCGCTATTCTGCTGGCCAGCAGAACGAGGCAAGCTCGCATCCTACAGGTCATACGGCACATTCAAGGATCAACTTGAAGAAGCTTTTGATTTAAGTTCTTGGAAACATTGGGCTGGGGATTTCCAGCCGAGGATTTTTCTGGGGCGCTCGTTGAGCATTTCCTGATAGGCGCTGAGTTGTTGGTAAGAGACCTT
>JBBRBC010000079.1:0-14489 GCA_038206205.1 Opitutales bacterium
AATTTCAAGCGCTTCCGCCAACTCGTCGATCGCTGCGTCGATCTGTCGATCAAGCTGGCCGACCGTCAAACCGAATTGCGTCGGACCGTCCCGCCTACTGTAACCCGACCACACCGCTAGAACTCGGCACTCTCAAGTAAGTTAGTCAGCTTGTTCTGACGCGACTTCTGAGCTCTGACACGGTTTGATAGGGGAAGGAGGGACGGAGCATTGGTTTGCTCCGCCCCTCCCTCCGAACCGGACAGGCGGGTCTCCCGCAACCGGCTCTCCAGTTGATGATCTGCCCGTATCGAAGAGGTTGATCGCCTATTGAATACCAAGGCGGTAAGAAGGATTGGTTCAACGTGTCCTCGCGGTGCGAGCATCCCGTTACCAGGATGAGCTCCAGACGTTCGTCCCCGCCCCGAACCGCGTTTGGGTGCTCTCGCTCGTTCTAGCCTCGCGGCAATCGATGAGCTTTGGTCCCGGACCGTTGCTCGCGTCTTCATCCACCCCGCCTCCACCAGACCAAACGAAGCCATGTTTTTTGTAGGGCGGTCGCATGCGGCAACCTAGGCACGGAGCAAGCCGGTTGAATCGGATCGAACGGGGAGCGCGACCTCTGGGCGTGCTTCTGAGTGTCGTCCGCTAAAAAAACCGCCCAGCGGTCGAGTTCCACCCCGGTGGAAGCATCCGTGCGAATCCTGAAACCCGCGGGGTGAGGGCACCCCGCCTCCGCTGGACCGATTCACCCTCTGTTTTATAGCCACTAAATTTGTAGCCGCGTTGGAGCGCAGCGCCATCGCGGTTCACTCGCGATGGCGGCCCCGTTTTCGGGCTTCGCTCTCAAACGAGGCTACTCTGCAAATTTTCGATCCTCCATTCCCCGCCATCAAATCGACGGGCTGAAGGGTGGCTCGGAAATTGCAGGTGGTTGCGTTTTCGTCACGTCCGTGTGGCGCACGTCTTTACCCTTCGCTAAATAGATCATTTCCTCGGCGATGTTTGTCGCGTGGTCGGCGATTCGCTCGATGGATTTTGAAATAAACATCAGCTCCAAAGCCCGCGCGATCGTGTCGGGTTTCTCGATCATGAAACTGGTGAGCCGACGATAAACGAGCCGGTTGATGTTATCGACCTCCGCGTCACGACGGATCACCGCGAGCGCTTTCTGTTCGTCCTCATGCACGAAACAATCGAGTGCATCGCGCAGCATCTCGAGCGCGATGTTCGCCATGCGCGGGATATCGGCATAAAGTTCCAGCTTAGGTTCGATCGCGAGCTTGCGCGCCCGCCGCGCGATGTTCGTCGCCTCGTCGCCCACGCGTTCCAGATCGTGGCTGGCCTTCATGCCGACGATCACCACGCGCAACTCGGAAGCCACCGGACCGCGCAGCGTCATGTAACGAATCGCTTCGTCATCGATCTGCACCTCGAGCTTGTCGATTTCGTCATCGGTGGCGATCACCTGGTCCGCCAGTGCAATGTTCGCCTCCATCAGGGAGCGCAGGGAAAGCCGGGTCTGCTCGACGGCGCGGTCGCCCATCTGAAGCAGGTGCATGCGGAGGGATTCAAGTTCGGAGTCGAAGAAACGTTTCATGTTGGTGGAAAGTAGTGAGTAGCGAGTAGTGAATAGAAAACGGCTAAGAGCAAGTTGGGCGGGATGCTCGCTACTCGCTACCCACTACTCGCTACTGGCCGCTGCGATCAACCGAATCGGCCCGAGACATACGCCTCGGTCTGCGGATTTCCCGGATTCATAAAGATGGTACGGGTCTCGGCGTACTCGATGAGTTTTCCAAGGTAGAAAAACGCCGTGTGGTCGGAACACCGGGCGGCTTGCTGCATGTTGTGGGTCACGATTACGATGGTATAGTGTTTTTTTAGCTCGTGGATGAGCTCCTCGACTTTGGCCGTGGCAATCGGATCCAGCGCCGAGCACGGTTCGTCCATCAAAATGATCTCAGGCTCAACGGCGACGGCTCGGGCAATACACAAGCGTTGCTGCTGACCGCCGGAAAGTCCGAGAGCGCTTTGGTCCAGGCGGTCTTTCACCTCTTCCCAGAGAGCGGCCCCGCGCAGGCTTTTCTCCACGACCTCGTCGAGCTTCGCTTTGTTTTTCTCACCTTGGATGCGAAGGCCGTAGGTGATGTTTTCGTAGATGGATTTCGGGAAGGGATTCGATTTCTGAAACACCATGCCAACGCGCTTGCGGAGTTCGATCACGTCCACCCGACGGTCGTTGATGTCCACGCCGTCGATGTTAATCCGGCCGGCCGTGACGCGTGCCCCATCCACCAAGTCGTTCATGCGGTTGAGACAACGCAGCAGCGTACTTTTGCCACAGCCCGAAGGGCCGATGAAGGCCGTCACCTCGCGTTCTTTGATATCAAGTGTGACGCCGTGCAAAGCCTTCGCCGCGCCATAGCAGAAATCAACCTGATCGATTGCAATGATGGCGCGGGCCGTCGGTGCGTTGGCGGCGGGCGGGGTAGGTGCGTTCACCATGATGGAACGCACAGTGGGGGAAGAAGGGGCTTCAGGCATGGAGAGTGTAGTGCTTACCATTTGTATTTTTTTCGAAGGCGGGTACGAAGAATGACCGCGGTCGCGGCGATGGCGGCGACCGTAAACAGGAAAACGAACGCCGTACCATACTGGACATCGCGCGTATACGCGTTCTGGGGAATTTTGGACGCCACCACGTAGATGTGATAAGGCAGCGCCATGACACCTTGGAAAAAGAAGTCGGTGAACTTCTGAACCTGCCACGGCAGCTCGTCGCGCATGACGAACGCAGCGGTGAACATGATCGGTGCCGTCTCACCCGCCACGCGGGCAATGGACAGCACCGAAGACGTCAGAATTCCGGGCAGGGCATACGGCACGACATTCGTCATGATGGTCTGGAATTTGGTCGCGCCCAAAGCGAGCGAGCCCTCGCGGTAGCCCTTGGGCACACCCTTAAGCGCCTCTTCCGAAGCGGTGATGATGATCGGCAGCACCATGAACGCCATCGTCAGCCAACCGGCCAACAGCGAGACGCCAAAATCCAAGGCGATGACAAACATACCAAAGCCAAAAAGACCGAAGACAATCGAGGGCACTCCCGCCAGATTCACGATCGACAACCGCAGAAAGCGGATGAACGGGCCTTCCGTCGCATATTCGCTGAGATAGACGGCACTGAGCACACCCAGAATAAGGGCGATGAAAATGGAGCCCGCCACGAGGAGCACGGTGCCCACGATGTTCGGAAAAATTCCACCGGCTGAATAAACATAACTCTCCACGCGAACCCCTTTCATTTCGGTTTCGTGTGTCGCCTTGTATTCGCGGAAGGCCTTGTCGCCCATCGTGACCTTTTTCCCATCGCGTTCAAAAACGCTCAGGGTCTCGGGAGCTTCGGTCAGGAACGGCACGTTGATAAACGGAGCCGAGGTTTTGAAAATCACCGCCCCACCCTTCCAACCGATATCGATAAAGATCGTGGCGGCGCAGATCAGCACAAAATAGGTGCACAGGCGCAGCATCCACATCACGACCTGCTCCATGCGCTTGGCGGCGGTGGGCCGGCCATAAATGCCAGCAGTTTTGACGGAGGAGTTCATGAGGCGGCGATGCGGTAGCGACGCACGATCTTTTGTGCGAGCCAGTTAACGAGCAGGGAAATCAGAAAGAGCACCACGCCGATCATGAAGAGCGCCCGATAGTGAATGCTGTCGCGCACCACCTCACCCATTTCCTGCGCGATGATACCGGTCATCGTATGCACCGGTTGAAAGAGCACGCCGAGACCCGCGGTCATGTCGGGAATCTCGATGCGGTTGCCGGCGCAAAGCAGCACGACCATGGTCTCGCCGACCACGCGCCCAAACCCGAGGAGAATCGCCGCCATGATTCCGGACAACGCCGCCGGCACGGTAATGTGGATGATGGTCTGCAACCGCGTCGCCCCGAGGGCCAGCGAAGCTTCCTTGAAGGAGCGCGGGACGTTGTTGATCGCATCCTCGGCGAGGGAGAAAATCGTGGGAATCGCCATGAGCGCGAGCAGACAGGCTGCGGTCGTGGCGTTGAGCCGTTCGGCGATCGGAAAGCCCGGTATCCAATCGAGCGAGGGCATTTGGGATAGCCGGCGCAACGTTTCGCCCAGCATCGCGATGCCGAAGAAGCCGAGCACCACGCTGGGTATGGCCGAAATAAACTCGATGTACGGTTTGATGAAAGACTGCTCCGCCGGCCGGGCGAGTTGGTTGACATAGATCGCCGCAGCCACGCCGAGCGGGATCGCCATCAGCAGGGCGAGAAACGCGATGAGCAGCGAGCCGGCAAACAGCGGTATAACTCCATACCAATCCTGCCAGAAGCTCGCCGTGATCCATCGCCGGCCGAAGGCAAATGCATTGAGCGTTTCCAGCCAGCCCACCGACTTGTCTTGGTTCCAAGCGAGCAACTGTTTTTCTGCCAGTCCGACATTATCAGTATACGTGCCGAAGAAGCCTTTGAATTTCTCCATTTTGGCCGTGAGCTCCGCATCAGGAAATTGAGGGACCTCGAGCATCAGTTGTTTCATCGCGGTCAACTGGCGGATGTTCGCGGTGGGAACTTCCGCACCCAGCGCGAACAAGGGCTTTATCTCCTCCTTGAAATCAATTTTTTCGATCTGGGTCGCGGCCGCCTGCCGCTGAAGCGAGGCCGCGCGCGCGGGGGTCGCGCCCGCCATCGCTTTGAGCAGATTCCGTTTGGATTCGGCCATATCTTGCGCCACTTTATAGCGGTCCTTCACCGAGGTGGCCAGTTCCGTCATACTGCCGAGCAAGGTCTCTTCCTCGCTGAGCGTGTCGGCGAAACGATTGGCGAAATCATCGAACCCGGCGAGTTGGGTTTGCGCCGCCGCTGGAGTCAGTCCCTGCACCTTCGTCAACTGGGAAAACTGCTGGGCCCGGACACTGGCTAGATAACGCGAGATCGTGCTGTGGGCCGTGACCTGATCGCGAAATATATCCACATACTCCAAACCCGCCTGCCGATAGACCACCAGATTGTCGCGATTGGCAGGGATAAAACCGACGGCATCGCGGAAGATCGTGAAAGTGATCAGAGCCAACACCACGATGGAGATCGCGGCATTGCCCTGAAAAACAACCTTCACGAACTGATCGCCCGTGAGCCCGAAAAACCAGCCGCCTTTTTTGCGCAACAAAGCCTGGCTGGTAGGCAACCGGGAAAGCGGAGGATCTTGAGTAAGGGTGGACATGCCTGAAATTTATCGGAGCATCGGGTCCAGCGCTAGGGCTGGTCAACCGGGTCAGGTTACAGTTGTGTGACAAAGTGGGTGGCGTGCTCGTCGTGCCACGTTGCGCGGCAAGCGCGCAATCAACCTGGCCACGTTGGCGTGCTCGCTCCAACGTGGCGTGATAACAATATTCGGAATCAGTTCAGTTTGCGTACGGGCACAAAGCCGACCTTGCGGACGATCTGTTGCCCGGCGTCACTCAGCGTGAATTCGACAAACTTGGCCGCTTCACCGGTGGGCTCCCCATTGGTGTAGTAGAATGTGGGGCGGGCATACGGATACTGCTTGGAAATCACTGATTCCTCGGTGGGCAGTGAGCCTTCGATCGACACAGTCTTGATCCCCGGATCGTGTAGATACGCGAGACCGACATAGCCGATACCATTGGCGTTTTTGGCAACTTCTGAGGCGATCTGCTCATTACCGGCCATCTTCTGGGAAGATCCAGCATAGTCGCGTTTCTTCATGGCGAGATCCTTGAAATCCGAATACGTGCCGGAAGAAGTGTTGCGCGTGTAGATCGAGATTGGGCCGGCGGCACCGCCCACTTGGCTCCAATCGGTGATATCACCGGCAAAGATCTGCTCCACTTGGCGCTTGGTCAGAGTGGTAAGCGGATTTGCATGGTTGATGATCACGCCCAAGCCGTCGAAGGCCACAATGGTAGGCTTCAAGGTCACGCCCTTAACCGTAGCGGCGGACATTTCAGTGGATTTAGCGCGGCGACTCGACATGCCGATTTGGGCGGTACTGTCGGTCACGGCGGCGATGCCGGTGGTGGAACCTTCGGCGGCGATCTCGAAGGTCGTGCCCGGGTTCCTGGACTTATAGTCTTCGGCCAGTATTGGCACGAGCTTGGCCCCGAGGGTGTCGGAACCCTTGATCACCAGTTTTTCAGACGCCAGTGCACTCGTGGTGAGCGCGGCGGCAGCGAGGAGTAAGAAGAATTTATTCATGATAATTATGGGGGGGGAGGGATTAGAACTTTGCCGTCAAATCAAGTTGAAACACATCGGCTTTATTGAAACCGAGGGACGCTGGGCCGGTCTTGTCGATGGCCTTCGAGCTGAAGAAAGTAGCGGTCGTGCCGATCGCGTCCGTCCAGTTGTAGGCCAGAGAGAAGATGTAGCCTTTGCCATTCAGCCGCCCGCCGTTGAAATCGGAATCCAACAACAACGAGGTGTAAGCGCCGGACTCGACGGAGCGATATTCGCCCGTGAATTGCCAGTCGCCAGGATTGCGCAGGGCACCGTACCGGAAGCCGGCATTGAACATCGTGTCGTAATCTTTGGGATTGCCGTTGGCCGTGCCATAAACAACCGCCGTGGTGGAAGTGCTATAGAGACGATTGGCGCGACTGGCTCCTTGTAAGTTCAGGCCGTAGGTGGCGTAAAGCGCGAGCGGCTTGTTGCCGACTTTGATGGTGTGCTCGACCGGCAGGATGAATGAGAAGAGATTGTCGTAGTTGTTCGCCTCGCTGTTGACAATGAAGCCGGTGATTTCGGGGGCGGTGAAGGCCACGATGGTTGGCGCGATGCGTGTGCCATAGGAATTATTCTCGACCAATTTAATCGAAGAATATTCCGCTTGGCCCACCCACATGGTCGAAGGGGTGTTTAAGAAGGAACCGGCGGCCTTGCTGGCCGTGCGGGAATTGGCCGCAAGCAAATACTGGCCGCCGCGCAGGGTGAGATTCCAGCCCTTCAGGCCCACGTCGTTGAACGCGAGTTCCTCGGAGATACCCTCGAAGTTGATATCGGTGTCGATCCAGAATCCGTTTACGCCCGGTGTAAAGAACGTGTGTGCGTGTTTACCAACACGGAAGTCAGCCCGATCCGCGAAGTACCAGTTGGCTGAGGCGTATTGGAGATAGATTTGCCCCACGTAGGCGACATTGCTGTCCTTCGCGAAGTTGGTCGAACCGCTGGCCCCAAAATCATCATTGGTCGAGGTCGCTCCATTGGCCGTTTCCAAACGGAAACCGGCGGTCCAGTTTTTGCTGAACGAAACGGTAGGGCCAAAGCGGAAGCGATAACGGTAGCGACTGCGATCATCGTTCGGGCCTTTCGTGGCAGCGGCAAAATTCGCCACTTCGTTATCATATTGGTAGCGGATCCGGATATCACCCGCCAGACGGAACCCCGTTACAGTTGAGCCCAAGTTCAATTTGCCGGCCGGTGTATTCGCCACGAAATCTTTTACGAGTTCGGCGCGAAGCTCTTCGGCTTCCTGATCATTGACGACGCCCTTCTTGACGAGGAGGTCGATGAGTGGGCCGCTGTCTTGAGCGAGCGCGAGACCGGCGCCACAGAGGAACGCCGCAGTCGTGAGGAGTTTGGATTTAAGGTTAAGCATGTGTTCTGTCCTGTTAGTTACTGGTGTTTGGTAGGTCGCCGCAGTGATTGAGGCTGGGCAACAGATAGAACTTAACTTACCAATGTTACGGTTTCGTGACGGTAGTGTTACGAACAGGGAAACACGGAGGTGTTGACTGGAATTATTCTGCGGTGGGCGTCGGTTTCCACACCGACGCTGCTCGTCGATGTGGAAATCGACGAGCACCTTGCCGTAGCCTGATCGGAAATTGCCCAGTAGGTTGCGAGCTTGCCTCGTTCTGCTGGCCAGCAGAATAGCGCGACCAGCGCGCTACCTATCGACGCAACAATCCTGTCAGTCGATGACGCGAGCCATATTCATCCGCGTCGCTCCGCGCGATCCACCGTGGTTTGGCTTTATGGGGGGCGGGGTGCCCTCACCCCGCAGGTTTCAGGATTTGCCACGGATGCTTTCACCGGGTTGAACCCCGACCTCCGGGCGGGTTTTTTAGCGGACGACACCCAGAAGCGCGCCCAGAGGTCGCGCTCCACCTTCGACCCGATTCAACCGGCTTGCCCCGTGTCTGAGGCTGCCGCAAGCGTCAGCCCTACAAAAAACATGGCTTCGTTTGGTCTGGTAGGAGGCGGGGTGCCTCCACGCGATCAAGGAATAGGCCATCCCGCTCGACGCCCTGCCCTATCCCGCCACCGACGTCACTTTCGCGTCCGCAGCATTCAACAACTCGGTCTCGCCGGTTTCCATGGCGGTGAGCTGGATGAGACTTTGCAACGAATGGAAATGTTTTGACCACTCGAAGTCGCCGCCCGTGCCGCCCACGATCTGGTTGAACAAAGCGCGCTTACCCACCTTCAGCGCTTGGATGCGCTCCTCAATCGTGCCCGCCGTGACCATGCGGTAAACAAACACGGTGTTCGTCTGGCCGATGCGGTGCACGCGATCAATCGCCTGATCTTCGACGGCGGGATTCCACCACGGATCGAGCAGGAAAACATAATCGGCCGCGTGCAGCGTGATGCCTGTCCCCGCCGCCTTGAGGCTCACAAGCATCGCCGCCGCACCTTGCGCGGTCTGAAAATCCTTCACAGGCTTCTGCCGGTCAATCGTCATGCCGGTGATTTCGTACCGCGGCAGATCCGGATAATGCACATCGAGCGCGCTGCGCACCCGATCAAGCAGCGTGACGAACTGGGAGAAAATCACGACCTTGTGGCCGCTGCTCACGATCTCCGCGAGCTTCTCGATCAGGAGCTGAAGTTTGCCGCTGTCTTGCAGCGGAGAATTCAACCATGGCAGTAGATCGGGATCGCAACACACCTGCCGCAACCGCGTAAGGAGCGCGAGGAAACCGAAAGATTTTTCCTTCATCGCCAGCGTGATGTCCTCGCCCAACCGCGCCAAACCCTCGGAGCAGATGCGCGCGTACTCGGTGCGCTGCACTTCCGTGAGCGGACAAAGCAGATCCATCTCGACCTTCGGCGGCAATTCCTTGGCGACCTCGTTCTTCGTGCGCCGCAGCGTGAAAGGCGTGAGCTGCTGACGCAGCCGTTGCATCGTGCGATCGCGTTCCTGATTGAGCGCCGCCTCAAACGCCACGCGCGAGCCCAACAGACCGGGCAACAAATAACGGAAAATCGACCAGAGATCGAGCTGACGATTCTCGAGCGGTGTACCGGTCATCACGATGCGGTGTTTTGCTTTGATCGCGAAGCACGACTGCGTGACTTTCGCATCGGGATTCTTGATGAATTGCCCTTCATCGAGTACCGCGTAACCAAACGTCGTCCCCTCAAGCAAGGCGCGGTGTTTGCGCAACTGCGTGTAGCTCGCCAGCCAGATGACCGGCGCTTTGTTGGTGGTGAAATCGTTGCCGGATTTCAGCGTGTCGATTTTTGCCTCCGGGTAGAATCGGGCAATTTCCTCCCGCCACACCGGCACGACACTCGCGGGACAGACGATCAAGTGCGGATGTTCCGGCAACCGACGGACCGAGAGCAGCGAGATCACCTGCACCGTCTTGCCCAAACCCATCTCGTCAGCCAGCAAGCCGTGACAATCCGTATCCGCGAGATGATGCAGCCACTCGACGCCGTGCTTCTGGTAATTGCGCAAAAAATCCGGCAACACCGGACTCACCGCCGGTAGCGTCAGCACTTTTTGCCGCCACGCCTCGATCTCAGGCCCGAGCGTGACCTTGATCCGGTGGTCGTTGAACAATGAAAAAACGAGATACGGCGGCAGCGCGCCATCACCCTTCGCGTCCTCGAAGGTCTTCCGCCATTGGTTGATGCTCTCCCACTTTTCCGGCGTCATCGTCAGGATGCCGAGATCGGGCATCAGCACGGGCGAGCGGCCGTGTTTCAAGAGGGCGAAGGCTTGCTCCTCGGTAAGCAATTTCTCGCCGGCCCGGAAAATCCAACGCAAATTCAGGCCCGCACCTTCGCGATGTTCGGCCACCGCCTCGACCTCGATCACCCGGGCGCCGTGCTTGAGCGCATCCACCTTGCCATCGAGCTCGATCGGAAACTGCTTCTTCCAATGCGGCATCACATCGCGGATGAAGCTCGGAATATCCGCCAGTGATTCCATCGAGTAGGCGTGGGTCGTCTGGTTGTAACGAAAGTGGGCTTTGCGCGCGTAGCTGGCCAGCGCGATGAGTTTCGCCCGTTCGCTGGCGGTGGGATGCGTCGTCGCATTGCCCAGCGCGGGGATGCGGTTTCGCCCCTGTTTCCAATACGCCAGAAAAGTCAGACCTTCCCCCGTCGCCGTAAAACTCAGCAGCAAATCCCGCGTGGGCCCATCAGCCTTCGCGCCGTTGCCGTTACCATTGCCAGTCAGCGCAACCTTCGGAGCCAACTCCGGCACCACCCCGGGCAACTTGGAAGTCATCTCATCCGCCACCAGTTCCTCGATCTCATGCAACCCGGCCACGGCAATCGCGTTGGCCAACAGCGGATCGGTCGAGGACGAGCGAACCTTCATGACTTCCCCATCCCACTCGATGACGGCGTATTCCTCCCGTTTATCAATTTTACGGTGAATGATCGCGTCCTTGGAACCCAGCTCGATCTCACGGATCTCGCTATTGCAGTACATCTCATGACCGCGCTGGACATGGTCGGGCACGAACTGGCCTTCCCAGTCGGCTTCAAGCCGGTCGAACCAAAACTCTAGAGATTGAGGCGTATAGATCCTCTTCGGCCCGTGCGATTGCATGGATATAAAAGCTACCTGTTAAAAAGTGCCGAGGCCGAGGCGCAACTCCTATTTTTCAAAGACGTGGTAAATATTTTAAGCCTTTTACCAGATCGTCACCCAGCCGTCGCGATTCCGTCACAATTCCCGGGCATCCTGCGCTTGCTCGACGGTTGGTCCGACCGCCGAACGGGCAACCTCTTACTTGCACCTTGCCCTCATCACTGAAACCTACGCTCCCGAAATAAACGGCGTCGCCATGACGCTGGGTCGTCTCGTCGACGGCTTAGCGCAGCGCGGCCATCGCCTGACCATCATCCGCCCCCGCCAACGGCACGAATCGCCCCGTTACAGTGTTACGCAGCGCGTCGCCTGCCGCCAAGTCCGTCTCCCCGGCGTACCGATTCCCGGCTATTCCCAACTCCGCCTTGGCTTACCCGCCAGCCGCCGGCTCCGAAAACTTTGGCAACTCAACCGACCCGATCTCGTCCACGTCGCCACCGAAGGTCCGCTCGGTGCCTCGGCCATCACCGTCGCTCGCCAAATGGGCATCCCGGTTACCTCAAGTTTCCATACCAACTTCGATCAATACACCCGCGATTATCGCATCGGCTGGCTCAAGCCAGTCGTCGCCGCGTGGCTCCGGCGCGTCCACAATCGCACGCTCCGCACCTTCGCCCCCACCGGCGACTTATTGAAACGTCTGGCCACCGACGGCTATGCCAACCTCCGCCTGCTCTCCCGCGGCGTGGATCCAGAACTGTTTTCACCCTCCCGCCGTGACGAAACCCTGCGCGCATCCTGGGGAATCAAGCCGGGCGAAATTGTGGTGATCCATGTCGGCCGGATTGCAGCGGAGAAAAACTATCCGCTGCTTTTCCGCTGCTTCGATGCGCTCAAAGCCGTGGAGCCCCGCGTCCGACTCGTGCTCGTCGGCGATGGCCCCATGCTCTCGGCTTACCAGCGCCAACGACCCGATGCCATCTTCACGGGCTTCTACACCGGCGTGAATCTCGCCCGCCACTACGCCTCGGGCGATCTCTACCTCCACGCCAGCAACACGGAAACTTTCGGCAACGTCATCACTGAAGCCATGGCCAGCGGTCTCGCGGTCAGCGCGTTCGACTACGCCGCCGCCCATGAATTCATCCGCCATGATAAAAACGGTCTGGTCGCTCCGCTCGACCATGAATCCGCCTTTTTCGACAACGCCATCCGCCTCGTGCTCGAACCCGCCTTGCGCGAGCGCCTCGCCGCCGCCGGCCGCACGACCGTCGAAGGCCTGTCCTGGGACACCGTCATCGATCGCTTCGCCACCGACCTCACCGAAGCCATCACCGATCACCAGACCGCGTCGGCCAATCCAAAATCGAGAATTGAAAATCAAAAATCACCCGCGGCCACCGCCACCACCCCATGAGCAAACCTACCTTGAACGTCCGCTCCGTCATTCTCTCCGACGTCCACCTCGGCACCCCGCACTGCAAAGCCGACGAAGTCACGCATTTCCTCAAACACATCCGTTGCGAGCGCCTCATTCTCAATGGCGATATCATCGACGGCTGGCGCCTCACCCGCGACGGCAAGTGGACTCGCGCCCACACGCGTTTCGTCCGCCGCATCCTCACGCTCGTGCAAAAACGCGACACCGAAGTCGTCTACTTGCGCGGCAACCACGACGATTTTCTCGCGCGACTCATCCCGATGAAGTTCGACCGCCTCAGCCTCGTCGAAGATCACATTCTCGAAACCGCCCAAGGCCGCTACCTCGTGCTGCACGGCGACGTGTTCGACGGCGTCGTGAAGAACATGGTCATCCTCGCCCACCTCGGCGACATGGGTTACTCCTTCCTCCTCCGGCTCAACCGCGCCTACAACTGGTGGCGCAGACTGCGCGGCAAGGAATACTTCTCCCTCAGCCAAGCCATCAAGGCGAAGGTCAAGCAAGCCGTCAGCTTCATCGGCAAGTTCGAGGATCAGATCGCCAGCCTCGCCCGCGATCGCGGCTGCAAGGGCGTGATCTGCGGCCACATTCATACACCCGCCGACAAGATGATCGGCGACATTCACTATCTGAATTCCGGCGACTGGGTCGAATCGCTCACCGCCATCGTCGAGCACCACGACGGACGTTTCGAACTGATCACCTTCAAGGATTTCATCACGCGTTTCCCGATGCCAAAGGAAGACCCCACCGACGACACCCCGGAAGACTCACTCCCCTTCCCCATCACGGCCGCGAGTGTCGCCGCCTTCGCCGCCATTCGATGAGTCAGGCGAATCCCGTGCATTCTGTAAGGCTGCCGCTTGCGGCAGCCATTCATTGTAGGGCCGGCCCTCGTGGCCGAGCCGAAACGGTCCGGCGACAAGCGCTGACCCTACAAGAGAATTCCGCTCAACCAACTCCGCCACTCCCATGTCTCGCATCCTAATCCTCACCGCCGGCTTCGGCGAAGGCCACAACAGCGCGGCGTGCGCCCTGCAATCCGCCTTCAACGAAAACCCCTGCGACACCGCCGAGCTCATCGACGTTTTCGCCCTGCGCGCCCCGCGCCTCAACAACCTTTCCCGCCGCGCCTACATCAACACGATTAATCACGCTCCGGCGGTATGGAGCAGTTTCTACGGGTGGCTGGATCGTTCCACTTGGGCCCCCAAGTTATTGGGGACCTTAGCCAGCCACACGCGACTCCTCGCCAAAATCATTGAAGAAAAAAAACCCACGGTCCTCGTCTCCACCTATCCCGTTTACGCTTGGATGATCGCCACGCTTCGCGCGCAAGGGCTCGTGCATTGCCCGCTCTTCACGGTCGTCACCGACGCCATTACGATCAACTCACTCTGGTACCGTCAGCCCTCCGACGGCTGGTTCGTCACCGATCACGATTCCGCCGCCTTTCTCCGCCGCGCCGGAGTGCCCGCCGACCGCGTGGAAGTTTCCGGCTTCCCCGTCGCGCTCGATTTCGCTGATCGCGCGCCTCACCTCCAGCCGCCCGAGCCCGTCAGTCCCGCCGCTCCGCGTCGTATTCTCTACATTATAAATTCCAATCGCTCGCGGGCCATCGAGACTGTCCGCGCCCTGCTGCAACACCCCGAGTGGCACATCACCATCACCGCCGGTCGCGACGCGGGACTGAAACTCGAACTCGAAGCCATGGCCCGCGCTTCCCGTGCGAGCACCGAGATACTCGGTTGGACGAATCGTATTCCCGAACTGCTCATGACGCATCACGTCGTCATCAGCAAAGCCGGCGGCGCCACCACGCAGGAATCGATCAACGCCCTCTGTCCGATGTTGGTGAATCAAATCGTCCCCGGTCAGGAAGAAGGCAACTACGAGCTCATCCGTCGGAACAACACCGGCGCGCTCGCCGAAACACCCGCCGCCATCGTCGAGACCTTGCAACGCGCCTTCGCCGCCAATGCCCGTCTCTGGCAAGAATGGCGCAAAAGTCTCCGAACTCTTGCCCGCCCATCAGCCGCCCGCGACATAGCCGCCTCCGTCTTGGAGCACACCACCCACTCCCGCGGCACGACCCGCCGCCGGGGATGTCCCAGCTGTCGTTAAAAGTTCTGAGTAGATGGCGGTCAGGGATTGGTTTCAGGGATTGGGGGATGGGACAAGAGCAATCAAGCTCGGGGAGGTGTGGAGGGGCGCAGAGCAAGAGCTTGGGTCCATAGTCGG
>JBBRBC010000080.1:0-14437 GCA_038206205.1 Opitutales bacterium
GCGCTTGCGCTGATGCGGTGAGCTGGTTTTCTGGCGGGCATGGCGAGACCATTGCGCTTGGAGTCGGCGGCGGGGGTGTACCACGTGTTGAACCGGGGGAACTACCGGCTGGACCTCTTTCGTTCAGAGAAGGCGAAGGCGGCATTTCTGCAATGTCTGGATGAGGCCTGCGCGAAGACCGGCTGGGAGGTGCACGCGTGGTGCCTGATGTCGAACCACTATCATCTTGCGATCTCGACACCCCACGGGAACCTTGTGGAGGGCATGCGCTAGTTGCAGGGCACCTTCGCCGTGCGCTTCAACCGATTCCGGGCTGAGCGGGGCCACCTGTTTCAGGGGCGGTACAAGAGTCTGGTTGTTGATCCGGCTTCCGGTTTGGGTCGTCTGTACCAAGTCAGCCGACTCGTCAGTGCTAAACAGAAATCTAAACAACCGTGAGAAATGTCAAACAACCAAGCCTGACCCCATTTGATCTGACTTGATGAGAGCGGCCCGTTCGACGCGCTCCCGTTCAACAGGCTAAGGGGCTGCCGATAGGGCGGCCGAGTGGCGTCAGGTCCGGGTGAGGGCGCGCATGGCGTCGTGATACGACCACCGGAGGATTTGCGTGTGGCAGTCGATGGCGTTGCCGCCAAGGCTGACGCACTTGTCGCCGCTCTGGTTCCGCTCGGGCCAGCGCCAGTAGCTTTTTTTGACGATGAGGCCGGGGAAATCGGGCACGCGGCAATTGCCGCCGCCTTGCTCAATCATGAGGTGCCCGCGGGCTTCGAGCAGGAGCTCGAGATCGACTTTCCGGGCGGCGCGGATTTGCCCAGAAGGTCTCGGAGGAATTTGAATGCATCAGCCCTGGGTGTGGCACAGGTCTCCCGCCCGTGATGAATGGCCCACGGATCGGGAGATCCGTGCCACGAAATCTCTTAGGCTGAACTTTCTGGCTTTCTCCTTGCCGGACGGGGAAAATTCCCGCTTTAGTGACCCCTCATCGGACGTTTAGCTCAGTTGGTTAGAGCACCTCGCTTACACCGAGGGTGTCGGGGGTTCGAGTCCCTCAACGTCCACCAGTCTTCACTCTGCGAGCTACGGCTCGGTAAGCCAGCCGAGGGATCTGAGACAGGTAAGAACTGGCGGTGCGCTTGGCGAAGGGTGTCGCGCCATAGCCCGGAGGGCGACGGCGGGCTATTGTTTGAACGTAGGATTATGTCCTAGAATGAGTGTTGAGCCGAGTAAGTTTCAGTTGGGTCGGTTATCCCCATGACAGAATTCGCATACGTCTACATTCTGGAATCGCTCACTCGGTCGGAGGCTCTGCGTCGGCTGGACTGATGACCTCGCTGGCCGCTTGGCTAAACTTAACGCCGGAGGCGTTTCGCCTACATCCAAACTGCGGCCTTGGTGAATCAACTGGCAATCGCGTTTCGAGATCGATGTCGCGCTGCCGCCTGCGAGAAATACCTCAAATCATCGTCAGGTCGCGCCTTCACCAAGAAGCGACGTTGAACCTTCCATGTGTGATTACTGTTATGCTGTCGTCATCATGAAGCTTGGCTTGCCAAGCGAAGGCGGAATTGCACGTTGAAGCTTCGGGCTGGAATACGCCCACTTCAACGACGCATGAAACTCATCCTCGCCACCCGCAAAAGCCCGCTCGCCCTCACCCAGACTGAGACCGTGGCGGCGTGGTTGCGCCAGAGAATTCCTGGCGCCGAATGTGAACTGCTCAAGATCATCACGACGGGCGACAAACAGGCCGAGTGGTCGTTGGCGAAACAAGGCGGTAAAGGACTTTTCACGGCCGAGCTTGAGCAGGCGTTGCTGCGCGGCGAGGCGCACGCGGCGGTGCATAGTTGCAAGGATTTGCCGGGCGATAATCCTCCGGGCTTGGTCGTGGCGGGTTTTCTGCCACGCGAGTTGACCAATGATGTGCTCGTACTGCGCGAAGGGGTGACGGTACCGGCCACGATCGCCACGAGCAGTCCGCGTCGGCAGTTGCAGGTCGCCACGCTTTTCCCCGAAGCAAAGTTTACCGAGATCCGCGGCAACGTGGATACGCGGCTCAAGAAAATCGCGGCCGGTGCGGCTGACGCCACGATTCTCGCGGCGGCCGGCATGAGGCGGCTCGGCATCACCAACTGGCCAGGCGTAGGGTTTCGCTCGTTGAACTTTTCGGAGAGCGTGCCGGCAGTCGGGCAGGGCGCCATCGCGATTCAATGCCGCTCGGCCGACGTCGCGATTTTTGCGCCGGTGTTGGATGCCGCGACCGGCCGTACCGTCACGCTGGAGCGCGCCTTTCAATCGGCGATTGGTGGCGGATGCCAAGTGGCTTTCGCGGCGCATGCGACTACTGACACGCTGCATTTCTTTCACGAAAAGACGGGTATCCGTACCTTTCCGCTCGCCGCGGCAGATTTCGATCAACCGGTGGCGACGGCGGCGCGCATCCTCAAGGAATTAAATTTTCATGGCTAATCTCCCATCAATGTTGCCGCTCACCGGTCGCCGTATCGTCATCACTCGTCCACGCGGCCAAGCGGCGGATTGGCGGGCCCAGCTCGAAGCACTCGGCGCGAGCGTGCTGAAGATGCCGCTCATCCAAGTGACGAAGGACTACGACAAGGCTGTATTGGTCGAGGTCTTTGCGGAGTTGGCGCAATATGAATGGATTGTTTTCACCAGCGCGAATGGGGCGCGGTTTTTCTTTGAGGAATTCAAGCGGGCGTTTGATGACATCCGGGCACTGGGGCTGGCGCAGATCGCCGTGGTTGGCGAAGCCACCGCCGATGTGATTCGCGAACTTCATCTCCGAGTTGAAGTGCAGCCGAAAAAAGCCAACGCCGAGGAACTGGCCAAGCTGCTGCTCGAGCGCGAATCACTCGACAGCGCCAAGGTGCTCGTGGTCACCGGCAATCTCAACCGCGATACGCTCGTTGATAAGTTGAATGAGGCCCGGGCGATTGTCGACCGGTTGCCACTCTACAAAACGGAAGAGACCGATCTCGCGAATGATCCGGTCGCGGGCGATTTTCGGCAGCACGGAGCCGATGCCATTTTGTTTGCGAGTCCGTCGGCGGCGCAATCGTTCTTCGATCAGGCGGCGGCGTTGAAGCTCAATGCCAAGGCGAAGAAACCGCTTGCCGGCAGCATTGGCACCACGACCACGACGGCGATGAAGCAGCTCGGCCTGCCGGTGGATTTCGAGGCGACGGAAGCGACATTGGAATCGCTAGTGGAAGCACTGCAGAAAAAGTTTTAACCACTAATATCCACTAAGCCTTCACTAATGAAGAGACGGATTGAATTAGTGATCAATTAGTGTGAATTTGTGATTTCTCCCATGAAAGTCCCTTTTCTTGATCTCAAACTTCAACATCAGCCGCTGCGGGCGGAAGTGCTGGCGGCTCTCGCCGAGACTTATGACGCCACGCGTTTTTGCCTCGGCAAAGATGTGGAGGATTTTGAAAAGAGTTTCAGTACAACCTTCGGTTACTCTCGAACACTGGGGATGAACAGCGGGACTTCACCGCTCCACGTCGCCTCGATTTGCGGTGGGTTTGGACCGGACGACGAGATCATCACCACGCCGTTCACCTTTGCCTCCAGTTGCTGGGGGATCAGCTACGTCGGCGCGAAACCGGTGTTTGTCGATATCAACGCCGACACGTGGTGCATCAGTCCCTCAGCCATTGCGAAAGCAATCACCCCGAAAACGAAAGGCATCGTGGTGGTGCATATTTTTGGTCAGCCAGCTTGCATGGACGAAATCATGGCCATTGCGCAGCAGCATAAACTCTTCGTCGTGGAAGACTGCGCGCAGGCGGTCGGCGCGAAGTATCGGGGCACGGCGGTCGGCGCGATTGGTGACTGTGGCACATTCAGCTTTTATCCCACGAAGAATCTTGGCGCGTGCGGCGAGGGCGGGGCGTTTGTCTCGAAGCACGCGGCGGTGATGGATCAGGCGCAACTGCTCCGCGTGCATGGCTCGCCCAAGCGTTACACGCACACGGAGATCGGTTTTAATTTTCGGATGGATGGTTTTCAGGGGGCGATATTGAATATCAAACTGAAACACATCGCGCAGTGGACCGAGCGGCGTCGCGCGATTGCAGCGATGTATCGGGCGGGGATTAGGCGGACCGATGTGCAGTTGCCGGTGGTGCCGGCGTATGGTGAATCGGTGTGGCATCAATTCACGCTGCTGCATCCGCGCCGCAATGAGTTGCGCGTGCACTTGGAGAAATGCGGCGTCGGCACCGAGATTATTTATCCGGGCCCGATGCATCGGCAGCCGTGCTACGCCTCGCTCGGCTACGCGGCCGGCAGCTTGCCCGTGGCGGAGAAAGCCAGCGCGACCTGCGTGAGTTTGCCGATCTTCCCGGAGCTGACCGACGAGCAAGTCGACTGCGTCATTAAATCGATCAATGCATTTTAGCCCACGGAACACACGGAAGAAGAGGGATTGTGTTCCGTGTATTCCGTGTGTTCCGTGGGCACCTCAATGATCAATAGGATTCAACTCAAAGTGTGCGGGATTACCTCGGCGACTGACGCCCAAGCGGCGGCTGACATCGGGGCGGATTATCTGGGGTTTATTTTCTATCCGAGTTCGCCGCGTTGTATTACGGCGGCGCGGTATGATGAAATGAAATCCCACTTACCGACCGTGAAGAAAGTCGCGGTGTTGGTAGAGCCGTCGGCGGTTGATTTGGCGGCGCTCGGGGTGATGGGCTTCGATTGTTTTCAGATCCACTTTAAGTTGAACCGAACGCTGGCGCAGGTGCAGGAATGGAGCGAGGTGGTGAAGCCCGCGAAACTTTGGCTGGTGCCGCAATTGCCGACCGCAGTCAATATCCCCATGGAACTGTTGCCGCTGGCTGACACTTTCCTGCTTGATACCTACCAAGCCGGAAAATATGGCGGCACGGGCGAGACGGGCGACTGGACGAAGTTCCAACGGCATCAGGCGGCGTATCCTTCGAAAAACTGGATTCTTTCCGGTGGCTTGAATCCAGCGAACGTCGCGTCGGCGATCCGTGCGAGCGGGGCAAAATTCATCGACGTGAACAGCGGAGTGGAGTCATCGCCCGGCGTGAAGGATCACGCGAAGCTCAAGGCGCTGGTGGCGGTGCTGGGGTAGGGGGAGTAGAAGGACTGGGGTGAGCCGGCTGTCGATGTGGAGACCCGATTGCCGGCATCCACAAGAATTTCTCTTAAAGTGAAATTCGCACCTGCTTACGATTAGGTAATAGAAGAGGTTCGTCTATAAACAGGCTCATCGGGATGATTTGTTTTATTTTCAGAATTAGAATCCCGGCATGCCGCCCATGCTGCCTTTGCCTTTCATGGCTTCCATTTGGCGCATCATCTTCTTCTGGTTGCCGCCTTTCATCATCTTCATGATATGAGAGGCCATATTTTGCCCATGTATGGGCAATTGTATCTGGATGTGTTTTCAGAGCTAAAAGCGGATGGCATTGCATTTCCGTGTGCGTACCTGCCGCTGGAAAAGGGGCAAGGTGAGTATAAAAAGGTGAGTATTTTCGCCAGCGTTTAGGAAGTGAGTCAACGAGCACGCTACGCACTGCGCCGCCTGTGCGAACGCATCGGCGGAAACGTGAACGTGCCGGATGGACACCTGTGCGAAATCCGGATCCGCCACGAGCAGACCGTTGCGGCAAACCAACTGATAAAGTCCCGCGTCAATCCGGTAGGCCCGACTCCCGTCGTGCACATTCTGCAGAATCATCTCCGGACGGGCGCTCCCGACCTGAAACACTCCCGCATCAAGATCAACGCGACGCGCGAAACGAATCTCGTGCATCTGGAAACCGATGCGGTCCTCCAGTCGCACGCGTTGCTCTGAAGCTTTGACGGGTTCCCATCCCTCCGCCCCGAGTAGGGCAACGACCTGCGCGGTGGAAACAAAGGTATCGCGGGCGGAAACACCGGGCCTAGTGTGCTCCGCGAAAACCGAGGGAGCGCAGCGGCGGAGTTCATCGGCAGAAAGCGTCTTAAAGACGCGAGCAGGGGAAACGATTATGGACGTATTCATGACTTTGATGGACTAATCAGCGCCCCAACGAGGGCGCATATGCAGCGGGCCGCGCTACGCGGAACCCACCTGAGCCGAACCGATAATCGGTCGCCGCGGAGGGATGGGAAGCTCAGCACCGTCGCGCAAGGTGGCGCGCCGCCGCGTAGCGTGCGATACCTTGTGGCGTGGACGGTCTCAGGCGCTCGGGCCACCAGCCTTCCCGCCGGCGCAGGTGACTTGATCGAGTCATAGTATGTTCCAGTAGTGTCCAGTCGGGTTAGTGTCCAGTCGGGTTAAACCCCATACGGCTGGCGGCGGATTGGGGTTATTGTCTATCATGCGCCAAGTCACCGATCTGCTCCACGCAAGAAACCGGATCGTGACGCAGGGGTGTAATCGGTCGTTTGACGGTGGGCCGCGTCGTTACGATAATCACGGTCACGCCGTCAGCGATTACAGCGGCGGCGGAAGCCAATTGTCGGCTTATTGGCGAAAAGAAAAGGGACTCCAAATTCGATTTTCAAAAACAACCAGGAGCAAACCATGACGCGAAAATGAAAACGAGTCCTCTCGCCGGAAAGCCGGCCGAACCGTCGATGCTGGTGGATGTCGCCAAGCTTATCACGGCTTACTACTCGGAAACGCCCGAACCGGCGCGGCCCGAGCAGCGCGTGGCTTTCGGCACGTCAGGGCATCGTGGCTCTTCACTGACCACGACGTTCAATGAATGGCATGTGCTTGCGATCAGTCAGGCCATTTGCCTCTACCGAAAAGCTCAGGGCATCGACGGCCCGCTGTTTCTGGGCAAGGACACGCACGCGCTTTCCACGTCAGCTCACACCACGGCGCTCGAAGTGCTGGCCGCCAACGGCGTCGAGGTGATGATTGCGGAAGAGGACGACTATACGCCGACGCCGGCTATTTCGTGGGCGATTTTGACTTACAATCGCGGACGCAAGACCGGACTTGCGGACGGCATCGTCATTACTCCATCGCACAACCCGCCGCATGATGGCGGTTTCAAGTACAACCCGCCGCACGGCGGACCAGCGGAGTCAGCGGTGACTTCCTGGATCGAAGCGAAGGCCAACGAGTTTTTGGTGAGCGGACTGCGGGAGGTGAAAAGAATTCCGGCGCCCAACGCCCGGCGCGCTCCAACGACACAACGCTACGATTTTCTTCACCCCTATATCAATGATCTGCGCAACGTGATCGATTTTGAGGCGATTCGTGGCGCCAAGCTCAACCTCGGCGTCGATCCGCTCGGCGGTGCCAGTGTGCATTTTTGGGAGCCGCTCGCGGAGCTTTACGGACTGAATCTCACAGTCGTCAACCGGGAGGTTGATCCGACTTTCCGTTTCATGACGGTCGATTGGGACGGCCAGATCCGCATGGATCCCTCGTCACCTTACGCGATGGAACGGCTGATCGGTATGAAGGATCGCTTCGATCTCGCGTTCGCTTGCGACCCCGACTCGGACCGGCACGGAGTCGTCACGCGGAGCGCGGGCCTGATGTCACCCAATCATTTTCTGTCGGTGGCGGTTTCCTATCTCTTTCAACACCGGCCCACATGGAACGCTCAGGCGGCCATCGGAAAAACCGTGGTGACCACTCAGCTGATTGATCGCGTGGCGGCGAAGCTGGGTCGCAGGCTTCACGATGTGCCGGTGGGTTTCAAATGGTTTGTGGATGGCTTGCTCAACAGCTCGCTCGGATTTGGCGGAGAGGAAAGTGCCGGCGCTTCGTTCTCGCGCATGGATGGCAGTGTCTGGACAACCGACAAGGATGGACTCATCCCGGCTTTGCTCGCAGCCGAGATCACGGCGAAAACCGGCCGCGACCCCGGCGAGCTTTATGGCGATCTGACCTGCGAATTCGGCGAACCCGTCTATGATCGAGTGGAAGCGCCGGCGACGACGGCAATGAAAGCTGCGCTGACAAAACTCGTGCCAGCACAGGTGAAAGCCACCGAATTGGCCGGCGAAAAGATCGAAGCTCTGTTGACCCAGGCGCCGGGCAACGGTGCCCCCATCGGCGGATTGAAAGCCGTGATGAAGAGCGGTTGGTTCGCGGCGCGTCCGTCGGGGACCGAGGCAATCTACAAGATTTACGCGGAAAGTTTCCGCGGCGAAGATCATTTGCGCCGGCTGCTGCAGGAAGCGCAGGCGCTGGTTGATTCCGCTTTGACGGCGAGCGAGCCACCGGCGGCGGACGGCAATGGGACCACGTCGGTCCGTGAGCCCAAGACCGTGAGTGAAGCCGTGGCTGACTGGTGCAACGAAGGAGATCCCAATTAATGAAAACCAAAAATAACACGGACGGGTTTGAAGCACTGAAAGAACTAGCCTTGGATCTGCGCTGGTCGTGGGACCACGGCACGGACGAAATCTGGCGGGAGATCGCGCCCGCCTTGTGGGAACGCACCCGGCATCCTTATTCCGTTTTGCTGGCCGCCCCGCAGGAGGAAATCGAGCGCCGGTGGGCTGACGCGGCTTTTCGCGTGAAAGTGAATGCGCTCGTGAAGATCAAGCGCAAGCGCTCCGGCGCGCCCGGCTGGTTCCAAAAAAGTCATCCGCAGGGATCACTGACCACGGTGGCGTATTTCAGCATGGAATTCATGCTGAGTGAAGCACTGCCCATCTATTCCGGCGGACTCGGCAACGTCGCGGGCGATCAGCTCAAGGCTGCGAGCGATCTGGGCGTGCCGGTGGTCGGTGTGGGTCTGCTCTACCAGCAGGGCTATTTCCGGCAGGTGATTGATCAGGAAGGCGCGCAGCAGGCGCGTTACCCAACCAACGATCCGGCCCATTTGCCCATCACGCCGCTCCGCCAACCCGACGGCGAATTACTGCGATTGGAAATTTCCCTGTCCGGGCAAACGTTGCGGTTGCGCGCGTGGGAAGTGCAGGTCGGCGGCGCGAAACTCTATCTGCTGGACGCCAACGACGAGGCTAATTCACCCCAGCAACGCAGCATCACCAACGAGCTTTACGGTGGCGGTCCGGAATTGCGCCTCGCGCAGGAAATTATTCTGGGGATCGGTGGCTGGCGTTTGCTTGCCGCGCTCGGCATCAAACCCGAGGTCTGCCATCTCAACGAAGGCCACGCCGCCTTCGCGGTCCTGGAGCGCGCCCGGGATTTCACGATCGAAAACAATGTGTCCTTCGAAGTGGCGTTGGCCGCCACACGGGCCGGCAATCTTTTCACGACGCACACGGCGGTCGCCGCCGGCTTCGACCGTTTTTCTCCGGGTCTAATCGCGCAGCACCTCGGCAGCTACGCGGAGCAGAAGCTCGGCATTTTCCTCCACGATTTGCTGGCCTTGGGCCGGCAGAATCCCGACGACGACTCCGAACCCTTCAACATGGCCTACCTCGCGATCCGCGGCAGCGGTGGGGTGAATGGTGTGAGCCGCCTGCACGGAGAGGTGAGTCGGAAACTGTTCGCGCCGCTCTTTCCACGGCGACCGCTGGATGAAGTGCCGATTGCCCACGTCACCAACGGCGTGCACATGCCCACGTGGGATTCCGTCGAGGCGGACAATCTCTGGACGGAAGCTTGCGAGAAGAGTCGCTGGCTCGGCACCACGGAGCATCTGGAGCATGCGATCCGAAAAGTTTCCGACGCCCGCTTGTGGCGGGTCCGCAATGTCAGCCGGAAAGCCACCGTGGAATATGCCCGCGAACATGTCGCCCGTGATATGGCCACCGCTGGTGCCACGTCCGAAGCGATCGAGCGCACCAAGCAACGGCTGAAGCCGGAGGTATTGACGCTCGGTTTTGCCCGGCGCTTCGCGACCTATAAAAGACCTGACCTGTTGCTGCACGATCCCGAGCGCCTCATGCGGATCCTCACGAATCCGGAACGTCCGGTGCAATTGATCCTCGCAGGCAAAGCGCACCCCGCAGATCAGGCCGGGCAGGAACTCATCAAACATTGGACGCGCTTCATCCGCCGCGAATCGCCGGTTCCGCCGGTGGTTTTTCTCGCGGACTACGAAATGTTGATGGCCGAATATCTCGTGCAGGGGGTGGATGTGTGGATCAATACGCCACGGCGACCGTGGGAGGCCAGCGGTACAAGCGGAATGAAGGTGCTCGTCAATGGCGGGCTCAATCTCTCCGAGTTGGACGGCTGGTGGGCCGAAGCCTACGCGCCCGAAGTGGGCTGGGCGCTGGGCGATGGCCAGGAACACGGCGACGACCCGGCGTGGGACGCGGCCGAAGCCAACGCGCTCTACGAACTGCTCGAGCAGAAAGTGATTCCTGGATTCTACGCGCGCGATGGCAACGGTCTGCCGGTGGCTTGGCTCGCCCGGGTGCGCGAAAGCATGGCGCGGTTGACGCCGCTCTTCTCCGCCAACCGCACGGTGCGGGAATACACCGAGCAACATTATCTCCCCGCCGCCACCACCTATCGCCAACGTGCGGCCGACCACGCCGCCGCCGGGCGCGTTTTGATCGATTGGCGTCACACCTTGAATCGCACTTGGTCCCAGTTGAATTTTGGTCCGATGAAAGTCGATCAACGCGGCGGGCAATATGAAATTGCGATCGAACTCGATTTGCGTGGGCTCGATGCCAAGGCCGTGCGCGCCGAACTCTATGCCGACAGCGGCAACAATCATGAGGCGGTGCGCCAGGAAATGAAGTGGGATCACGGTTCGAACGGAGACGCGGGTCCCGGCCAATTCCGCGTAACCGTCCCCGCCAACCGGCCAGCTTCGGAATACACCGCACGACTGCTCCCGCGTTTCGATGGGTTGTCGGTGCCCTTGGAAGCCGGCCAGATTCTCTGGCAGCGATAAAATCCGGCCAAAAAATATTACCATGAAAGCTACTCAATTGCTTCACGAATTCGGCCAGAGTCTCTGGCTCGACAACATCACGCGTGGCCTGCTCAAGAGCGACGGGCTGCAACGCTACATTCAGGAACTCTCGGTGACCGGCCTGACGTCGAATCCGACGATTTTTAATCACGCCCTGAAAAATGGCTCGGACTATGACGACGCCATCCGCCAGAAAGTGAAGGCGGGCAGCTCGGGTGAGGCGTTGTTCTTCGAACTGGCCCTGGAAGACCTCACCGCCGCAGCCGATGTGTTTCGCCCGATCCACCAAAAAACCAACGGCGTCGACGGCTGGGTGTCGCTCGAAGTTTCGCCGGCATTAGCGCACGACACCGCTGGCACGATTGCTGCCGCCAAGGATCTCCATGCGCGCGCGGCCCGGCCCAATCTCTTCATCAAGATTCCGGGCACTCCCGAAGGTCTGCCCGCCATTGAAGAATCCATTTTTGCGGGCGTGCCGGTAAACGTGACCCTGCTTTTTTCCCGTGAACAGTACGTCGCGGCTGCCGCCGCCTATCTCCGCGGGATCGAACGCCGCATCGCTGCCGGCCTGAACCCCGAGGTCACCTCGGTCGCATCGATCTTCATGAGTCGGTGGGATGTCGCCGTCACGGGCAAGATTCCTGCGGCGCTCGAAAACCAGCTCGGTCTCGCCATTGGCCGGCGGACCTACCGCGCCTATTGCGAGCAACTGGCCTCGTCCCGAGTGCAGCGGATTTTGAACGCCGGTGGCCGCCTGCAACGGCTGCTCTGGGCCAGCACGGGCACGAAGGATCCGAAGGCGCCGGTTGACCTCTACGTGAAGGCGCTCGCGGCCCCGCTCACGGTAAACACAATGCCGGAAAAAACGCTTAACGCCTGGGCGAAACACACCGAACTTGGTCCGGGCCTGGCGGTGGATGGGGGCGATTGCGAGACGGTGTTGGCCCAGTTCGACCAAGCGGGCACCAAGGTCATCGCCCTCGCGCAACAGTTGCAGGACGAAGGCGCGGCCTCCTTCGTCAAATCATGGAACGAGCTCATGGCCATAATCGCCACGAAGAGTACGACCCTCAAGCGCAGCGCCTAGCATAGCTGAACTCCGGTCCGCAATTTCCCGCCCATGAAAACCAGCATTCCTCCACTGCTCCGACGCCCGCGCTGGTCCGCGCTGGCGCGGCACTACCGGAAGGCGAAGGGATGGCATCTGCGACAACTTTTCGCCGATGACCCCGCGCGCGGCACACGTCTCGCGGTGGAGACGGACGGCCTTTACCTCGACTACTCCAAGAATCGGGTCACGGACGAGACCTTGCGGCTGCTCGTGAAGCTGGCGAAGGAATCGGGCCTGCGCGACCGGATCGACGCGATGTTTCGCGGCGACAAAATCAACGTGACGGAAAATCGCGCCGTGTTGCATGTCGCACTGCGCGCACCGCAGCGGGCAGCGATTTATGTCGACGGCAAGAATGTCGTTCCAGCGGTTCACGCCGTGCTTGATCGGATGGCGGATTTTTCCCAGCGCGTTCGCGGCGGGAAGTGGCTGGGACACACCGACCGAAGGATTCGCAACGTCGTCAATATCGGCATCGGCGGTTCCGACCTAGGCCCGGTGATGGCCTACGAGGCGCTGAAGCATTACAGTGATCGCGCGATGACGTTCCGTTTTGTGTCCAACGTGGACGGGATCGATTTCGTGGAGGCGACGCGCGACCTCGATCCTGCGGAAACCCTCTTCATTGTTGCTTCCAAGACGTTCACGACGCTCGAGACGATGACCAATGCGGCGAGCGCCCGCGAGTGGACCTTGCGAGGCCTGGGTGGCGACCGCAAGGCCGTGGCGCGGCATTTTGTCGCGGTTTCAACCAATGCCGCCGAAGTCACCGCTTTCGGCATTGATCCCGCCAACATGTTCGGTTTCTGGGACTGGGTCGGAGGTCGCTATTCGATGGATTCAGCCATCGGCCTTTCCACTATGCTGGCGATCGGGCCGGAGAATTTCCGCGCCCTGTTGCAAGGGTTCCATCGGATGGACGAACATTTCCGCACGGCCCCGTTCGAGCGTAATCTGCCGGTGTTGATGGGCCTGTTGTCCATTTGGTATAACGACTTTTTTGGCGCCCAGACGGCGGTCGTGCTGCCCTACGAGCAATACCTCAAGCGCTTTCCGGCCTACCTGCAGCAATTGACGATGGAGAGCAACGGCAAGCACGTGACGCTGGACGGCGCGGCGGTCCGCTATCAAACCGGCCCGATTTATTGGGGCGAACCCGGTACCAACGGCCAGCACTCCTTCTATCAGCTGATTCATCAGGGCACGCGGCTCATCCCCTGCGACTTTATCGCGTTCGGGCGGTCACTCGCCCCGCTGGGCCGGCATCACGATATCCTGCTCGCCAATGTTTTTGCGCAGACGGAAGCGTTGGCCTTCGGCAAGACGGTCGCTCAAGTCAAAGCTGAGGGAACTCCCGCCTGGCTCGTGCCGCACCGCGTGTTCGAGGGGAACCGTCCGTCCAACACCCTTCTCGCCGACCGATTGACCCCGGCGGTGCTCGGTCAGTTGGTCGCGCTCTACGAACACAGTGTTTTCACCCAAGGGGTGATCTGGAATATCGACTCCTTCGATCAGTGGGGAGTGGAACTGGGAAAGGTTCTGGCCCAGCGCATCGTGCCCGAACTTGAGAGCAAAAAGACGGGAGCGCTCAACCACGACAGTTCGACCAACAGCCTGATTCGGCGCTACCGGAAAATGAAGATGAAGTCCGTGATCCGCTCCGGAACGGAGCGCTCAGCCTCGACGACAATTTTATGAAAAATTAAATAACCCGTCAACTCGGCATGATCGGATTGGGCCGCATGGGCGGCGCGATGGTGCGTCGGTTGATCAATGACGGGCACAAATGTGTGGTGTTTGATCGGTCGCCCAAGGCCGTCAAAGCACTGGAGAAATACAAGGCCGTGGGCGCTGCCACGCTCGCCGACCTGGTGAAAAAGCTGAAACAGCCGCGCGCGATCTGGCTGATGATACCCGCCGCAGCGGTCGAAGCCGTGATTGCGGACCTGTTGCCGCTGCTTGATCGCGGGGATATTCTGCTCGACGGCGGGAATTCCTACTACGTCGACGACATCCGTCGCGCGAAGGAACTCGCGCTGAAGGGAATTCACTACGTCGACGTTGGCACGAGCGGCGGCGTCTGGGGCCAGGAGCGCGGGTATTGCCAGATGATCGGCGGGGAACCGGCGATCGTGAAGCATCTCGATCCCATCTTCGCGACGCTGGCACCGGGGCGCGGCGACATTTCGCGAACGCAAGGCCGACGGAAACGCGATGGCACGGCCGAGCGAGGCTACCTGCATTGCGGGCCGAACGGCGCGGGACATTTCGTCAAGATGGTCCACAACGGAATCGAATACGGCTTGATGGCCGCCTATGCCGAGGGCCTAGTATTACTACGTTAAGTTAAAGCATTGCATTTTTGGCGCCTCGGCTCATGACTTACGGTCCATGGAATGGACCGGTCCCCTTTTTCAGCGCAGTGCCAAAGATCTGCCCGATTTTCTTTCGCCGGTGGCGCTGGAGC
>JBBRBC010000081.1:0-14011 GCA_038206205.1 Opitutales bacterium
AAGGTTCCCTGCAGCCACCGCATTCCCTCCACAAGGTTTGCCTTGGGCGTCGAGACCGCCAAATGGTAGTGATTCGACATCAAGCACCACGCGTGCACCTCCCAGCCGGTCTTCGCACAGGCCTCATCCAGACATTGCAGGAAGGCCACCTTCGCTTTCTCCGAGCGGAATATATCCAGCCGGTAGTTGCCCCGGTTTAACACGTGGTACACCCCGGCCTCAGACTCCAAGCGCAACGGTCTCGCCATGCCACTCACTCAGCCCCAGCCCCCACCTAACGTCAATGTCTAATATCCAAGCCTGACCCCTTTTTCGGCCCCAAGCCGCTGGAGCATCAGGGAGGTTCTGAGCGCGGCAGCCCGGCCCATTTGTCAAGATTCAACATGTGACCCCGTTGGGATTGCCTACAACCTGACCCCTTTTGAATTTCTCCCTTTTGAATTTCCCTGACGTGTGATGCATGCACCCTGTGGGCCGAATTTGTCGGGGTTAACGCGGAGGGCGCGGAGCCTGACGTGATGGGGAAGTGGCCCAGGTCTCCCGACCCGTGAGTATGGTTTTGCCGCGTGCGGGTAGCCTCGTTTGAGGGCGCAGCCCGAAAACGGGGCCGCCAGACACCGCGCTTTCGCCTGCGGCTCAAACACGGCTACACTCCGGCACCCAGCGCGCCCGGCTTGTCCGTCGTAGCCTTGGCGAAGTCGGCAGGTCGCGCTCCACCTCCGATACACACCTCCGATATAGTTCATCCGGTTGGCGCCGTGACAGGATTCTTTTGTTTCCTCGGCATCACTCTCCACGGACTGGGGCTAGGATGTCTGAGGCGGGGCCTTGAGGGGGGGAAACTGCTCGTATGGGAGCGTACCGACGCTCGTCCCCTGCGCTCCCGCGCAGAGCTACGGGAGTGAAAAGGCAATTATGCCAGCTTTGTGCCGGTGCGGGCGGCGGCGCGGATGAGGGCGTCGGCCATGTCGCTCGGCGTGATGGCGACCTCGATGCCGCATTCTTTGAAGGCGGCGATCTTGGCGGCGGCGGTGTCTTCAGCTCCGCCGACGATTGCGCCGGCGTGGCCCATGCGGCGGCCGGCGGGTGCGGTGGCTCCGGCGATGAAACCAGCAACGGGTTTCTTGCAGTTGGCTTTGATCCAGCGGGCGGCCTCGACCTCGGCGTTGCCGCCGATCTCACCGATCAAGATGATGCCCCAGGTCTCAGGATCGTCGTTGAACATTTTGATGACATCGAGGTGCGAGGTGCCGTTGACGGGATCGCCGCCGATGCCGACGCAGGTCGATTGACCGATGTTGCACGTTGTGAGTTGGAAGACTGCTTCGTAGGTGAGGGTGCCAGAGCGCGAGACGACGCCGACATGGCCCTTCTTGTGAATGTAGCCGGGGGAAATGCCGATGCGACAGCCGCCGGTGGAATCTTTGCCGGTGCCAGGCGTGACGATGCCGGGGCAATTGGGGCCGATGAGGCGGGTCTTGCGGCCGAGCATGGCGCGTTTGACCTGCACCATGTGACGGACGGGAATGCCTTCGGTGATGGCGACGATGAGATCGAGACCGGCATCGGCTCCTTCGAGGATCGCATCGGCGGCGAAGGGCGGTGGCACGAAGACGGCGGACACGGTGGCCCCGGTGGCCGCGATGGCTTCTTTGGCGGTGTTGAAGATCGGAACGCGGTGCGTGCCGTGCTCGAAGAACTGGCCGCCTTTGCCGGGGGTGACGCCGGCCACGATCAGCGTGCCGTAGTCGAGGGAGAGCTTGGTGTGGCGGCCGCCGAATTCGCCGGTGATGCCTTGGACGAGAACGCGGGTTTCAGGAGTGACGATGATGGACATGGGAGAAGGGGGAAATAGTTGAGAGTTGAGAGCTGGGAGTTGAGAGGCAGTTAGCGGAGAGCGGAGGTCGTTCTCTCAACTCTCAACTCTCAACTACCATCTCTCAACTGCTGATCGCTCAGGCGACGAGCTTGACGATTTTCTGGGCGGCGTCGGCCATGGTGTCGGCGGACTGGATGGTGAGACCGGAGTCGGCGAGGGTTTTCTTGCCGGCGGCGACGTTGTTGCCTTCGAGGCGCACGACGAGCGGGATCTTCAGGCCGAGATCGCGGGCGGCAGCGACGACGCCGGTGGCGACCGTGTTGCAATCCATGATGCCGCCAAAAATATTAACCAAAATGCCCTTCACGTTCGGGTCGGTGAGGATGATCTTGAACGCGGCCTGCACCTGATCCTTGGAAGCGCCGCCGCCGACATCGAGGAAGTTGGCCGGGCTGCCGCCGTAGTGCTTGATGATATCCATCGTGCTCATGGCGAGACCAGCGCCGTTGACGAGGCAGGCGATGTTGCCGTCGAGGGCGATGTAGGAGAGATTGTATTTGGAGGCTTCGATTTCCTTGGGGTCTTCTTCGTTCAGATCGCGGAGCGCGTGGATTTCGGGGCGGCGGAAAAGAGCGTTGTCGTCGAAGGAAACCTTGGCGTCGAGGGCGAGCACTTTGCCGTCGGGCGTGGTGATGAGCGGGTTGACCTCGACCATGGAGGCGTCGGTTTTCCAATACATTTTGTAGAGGGCGATGATGAGTTTGACGCAGTTCTTGAACTCATCGCCCTTGAGGCCGAGCTTAAAGGCGAGTTCGCGGGCGTGGTAGCCCATGAGGCCAATGGCGGGATCAACGATAACTTTGAAAATTTTCTCCGGAGTTTCGTGGGCGACCTTTTCGATTTCCACGCCGCCTTCAGTGGAGGCGACGATGACTGGGCGGGAGCTGGCGCGATCCAGCAGAATGGCGAGGTAGTACTCTTTCTTGATGTCGCAGGCTTCGGTGAAGTAGATGGCGTGAACTTTGCGGCCGGCGGGGCCAGTCTGGGCGGTGACGAGAGTGTTGTTGAACATCCGGGTGGCGAATTCGAGGGCCTCGGCTTTGGTCTTGGCGAATTTGACGCCGCCCTTGAAGCCGTCGGTGAAGGTGCCTTTGCCGCGGCCGCCGGCATGGATCTGGGATTTGACGATGATCGCGCCGGTGGGGGCGAGGGTGTTCAGGGCGGGCTCGAATTCGGCCATGGTGCGGACGGCGATGCCGCGGGGCACGGCGACGCCGAATTTTTCGAACAGTTCCTTGGCTTGGTACTCGTGAATATTCATGGGAAAGAGAGGGAGATTTAACTCACAAAGTATCCCAAAACGACACAAAAAACGAATCCGGCTGTCGGAAATATGACGAAGAGAGGTGATCGCCGAGGGAAAATCCACGCTTCTTAAGGTGGGATTGCCTTTGAGCCAAGGCGTGACATGGATCTTCTCCATGCAATCGCATGAGCTGCTTAAGGAAGTGCTGAAGAAAACCAGCGCTAAACAAATATCCTCCGACATGGGGCTTTCCCTGTCTTTGATCTATAAATGGGCGGAGCCGCCGGAAGATGGCACCGGCAGCGGGGCCAACAACCCGCTGGACCGCATCGAGCAGTTACTGCGTTTCACCAATGACCCACGTATCGCCCAGTGGGTGTGTGAGCGCGCCGGTGGTTTTTTCATCACCAATACTAAAAACCGGCCACACGATTACAGCCTGATTCCTTCAACAAATAATATTGTGCAGGAATTTGCCGATATGCTTGGCGTGATTGCGGTGGCGGCGGCGGATAATCAGATTTCAACGGCTGAGGCGAAAGCGATCCGGCGTCGTTGGGAGGATTTGAAGTCTGTCACCGAGGGTTTTGTCTATCATTGCGAGGAAGGGAATTTCGCCGCGATCAAGCAGGATGCGGCGAATAAAAATCAGGAGAGTTGAGGTGGAAGGATGCCGGCGATCACGCCGCTGCGGAGGAGTGGAAGTAAACATAAGCCGCTCGCCGATTTCCTCATCGGCGGTAGAGCGTCGGTATGGAAACCGACGCCCACCTCATAGCAGCGTCCCTAAAGCTAGGGACTTTAGGTAGAGCAAAACCTCCGGGTGAGCCGTTCACCGCGCGCGGCGCTCGCGTCACATCGCGGCTCGGCGGGACGCCTCGCCCCACCATCGAAATCCTGTTTTAAGAGTCCAATTATCAAGTGACGCTAGGCTCATACGGCTTTAACGCTTGAGCAGTTGCTGTGTGAGGAAGACCGTTTGGATTTCCGCAAGTTGCTTCAGGCCGGTTTGCGCGAGGGCGAGCAAGGTCTGGAGTTGATCGTAGGAAAAGGTGGATTCTTCGCCACTGCTCTGGACTTCGACGAACTGCCCGCGTCCGGTCATCACGACATTGGCGTCCACCTCGGCGTCTTTATCCTCGATGTAATTCAAGTCGAGGAGCGCTTCACCTTCATAGAGTCCCACGCTGACGGCCGCGACGGAATCGATGAGAGGATTTTCGGTGATTTTTTTTGCGTCGATTAATTTCTGGATGGCGAGCCGGGCGGCGAGATAGGCGCCGGTGATGGCGGCGGTGCGGGTGCCGCCGTCGGCCTGCAACACGTCGCAATCGATCCACAGGGTGTGCTCGCCGAGTTTTTGCAGGTCGAGCACGGCGCGGAGCGAGCGGCCGATGAGTCGTTGGATCTCCACGGTGCGGCCGTCGATTTTTCCCTTGGTGATATCGCGAGGTTTTCGATCGAGCGTGCTGTACGGGAGCATGGAATACTCGGCGGTCAGCCAACCGCCTTTGACGCCTTGCTGTTTCATCCACGAGGGGACTTTCGATTCGACGGTGGCGGCGCAAATCACCCGGGTATTGCCGAAGCCGATGAGCACCGAGCCGGAGGCATGCGGGGCGATGGCGGGCTCAATAGTGATGGCACGAAGTTGATCGTGCAGGCGTTGTGCGGAGCGGTTGATGGGCATACGGCGGGGCAAGTCTTGGCGGGAAAACGGGAAAAGGGTGGACGGGTAGTGCTCAGGAGGAGTTGTCATCCTTGATTTCCACCTCGCTTGCGGGAAAGGGCGGAGTGAGTCGGTGGACGGTCGTTTTCGGGGCCGGCTGCTCGGCCATGTGGGCAATCAGGCGGTCGTTAAAATCCTTGGCGGGATCGTGGCCCATTTTCTTGAGGGCCTGCACCATGGCGGCGACTTCAATGAGTCGGGCAATATCGCGACCGGGACGCACAAAAAATTCGATGAGGGGGACTTTGATCCCGAGGATTTCGTAATAACTTTGCTCGAGACCGGTGCGTTCCTCGACGACCTCGGGGGTCCATTCGTGCAGGGAGACGACGAGATCGATGCGTTTTTCCAGGCGGATGCTTTTCACGCCAAACATTTCGGCGATGTTGATGATGCCGATGCCGCGGCACTCCATGTAGCCGCGGTTGAGGGGGCGGGAGCTGGCGGAGAGTTCACGTTCATCGACCATGCGGAGACAGGTGAGATCATCGGCGACGAGCGAGTGGCCGCGTTCGATGAGGGCGAGGGCGCATTCGGATTTGCCGACGCCGCTATCGCCGCGGATCATGACGCCGATGCCTTTGATCTCGAGCGTGGTGGCGTGTTCGGTGCTGGAAGGAGCGAACTCATTGTCGATGCACAGCGTCGCGGCGTTCACGAAATTCATCGTGATCATCGGGGTGCGGAAGAGAGGCAGTTTCATTTGCTCCGCGACTTGGAGCATCGCCGGGGTGGCGTTGTAATTGCGCGTCAGCACCAGACAGGGAATGCCGCGACTGACCATTTCGGTGAAGATATCGACCTGATTGGCTGGGGTCAGGGTTTTGAGAAAAGTCATTTCCGCGGCCCCGAGGACTTGGACGCGTTTGTTGGCAAAATATTTAAAGAAACCGGTGAGCGCGAGGGCCGGGCGGTTGATGGTGCCTTCCTTGATGAGGCGGTGGAGGCCGGTGCCGCCCTGCAGTAATTCCAATTCGAGCTTGGCGCCGTAGGTCTCGAGAAAATAGGCGACCGTGATGCCGTTGATGGATTTGGTGGGCATGGGGAGGGGAGGCTGAGGGACGAGAGACTAAGCGACTAAGGGATGAAGAGACAAGGGATGAAATAGCGGAAGGCTACATGTTGAAATCTTCGCCGAGATAAATTTGGCGGGCCTGTGGATCGTTGATGAGGAATTCGCCGGAGCCTTCCGTCATGACTTTGCCGCGATGCATGATGTAGGCGCGATCGACGATGCGGAGGGTTTCGCGGACTTGGTGGTCGGTGATGAGGATGCCGATGCCGCGGTGCTTGAGATCGAGAATGATTTTTTGCACCTCGGCTACGGAGATGGGATCGATGCCGGCGAATGGTTCGTCGAGCAGGAGGAATTGGGGACGCGTGACGAGGGCGCGGGCGATTTCGAGGCGGCGGCGTTCGCCGCCGGAGAGCGTATACGCGGGCTGCTGGGCGAGATGGCCGATGCTGAGTTCGTCGAGATGTTGTTGGACGAGGGCTTTGCGATCGGCGGAGGAAATGCCGCGGAGGGTCTCGACAATCGCGAGGACGTTTTCCGCGACGGTGAGCTTGCGAAAAATGGAGGCTTCCTGCGGCAGGTAGCCGACGCCGAGGCGGGCGCGGCGGTGCATGCGCAGATGGGTGGCGTCCTGGCCTTTGACGAAGACACTGCCGGCGGTGGCGGGAACGACGCCGACCACCATGTAGAACGTGGTGGTCTTGCCTGCGCCGTTGGGCCCGAGGAGGCCGACGACTTCGCCGGCATTGACGTGGATATTCACGCCGTTGACGACGGTGCGCTTGCCATAGGTTTTGACGAGGCCTTCGGTGCGGATTGCCGCCGGCGCGGAACTACCGGGAGTGGACGAAGAGGAAGTCATTAGGGCTGCTTGCTTCCAGTGGCGGGCGGCGTGGCGGGTTTCTTTTCTTTGTCGAAACCGAGATCTTTCACGGGCGGGCCGGTGAGGGTGGGTTTTTCAACCAGAACTTGGCGTTGACCTTTGAGCAGCGTGATTTTCTCTCCGGCGATCCGGGTTTTCTGATCGCGATCCACGACGACGGGGTTCTCGGTGAGAATCACGCGATCTTGCTCGGGTAAAACTTCCGCCCGGCCGCAGGCGGCTTCGCGTTCGCCCTGAACGAGCAGGACATTGCCGGTGGCGAGCATGGAGCGAAACTTGTCGACCTTGCCGATCGTGGCCGTGGGATCACCTTTGCGACGGACCACCACCTTAAGGAAATCGCAGTTCAGCTTCAAATCGGTGCCGGTGACGACGACCTTGTCCCTGAAGGTGATCGTGGTTTCGGTGTCGGTGCTGATCATCTGGGCTTCGCCCTCACTGGTGATGACGGTGGATTGCTCCGGGGCTTGGGCGCGTAGCGCAAGCGGGGTGTGCGAGAGCATCAAAAACGCGGCGAAGCGAAGGGAGAAAGGGAAGGCAAATTTCATTTCAGGAGATTTTTGAATTCGGCGCGGAGGACGACGCGGACGTTTTTGGCGAGCGTGACGGTTTTGGTTTTGGTTTTTTTGGTGTAGGTGAATTTCCAGTCTTCGCCCGTGGCTTCGAAGCCGTCGTTGAGGTTGATGACGCGCAGCGTGCTGTCGCCGGTGATGATTTTTTCTTCCGGCCGGACGCGGGCGGCGGGGCTGAGCATCATGGTGTCGATTTGGTTGGAGCTGTCGCCGCGGAAGACGGTCAAGGAAAGATCTTTTACGTCGATGATGTTTTGATCGGTCATCCAGGCTTCCGAGCCGCGGATGAGCCAATCGCGGTAACCATCGGGATTGGTGAAGGTCGGCAGGCTGAAATTAATGATGGGGGCTTGGGAGCTGACGCGGGTGGAGGTCTCAGCTAAAGCCGACAAAACAGCCGCGAACGAAACCAATAGTAATGTGACGGTGGGACGGATCACGATGCAGCTTTCTGACCCCGGTGGGCGAGGATTTGTTCACACACTAATCGCACCGCACCCAATCCGGCGGGACGGGAAGGGATGAAATCGGCGGCTTTCAGGGCGGCGGGCATGGAAGTTTTCGGAGCGACGCCGATGCCGGCCCAAGCGATGGCAGGTGCGTCGATATCGTCGTCGCCCATGTAGCAAATTTGGGCGGGGGCGAGTTTGAGTTGAGTGGCGAGTTCCTGCAGGGCGGCGAGTTTGTCGATGCGGCCTTGGATGATGTGCGGAATTTTCAACTCGGTGGCGCGCGCGGTGGTCGAGCCGGAGTTGCGGCCGGAAATCCACGCGAGGGCGACCCCAGCAAGACGGAGCCGGGCCAGGCCCAAGCCATCGAGAATGGAGTAGCGCTTGGATTCGGTGCCATCCGAGTGGATTTGGACGGTGCCGTCGGTGAGCACGCCATCGACATCCATGGCAAAAAGTTGGATACGCGCCCAACGGGCGGGAGTGGGCTTGGCGGCGGGACGGCGCTTCATGTGACGATAGATTTCCAGCCGGGCAGGGAATGACAAGAGTGAAGCATGTCGAGATTACGGGGAAGTCGGCCTAATTTAGGTGATTGAGGCGAAGAAAGTTTGGGCCGCTGCGATATCCTCGCGCCCGAGTCCGTGGCCGGAGGCGATGGTGTGCAGTAAGACTTCCGCTCCGGCGTCGCGAAACATCGTGGTGAGCCGTTGGGGATGATCTGCTGGGACAATGGGATCATGGATACCCGAGGAAATGAGGAGGCGTTTGCCGTTCAGGTTCGGGAGTGACGTCGGGGAGAGGACGATCATGGGGCGCAAGAGCACGGCTGCGGTGAGTGACTCGGGTCGAAGCAACAGGAGTGATGCGGCGATGTTGGCACCATTGGAAAAGCCAAGGGCTGTCAGACGCGAGGCGTCGAAATGGTAGTGTTGGGCGGCCGCGAGAATGAAATCGGCGAGAGCGTGGGTGCGTTGTTGGACGTCGGGAAAATCAAAGACGCCTTCAGCGTAACGGCGAAAGAAGCGCGGCTGGCCATTTTCCAAAACATCACCGCGTGGACTGAGCAGCGCGGAATTGGGCGCGAGCTGACGCGCGAGGGGGATGAGATCGTGCTCGTCGCCGCCGGTGCCGTGGAGCAGCAGCAAGGGAGGTGCTGCGGTGGTGTGGCCCGGTTCGTAGCGGTGCAGGTAGGTGAGTGGGGCGAGTGGCATTCGGGGTCGATCTTGCAGTGGCACGGGTTGCCCGACTCGTGGACGTGGAACTGGAGATCATGGGTCGGAGAACTGCGGCACGTTGGAGGCGAGCCGGCTGATTTCTTTATTTAAGCGAGGGCAGGGAGGCTTCGATTTCTCGGCGACGGGACTCGAGGCGCGGAGGCAGGGAGAGTTTGGTGCCGAGTGATTCCACGGGTTCATCGATCGCGAACCCAGGGCCATCGGTGGCAATCTCTAAGAGAACCCCGCCGGGTTCGCGGTAGTAGATTGATTTAAAGTAAGCGCGGTCGATGACGGGACTCACCTGAGTTCCGCGCTTTTGTAAGCTGTCGAGTGCCGCGGCTTGCGAAGAATCGTCCACGATGCGAAAAGCAATGTGATGAACGGTGCCCGCTCCATTGATGCCCCGGGGCAGTGATGGCTCGGTCAGCAAATCGATGTAGGTGCCCGGGCCACCGGCCCCAACTGTGTAACGAGCGCGGTGCCCCGCCTTCCCGAGGAGCAAATAGCCCATGCCTTGCACGAGGAGTTCCTCTGTGGGGTGAGATTCCCGCAGGGCCAAAGTGGAGCTGTGAAAACCGCGCAGAGCGAACTGGGCCGGTACGTCGGCGGAGGGGGCGGGTGGGCGTGTGTCGATTTCGTTGGTCGCAACTAATTCCAGATGCAATCCGTCGGGATCGTTGAGCGTGAGCACTTCATCATTGAAGCGGGTTTCCGTGCTGCCGTGCGGTATTCCAAGTTTCGTGAGGCGCTCCCGCCAAAATGCCAAGGATCCTGTCGGTACCGAAAAACCAGTGGCATAGGCCTGACCTGTGCCGGGTCGTCCGCGGGCCATGTCGATCCAAGGAAAGAATGTCATGATTGTGCCCGGTGACGCCGAATAATCACCGTAGTAGAGATGGTAAGTGCCGGGATCATCTTGGTTCACGGACTTCTTAACAAAACGCAGGCCAAGGATTTTGGTGTAGAACGCGAGATTACGCTTCGGGTCAGAAGCAATCGCGGTGATGTGATGGAGCCCGGTGACGTTTGTTTTCATGAGCTTTGATATTGAAATATGGCCGACGGACTTAGTGAGGTCGGCCGATTTTTTTGCAAAGACGTCCCAAATCGAAGAGTTCGGTGGAGGAAAGAGCTTTCATTTCGCGGATGACGTTGGCCAGGACGCGAGGGAAAATTTCGCCGATGAATTGGGTGCCTTTGTCGGTGAGTTTCACCACGACGAAGCGACGGTCGGCGGGATCACGTTCGCGCAGGACATAGGCGGCCTTCTCCAGATTATCGACGACGAGAGTGAGGTTGCCGCCGCTGCGGAGAAGTTTTTCCGCCAACTCGCCCTGACAAAGCGGCCCGATGTGGTGGAGCGCCTCCAGCACGCCAAATTGGGTAATCGTCAGTCCCGAAGGAAGGACGGCATGGACTCGCGTCGAGACGGACTCGGAAGCGCGTTGGAGTTTGATGAAAGTGTTGAGAGCGTTGATTTCTTCAATCGATCCGCGATGTCTGGTTCCCATGAACGATTGTTTTGATGTTATATCGTTTGATGTCGATGTAATATTTAAACAAACCCGTTTACTGCCGTAACAATCGGTCAGGCATCGATTTTCTGAATGCGCGCGAGATGGCGGCCGGCTTCAAACGGGGTGGCCAGCCAAACTTTAACGATCTGCAAAGCCATATCCTCATCCACGGTCCGTTGTCCCAAGGAGAGCACATTGCCGTCGTTGTGCGAGCGATTCCAGATGGCGACTTCTACGGTCCAGCACAGACCGCAACGGACACCCTTGATGCGGTTGGCGACGATCGCTTCGCCGTTGCCCGAGCCACCGAGAATGATGCCGCGCTCGTAGTCACCTGTGGCCACGGCCAGAGCAACGGGGCGGATGAAATCCGGGTAATCGCAGGGAGCCTCGGAAGTGGTGCCGAAATCGCGCACGGTGTGGCCCTCGGCAAGGAGCAGCGCTTTGATCTTTTCCTTGTACGTGAAACCGGCGTGATCGGATCCGATGGCGATGGTGAATTTCTTCATAGGGCGTTGATAAAAGGCGAACGATGTAGAGTTGCGGCTGTCGTAATCTTGGGCAAATTAAAGGCCAGCAAACAAATTCCCTTCCATGAGATATTTCACTATTCCCTGTTTATTGTTGATCGCGCTTTTGGGCGCTTGTTCGAATCCGGCTTCCCGGATTGATTCGAATCGCGCCGTTTTCGATAAATTTCCCGCCGAAGTGCAGACGAAGATTCGCGCCGGGCAGATTGATTTGGGCTTCACTCCTGCGATGGTGCGTCTAGCGCTCGGCGAACCTTCCCGGCAATTGACCCGCAAAACTGAAGCGGGCGAAATGGAGGTCTGGATGTATGCGGATAACAACCCCCAGCTTTCCTTTGGCTTCGGGGTCGGCTCGGGCGGAAGCCGCGGTGGCATGGGAGTCGGGGTGTCGACTTCCACGGGGGGCGGCTATCAAGATGATGAAAAAATTCGCGTGGAATTTCGAGCCGGCCTCGTTGAGAGCGTCGAGTATCGCAAGAACTGACGCTCATTCAGGCATCGGCCATGGCGGAATCATCAGATGGTGGGCGTTGCTTTTCACACCGACGCTCTCTATCCGCTGTGGAAATCGGCACCCACCTTCAGTTTGCTTCTGCTCATTCGGAGGAACGCGATCAACGGTGCCGACTTCACGCATGCCGGCACGACCACATCGGTCTTCACCAAGGCTCAGACATGAATGGCACTAAGTTAAGCGGCATGATCGTCGACTGCGTGACGTTTCGTCTGCGATGATTTGCGGCGGAATTTCGTAGGGCCGCCCCTCGTGGGCGAGCCGTTTCCGGTGCGCTCTCCGGCACGGCCACAAGGGTCGGCCCTACATTCCTCATGCAAAATAGTTGGCCTGATCATGCATGGTAGAATGACGACCAACCTCCTTAGCATAGCGCCATTCGGCTCAGACATCCTGACCCCGAGGAATTCGGGTGAGCTGCTTGTCTACCTTCGTTTCCTTTTTCCCTTCGCGAGACAATGCTTGGTTACAGTCTCAACTCCTTTCCCCGTGCCTTTTCTCTCCACGGGCTGGGCTCAAGATTCCTGAGGCTGTGGCCGGTAGCGGCGCTTGCCCCCAAGCGCCAGTACGGCTCGCGGCACAGCTTCCCCGTGACCGTTGAGGGCAACGGCTGCTACCTGATACCAATCGCCCTTACAGGTTCAGCTCGTTTCCTCGTGTCTCCCTCTCTACGGGCTGGGATCAGGATGTCTGAGGCTACGACCAGACAAGAGGGCTGGCCCTGCGGATTTATTGTGACGTTCGCCGGCTCTCGGTGGGGGCTTTAAAAATCCGCTGCGTTTTAAACCTGCCCGGAGGTCAGGTTCCACCTCGAGTAAAGGTGCGGCAGATCACGGCGCGTCGATCACGCGCATAAATGCAGCGGTGTCGGCGAAATTTTCGAAGACGGCCGTCGGCTGATGCGTGGCTAATTCGGCGACGGAATACTTCCCCGTGGCGACCGCGATGGTGCGCGCGCCAATAACTTTGCCGCACGCGATGTCGTGCGGAGTGTCGCCGATGATAAAGGTGCGGTCCGGGGCGAAATCCACGCCATGCCGGACCTTGGCCCGACGGAGGGCGTGCGGCCCGAGGTCGTTGCGCACCGAGCTGTCGTCGGCGTACGCGCCGAATTCAAAAAAGTGCCAGACCTTGAAGTGCGTGAGTTTCAGCTCGGCGCCGCGGATCAGATTGCCGGTGAGCAGGCCTTGGGCGATTTCTTTGTGCTCATGAAACATCTCCAGTAATTGCAAAACGCCGGGTAGCACCTTGCCTTGCTGGCCCGCGCTCAGCTCGATGGGCAGTTGTTCGAGGTAGGCCTCGAGGTAGGCGTGGTTATTCTCCGGCGTATCCGGCAGGCCAGTGCGCCGAAAAACTTCGCCCGCTATCCAGGAATCGGTGCGACCCGCCCAGTCGATCTGCCGCATGTCGCACGTCACACCGAAGCGTTTGGTCAGCGCGCGTTCCATGGCGCGCACGCCCGCGCCGTGCGAGATGATGATGGTGCCGTCGATATCCCAGAGAATAAGTTTTTTCATGTGTGGTGCGAGAAAGGGGAAAGAGGCTTTTGCGGAGCATCGTGGCAAGGACGAAGGCGGGTGGGGAGGTTGACGGGCAGGGCTGATTCATTCTATCGGCACGTTTTCAATTCTTCCCGGAGAAATCATGATCGGGCGAATCTTGCAAAATCGAGTCTTTCTTCGGGGAATTCCGAGAATGAATCCATTTCCCCCAGCCACAAGTACCCCAATAGGGTACTTGTGGCTTATCCGATTTTTCCCAATGGAGACACAATTCACAAGTAACCCAATAGGTTACTTTGCCGTTTGGTAGCGCCTGATGGCCTTCCTCGCATCAGGAGTTTATCTGGCTGCTTCATGTAAGCTTCTCCGCGCCTTTGCGCCAAGGCTGATTCATTCTATCGGCACGTTTTCAATTCTTCCCGGAGAAATCATGATCGGGCGAATCTTGCAAAATCGAGTCTTTCTTCGGGGAATTCCGGGAATGAATCCATTTCCCCCAGCCACAAGTACCCCAATAGGGTACTTGTGGCTTACCCGATTTTTCCCAATAGAGACACAATTCACAAGTAACTTGAGAGTGCCGAGTTCTAGCGGTGTGGTCGGGTTACAGTAGGCGGGACGGTCCGACGCAATTCGGTTTGACGGTCGGCCAGCTTGATCGACAGATCGACGCAGCGATCGGCGAGTTGGCGGAAGCGCTTGAAATTGGCGAGGAGGGGCTTGAGGTGGGCGAGTTCCTCGGCGCGGATATGGCGGGAACGGCTGCGCATGTTATGGGTGTAGCTGAGCTGCCAGAAGGCCCCGGTTTTCTTGCCCGGATCCCGGTATTGTCGGCTGAGGGAGCCCGAACGCATGGGACCGAGTTGGGCGAGTTGGGCCTTGGCTTCGGCCAATTGAGCCTGCCACCGGAGGAGCTGCGGGTCGTTCATTGCGGGCGAGGCTTGCGCACGGCGGC
>JBBRBC010000082.1:0-14004 GCA_038206205.1 Opitutales bacterium
GAAAGCGCTGGGGCGACGGCTGGTGTTTAGTGGGCAACTTGGGTGTTCTCGCGGAGGATTGGCCCACGCACTACCTCAGCGTCCCAAAAGATTTTGACTTTAGGTAGGGGCGGTTTCCCTAAAGCGCCCCACGTGCGCGGCGCGCCGCGCGTGAGTATGTGGCGCTTGATGGCAAGCGCCGCTACCGAGGTTGCACTGAATAGGTAGGGCGAACCCTCCGGGTGAGCCGCGTCTCGGGGGGACCATCCTTCGCCAAGGCTACGGCCCGGCAAGCGCTTCGCCCTACCTCAGACCCACCGAGCTGTAACAACTACTGAGGCGCGCAAAATACGGTGACGATAGTGGGTCGGGCGGGACCGCGACGAGTGCACCGCCGCAGCGGCTGGGCGCGCCGCAATTCACGAGTGAAATTCGCCAAACCGGATGGCCCAGCGGTCCGTCCCTACGTGTAATCCTATTTTGCGAGTAGCAGTAAGAGCCTTGGGAGAAATAGTCTTGGGGTAGGGGCGATTGTCCTCAATCGCCCTGCGAACGCCGAGGGCGGTTGGGGCAACCGCGCCTACCGCTTGTCTGACCAATCAGGCTGCAGTTTCATTGAAAACGCGCGAAAACAATGAGGAGAGGCTTTGGCGAAACGTCGAGGATCGCAGGCTGCGGCAGGTGCTGAAGTAGGTTAACAGCCCATAGTTCATCAGCGCGGGAACTGGCATGATGAAGATTCTTCAAGGGGAGAACCGTTAGTGCCGTACGACGTGCTCTTCAGCGCGTGGCATCCTCCTCACCACATTCCAATCAACCTACTATCAACATGCCTCTAATATTTCCTCTCGCCGCCATCGGTTATTCATTTTTCTACCTCTTGTTCGGCGGCGGACTGGTTGGTGCGGTAATTATTTTCTTCGTCGCCAAAATGCTTCGGCGTTAACGCAGTCGTCCCTTCTGCAACCATGAAATACTCAACCGCAGGATCGACATCGATCTGGATGGCCCCGGCCGACCAGCCCACATTTTCCAGTCTGACTGCCAACCAACGCGCTGATGTTTGTCTTGTGGGCGCAGGGATTGTGGGTCTCACCACCGCTTATTTATTAGGTCGCGCGGGAAAATCCGTGGTCGTCTTGGACGACGGGCCGATTTTTTCCGGGGAAACCGGGCGAACGACCGCGCATCTTTGCACCGCTTTGGACGAGCGCTATTTCGCATTGGAGCGCCTGCACGGGGAAAAAGGCGCGCAACTCGCGGCGGAGAGCCACGCGGCGGCCATCGACGAAATTGAGCGGATTGTTCGCACGGAAAATATCGACTGCGATTTCGAACGCGTGGACGGCTATCTTTTCAACCCGCCCGAGCAGTCAAAGCCGGATGATGAGTTGGAGCGGGAGCTCGCGGCGGCCCGGCGGGCGGGGTTGAGTGAGGTCGAGATCGTGCCGCGCGTTCCGCTCGGTTCCTTCGATACCGGCCACGCCTTGCGCTTTCCCCGTCAGGCCCAGTTTCATCCCCTGAAATACCTGACCGCGCTCGCGCAGGCGATCATCCGGGATGGCGGCCGCATCTTCACGCACACCCATGTGAAGGCGATTAAAGGTGGCACGTCCGCGCAGGTTGAAGCCGGCGACGGACTGGTGGTTACTTGCGATGCCATCGTCGTCGCCACCAATACTCCGGTGAATGACCGCTTGGCCATTCACACCAAACAAGCGGCCTATCGTAGTTTCGTCATTGGTGCCGCCGTGCCATCGGGTACGGTGCCGAAGATACTGGGTTGGGAAACGTCCGATCCCTATCATTATGTGCGGCTGCAAAGCGTGAGCCGCGGAGCATTCCCGGTACCTCATGATATTTTAATCGTCGGAGGTGAGGACCATAAGACGGGGCAGGCCGACGATACGGAAACGCGCTATGCGCGCCTGGAGGCTTGGGCTCGCTCGCGTTTCCCGATGATGGGGCAAGTGCATTTTCGTTGGTCCGGTCAAGTCATTGAACCGGTTGATGGGCTCGCTTTCATCGGCCGCAATCCCCTCGATCACGACAATATCTATGTGGCTACGGGGCATTCCGGCAATGGCATGACTTACGGCATGATCGCCGGCCGGTTGCTCACCGATTTGATCAGCGGCCAATCTAATCCTTGGGCCGCGCTCTACGATCCCTCGCGCGTGACGCTCTCCGCAGTGAAAACGTTTGCCGAAGAAAGCGGCAACATGGCGATGCAATATTCCGACTGGTTGACCGAGGGTGACGTCAAACAAGATGAGCAGGTGCAGATTGGCACCGGAGCCGTGGTGCGGCATGGACTCACGAAGATCGCGATCTACCGCGATCCCAATGGCGAGTTGCACGAGTGCTCGGCGGTTTGTCCCCATCTGGGCGGCATCGTGCGATGGAATCATGCCGAGAAAACTTGGGACTGTCCGTGTCACGGATCGCGTTTTGATGCCTTCGGTCAAGTGCTCAACGGACCGGCCAACAAGAATCTTGAACCAATCGCCGTCCATGTTTCCTAGCACCAACGCCGGAGGCGAAGCGCTCTCTTTCAGTCTAAAGCAGAACCGCCACATATCGGCCGGCTACGGTTGCGAACTTTGGCCCGAACCCGCGCCAGCCGTAGCCGAGGTTTTTCTCCGCTGCACATGAAACTCTCCGCTAACCATCTTAAACGGTACAAACAGATCGTGATGCTTTTTTGGAAGCATGGACGATCCGATCTCGCGCGCCAGATGGCGGGCAATAATTCCCTCGACCCACAGGAAATGGAAACCGGGACCACCGGTGCCGCTCCCGAACAACTGGCCACCGATCTCGAAGCCATGGGTCCGACCTTTGTCAAAATCGGCCAAGTGCTCGCCAGCCGTCCCGATCTCCTGCCTCCGCCTTACCTCAAGGCACTCGCGCGTCTCCAAGATGAAGTGAAACCGTTTTCCTTTGAGGAGGCGGAGCAAATTGTCCTGACCGAACTCGGGGTGCGGATTTCCAAGGCATTCTCCCGGTTCGACCCGGAACCCATCGCGGCCGCCTCTTTGGGCCAGGTCCATCGCGCCGCTTTGCGCGACGGCCGCCCCGTGGTGGTCAAAGTGCAACGCCCGGACATCCGCCGGCAGATCGCCGACGATTTTGAAGTCTTGACCGAGATCGCCGCCTTTATGGACGAGCATACCGAAATCGGCCGCCGCCACCGCTTCAAAGTCGTCGTGGAAGAGTTCCGCGCCACCATTCAACAAGAGCTCAATTACGAGCGAGAAGCGCAGAACATGATCGCCGTGGGAAAAAATCTGGCGGAATTCAAATTGATCCAGGTGCCCCAGCCGGTTCTCGATTACAGCACGCGCAGTGTGCTCACCATGGATTATATCGACGGTCAGAAAATCACGGCCCTCGGACACATGGCGCAACTTGATCTGAAGGGTGCACCGCTCGCCGAAGAGCTGTTTCGCGCGTACCTCAAGCAAGTCTTGGTCGACGGCCTTTTTCACGCCGATCCCCATCCGGGAAATGTCTTTGTCACCAGCGATGGCCGGATTGCCCTGCTCGATCTTGGGATGGTCGGACACACCGCTCCGGCCATGCAGGAGCACATGTTGAAAGTGCTCGTCGCGGTCAGCGAAGGGAAAGGGGAGGAGGCTGCCGATGCGGTGGTGCGTATGAGCGAAAAAACCGAAGCCTTCGACCACCATGAATTCCGGCGGCAGATCGGCCACATGGTGGCATCGACGAAGAATCAAGGGCTCAAGGAATTGAATATCGGACGATCGCTCATGGACGTGAGCCGCTTCGCCAGAGACAACGGCCTCTTTGTCCCCAGCGAATTGACCCTCCTCGGGAAAACTCTGCTCCAATTGGATCAGGTCGGGCGCATTCTCGATCCCGAATTCGATCCCAATGCTTCCGTCCGGCACAACGCCGCGAAGCTTGCCTCGACCAGAATGGAACGGGCGGCATCGCAAGGCAGCGTGGTCACCTCCCTCCTGGAAATGAAAGACTTCATGGTGCAGATGCCCTCCCGGTTGAATCGGATCATGGATGCGATCGCCAACGCGGAGTTGGAAGTGAAGGTGAAATCCCCGGATGCCAAAATCGTCGTGGAGGGAATTGAAAAAGTGGCGAACCGGATTACCACCGGCCTGCTCCTCACCGCCTTGATCATCGGCTCGGCGTTGATGATGCGCATCGAGACCCGGTGGCAGTTGTTTGGCTATCCCGGACTGGCGATGATTTGTTTCCTCGGCGCGGGCGTTGGCGCAGTCGTGCTCCTGTACAAAATTACGACCCAGGACCGGCGCAGCCGAAAGGGCCGTCACCCCTAGCCGGGCAGACACCCATTAAAAGAGTGAGCTGGGAAATCTGCGATGGATGGGACGAATCCGACACCGTCATTGAGTTAAGACCAGAGGCAGACTGAATCCGACGTAGGGCCGGTGTCTCTTTACGGGCCGTAGCCATGGCGATGGCTGACGCATCGGCCGTGATTGCGCTCAATCGCGGCGTCTGCCAGACAGATGCCCTACGGCTCAAGGCCAAAACCGAAAACAGAAACCGGAGTAGAATTAAGCACCCACGGGATTCATCAAGTAATGGGTGGGCGTCGGTTTCCACACCGACGCTCTTTCGCCGATGTGGCAATCGGCGACCACCCACCGGAAACAGCGAGGAACCTGATAACTGGGATACGGCGAACCGGCTTTGACGAAGGCCCGTAGCTCAACTTCACTCAACGGCAGCGGACGAAACCGAGGGGTAACACCCCATATCGTCGGCGGACCTTCGCTGATAGGCTGAGACTGCAATGCGAGAAACAGTGAACGGATCACCGTTCATTATCTTCAGCGCGCCCAATTTTTCAATGCATCCAGAGCATCCAAACTCTGCGGCTGAGTCTGGCCGAAACAACGACACCCCGAACCGGGTGATTGATTCGCTGCGCCGGTTGATCTGGTTTTCCTGCACGCTGCTGGCGGGCCTTTGCCTTCCCGTCTTCGGCGAGGTCAACCGCGTTGCGATCACTCACGCCTACGTCCGGGGAATCGCGGAAAAGGTCGCGGCGGCACCGTACAAGGCACGGTCAGCGGGACTGCCGGCGTTCTTGCGCGAGATGACTTACGACGACTATCAGCGAATCCAGTTCCGCCATGAGAATGCACTGTGGCGCGCCGACAACCTCCTCTTCACGGCGGAATTTTTTCATCCAGGCAGTCTGCATTCGTCACCGGTTATCGTTAACGAATTCTCGAACGATTATGTGCAGCGCATTCCTTTTGTCCGGACATTTTTCGACTATACCGAAATCCATCTGGGCGGACGGCTGCCCAGTTCGCTGGAATATGCCGGCTTTCGTCTGTTGGATCATTTGAACAAGCCGGATCATTGGGATGAAGTGGTGACGTTTCTCGGCGCGAGCTATTTCCGCGCCTTGGGTAAAGGCCATCGTTATGGTCTTTCGGCGCGCGGACTCGCGCTCAACTCGGGCGGTCCCGACAAGGAAGAATTTCCGGACTTCGTCGAAGTCTGGCTCGGCAAGCCCGAGGCCGCGGATAAAACCATTACCTTTCACGCGCTGCTCGACAGCCCAAGCGTCGCGGGTGCCTACACGTTCGTGCTCACCCCGGGAGACGACACGACCATGGAAGTGAAGGTGACACTTTTTTTCCGGAAGCGCGTGGCGAACGTCGGGCTGGCACCGCTCACGAGCATGTTCTGGTTTGGGGAAAACTCCGCCAGTCGCTTCGGCGATTTCCGCAGCGAGGTGCACGATTCCGACGGCTTACTGGTGGCACCGGAACCAGCGATCCGACTATGGCGACCGTTGACCAACGGAGGCGCGAAACAGATCACCGATTTCTCTGCCGCCACGATCACCGGATTTGGTTTGCTGCAGCGTGATCATGAATTCCGGAATTATGAGGACACCGAGGCTCGCTATGAAATGCGGCCCAGCGCGTGGGTCGAACCCATCGGCTCATGGCCGGCCGGGCTCGTGCGGTTGCTGGAACTGCCGACCAAAAACGAATACGCCGACAACATCGTCGCCTCGTGGATGCTGCTCACACCGCCTGAACCCGGTCAATCGCTGGAATATTCCTACCGAATCCACTGGTCGAGCGCGGTGACCTTTGGCGGGCCGCAGGGCTGGGTGAGCTCCACTCGCCAGACGGTGCAAGTGGAGAGACCGAAGCGCTCTAAATTCGTGATCGATTTCGATCCCGACGGCCTCAAAACCATCCCGGTCAGCGCCAGCGTCACAGCCGAGATCACGCTGCCGACGGGCGTCAGCGTGTTGGATCAGCGGATCATCCGCAGTGAAGCCAACGGCTCCTGGCGTCTGGCCATTCTGGTGGATGCCCCAAACGTCAACGCACCGGTCGAATTGCGGGCCCGACTGCTGCTCGAGGGCAAACCAGTCACGGAAACATGGGTGAACACCTGGACGCCATGAGCACAGTCACACTTGACCCGTTGGTTTGGGCCGAGGCCTACGAGCGGGTGGAAAACCATTTGCTGGCCTACCGCGTTACCAACCGTTTCCTGCTCACGCAGCTCACCCAGGAAATTCTCCTCGCGGCGTCGGTGCAGCATGTTCTGGCTCCGGACCGGTTGCCGGCCGATCTTGCCGCCGAGGAAGTGGCCCGGTCGCTCAATGCCTGGATCGAACGGGTGATCGGTCCCAGCGACGAGACGCCCGTTCGGCGCACCGCGCGGGCCCGGGCCGCGATCTATTTGGCGGATTTGCCCAGGCGCTGGCCGGCCTCGTTTCTCAGCAATCAATCACCGCCGCCGGAACTCCTCGAGCAACTGCGTTCCACCTATGTCGCGGCCGGGCCCGATCTCGAATTTTCCAACATGCAACTGCGGCCGATTGATCTCGGTCCGGTGTCGGGTGCGGCGGACGAAACCTGGCGAGCCTTCGCGAAGTGGCCCATTCTGCATAGCGTGATGACTTGGGGCCTGTTTGCCGGTGTGCTCGGCGCGGCTTTCTATCTGTCGCGTTTCTAGACGGACAGGATCTCTCCGGCGATGAACGAATTTTCCCCGTCCACTGACGCTGCCGTCCACCACGTGACCCGCCGACGCATGGGCGTGCTGACTTTCGTGGTGTTCATGACGGGCCTGATGACGCTGATCATGGCGGATTTCATCTGGGGCATGCCGATGCGGGGTTGGAACGGCGTGCAACTGTTGCTGTTCGCCGTGCTCTCGGCGCTGATATCTTTTGGGGCGGGGCAGGCGATTTTTGGATTTATCGCGCGCCGGGGAGGAGGCGATCTCTGCCGCCTGACGCGGAGTCTCCCGCCGGAAGAAGAGCCCGATATCCCGCTGGCTCCGACGGCGATCGTGATGCCGATCTTCAACGAGGATGTGGCGCGGGTGTTTGCCGGCCTGCGGGCGATCTACCGCTCCGTCGAACGCACCGGGCAGATCGCGCAATTTGATTTCTACGTGCTGAGTGACTCCACCGATCCGAACAAATTGATCGCGGAAGAAATCGCCTGGGCGGAATCGCGCCGCGAACTCGACGCCACCGGCCGTTTTTTCTACCGCAAGCTCCGCACCGGCACGAACAAGAAGGCGGGGAATATTGCGGACTTTTGCCGCCGCTGGGGGCGGCGCTATCGCTACATGGTCGTGTTGGACGCGGATAGTTTCATGGCGGGGGATCTGCTGGTGCGCCTGGTGCGCCTCATGGAGAGCAACCCCGGGACGGGGATCATTCAAACGGCGCCGAGCTTGGTGCGGGCGGAGACGCTCTACGCCCGCGTCATGCAATTCGCCACGCGGCTTTATGGCCCTGTGTTTCTCGCCGGACTGAACTATTGGCAGCAAGGCGAGGGCAACTACTGGGGCCACAATGCGATCATTCGCGTGGCCCCATTCATGGAGCATTGCGCGCTGCCCAAACTGCCCGGACGTGAGCCCATCGGCGGAAGAATTCTCAGTCACGATTTCGTGGAAGCGGCGCTGCTTCGACGGGCCGGCTGGGCTGTCTGGATGCTGGCGGAGGCTGAGGGAAGTTTCGAGGAGGGCCCGCCCACGTTGATCGATGCGGCGAAGCGGGACCGACGTTGGTGTCAGGGCAATCTCCAGCACGGCCTGTTGTTGTTGGCGCGCGGCCTGCCGACCATCAGCCGGATTCATTTTCTGCTCGGGATCATGTCCTATGCCGCTTCACTTTTTTGGCTGACCTTGTTGCTGCTTGGTTCGCTGATTCTCGTCGGTTTCGGCCGCACGGGTCTGACGTGGGTGCCCAAGCCCGGATTTGCCGCCACGCTCGGCGTCAATCCCGCGGTCCAGTCCGGTGTGTTGGTGGGCATGACGCTGCTGCTGTTGTTCGGCCCGAAGCTGCTGGCGGTCATCGACCTCATTATCCAACGCGGGGGCACCGCCCGTTTCGGCGGCTTCGGCAAAGTGCTCGCGGGGGTTTTCTTGGAATCGCTTTTCTCGGCGCTGCAAGCGCCCATCCTGATGCTCTTGCACGCCAAATTTGTCGTCCTCACCGTGTTGGGCCGCGGAGTCGGCTGGGCGACCCAGCGGCGCGATGGCGAAGGCCGCGTCAACTGGTCCGAGCTGTTCCGCGTCCACGCGGGACACACGGCGTTTGGTTTGGGATGGGCGGCGATTCTGGCTTTCGGCGCGCCTCGCACGCTGCTGTGGATGTTGCCCGTCTTGGCGGGCATGATTCTGGCGATTCCCTTTTCCCTGCTGACCAGCCGCACCGAACTGGGCCGCTGGACGCGGGCCCGGGGATTGTTCTGCACGCCAGAGGAACTTATCCTGCCTGTGGAACTGGCCGAAGTGGAAAAAGAGATCGGGGAAAAAACAGATATCTCCACCCATCAGAATGAGGATGACGGTTTAATTCGTACGGTGCTGGATCCCTACACCAATGCGCTGCATCTCTGTCTGCTGCACGAGCGCTCCGGGCAGACGGACGAGATCAGGCGATATTTTGAGGAGAACCGCGAAAGACTGCTGCACTCGGGTCCGGGTGCACTTCCGGCCCGGGAGAAATCCGCCCTGCTGGCGGATGCCGAATCAATCGACTGGTTGCATCGCGAGCTCTGGCGTCGGCGACCGCAGAATCTTGCGGCCGAATGGCAGGCAGCCTTGCAGCAAAACAAAAAACGGCTCATCAGCGCGTAACCAGAGGCGGTCGGAGGGTTCACCTGCCACGAAGCCGGAGTCTGTTTTCCTGACCTGTGCGGGTTTCACCTGATGGTGCCAGGCCTTGCCAGGGGTTAGAGTGGACAACCAGCACAACTGGGTTCCCCGCCCGATAATTTATTCCATAACACCCTATGAAAAAGAAAACGGTTTCATCCGAAAAGAAATCCGCCGCCGCGATCAAACTTGGCGGCCAACCGGAAAACGACCAAGACGCCCGGGATGCCGGCTTCGCATCCGCCACCGCTCCGCAGGAACTGCAGAAGAAGTCCGAGCAAGACCATGACGGATCGAAGCATCCACCGGGCAAGAAGGTTCGGGCCTGAACCGATTTATTTCTTCTGCAGCGAAGCCCGCATCGTCTCCTCAATGGAGAGTCGAGACGGTGACGGTGCACCCTGTGGGTGAGGTTTCACCTGCTCCTATTTTGGCAGGATGCAGATAGACAAAGCCGGAATGATGCCGTCGAACGCGTATTCCCGAATGAGCGGAAGTAAACTCAAAGGTGGTCGTCGATTTCGACATCGGCGTGAGAGCGTCGGTGGAAACCGACGCCAGGGCGGGTTTTGCAGCGTGCGTGTAGCCTCGTTTGAGAGCGCAGCCCGAAAACGGAGCCGCCAAACACCGCGCTTTCGCCTGCGGCTCAAACGCGGCTACTCCCGGGGCGGGCCAGCCGCTGAAGTGACCCGGGTTTCAGGATTCATCGCGCATGCCTCTTCAGAGGTGTGCCTCTGCGGAGGTGGAACCCGACCTCCGGGCGGGTTTTGCAGCGGGAGTCGGGCGGGGATCAGGATGTCTTAGCTTAGGCTCTGTTCGTTTTTTCGTCCCCCTGAAGTTCAGGTGCGGCGTCAGCGGCAGAGCGAAGACGGTTTTCCCCATGAGCCGGTGAAAACGAATTGCTTGATGGGCTTGCGCTGCCGGGGCGCCAGATCGCGCTCCCGCAGACCGGCCGGTATTTCGTCGGCCTCCGCCCGATAGCCGATGGCCATCGCCGTCCACGCCTCGGCCTGCGGCGGGAGTTGGTAAAGTTCGCGCGCCTTGTCGGGGAGTATCCCGATCATCTGATGAACCGAGAGACTGCGCGCGGTCGCTTCCACTACCAGATTGGCGGAAGCCAGACCGAGATCGTGGACGGCGGCCCGATTGTCTTTCTTGGTTTTGGAAAACTGGTGGCTGACCACACCGAGAACCAGCACCGGCGCGGCTTTCGCCCAATCCTGATTCGCGGGAACCAGACAGGAGAGGAGGCGCTCGTATTCCTCCGGGTTCTCCCGGGTCGCGACAAAATAGGTCCACGGCTGTTCGTTGTAGGAGGAGGCGGACCAACGCGCCGCTTCGAAAAGCGAACAGAGGTCGGCTTCTTGGACCGGACGGTCGGCAAAGCCGTAAGGGCTCCACCGTGCGGCGAGCAGCACGTGGATGGGATGATCGAGCAACGATTGTTTGGCGAGTGGGGCAGCAATGGGAGCGATGATCATTGGGAGGAATGGGTTGAGACTGACGAAATATTTCTGGTTGGCGGGCGATGCGCGTAATTGAAGCCTGCGCGACGCGGCAGGATCGATGAAGGAACTAGCATTTCCACGCGCGCTCTTTACCCAGGTCATAATGTTCAAACGTAGTTTTCAGACTGGTCAGCACTTCGGCGGAGGTTTCCAAGAGCGCACCGAAGCGCGGCTCGTCAACGATGACGACGTCTGCCCGAAGATGAGCAATGAGCTCCGCCAGCTTCCGCTGGATGTTCTGACTGTGCGCGGCTGGGTTGGGTGAGGATTCCTTTGACGAGGTTCGCTTCATGGGATCGGTAAATTGCGTTGGGCGAAATGAGCGGGACAATTTGGGTGCTAGGGACGAGAGGAATCCCGGCTGACAGGAACGTCCGCGGCCGATGGTTCGTTCGCAGGGTTCTTCCATGACATGACGACGATCACGATCGCTCCGATGACCAAAAAGACCAACACGCCAACGACCATCCCGAGGTTTATCTTGCTGGTCCACTTGTGGGGGTTGACGAGTGGTTGAGTGCTGTTTTGGTCGAAGCCCATGATTTTTAAAATAAGCGGATATGAGTGTTGGGATTGATGCGCGTGGATTTCCTCTGCCGCAGCGTGTAAGATCGTTTTGGTGGTTCGTTCGATTGTTTTCTTAGGCGGAATTCATGGACCCGATGAAGTCGGCGCAATTACCCCAGCGGAAATTTTCGGGCAGGAGTATTTTTTGGTCCGTAACCCAACGGCCCGCCTTGACGACCATTTTGCAGACCGTCCAAGTCTTGTCTTCAAAATCAAATTCCCACACGTGGCCCGTGTCGCAGGCTTTAGGGTCGAGCTTGATGTTCTCGGGTAGTTCGATGTTTTCCAGCATCATTGATGATAGCTGAAATTCCGGCGAACCGTCATGGGGTTTAACCCGAATATCCACGCACGTGTGAAGGAGATCGCGAGACCTGTGGCATTCCGCCGCTGTCGCGAAAACTCGACGGAAATATTCCCGCAGTGCCCGTGCTCATGGGGCACATCTGCCGGTTGGCGGTAACGCCGATACGTTCAGATCGGGTTCCGCCGGCTTCGTGGGCTCTAAAACCTCTCCCTCAGGGACTTTGGCCCACCGCCAACCGGCAGATGCGCCCGGGCTCATGGGTCACTTGGCATGGAGTCCTGAGTCTGCCTGCGGTGAGCTGATTGCGGTGAATTTGTCGAATCGGGCATCGGCTTGGATTGAGGTGGGAGCGGCTTTATGCCACGACGGTTTTTGAGTCGGGGTGTAAAACCCATCCCACCAAAGAATGATGTGATGCTGATGGCCTGGGCAGTGTGTGCTCTTGTGCATGAGCCCGGGGCTTGTCTGAGACCGTGAGCCTGTCGAATCGGCTCGGGGTATCTAGGCTCGCGCTAGAGCAGGCGGCCGAACAGGCGGGCGACCCATTCTTTCAGACGGAGCAGCGTTGATCGGCGCTCCCACGTTGGGAGGTCGATCGCATCGGAGGACGCGAGGTCTGCGTCATAGGCGGCCTGCATCTGCTGGGCGAATTCTCGTCCCAGCATTTCCGCGTTGATCTCATCGTTGTCCAGCGCGCTGCGCCAATCCAGATTGCTGGAACCGACGCACGACCAGACACCGTCAACGATGGCGGTCTTCACATGCAACGGGGCTCCCCGCCGCTCGTAAATCTTCACCCCGCCCTTCAGCAACTCCGTGTAGTAGGAGCGTCCCGCATAAAACACCATGGCTGAATCGGACTGGCTGGGCAAAATCAGCCGGACATCCACGCTGCGCGCGGCGGCATCGAGCAGAGCCTTTCGCAGTTGCGGGTCGGGCACAAAATAGGCGTTGGCCAGGTACACCTGTTTTTCCGCATTGGTGATCGCCGCGATGAGTGTCAGGTAGATCAGGCTGAATGGATCATCCGGCGTACTGCCGATTGCGCGGACGATGTCCTTGCCCTGCGGTGCGATCGCGGGGAAATAATCTTTTTTGGCCAGAGGCACGCCGTGCTGCTTGGTCCAGGTTTGCAAAAATAACTTCTGGAATTCGGCGACGACCGGTCCATCGATTTGAATATCCGTATCACGCCAGCCGTTTTTCGCGTCGCTCGGCCCCACGCTTTTCCCGCCGGAGGATCCTCCGGAATAGACGTCGGCGATATTGATGCCGCCGAGGAAAGCCGTGCGTCCATCCACCACGAGCAGCTTGCGGTGATCACGATGGTTGAGGTTCCAACGCACTTTCGCCAAGAAGGGATTAACCGGATTGAACTCGAGCACCTGGATCCCGCCCTGTTTCAGGCGATCAAAATATCCCTTGGCCGTGCCAAGGGCGCCGACGCTGTCGTAGATCAGGTTGACCTGGACGCCGTGCGCCTGCCGCTCAAGCAACGCGTCCGCAAACTGTCGGCCCACTTCACCGGACTCGATGATGTAAGATTCAATGTTGATATGGTCCTTCGCCTGACGGATCGCGGCGAGCATGGCCTCGTAGGTGGCCGGGCCGTCTTGGAGCAGCCCCACCTTGTTGCCGACCACGAGCGGGCTGCCGACGATTTCCTGCTCGAGTGCGATCTGCTTGTCCAAGATATCGAGATCACCGGATTTGCGTTTGAGCTCTGCCACGAGGGCGGCGCTGCGTTGCGCCGAGAGCGGGCCCAGGGCGTTTTCAAATTTTGCGGCCTGCGTGGTGTAACGCTTCGTCAGGAACTGAGTATCCGGCAGAGAAGCGCAACCCGCAGTGAGCAACAGGCAGAGAATCACGGCAGTAATTTTAAGGACGCGAATCATGAGCGATACTGGATGCCTGAATCAGGTTGGTTCCCGATTCAGGATGACGATCTGCCGGGCGAACGGCGGACTCACTCTCCGTGTTTTTGGTCGTGGGTACGCGCCGCTTTCTTCGCACCACGTGAGCGGGCCGGCGATACTTTCTGCCGACCCTGACCGATGGCAGTGTCGCGGGCGGCCTTGCGGCGCACCGTGCTTGTCTGACCCTTGGGTGCACCCAACTTGATGCCGGCCCGGCGCGCTGCAGAAAGGCCAATGGCAATGGCTTGTTTGCGGGAGCGGACATGGCCACTGCCCGCGCGCAACGCATGCATTTCCTCGCGCACAAACTCTCCGGCTTGGGTTGACGGGCTTTTTCCCGCACGCGCGTCGTGCCGGGCGTTTTTCAAGGCAATTTCTTTAGGCATGGCTGGGTTTTGATTCCCATTGGGTCCGATACCCCGGAACTTATCGGAGACTGTGAGCCTGTCGAATCGGCTCCGGCTTGGTGGGGAAGTGGGGCGGGGGGCCCGGACAGTGTGGGGGTGGGTGAAGGGTGAGGCGGCCCCCCGCCCCCACCAAAAGCGTATTAAAAATGGTG
>JBBRBC010000083.1:0-13857 GCA_038206205.1 Opitutales bacterium
GCCTGCCGGAATATCTGGCTGCTCTACCCCAAGACCCAACCTTCGCGATATTCCTCCGACCGCGGATTGACCTCTCACGCATCGAGGGCACCAGCCTCGCCGCCGCCGCTTAATCCCCCAACGAATCCGGCACTCTCAAGATTGTCACTCACAGAGCTAAAACGCAGTGCCGGGGCCCTAACGGAAAACGAAGTGCGGGAACTCGCCGCCTTCCGGCTACAGCTCGGACGCGAACGCAATCAAGCTTGGCGTGACGAAACCTCGCGGCGCATGAGCGAGATGGATGCCGGCAAGAAAGTGACCCAGGTGGAGCTGGAGCGGCGAGCAGGTCCACTTGGCGAGTCGTAGCCTTGGCGAAGACCGGTGTGGCCGTGCCATTGGGCGAGCCCAACGCGGCGCGCCGGCAAGCCCGTTCGACAGGCTCAGGGCCCAGAGCAAGGTCGAGGGCGGCGGCCCTACCTCAATGCATCATTCCGGATTCGCCTACATTCGCGTCTATTCGCGGGCAACAAACGCCTTCGTTTCCATCCGTGTTCTCCGTGTAATCCGTGGTTCAAAAATCCGCTTCCGAAAAAGTATTGCTTGAAATTGTCGGCGGTGGGGCGTAACCGCTCCCCCCTTACATGAAGTCACTCATCATTGCCGAGAAGCCCTCCGTTGCTGCCGATCTTGCCCGCGCCCTGGGTAAAGTACCGAAGCAAGGCGACCATTATGAGAACGAAGAATACGTGATTTCGTCGGCGGTGGGCCATGTGGTCGAACTGCAAATGCCCGAGGACATCGACAAGAAAAAATATGGCTTCTGGCGCTTGGAAACCCTCCCCATCATCCCGGAAAAATTCGAGCTCAAGCCCATCGAGTCCTCCAAGGAACGCTTTAACCTGCTGAAAAAGCTGATCGCCCGGAAGGATATCAATCTCCTGATCAATGCCTGTGACGCCGGTCGCGAGGGCGAACTCATCTTCACCTACCTCTGCCAGCTCGCGAAAAACAAGCACGCGGTCAAACGCCTGTGGCTTTCCTCGATGACCAACGAGGGCATCCAGGAAGCGTTCAAGCATCTGCGCGACGGCAAGCAGATGGCCGGCCTCGCCGACGCCGCGCGTTGCCGCAGCGAGAGCGACTGGTTGATCGGCATCAACGGCACCCGCGCCCTCACCAAGCGCATGTTTGGTTCCCGCGCCGGCAACGTCGCCTCCATCGGCCGCGTGCAGACTCCTACCCTTGCCATCGTTTACGCCCGCGAGCTGGAGATCCGGAATTTCATCCCACGCACCTACTGGCGCATCACCGGAAAATTCGAAATCGCGAAGGGCACCTACGAGGGCGTCTATCAGCGTCCCAACTTCAAGAAGACGCCCGACGACGAACATGATCGCATTGATCGTCTCTGGCAAAAAGCACTCGCCGACGCTGTGATCGCCGCCTGCGCCGGCAAACCGGTCGCATCCGTCACCGACGAAAAGAAAGCCAGCTCACAAATCGCGCCCCGCCTCTACGATTTGACCACCTTGCAACGCGAGGCGAACGGTCGTTACGGTTTCTCCGCCAAGCGCACAGTGCAAATTGCGCAGGCCTTGTACGAGAAACACAAGATGATCACTTACCCACGTTCCGACTCGCGCGCGTTGCCGGAAGATTATTTGCCGCTCGTCCGCCAGACGCTCGGTAATCTCTCGGGCGGCCTGCACCTCCACGCCCAGAAAGCACTGGATAAAGGTTACGTCCAATTCAACAAGCGCATCTTCAACAACGCGCAGGTGAGCGATCACTTTGCTATCATCCCGACCCAGCACGAAGCCAAAAACCTGGATGAGGCCGAGGCCAAGCTGTTCGATATGATTGCGCGGCGTTTCGTGGCGGCGTTTTATCCCGCAGCAGAATTCGACATCACCACGCGCCTCAGCGTCGTGGCCGGCCACACCTTCAAGACCGAGGGCAAGGTTCTCACTTCACCCGGCTGGCTGGAAGTTTACGGCAAGAACACGGTCGACGAAGATTCCCCCGACTCGAAAGCGTTGCCGGCTCTCTCTCCCTCTGACAAAAATTCCGCGAAGACGCTCAGCACCGATTTGCACGAGGAATCCACGAAGCCGCCACCACGCTATACGGAAGCCACGCTACTTTCCGCCATGGAAGGTGCCGGCAAACTCGTGGAAGACGAGGAGCACGCCGAAGCCATGAAAGAACGCGGTCTTGGCACACCCGCGACGCGCGCCGACACGATCGACGGCCTGATCTACCAAAAATACATGGACCGCAATCAGCGCGAACTGGTACCGAGTTCCAAGGCCGAGCAGGTCATGCAATTTCTCGCCGCTGTCAAAGCCGAGAACGTCACCAGTCCCGCCATGACCGGCGACTGGGAATACAAGCTCCGCCAGATGGAACACGGAAAATTTTCCCGCGACGAATTCATGGCCGAGATCATCCGCGAGACGAAAGGCATCGTTGATCGCGTGAAAGGTTTCGAAGAGGATGATTCCGTCGCCCGCGTGACCGAGATCATCTCCCCGACCGACAGCAAGCCGTTGCGCGAGACGTTACGCGGCTACAAATCGCAGGACGGCGAGCTGATGATCTACAAGATCGTCGGTGGCCGCCGCCTTGAAGAGCCCGAAGTAAAAGAGCTCGTCGAGACCCGCAAAGTCGGTCCGCTCGACGGATTTATTTCCGCCAAAACCCGCAACCGTTTCTCCGCCCTCCTCAAGCTGGAACTCGTCGAAGAGACCAAGAAGGACAAGAAAACGAAAGAGGAAGTCACGACGAAGAAGTGGAAAACCGCCTTCGACTTCGGCGACAAAGCCGACCTCAGCACGCTTACGCCCTTCTGGACGCATCCCGAGACCGGCGCGCAGCTTTGCGAAAACGGCAGCAGCTACATCGTCCGCGAGAAAGACGGCGAAGGCTGGAAACAAACTTTCCGTGTTGGCCGTATTATGTGCCAGAAAGCCATCAGCCAGGAGATGGCGATCGACATGGTGGCCAACGGAAAATCCGGACTGATCAAAGGATTTATTTCCAAGAAAGGCCGGCCATTCGATGCGTTCCTGAAAGTCGAAAACGGCCGCATGTCGTGGGAATTCCCGCCGCGTGCGCCCAAGGTCGGCAAGGACGGCAAGCCCATCGAACGCAAAGCCAAGGCCAAGATTGATCTCTCCAAGGCCACGGTCATCGGCCAGAGTAAATCGCCGGCTGGTGATCTGGTGGAACTCGACGACGCCTATTACGTGCGCAAGACGGATCAGGACAACCGTCAGGTGTTCAAGCTCTCGAAGAAACTCTGCGAGCACGAGATCACCCCGGCGGAAGTCACCCGGTTGCTCAACGAGGGCAAGACCGAGTTGATCGAGGATTTCGTTTCCAAGCGCGGCTCCAAATTCGGCGCCTACCTGGTGTTGTCGCAGAAGCAGGATAAAGCGGAGTTCGAGTTTCCGCCGAGGTAAAGAATCCCTTCAGGCCTCGCGGAATTTTTAATTTGGAGGAGTCTGCAAGCAGGCTCCTCCCTTTCGAACCAAGGACGAATATCTCACCCCGCCTGATCATGGGGCTGCTCAGTGTCGCCACAATGGTCTGCGCGGTTTTTGCATACCGCGAACACCGTCGGCCAGCCGCCAGTCCGAGTGTGGTCGAATCTTTGGAGCAGGAGCGAACGATGTTCAGCCATCCTGCTCCCAGTCCCGCCAAACCGCGAAGTGATACGTGAGCTGTTGACCGACGCTCAGAGAGAAGTGAACAAAGCAATCCGCGCCAAACTCGGCGAAGCCGTGTTCGCGAAATACCAAAGCTACGATCCCCAACCCCTCCTAAGCACACGGGCACGATCCCGGTTTCTCCGTCTCTGCATTGCTTGGCATAAACTCGGCATTTTTGGGCGCGATTTTCGCTGCTTTTCCCCCGGAAATTGGCTTGTGACCATTTCTCCTCATCAACTAACCTAACCACTGCCATGATTGTAACCACCGCCCAACTCTTCAAACACGCTTACGGTAAGTATGCCGTCGGCGCGTACAATATTAACAACGCCGAGCAGGCGATGGGTCTCTTCAAGGGAGCCATCTCGTCCAAGGCGCCCTTCATCATCCAGATTTCCAAGGGTGCGCGCAAGTACACGGACAAGCTCATGCTTGAAGCTGTCATCCGCGCTGCGGCTGATATTTTCCCCGAGGCCATCTTCGCGGTGCACCTTGATCACGGTGACGAAGAGACCTGCTACGATTGCATCAAATCAGGCTTCTATAGCTCTGTCATGATCGATGCTTCGCATGATCCTTATGAGAAGAATGTCGCCATCACCAAGCGCGTCGTCGATGCCGCTCACGCCAAGGGCATCTCCGTCGAGGTCGAGCTCGGCATGCTCGGCGGTGTCGAAGAGGACATCAAGGTCGAGGAAGGCAACGCCTGCTTGACCGATCCGGTTGAGGCTCAGGATTTCATTAACAAGACCGGTTGCGATTCCCTCGCCTGCGCCATCGGCACCTCGCACGGTGCCTTCAAGTTCAAGGGCAGGCAGTCCCTCCACTTCGACGTACTCACGAAGATCCAGACCCTCGTCCCCGGTTTCCCTCTCGTCATGCACGGCTCCTCCTCGGTGCCGAAGGACGAAGTTGATCGCATCAACGCCGCTGGCGGCCAGATCGCCGGCTCGATGGGCGTCGACGTCAACGAGTACCTGCCCGCCGCCAAGCTCGGCGTCACCAAAATCAACATCGATACCGATGGCCGTCTCGTCTGGACCCGCGTGCACCGCGAGTTCTTCCGCGATAATCCCAAGGAGTTCGACTTCCGTCCGCCCGGCAAAATCTTCATCGAAGAATACGCGAAGTTCATCGCCAGCCGCAACGTACTGCTCGGTTCTGCCGGCCAACTCGACGATCTGCGCAAGAGCCTCGGCAAGTAAGCGAGCCTCCAGTCACATCACTTCCAAGAGCGACCCGTCGGGTCGCTCTTTTTGTGGTGCGCCCAGCAGGGCGCACTTGCTGGACAGTGAACATGAGAACAAGCCATGTAAGTCGGTTGACCGCTCTGCAGAGAGAAGGTCTAGCCGAAGGGCAACGGCGAGACCGCGAGGTCCTCGGCGGGAAGGAAGCCCCTGCCAAAGCGCTGGCCTGATGAACAAAAACCGAAAGACGGACGTATGAGATACGAGGGCCGATCGTTGGCCCTACCAGAATGATCAACAGGCCTTTCGTTTCGCTTACTCGAAGGTATGGACGAACAATCCCGAACGCAGCTTCGGTTCGAACCAAGTGCTTTTGGGCGGCATGATCTGGCCGGCATCGGCGATGTCCATGAGCTGCGCAATCGTCACCGGATAGAGAGAAAACGCGACGCCACCTTGGCTATCAACGCGCTTCACCAACTCTCCGGTGCCGCGAATGCCGCCGATGAAATCGATTTTCTTGCTCGTGCGCGGATCATCCACGCCGAGCAACGACGCGAGCAGTTTATCCTGCAGCACGCTCACATCAAGGCGACCGACGGGATCAGCCTTGGGATCGACGGGGCAATGCAGACCATACCATTTTCCGCCGAGATACATGCTGACTTGGCCGATGGCAGCGGGCGAAGGCGGGGCGTTTTCCACGAGGCCGAACGTCGCTTTCACTTTTTCCAAAAATGCCTCGGGCGTGAGACCGTTGAGATTAAAGACGATGCGGTTGTAGGGCAGAATCTTCAGCTCGCTGGCGGGAAAGAGTACGCAAAGAAACCAGTTGTAGTCTTCCGCGCCGGTGTGCTGGGGATTTTTTTCCCGGCGCAGGCGGGCGACGCGGGCCGCACTGGCGGCGCGGTGATGACCGTCGGCAATATAAGTCACCGGTACGCGAGCGAAGGCCGCGATGAACTCCGCTCCGCCGACGATGCGCCACACGGTGTGCCGGATGCCATCGGGGGCAACGAAGTCGTGCTGCGGCTTCTCTTGCACTTTCGCGTTCACGAGTGCGGTGACGGCGGCCTCGTCCTTGTAGGTCAGAAAAATCGGGCCCGTGTTGGCGGCGAGTTTGTCGATGAGTCTCGTGCGGTCGTCTTCTTTGTCCTTCCGGGTTTTCTCATGCTTCTTGATGAGCTCGGCGTCGTAGTCCTCGACGTGACAGACCGCGACAAGCCCACGCTGCGTGTGCGTGCCCATCTGCTGCTGGTAGAGATAAAGACACGGACCGGTCTCGCGGGTCAGCACGCCGTCGCGCTGGAGCTGCAGGAAATTTTCGCGGGCCTTGTTGTAGACGGCGTCGCTGTACGGGTCGGTCTTCGCCGGCAGGTCAATCTCGGCGCGATCAACGCGCAGGAGACTCAGCGGATGACCAGCGGCCAGCGCAGCCGCCTCGGCGGTATCGACGACGTCGTAGGGCACGCAGGCCACTTCAGACGCGTGTTGCGGAACGGGAACAAGACCTTGGAAAGCACGGAGACGCATAAAGAGAGAGGAGTTGAAAACGTGGAAAAGCCAACGAGAGACACCAAATTTTTCGGAGATTCAACGCCAATATCAGGGAGATGATTGCTTCGCGTAGCCGCAGGTGCTTGCCGGGCCATAGCCTTGGCGAAGGCTGGTCCCTCCCCCGCTGGGATTGATAGGTTAGCTCCGTGGAGGTACCGCGCTCGCCGCGCTCCGTTGCGAGGCAAGCTCGCAACCTACGAATGCACTCACAATCCACCGGCCCAGAGACCTGTGGCTGCTCCCCTGCGTCGCGCAGTCCTCACCTTCCGAGACAGAAACAAAAAAAGCCCTCCGCGAAGGGAGGGCTGAGCAAGTCGCGGCAGCGTTGGCTTACGAAGCCTTGGTGGCGCGTTTGAACTTCGAGGTGAATTTCTCGACGCGGCCGGCGGTGTCGACGAGGCGCTTCTCGCCGGTGTAGGCGGGATGCGAATCCATCGTGACGTCGCGCACCACGATGAAATAATCCTCGCCGTCGATCTTCTCGGTACGGGCGGACTTCATGGTGGACTTGGTGAGGAAACGCTTGCCGGTACCGATATCGAGGTAGCAAACGTTGTTAAGAGCGGGATGGCCTTGGTCTTTCATGGCGGGAAATAGTGTTAATCAACCCTGACGTGCTTTGTAGCGCGGCTCGGTCTTGTTAATAACGTAGATACGCCCTTTACGGCGGACAACTTGACAGGCTGGGTGGCGTAGCTTCGCGGATTTGATGGAGGAGACAACTTTCATAAAGGAGCAAAAGAAGAGACCCCGGCCGGGGTCTGTCAAAGGAAAAGATTGGCCTCCTGCAGACGAAATGAATTCTCCTCTAAAAATAGGGCGAAAACGCTGCTTTAGTGGCACGGGTCTCCCGACCCGTGAAGCCCTTGTTCCATCCCCAGCCTCTTACGCCTTATGCTCTCCAGTTCCAAGCCCGTAACCTCACGGGTCGGAGACCCGTCCACTTCTCGGCCGGGCAAGAAAAAAGGGCCAGACCCGCAAAGCGAGCCTGACCCTTGAAATAGAGGAAGAGGAGACGCTCAGATCGCCTGGCCGCCGCGCTCGCCGGTGCGGATGCGGATGCAGTCCCGAAGATCCTGGATGAATATCTTGCCGTCGCCGATGGCGCCTTCCTTGCCCGTGCGAGCGGTGCGCAGGATGGCGTTGACCGTGATGTCCTCGAACGCGTCGTTGCAGGCGATCTCGATCTGAACTTTGGGGATCAGATTTGGGATCACTTTTTTGCCGCGCTGGACTTCGATTTCTTGTTGTTGGCCGTGGCCGCTCACGCGACTGACGGTGATGCGTTCGATCTCGGCATCGATGAGGGCCTGACGGACCTCATCCAACTTTTCTTCGCGAATAATTGCTGTGATAAGTTTCATGTTGGTTGGCTCCTTAGTTGAGGTTGTTCAAGCCATAGCCACGTTCGCCGTGGAGTGAGTGATCCAAACCTTCCTTCTCGTCGGATTCCTTAAGGCGGAGACCAACGGTCTTCTCCACGATGAAACCGATGATCAGGGTCATGACGGCGGCGAAAAGAATCGTCGCACCGACGGCCTGGAACTGGACCAGCAACTGGTCGGTCAAGCCCCACCCCTCTTTCTTGGTGATCGCATCCGCCCACCACGAATCGCGGATGAAGAAAGTCAGACCGATCGCGCCGATAATTCCGCCCACGCCATGAATACCGAAAGCATCCAAGGAATCATCGTAACCCAGTTTGCTCTTGAGCGTGATCATCAGGTAGCAACCGACCGAGGCCATGACGCCCAGTGCGATGGCTCCGGGGACGCCAACCACGCCAGCCGCCGGCGTGATGGCGACGAGACCGGCGAGAATACCGGAGGCCAGACCGAGACTGGTCGCCTTACCGTGAACCAGACCTTCGATGATGATCCACGTGAGCGCGCCGGTGGCAGCTGCGACTTGGGTCATGGTGAGAGCGCGACCGGCATCGAGATTCGAGCCAACCGCCGAACCGGCGTTAAAGCCGAACCAGCCCACCCAGAGGAGACCGGCACCGAGCAGCACCATGGTCAAATTGTTCGGGGACGTGGAAAGCTTCGGGTAACTAAGGCGTTTGCCTAGGAAGAGCGCCAGCGCCAGGCCGCTGATACCGGAGGAAATGTGCACCACGGTACCGCCGGCGAAGTCGATCGCCCCTTTGGCCCCGAGATTGAACAGCCAGCCGTCACCCGCCCATACCCAGTGGCAGAGCGGCGCGTAAACAAACAAGATCCACAGGGTAATAAAGGCAATCCAGCCCTTGAAACTGATGCGCTCGGCCACTGCACCGGCGATCAGCGCCGGGGTGATGATCGCAAACTTGCCCTGAAACATCGCGAAAACATACTCGGGAATACCGGAGGTCATGATCTTATCATCGAGACTCTTCATCAAAAAGAGCTCGCTATCCCAACCCACAAATCCACCCAAAACGCTCGGGCCGAAGCTGAGGCCGTAGCCGCAGACCGCCCAAATGACGCCGACGACCGCCATCGAGCCGAACGAATGCATCATGGTGCCGAGCACGTTTTTCGTGCGTACCAAGCCGCCGTAGAATAAGGCGAGACCTGGCACCATCAGCAGTACCAAGGTAGTTGAGGTGAGCATCCAGGCCGTGACGCCCGAATCCACCACCGGCGCGGCCGGTGGGGTTGCGGGAGTCTGCGCCCAGAGTGCTGTGGGGATGACGAGCAAAGCGGCCAAGGCCGCCAGTCGTCCGACTCTATGTGTGTTTTTCATGGTTAGTTATTTTGATTGGAGTGACAGGGGTTGAAAGCAGGGGACATGCCAATGAATGATTTTCATTCACTGATGCACGCCTTGAATACAAAATAAAATCAAAGTCGCTCCTCCCTTCGTGAAATTCACTCCGCTTGGAGCTAATTCAACGTCGGATCGTCTGGTTCATCCGCCAGAAATTTCAATTCCGGATCAAGTGAACCCAAAATCATCCGCCATAAACCGACGCCCTCTTCCGCTCCGAGATTATAGTCCGCGAGTGGAGCCGTGAACCAAGTATTCTGGAGCATTTCCTTTTCGAGCTGCCCTTTGCCCCAACCCGAATAGCCGAGAAACGCCCGCAACGTCACCCCCGGCGTCCCGACCACGGCGATCGCCTGCTCCACGTCCAAACCGAAGTTCAGTTGAAACTCCATCTGCACCGGATCTCTCCGCCAGCTCACGAAAATCAGTTTCTCCGTCTCGACCGGCCCGCCCTGATAGATCTGGATGCCCGCGAGGGTCGTCTGGGCAAATTCTCCATTCAATTCCCCCAATTGGCGCGGCAACGGCCGATTCAGCACCACGCCCATGGCCCCCTCTTTATCATGAGCGGACATCAATATCACCGCGCGCTTAAAATTCGGATCACGCAACGAAGGACTCGCGAGCAACAATTGTCCCACATACGTCTGCTTGATTTGTCCGCGCTCTTTCATGCGATTGAGCAGTGGCACGGGTCTCCTGACCCGGGTGGTTCGGACTCCCGGGTCGGGAGACCCGTGCCACAAAAAGCATAATAGCCGAAGGGTGTCATGATTGGCGGGTTCAATTTAGCAGGAAAATTTTCACTCGTGAAGCAGTCGCTCATGATTTCAGGTGTCGTTCAAGTCCACTAAAGCTTCGTGAGCTTCACCCCGGCATCGGTGAGTATCGGCTCCACGAGCGGGTCGTTATGGTAGTCTACATGGTATTTAATCTCGGCGATCCCGGATGCGGCCAGAATTTTGGCGCAATTAATACACGGGAAATGCGTCACGTAAGCCGTACAACCTTCCACGCTGGAGCCGCGACGCGCGGCATCAGCCACGGCATTCTGTTCCGCATGGACGGTCGCCTGCTCGTGCTGGTCCCGCATCCGCGAGACATGCGGCGTACCGGGCAACCAACCATTGTAGCCGGCGGCCACGATACGATTTCGCCGGTCGCCCGCAGTCACGACTACGCAGCCCACATTCAAGCGTTCGCAGTTGGACCGCGAAGCGATGAGCTTGGCCGTGGCCATGAAATATTCGTCCCAACTGGGCCGGTGCGAAAACTGGTCGATCGCCTGAGCGATCAATTCGATCGGGTCATTCTTCTCTTCTGCCATGACTTCACGGTGCAAACGCCCGCACCGCTGGCAAGGGGGAACGAGGGGGATTGATTCTGCTGCCTTCGCCTAGCCACTGCCTCCGGGCCTGTGGGATTGATCACGCAGGTTGCGCGCTTGCCTCGCAACGTAGCGCGACCAGCGCGCCACCTACCCTCGCGTGGTTGGTTGCGTGGCACGGGTCTCCCGACCCATGTGGATCAAGATTAGAACATGGGTCTGGAGACCCATGCCACAAACCGCCCTTTCGCCCTGGCTCAAGCGCGGTTACTCGATCACCACTACTCGATCACGCTCCCCGAACCCGCGACTTGCACCGTGCCCTGCCGCCGCTCAACCTCGCCCCCATGTCCGCCCCTTCTCTCCAACAATTGGTCGATTTCTGTGATCGCCGCACCCGCCGCACCGCGTTCAAGGATTATCCGGGTGCAGTCAACGGCCTTCAGGTCGCCAACGACGGGCGCGTCACCAAGATCGGTGCCGCTGTCGATGCCGGGCTCGTGCCCTTCGAACAAGCCGTCGAGTGCGGGGTGGATTTCCTCCTCGTACACCACGGTCTTTTTTGGGGCGGCGCGCAACCACTCACGGGGCCGGTTTACGAGCGCTATGCTTCATTGGTGCGCGGGAATTGCGCGGTCTATTCTTCCCACCTGCCACTCGACGCCCATCCTGAAATTGGCAATAACGTCCTCCTCGCCCATCTCCTCGGGCTGAAACCACGCCGCCAGTTTCTCGTCCATGAAGGGCAGGCCATCGGCTGGATCGCACCCAACAAATTCCGCCGCTCCCAACTCCGCATGCGTCTCGAAGAGCAATACACCCGCGTCATCGCGCTGGAGTTTGGCACCGCCCAGCCGCGTCAAGTCGCCTTCTGCAGCGGCTCGGGCAATAGCGCCATCGCGCAACTCGTCGCCACCGGCGTCGATACCCTCGTGACCGGCGAGCTCCGCGAGGAATGGTTCAACTACGCGCAGGAACACAAATTAAACGTCTTCTGCTGCGGCCACTACGCCACCGAAACCCTGGGCGTCAAAGCGCTCGCCGACGAACTCGCCAAAAAATTCGGCCTCCCCTGGGTCTTCATCGACACCGAGAACCCACTCTGAACTCACCAGCAATGCAATTCACCTTTCACCGCTTTACTCACCGGATGATTCAGGAGCGTAGGGCCGGCCCTTGTGGCCGTGCCGAGACCCACGAAGACGGCACGGCGACAAGCGCCGGCCCTACATTCAATTCCCTCGTTTCCGCTAAAATTCACGCCGTAACGCCCAGAATTTTCCTCGACTGATTTCTTCCGTGTATTCCGTGTGTTCCGTGGGCTCACCCGCTCTCCCATGAAAAAATTCGCCATCCTCAACGGCCCCAATCTCAACCGCCTCGGCAAACGCGAGCCGCAGATCTACGGCACCGCCACGCTCAAGGACCTCGAGGCCCTCGTCCGCGCCGAAGCCAAAAACCTCGGCGTGAGCGTGACCTTCTTCCAATCCAATCACGAAGGCGCGCTCGTCGACAAAGTTCACGCGCTCGCTGATCGCGGGATCGACGGCCTGATTTGCAACTTCGCCGCCTATTCCCACACCAGCATCGCGCTGCACGATGCGCTCAAGAGCGTGGGCCTGCCCGCCATCGAGGTGCATATTTCCGACATCAAGAAACGCGAAAAATTTCGCCACCACTCCATGACCGCCGGTGCCTGCCTCGCCATGATCAGCGGCCAGGGTTTCCCCGGTTACGTCGAGGCCCTGCGTCGTTTGGCCGCATTGTAACATGGGCCAACATCTTCCTGCCTTCACCACGCCCCGCTGGTTTGCGTGTCATACCAAGCCGCGCGCCGAGAAAAAGTTTTCCGCTCTGCTCACTCGCGAAAAATTCAACCACTACCTCGCCCTGCTCGAAAGCGTCCGCTGCTACGGGACCCAGAAAAAAGTTTTCACCAAGCCGCTCTTCCCCGGTTACGTCTTCGCCCTCATCACCCCGGAAAAAAAGGAACGCATTTATCAGCAGGACTTGCTCGTCCGCGCCCTGCTTGTTGAGAACGAGACTGCCTTCCTGCGCCAGCTCGACGAAGTCCGGGCGGTCTGCGCCTCCGGCTACGAAGCCGCCCTGCACCCGCTTATCAAAAAAGGCACTCGCGTCCGCGTCGCCCGCGGCCCGCTGCAAGGCTTGGAAGGTTATGTTGATGATCCGGTGAACCCGCGCGGAATTGTCGTGTCAGTGGATGTTCTCCAGCAAGGCCTGCTCGTCAGGCTGCCGCTGGAAAATCTCCTGCCACTGCCGTGACCACTCTTTGTCGTTTCCGAAATATTTTCCTGCCGCTGCTCTGCCTGCTCCCCGTCGCTTTGGCGGAAGAGCCGCCACCGCCATCGCCGGTTGCGCAGGAGGTCGAGCCTGTCCCCCCGCCCAGTCTGTTGTCCAAGATCAGCGGACTTTTCGACATCGAGCTCCCGCGACTCGATCCACCCGGCACCTTCAAGCTGATTTTCCACCCCCACGTCGGCGATCTCCTTCGCCGCGCCTACATCCGTACCGACGTCGGCGTGCGCTGGGCAGCCAACGACCACTTCGGCATCGACGCCGAAGTCGCTACGTAGTGTCCGGCGGGAAACGGCTCGAATGAGAATTCCCCGAGTGAGCCGCGATTATTTTTGGAAGATTTCGGTCGCGAATCTTCCCGGCACGGGCAGTGCTTTCAGAGGAGAAACGCCCCGTCCACCCCGCCACATTTTCCTATCATGCTTCGTGTTGTCATTTTTTTATAGGTTAATTTAGTTACTTGCAACGGCAACGGCGCGGGCGCACCAGCGAGCGGTGGCGCGGGCTTTGGCGAGGGCGCGCGCAACGGTGGGTTTGAGTATTGTTTTCATAACAAGAGATGCAGCAGCAAAAGAAGGTAATCCCGGCTCAGCGCACCGCGAAACCCCGCCGACTAGACAAAAGCGCCCGCAGGAAAATGCCAAAATCACCCGCGACTTTCAAAACAGGCAGTTTCCGGGCAGACACTATATACAGGCATGCGCCTTACTGTCTGCCCGTTGGTCGGACGAAAAGAAGGTGAATCTCATAAAAAAAAGAGGCTAACCAGCTTGCCCCAGAAGATTAGGAGGAGCAAGATATCAAGCGGGGCCATGAGAAAAAAAAGGAAGCCTAACCAATCGTCCAGAGTCAACGGGCACCGGCTTGCGCAGCGGATTGGACGGGCGGCGTCCGAGCGCGGCTTCGATCTTCGGCAAGTCCTCTTTAGTCATCCGCCGCTTTTCCCTTTTTTCTTTAGTGGTGATCACTCGGGGCGGAATAATCGGGTCGTTTATATGGTGAGAGGTGCGGAAACTGAAATCCG
>JBBRBC010000084.1:0-13680 GCA_038206205.1 Opitutales bacterium
GGCGAGGTGGCCAAGCGTTGGCGCTACCGCGACGGTTCGGGTGAGATCGGCGTGATTGCTTCGGTGACGCAAGCCTTCTGCCGCGATTGCACCCGCGCCCGCCTGTCGCCGGAAGGCTCGCTCTATACCTGTCTGTTTGGCCTCAGCGGATTTGATTTGCGCGCCCGGGTGCGCGGCGGGGCCTCGGACGAGGAACTGAACCGCGCCATTGGCCGGGTGTGGCAGGTGCGCGGCGATCGCTACTCCGAGATTCGTTCGGCGGCCACGGTGCACCTGCCTAAAGTGGAAATGTCGCACATCGGCGGCTGAGCATCCAACCACGGCAACACGGGCTGGGAGCAGGATGGCTGCGGCTGGTCTTTGTAGGGTCGGCCCTTGTGGCCGGACCGTGGCCCGGCGCGTCCACAAGCCCGTTCGACAGGCTCAGCGCCGAAGACGGCCCTGCAAAAAACCATTAAACAAAAACGGCACAAACCGACCAAACACATCGCCAATAATTGTTCTTGGGGTTCTTCGTCTCAGCCAGCCTGATATTGACTCCGCGCAGGCCTCTGCGGTGGTGGAACCCGACCTCCGGGCGGGTTTTGCAACGTGAGCCGGGAAGAAGCGCGCCCGGCTTGTCCGTCGTAGCCTCAAACATCCTGATCACGAGGAATTAGGATGAGCTCAACTCTACCGCAAATCGGAAAATACAATTAACGCGGAGGGCGCGGAGCTTGGCGTGGTTTTACTCCGCGCCCTCCGCGTTAAAATGTCTGGTTGGGTCGGGCTATTTCCTGCACCCCAATTCGCTGGATCTGCCCGTAAGTCATTCGCGTGTCGGCAAAAATTCCGGGTGGTGGGTCAGGAACATATCGTATCGCCCTAAGCAATTTCACCAGCTTTACGTATCGATATCCCGCTGCCCCCCTCCAAAAAACTTTTCCGCGGATCTCGCGGATCAATTCACGGATAAAGACCTCAGGCGGTTTTTGCTGTATCCGCGTTTATCCGCGAGATCCGCGGTGTTTGGTCATGGTCATTAATCCTTTGCTGCCTTCGTTCCCTTCTTTTCCTTCGCGAGACAATTCTTGGTTCCAGGATCATCTCGTTTCCTCGTCCCGATTCTCTCCACGGACTGGGATCAAAATGTCTGGGACGAATGGCCGGTAGCGGCGCTTGCCCCCAAGCGCCAGTGCGGCTCGCGGCACCGCTTCCCCGTGGCCGTTGAGGGCAACGGCCGCTACCTGACCCCAATCGCCCTTATAGGCTCAGCTCGTTTCCCCTCGCTGCACGGGCCCGTTGCTTGGCCGGTTCGTCATGCTTGCCCCGCGAAGCGAGCTGCAGTCCCTTATTCCAGCTAGCGAGTGCCTCCGGTTTTTCTCCGACGGTGGCGCATGCGAAACCGAGTTCCAGGTGATGATTTAATTCTTCGGGCTCCAATTCCACGGCTCGGCGTAGATGAATCATCGCCTGTTCGTGCGAAGCTTTCGGCAAGCCACCGTAGATTAGTCGCGCCAGCATTCTCGTGATCGCCATCCAACGGATCGCACGAGTAGTCCGCTGGCACTCCCTTTTGTCCGCACTCAGGTGACGGATTGAACGGCATTCTCGTGGGGAAGGAGAGTGGGTCACGAGGCCCCGCTGTGAAGTGGAGTCGCTTTCTGGTCGGGTGGTTCACCTGGCGACGCACCTGACGGAATTGATTGAGTGCGGAGAGAAACGGCCAAGGGAATAGTCGCAACGCAAGAGAAACAGTCGCGGGTTATCAGTCGCGGGTCGGTCCGGCTTTGAGTCTCAACTGGTCGGCTCTGCGTCGCTCAGCGGAAAGTCTGGTCTGTCATCGTCGGGCGGGTTGCGTCCGGGGCGTGGCGGTGGCGCCAGAGCAGCATCAGGGAAAATCCGATCGCGGCTCCGCCGAGGTGCGCGAAATGCGCGATGCCGGTGCCAAAGATCGAAAATCCGGTGACGCCGGAAAACAGATCGAGGGTGAGCAAAATCGGAATGAAGTACTTCGCGGTGATCGGCACCGGGATGAACATCAGAGCGAGTTTCGCGTTGGGATAGAGCAACCCAAACGCCACCAGTACTCCATAGATCGCTCCGGATGCGCCGAGCATCGGACGGAGGTAGATCCCATAAAGCTCGATGAGTGCCGCCTTGAGCGCCGGATCCGTCGGCATCGGGCCGCTCCCGGTCGCGAGCATCGCACCGATGGTGGAGGGAGTCATCCCTGCGGCGGCGAGACGATCCTGGAGCCCGCCGAATTCATACCAATTGATTCCCGTCTGGATCAGTGCCGCGCCGATCCCGCAGAGAAAATAGAAAACCAGAAAACGCGTCGCGCCCCACTGTCGCTCCAAGACCGTGCCGAACGATGCGAGCGCGAACATGTTGAAGAAAATATGGCCGAGGCTTCCGTGCAGGAACATGTACGTCACCACTTGCCACAGTCCGAAATGGTCGTTGGCCGGATACCACAATGCGCCTGTGGCGATGATCTGGTCGCGCCAGGCCGGCACCAACATACCCGCGGCAAACACCACGGCATTGGCGATCAATAGTCCCAGGACAGTCGGAGAAACTCGATTCATGCGCCTAACGTTGCGATCGTCCTGCCGTTCGCAACCCGCAACCTGCGAAGAGCAGACAGTACCGTCGCGCCGAGCGAGTGGCGGATGGCAAATAGATCAAACCTGGGAAGCAGGCTGCCGCGTTGGGCGTGTTCTCAGCTCTCGACTATTCCCACCGCTTGCGCGCAGCGGAAAAACTGCTGGGCCGCAGGTGTCAGCTTATCTTTCATCCACGCCGCACCGATGATGATCGGCTCCGGCTCTGGCGACAACGGAATGAGTTTCAGGCGCGCGTTGATAGAACACGACAGCGATTGCGCCACCACGGCGAGGCCGGTTCCAGCTTCCACCGCAGTGACCAAACTGCCGCCGCCTTCATGTTCCTCCACGATGCGCGGCTGGCTCTTGGTCGGAGCAAAGATCGTGTCGAGCAGCTCGTGATAATCCGGATACTCCTTGCGATTGTAGGCCACCAACCGCTCACCGGCCAGCCGGGCGACGGAAATGAGCGGAGCTTGGCAAACGGATGATCGGGTGGCACGGCGAGGCGGATCTGGTCGCGGGCGAGTTCCTCAACGTGCAGCCCGCGCAACATCGCGCGCGAGGGTCGCACGAGCAACGCGATTTGCAGCGCGCCCTTCCGCAGCCCGGCAATCATTTCGTCAGTAGTGAGGTCATGCAGTTTCACCCGCACCTCCGAGCGCTCGGCTTGGAAGGCACGCAGCGTCGCGGGAAGAATTCGCACCGTGGGCGTCGGCGCGTAGCCGACATGAAGTTCGCCGCGCAGGCCGGTCGCGACGGCGCGCGCGGCTTGCACCGCGTCCTCGGTGCGCGCGAGCACCGCGCGCGCCTCGGTTAGAAAAATCCGGCCCGCGTCGGTGAGGCGCACGGATTTCGCGCTGCGCTCCAAGAGCAGAAAACCTATCTCGTCCTCAAGGTCGCGCACCTGACGGCTCAGCGCGGGTTGCGACACGGGCAGCTTTAGCGCGGCGCGTGAGACGTTTTCCGTTTCGGCAACGGCGACGAAGTAGCGAAGGTGGCGGAGTTCCATGGGGTGCGGCGAGCATACCTTTGGGCTATGCTGAGGCAAAAATCATGGTCTTTCCCCAAACCGGGGTACGTGTGGCATACTGACGGCATGATAAACATCCGCAAAGCCAATGAACGCGGCCACGCCAACCACGGCTGGCTCGACTCCTACCACACCTTCAGTTTCGCCGACTACCGCGACCCGCGCAGGATGGGTTTCCGCAGCCTGCGCGTCATCAACGACGACCTCGTGATGCCCGGCCAGGGTTTCGGCACGCACCCGCACCGCGACATGGAGATCATCACTTACATCCTGAGCGGCCAGTTGGAACACAAGGACTCGATGAACAACGGTCGCCTCATCCGCGCGGGCGATGGGCAATACATGGCCGCCGGCTCCGGTGTGCGCCACAGCGAGTTCAATCCCTCCGACACGGAAGCGGTGCACCTCCTGCAAATCTGGATCCAGCCTGATCGCGAGGGCGTGACCCCGCGCTACGCGGAAAAATCCTTCGCCACCGCGCCCAACGGCGTCCTGCACCTCGTGACCAGCAAGACCGGCCGCGACGATTCCATCGCCATCCATCAGGACGTCGATCTCTGGCTCGCCAAACTCGACGTCGGTCAACGCGTCACGCACCGCCTCGCCGCCGGTCGGCAAGCGTGGGTCCACGTCGCCGAGGGCGAAGTCACCCTCAACGGCCAAACCCTGACCGGCGGCGACGCAGCCGTCGTGACTGCCGCCACGAGTTTGGAACTCACCGGCACGAAATCCACGCAAGTCCTCCTCTTCGATCTGGCCTAATTGCATCAACAGGTAGGGCGAGGCGTCCCTGCCGAGCCGAAAAGCAACGAATCGCAGGTTGGGCGCGTTCTCCGAACGTGCCGTCATTCTGCGGCTCACCCAGAGGGTTCGCCCTACCCACAAACAAAACTCCCACCAATTTCAACCCAACCAAAAATATGAAACTCATCGCACTTCTCACTAAAACCAACGACAGCGCTGCGCCACTTTTGGCGCGCCTTACTCTCGGACTTGTCATGTTTCCGCATGGCGCGCAAAAGATGCTCGGCTGGTTCGGCGGCTACGGCTTCACCGGCACCATGAACTTTTTCACCGGGACGATGCAGATCCCGACGTTGTTCGCTTTTCTCGCGATTCTCGCCGAGTTTGCCGGCTCGCTCGCGTTGATCTTCGGCGTCTTTAGTCGTGTGGCCGCGTTCGGCATCGCGTCGGTCATGGTCGTCGCCAGCGCCACGGCGCATTATGCGAATGGCTTTTTCATGAACTGGTCCGGCCAGCAAAAAGGTGAAGGTTTTGAATACCATCTCCTCGCCCTTGGCCTCGCGTTGATCGTGATCATCTATGGGGGAGGGAAGGCGTCGCTCGATCGTCTCATCGCTCGGCCGTCCGAAGGCAGCGCCAGCTAATCCCGGTTCAACCTACTTCAAGCCGCAGACCAAAAAGTCTGCGGCTTTTTTATGGGGTAGGGCGAGTCGTCCCCGACGAGCCGAACCCCCCGGGTGGAACGCGATATCCGGACGCGTTCCCTCAATGCTCGAAATGGTCGACGGTGATTCGCTTTGGTAGGTGGATAATTAGTTGATATAATCTATTCATGTTTCGTCTTATCACATACTTATTCTATTGCTGAACATTAACTAGCGGTTTAAATATCTATTCAATATCTATTCATGAATAGCAGGAAAAACAGCGCGGACATCTCAGGTTTAACCCTTGCACTCCAAGCGCAGGGAGTGGCACCGGCGCGTGCCCTTGCCGAGTCTCTTGGGATCAGCCAGCCCACTTTGTCCCGCTGGATTATCGAGCTGGGTTCATCAGTGGAACGTATCGGCGCCGCCCGCCAAACCCAATACGCCCTGCGGCGCAATGTTCGCAACCTCGGTACCTCCTGGCCGCTCTACCGCATCGACGAGCAGGGGAGGTCCCACGCGGCTGGAGAACTGCGCGCTCTCCACGGCGGTTTCCGGCTTCTTCCCTCCGGTGATCCTCCCGCTTGGCTTGCCCGCGCTTATCCCGCGAATGTTTTTCCCGGCCTCCCATTTTTTCTCCAAGACGTGGCTCCGCAAGGCTATCTCGGCCGCGTGATCGCCCGTGAATTATCCGCGCGCCTCGGGGTTCCGGCGGACCCACGTAACTGGCTGGACGACGATATCCTGGCCTACCTGCTGCACGAGGGCGACGATTTGCCCGGCAACTTCGTCCTCGGTGACCGCGCCCTCGAACAAGCCTTGCGCTGTTCGGATACGCTGGCCAACACGGCGATTCCCCCCAACGACCGGGCTGCGGTCTATCCCGAGCGCGCCGCTGCGGCCCAACGTGGAGAACTGATCGGTTCGTCCGCTGGCGGGGAGCAACCGAAATTTCTACTCACCGTCCGCCGCCCGGGCGGCGCCTTCGCCCCTGTCTTGGTCAAATTTTCCGCTGCGCAGAATTCACCGGTCAGCCAACGCTGGGCCGACCTGTTGCTCTGCGAACATATCGCCGCCGAAATCCTCTCGGCGCAAGGGATCGCCTGCGCCCGCACCCAGGTGCTCGACGCCGGTGACCGCCGCTTTCTCGAAGTGGAGCGCTTCGATCGAATGGAAACCGGTGGCCGGCGCGGACAGATGAGTCTGGCCGTGGTCGAGGACGGCCTCGCTGATGGAGCGGCCCACGATTGGTTGGCCTCAGCCGATTCCCTCGAGTCTGCAGGTTGGCTGGCTCCCGATCAGGCCCGCGAACTACGCTGGCGTTGGTGCTTCGGCGAGCTCATCGCCAATTCCGACATGCACCGCAGCAATACGAGCATTGCGCTCACCGACGGAATTCCTTTCGGCCTGACTCCAGCCTACGACATGCTCCCCATGCTTTATGCCCCCGGTGCCCAAGGCGAATTAGGCGTGCGGGTTTTTGCGCCCCGTCCTCCACTGCCGGCGATCGCGGCGATCTGGATCGAGGTCGCACCTGTCGCCCTGGCTTTTTGGATGCGCGTCACCGCAGACGAACGCATTTCACCGGAATTCAGGACGATAGCCCAATCCGCTGGAGAAACCATTCAGCGGATGGTGGCCCGTTTCGGTTGAAGCCACGGTCAGCTATCGGCTTTTAAAAATGCAGGGCTGTCGCTCGCCGACACGCCATCGTGTGGGGTAGGTCGTGACCGCGCCGAGTCCATTAGCTTCGGCCGCTGGGCGCGCCGATTATCCAAGGTAGAACGCGACTTCCGAACGCGTTTGTCTTCCACGCCATGTTTCCTCCCGTAGGTTGCGAGATCGCCTCGCAACTCTGCCGGTGGAATCGGAAAACAAGTTCAGTCGTAGTCACAGGCCTCCGTGACTGTGGGATTGGGGCGTAGCCGCGTTGAAGCAAAGCGACAACGCGGGTTCCATGTCTCCGTGGGTTGCGAGCTAGCCTCGCAACGTAGCGCGACGAGCGCGCAACTTACACACTCGAGATCCCCGTATTCATAAATACGCGTACTCAATATTAATGTTGATTGCGCGCCTTTATGAACCAGCTGGCTCCAACCCCGGGCCACTTGCCTTTCCCTCGATGGAATGGCCTAGCCCCGGCGTGAAACGTAAGACTCGCTCCTCTGTTTCCTCCCGTCCTCAGGCTCAGACATGAATGGCGCTAAGTTAAGGAGGTGGGTCGTCATGCTACCATGCGTGATCAGGCCAACTATTTTGCATGAGGAATGTAGGGCCGGCGCTTGTCGCCGGAGGGCGCACCTGAAACGGCTCGCCCACAAGGCGCGGCCCTACGAAATTCCGCAGCAAATCATCGCGGACGAAACGTCAGACAGTCGACGATCATGCCGCTTAACTTAGCGCCATTCATGTCTGAGGTTACCACGTGGTCGCTGGCCGGGCAGGAGCGGCGTGAGGTCCTCCTAATTTGTCATGGCGGGTGTCAGCGCAGCAATTCGGCCGCCGCGCGGGCTCGCTGCTTGGCCGGTTCATCATGCTTCCCCCGCGAAGCGAGCTGCAGTCCCTTGTTCCAGCTGGCCAGGGCCTCCGGTTTTTCTCCGGCGGCGGCGTAGGCAAAACCGAGTTCTAGGTGATGATTTAATTCCTCGGGTTCCAATTCGACGGCTCGGCGTAGATGAACAATCGCCTGTTCGTGCGAAGCTTTCGGCAAGCCACCGTAGATTATCCGCACCAGCATTCGCGTGGTCGCACCCAAGGAAGCCACCTCGTAATGCCAGCGGCCGAGGACGTGATGGGCCCACGCATAATTCGGATCGAGGGCGAGAGCGCTCTCAGCTTCTTCCTTCACCAGCCGCGAGTATTTGATCTTGGTTTTGGTATCGCTGTAAATCGCCAGCTTGCCGTGGCTGACCGCGAGCGAGAGGACGTTGACCGGATCGCGGGGATTCAGGGCCACCGCCCGCAAGGAGTAATCGAGGGCCGTCTGGGCGTGGCGTTGCTTGGCTTCATCACTGGTCTGCTCCAGCACGAGATCCGAATATTGCCGGGCGATTTTCTGGAGAATAAGGGCGTCGTCGGGTTTCGTTTGATCGGCCTGCAAATAAAGTTCGAGGGCGCGGGCCGAGTTCAGGGCGGCTTCGGCCGTTTGGGCCTGCTGCATCAGTTCCTCCGTGGTGGCGGCGGTAAGCGAAACGGCCAGGCCGAGTCCGGCGATGAACTGAAGGAGGCGCTTCACGGTTTGCGGAACAGATAATGACTCACGAGCCACTCTTCGCCGGAGCGGAACCACCAGAGTTCGGCGCAGGCGAGGTAGAAAACGCGCCAGTAACTCCACCATTTCACAGCCTGCCCGGCACCGTAGGTTTGCTCGAACAGCGGCATGATTTGGGCGCGGTGAGCGTCCATGTTTTGCAGCCAATGTTCGGCGGTCTGGGCGTAGTGGCGGCCATTCACTTTCCAGTCCTGCACAAGTTTCAAGTCGGCTTGGAAGCGGGGAAACAAATCATGCGCGGGCATCATGCCGCCAGTGAAGAAGTATTGGCTCATCCAGTCGCTCTCGTCGCGCACTTCGAAATGGTAGGCGAAACGCGAGTGGGTGAACACGTGGGCGAAAAACATGCCGCCAGATCGTAACCACCGCGCCACGTTGCCCATGAGCTTGGGCCAGTTCTTCATGTGCTCGAACATTTCCACCGAGACGACGCGATCAAAACTGCCGGCGGCAATCTCGAACTCATTCATGTCGCAGGTGATGATCGCGACGTTGGCGAGGCCGCGCTTTTTCGCTTCACCGAGGATGTGTTCGCGCTGCGTGCGCGAGTGCGAGACGCCGGTGATGCGGGAGCGCGGATATTTTTCCGCCATCCAAAGCGTGAGTGAACCCCAGCCGCAACCGAGTTCGAGAATATCCTGGCCGTGCCCGAGCTGAGCTCGCTCGCAGGTCAGGGCGAGCATGCGTTCCTCGGCCTGCGCTAGGGACTCGTCGCCCGCCACGTAGTAGCAGGAAGAGTATTTCAGGCGAGGCCCGAGGCATTGCTGATAAAATTCCGTGGGCACCTCATAGTGCTGATCCTTCGATTCCGCGGTGTTGATGGCGATGGGCAGCGCCGAGAGCGTGGCCGCAAATTGCGCTACCTGCTCCGCGGGCGAGGGCGTGGTGATTTCACGGAGGCGCTGACGCAACAACCGGCGGATACCGATGCGGATGAGCCAGTCGGGCAGGAGATCTTTTTCGAGAAAACGGTTGATCATTTTTTTTAACCACTAATGCACACTCAGGAGCACTAATGTCTGAGTTTTGATTAGCGAAAATTAGGGTGGCTTAGTGGTTAAATCGCTTCGGGAACCACGGCACGAAGGCGCTGGTGGACGCTTGGTACTCGCGGTAAGCGTCGCCTTTCGAGCGGAGTGATTGTTGCTCCGTCAGCGGAATGCCGGTGACGCGCAGCAGGAGGAATAGAATAATCGCGGGGCTGAGCACGGCGAGCCCGCCCCAGGGCGAGGCGAGAGCGAAAACGAAATAGGCGACCCAGATGAGCCATTCGAAAAAATAGTTCGGATGGCGGCTGTAACGCCACAACCCTACCGCACAGACGCGGCCGCGATGGGCCGGGTCGCGTTTGAAGGCGGCGAGTTGGGCGTCGGCGAGGGCCTCGCCGCAAATCGCGATGAGCCAGAGCAGCGTGCCCGCGATTTCGAGCGGATGGAATTGCGCCGTGCGATTGAGCGCCGGGAGCAGAAACGGCAGGCCGAGCAACACCACCGAAGCCGCCTGCAGTTGAAAAAAGCCAAACATCTTGGGTCCGAAGTTGCCCGCCCAGTCCTGCCGGAGCTGGAGGTAGCGACCATCCTCGACGGGATGGTGGCCGGCGACACGTTTCAAAAGGTGTGAACCCAAGCGCACGCTCCAGAGCACAGCCATGGTCGCGAGGGCGAGCCGCCGGGGCCACCAGCCCGATCCGAGCAAGGCGTAGAAAACCGCTACCAGAGCGAACGCATACGACCACGCCACGTCGACGAAGCCGTAGTTGTCCAACCGGCGACACAATAGATACAGCAGGGCGAAAAGGGCGCAGAGTCCGGCGAGGGCGGTAAGGATGAGCAACCAAAGTGGCATCGGGAATGTTACGTTCGAGTGATCGTCTTGGACGCCAACCGACGCAATGCAGGACGCACAGCATAATAGACGGCGACGATCAGCACGGGCGCGGTGAGAGCCCAGGCGGTGAAGGCGTGCAGGCCCGCCCAACCGAAGCGTTGCAAAAATTCGCCGAAGCTCTGCTCACGAAAAACGCGCAACATTTCACTAATGGTGAAACGCTCGTCTTCCACATGCCAGAACCATTCGCCGAGGCGAACATACAGGACGATCATTACGAGATGCACCGGAGCGAGCGCCTGGTTGAGAATTTGCAGAATGGGCTGGTTGAGTCGCAGCCAGAGACCCACCCCGAGATTGAGCAGCGAGGTGAAGCCGAGAAACGGAAACAGGGAGCACGCGGTGCCGATGCCGAGGGTGCGTGCGATCTGGTCGGGCGTGAGGCCCTGAATGAACAGGCCGATGAGCGGATCGCGCACGCGGCGTTGCCAGAAGGTGCGGTGCGGGACGACTGGGTTCACGCGAGAAGATAAACCGCGATGGATAGCGCGGTGAGGAGCGCGGGCAAAATGAGCCGTCCTGGTTGCCGGCGGGTAAAGACTTCGTCCAGCGGGCCGGTGGCCGGGATGGAGAAAAGCTGCACGAGCATGTAGGCGGCCATCGCCAGATTGCCGAGCAAGAGGATCGAGACAAACCAGAGCAGACGCGCCGGCAACGACTGTTCCTTCCATGCGACCCACACGAAGAAAGTGATGAAGGCCCAGTACGCGTCGAACAAGGTCGCGATCACCCACGGCTCACGGAACGTCGCGCTGCGGGCGAAATCGCCGAGTGTCTGGTGCAGGCTGGCCCAGCTCGTGACGCCGAGCATGGAGCCGATCACGACGATGAAGAGAAAGCGGAGGAAGAGGATCATGGGGGATGAGGGGCTGAAAACTGAAGGGCTGAAAAGCTGAATTTGAGAAAGTGGATCTTGATGAGATGCGGGCCAATCGACCACTCTGGAAAGAGAGGAAGGATGATTGCCCTGCGGTTCAGCCCTGCGGTTCTTCCGCCTTTCAGTTTTTTAAGTTATTCGGGCGCGTGTGGACGGTTTGCACGACGGAGATATTGCGCAGGGCGAAGGCGGCTTCGCAGTAGCAAAGATAGTAATCCCACTTGCGGATGAAACGATCGTCGAAGCCGAGCGTGCGGACTTGCGCGAGTTTTTGATGAAAGCTCTGCCGCCAGGTCCGCAGCGTCCGCACATAATCGCGGCCGCCATCTTCCAGACTATGCAGGACGAAGCCGCCTTTTTCGCTGAGGAGATGATTGAGCCGGTTGATCGAGAGCAGCAACGAACCGGGGAAGATATGCTTCTGAATAAAATCCACGCCTTGCCGCAGCTGGGCGTAGCGGGAGTCGGGATAGGTGATGAATTGCAGGGCGAGCAGGCCGTCGCGCTTGAGCAGGCGGTGGCACGCTGCGGCGTAGTCGGGTAGATATTTGTGGCCGACTGCTTCCAGCATTTCGATGGAGACAATCTTGTCGAATTGCCCGGTGACATCGCGGTAGTCCTGCAAGCGGACCTCGATGTGATCGGTGAGTCCGGCGGCGGCGATGCGCTTCACGGCGAGATCGAGTTGCTGCTGGGAAAGGGTGAGCGTGGTGACGCGGCAACCGTATTGTTGCGCGGCGTGGAGACTCCACCCGCCCCAGCCGGTGCCGATTTCCAAGACGTGATCGGTGGCTTTGAGCCGGAGCTTGCGGCAGAGCGCGTCGTTCTTGGCGAACTGGGCCTCCTGGAGTGTGGCGTCGGCTTTTTCCCAACGAGCGCCGGAGTACATCATCGATTCATCGAGCCACAGCGCGAAAAAATCGTTGGAGAGATCGTAGTGTTCACGGATGTTTTGCCGGGCGATCGCGCGGGAGTTGGGCCGCAGCAGATGGCCGAGGCGGTTGAGCCCGCGGAGGAGATTTGCGGCGAGGAGCCGCGCGCGCTTCGAGCCGGAGAGCGTGGGCGCATCGTCGATATTCAAAATAAACCAGCTGATGACGGCGGTGAGATCAGGCGTCTCCCAATCACCGTCGATGAAGGATTCGGCGAAACCGATGTCGCCTCCGAGCACACATTTTTTAAAAAAGGCCGGACGGCGGATCCGGATGAGCGCACAGTTGATGATGCCGGGAAATACGTCGCGGGTGGTCGCCGTCAGATCGCCGAATTCACGCGCGGTGCCATCGGGCTGTTCGAGGCGCAGTCGACCATAGCGCATGCCGGCAAACGTGGAGAAGACGGCGCGCTCGGTCCAAGTGGGCGACGTCGGGACGGCTCCGGCAGGAGGTGCGGCGGTGCGGGTGGAGGTGGTGCTCATGTTTTTTGTTCGGTGGCGATGCTGTGATGGGGACGATAGAGTTCCTGCTGAGCTTCGGGTTTGGCGGACTTGGCAAACCACGGGATTTTCTTCAGCCAAAGCCGCAGTGCGTGCCAGTGAATGAGGCTGATGATGCGGAGAGTGATCAGGGGGTATTTGAGCGTGAACCACGCCAACCGCGCATCGGTCAGCGGCTGGCGCGGGCCGGTGAGCGTACTCGTGAGCGTGCGCTCGGCACCGTCGAAGTCGTCGATCTGAATGGCGAGGCGTTCGCCGGGGGCGCGGAGCGTGAAGTCGAAGGCCACATCGACATCGCTGTAAGGTGAGACGTAGAAGTTTTTCGGGATACGCAGGCGGAAAGTGGAGCCGTCGCCGCGAGTGTCGGGACCGAGCAGATAGGGTTTCATTTCCTTGAAGGTATTCGTGACCTCGGCGAGTGCGGCGACCGGAGTGCCCGTGCGATCGTAGCAAAAATAAAATGACACGGGATTGAAAAGATAGCCGAGGACGCGCGGCAACGTGACGAGGAGAACGCGTCCGCCGGTCAGGTCGATGTCGCGGGTGGCGAGATGAGCGACCACCCGAGATTTTAGATTTTGGATTTTAGATTTTGGATTGGATGGCGCTCCGCTCGGTAATTCGATCCCGGCGGACGACGGATTGTGCAGCGGTTCGCCGGTGGGCAGAAAATCTTTATCACGAAAGGAGTACAGGTTGGGGCGATTGAAGGAGAAAAGGCGCAGCGTGTTGTGCAGTGTGTCGAGTTCGTCCAGATCGACGGCGAAGAGGAAGATCCGATACAGAAAGCGGTGGCTCCGAGGCGAAAATCGCTCGTGCATGATATGGCACTCGTAGAGGCAGGAGTTCACGAAGGTTATACGGGGCAACCGCTGCGAAGGATGCACAAGTCCGGCCAATATGTTTGGAAAAGTTCTTTGTGCAAATTCATACACGGGTCGGGGCGTATCGGTAAGACGGGCGAGGAGAAGTTAGCGCCCGGGAAGGATTCTTTGGATCATTCACTTGTCAGATTTGTTTTTCTGATAATGGTCCGCACTCTGCATGGATTTCTCCAGGATCAGAAACTATGGCCATACTCTCCCACCACGAACGTCTCACGCAAGGTTTCGCGAAGATCGATCAGGATCTCCAAGCGGCTTTGCGCTGTCTGGCTGATGTCTTGGCGCAATGTGAGGCTGGCGACGTGGCTGCC
>JBBRBC010000085.1:0-13046 GCA_038206205.1 Opitutales bacterium
GGCCACGGGGTCATCCCCGACCAACTCACCCTCACGCCCACGCTCGCCCAACGACGAACCCAACAAGATCCGGATCTAACGGCCGCCTTGCAGGCCCTGAGCCCTTGAATAAAAAAGGGGTTCCTCGCTGTTTTCGATGGGGAGAAGCGCGCAGGAGAAGCTGAAAAAACTCAGAGCAACCAAGGCGGGTTTACCACTAATGAGTTTCGCCAATGGGCGAAACTTTAGATTAGCCCTGCGACTAATCGTCTTCGGGGTGGGCTCCGGGGAGTCTGCTAATCGCAGACAGAAGATGGAGTTTCGGGTCCGGGGTCTTGGGGTTGGGGTAACCACAGGTCTCCGGGCCTATGGGTGCATCGAAAACTTGCCTGCGATTAACAGGCCCCAGAAACCCATCGGCAAAGACAATCAGGCGCAGCTGCTCTTGGTAGGCTTCATCCGTTGATGAAGCCCATGAGTGGTCAAATCCTCCGGATCTTTGCATCGATCAGTCACGTCTACCCACTGGAACTAGCGAAGAACCTAAACAAGCTGCTCACAAATGGAGCAGCTTGTTCACTCGGAGACGCTGAATTCTCCAGTACTCAACGCGCTTTCTGGCCGGTGCGCACGAGGATATCCTGAAACCAACTGACGCCGGGTTCGAAGTGTTTGCCGCCCTTGATGCGGGGATACTCGATCGCGCGGAGCTGGTCGCCCTGCTCTTCGTCCTCGCCGATGAGACCGGATTCACCGCGCACCGCGCAAGCGACCGCTTCATCGACGCAGCGCGCGATCAGCGCGAGATCGAAAGCGTTGGCCGGAGCCGAACGCGCAAAATAGCCGCTCTTCTGCACGAGCACTTTTTCGGCCTTCACGAGCTTGGCGAATTGCTTGCCGAACCAGGCGCCGACGTTGACCTTGTCGAGCGCGACGTGGCCAAACGCATCGCGTTCGACTTTCTCGCCGCGCGATTCGATCTCGGCGACGATGGTATCGACGCAGGCGCCTTCGCTCACGAAGAGATTAAGATTACCCTGCTGATCCATAACCTTGAGCAAACGATCCGCTTCGGCCTGTAGATTGAATTCGAGCTCCGGCACGTAGACGCCATGGACGCCCCATTTCGCGGCGTCGAGCCCGAGTCCGGGAACAAATTGGCTGCGGTCAACCCAGGCAAAATATTCGCGCGTCGTCGCAGCGGTGAGCCAACCGGAGTGACGGCCCATGATTTCGTGGACGATCAGCATGCGTCCACTGGCGCCCTGCTCGCTGGCGACATTTTGAAAAAAGCGCGCGCCCTGCTCCGCCGCCGTCATCGCGCCGAGACTCTGCCGGATCGGCACGATGTCGTTATCAACCGTCTTGGGCAGGCCGATGACCGAAAGTTTGTAGCCATTCTTCGCGAGGTAAGCGGCGAGGTCAGCGGCCGCAGTGTTAGTGTCATCGCCACCAATAGTGTGGAGGACGTTGACCTGATCCTTGACGAGTTGGTCAGCGGCGACCTTCTGTGGCTCCTGCCCTTCCTTCACCAGACCGCGCTTCACGCAGTCTTTGAGGTTGGTCAATTTCACCCGGCTGTTGCCGATCGGGCTGCCGCCGTATTGGAGCAAAATATGCGCTTGCTGGCGCAGCTCCGGCGTGACCTTGATCGAGTCACCCAACAGGAGACCTTTGTAACCAGAGCGGTAGCAAATGATCTCTGTCTCAGGAGAGACTTCGGAGTACTTTTTGATGAGACCACCAACAGCCGCGCTCAGACAAGGAGCGAGACCACCGGCGGTGAGGAGGGCGACTTTGCGGGGATGTGTGCTCACGGTAATAGGTGACTTCAACTTTTCCGTCCACCCGCCCGAGGTCAAGAGCGGGCTTGGCCACAAACGAGAATCGAAACCCGATTGAGAGACCGAACTTTTTTCGGCATTGTAACAGCAAACAATTGCACCCGCGCTGCATAGGACAATTCATGAGCCAACCAAACCCCACCAGGCCCCATCAAGGGCCATCGGGCCGCGAAAGTTATCAGCCCGTTTATTCAGACAAACCGGAGCGCCTAATAGCAAGGCAAGCACCCACCCCCGCACTCTCCCGATCGTCTGAGAAGGCGGAACTATTTCAGCAACGCGCGCAGATCAGCGAGTCCGAGTTTGGCGGCGGCCGCCTCGCTGGCCTCAAAGACATCGGCCAACAATGCGCGCTTGGCGTCCTGCAGCGCCATAACTTTTTCCTCCACCGTGCCGGCGCAGATCAGTTTGTAGCTGGTGACGACTCGGGTCTGGCCGATGCGATGCGCGCGATCCGTGGCTTGCGCTTCGGCAGCGGGATTCCACCACGGGTCAAAATGCACGACGACATCAGCCCCGGTGAGATTCAGGCCGGTGCCGCCGGCTTTCAGCGAGATGAGAAAAACCGGCACGGTGGAATCGTTTTGAAAACGATCAACTTCGGCTTGGCGCGCATTGGTCGTCATCGAGCCATCAAGATAACAATAGACCACGCCCTCGGCCTCGAGTTCGTCACGCAATAATCCGAGCAGCGAGGTGAACTGCGAGAACACAAGCATGCGGTGATTCTCATCAATGCTCTCGGCGAGCAGTTCGCGAAACGCATCCAGCTTGGCTGAGTCTTGGTAGGGCGGGTTATCCTTAACCCGCCGCTCGGAATCCACGATGGCCACGGACTCCGGCGCGCTAGGGATAACGCGCCCTACCTCCACCAGCCGTGGGTCGCAGCAGATCTGCCGCAAGCGGAGCAACTGCGTGAGCGTGGCGAGGCGCAGGCCGTTTTCGGAAACGCCTTTCGCGGCGAGATCAATCATCTCGCGCTCGGAATCTTCCTGGAATTTCCGGTACAGGGCGGCCTGCGCCGTCGTCGGCTCACAGTAAATCACCTGCTCGATCTTCTCCGGCAACTCGGGAGCGACCGCCAATTTGGTGCGACGCAAAATGTAGGGCGCCGTTCGCGCGCGCAGTTGTTCGTCGTGCCAGGCGCGCTCCTCGCGCTTCAAACCGGCGGGCAACTTGGGCAAAAATCCCGGCATCAAAAACTCGAAGAGTGAACGCAGATCATCGAGCGAGTTTTCCAGCGGCGTGCCCGTGAGAAGAAAACGGCCCCGGCCGCGCAAAGTGCGCAGCGATTGCGCGGCTTGCGTGCGGCGATTTTTCAAGTGCTGGGCTTCGTCGGCGAGAATGAGATCGAGCTCCACGCCGCCGAACAATTCCACATCGCGAGCCAGCGTGCCGTACGAGGTGATGATGAGATCGTGCGCAGCGAAATCCACCGCCGCCAGTCGGCGCGCGCCGTGATGGACGAAAACGCGCAGCTCCGGTGTGAAGCGGGCAGCTTCGCGCCGCCAGTTTTCCACGAGCGAGGCAGGGCAGACAACGAGTGAGGGCGACCCCGCAGTGGAGCGGGGCCGCTCACCGAGGCCCGCTTTAAATTGTTCGAGGTAGGGCGGGACCGCTGGGCCCGCCGTGTTTTTGATTATGGCAGGAATTTCGCGGCGGGCCCCGCGGTCCCGCCCTACCTTTAAGGCAGAAAGTAGCGCCAGCGCCTGCAGGGTTTTTCCGAGGCCCATTTCGTCGGCAAGAATCCCGCCGAGTTCCTGCCGGTAGAGATGCCAGAGCCAGGCCGCGCCCAGTTTTTGATAGGGCCGGAGAATTTTTTCCAACATCGCCGGCATCGGCGCGGGCGGCAACGCACTGAGATCACGCAACGCAGTGCTGCGGGTCCGCCAAGTCTCCGGAGCCTGAAAATGCGGCGCCAGTTCTTCGAGCAGATCCGTCACCTCGGTCGCGCGCGCTTTCGCGATACGATGACGGCGCGCAGCGCCGCCGGCCCCGGCCGGATCGCCGGCGAGGGCGCGATGAACGGCCTCGATCTTGGCGAGCCGGGTCGAGTCGATCAGATAAATATTCTTCCCGTCCTCGACGTAGCCGCGACCGGTGGCGACGGCTTCGCGCAGTTGCGTTTCAGTGGCCGTGCCGGCTTTGAAACCAAGCGTGACCTCGTAGCCATCGGTCTGCTCGGTGATTTCCGCGGCAGTTTCGGCGGTTTTGAGATGGGCGGTGTTGCGCTGAAAATTGTCGGTGAACTCGGCGCTGAAACGCTCGCGCAAAGTTGCCCCGTGTGTCGCGAGAATATTCAGGACCTTGTGGCGATCGCGCAGCCACCATTTGCGCGTGAGCGGATCGAGCGTAAAACGATGCAGACGCAGAAACTCCATCGCTCCCTCATAACCGGCTGACTCGCGCGACGGCAACGTGATCGCGAGGAAGTGCTCGGAGCCATCCACCGTCATCGGCGTGTATTCCGGCTCGCGTGAGGCCGCGCGCATGGGAGCGCTACGATTGACGATTCCGTCAGACGGAACCGCCAATAGCTCCGCCAGTTTTTCGCCGAGCACTTCGCTCACGCCCGACAATTCCCGACCATCCCAGGCCAGCGGAATCTTCGGCACGTTGCCCAAAAAGAAAATGGACTGACCGGTCGAAGCCGAAATCAACTCACGCAATTGAGCTCTTTTGAACTGCACGAACGACACCGCTTGTGGCTTTACGCCCATGCGCTGCAGCACCGCCAGAGCGGGCATGAGGGCGAGTGCGGGTTCGACCTTAAGATCAAGTTCCACCCGCACCGCAATGGCGTCGCGCGCGGCAGCGCTCGTGAGATTAGGCGGGAGAAGCAGACGAAGCATACGGTGAAGCAGGACACTAGAGCGGACCGAAGAGCCAGCGTTAAGAAAAATCCAGCCGAATCCGGGGCGCAACACCGCGCGGCACCCCACGCCGCCCAATCATCGGAGCCTGTCGGGAAAAATTTAACGGGCGTCCGCCGCCGCCGCCCAAGACCGCACCCACTCACGCACCAAGCGTCCGGAGGGGGTGAGATCGTCATCCACCCAATGACCAAAAACAATCGAGCCCGGTTTCACGATGGAGGCCGTCTCGTCCTTATCCGATACCGCCCAATTGCAGTGGCTCAAACCCCATTGCTGCATGAAGTCCATCCATTCCCGGGTGGAAACTTCATCCACGGGGCCATTGCCATCGGCGTTGCACGTGCCCCACTCCGAAACAAAAAGCGGCAAACCTTTTTGCAACGCGATGAGCGCTTTATCCCGCAACCATTGTTTATGCGTCCCGGCATAAAAATGCAGAGCGTAAGCAATGTTTTTAGCCTTGAGGGGATCCTCCGCAGCCACATCCACATCCTGCGACCAGTGCGGCGTCCCGACGATGATCATATTCTCGGGATCAATCGCCCGAATCGCGGCGATCACCTGCTCCGCATACGGCTTCACGTCTTTCGCCCAGCTCACCTCGCCTTCGGGTTCGTTGAAAATCTCATAAAGCACATTCGGATATTGTCCGTACTTGCGTGCCATGACCTGAAAAAACGCGATGGCCTGCGCCGTGTGCTGGTGCGCGTGGTGATCGTGCCAATCGATGATGACATACAAATCAGCCGCAATCGCCGCATCAACCAACGTGCAGACCCGGGCCATCTCTTCCTGCGGATGCTCGAGATAGCCGCCACCTTCCACGCCCATGGCGATCCGGATAATGGACGCCTTCCAATCCAGCTTAAGCCAATTCACCACTTCGGCGTTGTAGAACGGACTTTGCCACTGACTCCAAGAAAAACTATTTCCCGCCAAGCTGACCGGCCGGCCATGTTCGCCCACGATCCGGTTGCCCAAGACATAAAGTCGACCGTGTCGCCGGACCGAACCAGACGGTGTCGCTGAATCAAGCGGAGTAATGGCGGCGGCATACGTGCTCGGCAGATGCACCACTACGGGAGTTTCCCCGACGTTTTTAGCTGCTGTCCCGGAAGTCTGCGACCCCGTCGACTTTGATTCAGGATGTATCGGCTCGGAGGCTTGAGTGGTATCTTTCCCCGGGCCGGGCTTCAACATGGCACAACCGGCAAAGAGCACAGGGAAGACGAGGCAAAGCAGAAGACGGGGGAATTTCATTTCTAGAAATATAGAATAGCTATTTGAGTCGCGTCTCAATGCATAAGGCAATCCACGGTTGCGCCATATTCTTCAATAGCCGGTAAAGAATTGGTTGGAACCATGCAGCCCAGACCGCAAAAACGCGTTTTACACCGGACGGGAGGAAACCTGGTTTGTGCTTTATGTTAGGCCGGCCCTTGCAGCCGCGCCGAGCCACGGTCCGGCCACAAGAGCCGACGCTACAAAAGAGCTGTTTCCTCGCAGTCGGGTCATCGACCCCAGCAAGTATTTCGTGGCGCAAAGTCTGGACCACACCGAACGGTCAGGCGCGCATGATCAGGGTTCGACGATGACCGGCAACCCAACCCAGGCCAGCCGCAGCAAGGCCTGCGCATCCCAGTTAGCGAGTCGGAAGCAGCCATGCGACTCCGTGCGCCCCACCTTTTCCGGTTCGGGCGTGCCATGAATTCCGTAACCACTCCGATCAAGCCCAATCCACGCGAGCCCCACCGGATTATTCGGTCCGGGAGGAATGATCAATTTCCGCCCGAGCTGCTGCGCTTCTTCGGACTCAGGAAATACCTCGGGATCAAACGTGTAATTCGGATTCGGAATCACGACCGTGACGTGGAGTTCGCCGACCGGACGCTTCTCAACATTCCGCGCAATGCTGACGGGAAAATGCGCGATAATCCGCCCGGTTTCATCCGTCGCCTCCAACACATGCTCGGCCAGTCGCACGTGCAGCAGGCTGGCTTTTGTCGGGGGATAAAAAACATCCACCGCCGGCACTTCGACAATCGTGCCTGGCAAAATTTCGTCCCAATTGATGCCGGGATTTCGTTTGCTGAGAAATTTCGGGCTCGCGTGATAACGCTCGGCCACAAATTCCAGCGCCGAAGCGTAAGCCATGGCCGACTGCTCAGACTTCCCTACCCAAGTATCAGCCACCGGCTGGAACTGAGCCAATTCTTCGCCACTAAAAATGTGCCGGGTCATCGCCGGAGCGGTCAACCGGAGCGCAGCCGTCGTCGCCGGATCGAGCAAACCGGTTTCACGCAACCCTTCGTTACGCTGAAACGCGCTCAGCGCGGCAGCCGACTGGACGCCACGTACGCCGTCGATCGAGCCACAGGAAAACCCGCGACGCGCCAGTTCCACCTGCGCCTCCAACCAATCGCGCACCGGCTGAGCATTATTATCGGATGTTGCTGCTGCATCGTTTTGAGCCGGTTCCGCGACGGTAGCGACTTCGCTCTCCTCGGGTTCGGCCGGCAAAGCGGGAGTATCTTCCGGCGCGAGCGGCCGTGACCTTGCCGGCGGAGTTTGCGCAAAAATAGGCAAAAACAGGCAATGAGCCAAAAGCAGCAATAGAATGTGACGATGGATACGAATCAAAAACATCAAACCGCGAAGGTGGCGGCTTTTAGAGAAATGAAAACGCGGAAATAGAAGAACCGAGACCTACCCGATGGTTTTCCCACCAATAAGATAAACCGGGGCATCCCATGCAGCACCAACAGCCCTCCAAAAAAAACGATGAATCTCACTTTCATGAAATCCAGTCATAACTTACATCGCTTTAACGACCAAGTGCATGGGAAACATTAACCAATCTTTGGCATCGTTTTTTTTAATGAGTTAGCCTTGAATCTTTTCCATCCGCAACGGAGCAGCCACGACAGCGATGCATCATTCCGAACTTTCTCCTCCCCAAAGCACTCAATCATCCTGCCCGTTTTGCCGTGAAACACGCTCCCATAAATGGAGCGATGCGCGCAGTGAGGATGGCGCACTATATCCAGCCAGGGAATGCCAAAACTGCGGCACGACATTCCTCTGCCCGCCACCGTCTGACGCGCAATTAGCGCAAGCCTACGCCACCAATTATTACGGAGCCGGTGAGACAAAATTCAACCCCTTCATCGAACACATCCGCGCGATCAGTGCAGGTTTCCGGACCAAGAAACTAGCCGGACACTTGAAGAAAGACGCCCGTATTCTCGATGTCGGCTGTGGTGATGGCCGACTCTTGGGAAACTTCCGGCAAGCCGGCTTCTCTAACCTCCATGGCATCGAGCGGCCGGGCCGCGCTGCCGACCGCGCCTCGAAAATTCCCGGCATCAGATTGCACCTCGGCACTTTGGAGTCCGTCGACCTGCCATCGGCCACTTTTGATCTCATCACCTTGGTGCACGTTTACGAACACCTGCCGGCACCGCGCGAATCTCTCGACCAGTTGACGCGTTTGCTCAAGCCAGGCGGAAGGCTTTTTCTGTCCTTCCCCAACATCAGCAGCTGGCAGGCCCGCTTGACTGGGGCCGCTTGGTTTCATCTGGATCCACCGCGGCATCTCACACTCGTTCCTCCGCAAACCGTAATCGCCTATCTGGAAAATCATCATTTCAAACTCTTGGCTGAACATCACCTCTGCCTTGAACAAAACACCTACGGTTGGATCCAAAGCGCACTCAACCGCTGCGATTCACGCCGGAATTTTCTCTACGAACGTTTAAAGCGGAATCGCCATTACCTCCCCACCCGCGGCACGGGCATCCTTTTATTCCACGCTCTGCTGGGCGGACTGCTGTTATTGCCCTCGCTAATCGCAGACGGATGCTCGGCCCTCGCTAGGGCGGGGGCCACGGTGGAATTGATGTTCGAAAAACCTAAAACAAACTGAGACCAAACATGTATCGTGGAAAAAAAATAATCGTGGTCATGCCGGCCTATAATGCCGCTAAAACGCTGAAAGCCACCTACGACGAAGTGGTGGATCAGGGCATCGTCGATGAAATCATTTTGGTCGATGATGGCAGCCGCGATGAGACGGTAGCTCTCGCCCGCAATCTGCCCAACGTAACCGTCCACGTTCACGAGAAAAATTGTGGCTATGGCGGCAATCAGAAGACTTGCTACCGCCTCGCCTTGGAAAAAGGGGCCGACGTCATTATCATGGTCCACCCCGATTATCAATATACGCCCCTGCTCATTCCCGCCATGGCCAGCCTGATCGCGAATGGGCTTTATCATTTCGTGCTCGGTTCACGCGTTCTGGGGGGGCACGCCCGAGCTGGCGGCATGCCGTGGTGGAAATATTTCGCCAACCGCTCGCTCACTGCGGCACAGAACTGGATGTTCGGGGCCAAACTATCGGAATACCACACCGGCTACCGGGCCTATTCCCGGCAACTGCTGCAATCGCTGTACCTCGAGGATAATTCCAATGATTTTCTTTTCGACAACCAGTTCATCGCTCAAGCGCTCTGGAATAACTATCAGATCGCCGAAGTCAGTTGCCCGACAAAATATTTCCCCGAAGCGTCATCGATAAGTTTTAAACGCAGCGTCCAATATGGCTTTGGCTGTTTAGGCGTTGGGTTACGCTTCTGGGCTGGCAGAAAACTAGGAATCCGCCCACCGCTGGCGATCAGTGGACGCACCACGGCATGAACAACCACCTGATGGCTCCCCCACCGCGCTTCGCGTGCAGCGCCACGTTGGTCCGCTTTGCCCTGTGCGGCCTGATCCTCTTCGCGGTGTTCGCGATTTATGGACAATGCGTGTACGATCAATTCATCGAGTTCGATGATGGCATGTATGTCTTCCGGAACGACGTCGTCCGTAGCGGGCTCACGTGGCGAGGCTTCAAATGGGCCCTGACCTCAACCGAGGTTGCCAATTGGCATCCGGTGACCTGGTGGGCCCACATGGCCGACGTTGAAATGTTTGGCCTGTTCGCCGGCGGTCATGCCCTGTCCAACGTCATCCTGCACGGTCTGGCGGCGGTGGTGCTATTCTTGGTGCTGGAAAAGTATACCTCCAGTCTCGTGGTCGCCGCATTTGTCGCTTTAGTGTTCGCCGTACATCCGGCCAATGTCGAATCAGTGGCTTGGATTTCGGAAAAGAAAAGCTGCCTATCAGCCTTATTCGTGTTTCTCGCGTTTGGCGCATATTGGCGCTATAGCTCAAGTCCGACCTGGCCGCGGTATGGCTTGGTCTTGTTTTTCTATGCTCTTTCTCTCGCATCCAAACCCATGATGGTCTCGTTTCCATTGTTGGTCTGCCTGCTTGATTTTTGGCCACTCCGGCGCACGCCATGGTCGGCAAAGACAGTCGATGCCCGGATCATATCCGCAACGAATCCCAGTCACGAACCGAACCATCGCTGGAAAAATTCGCTATGGCTGATCGACAAACTCCCCCTCATTGCCCTCGCGATAGCCGAGGGCATAATCACTTGCTACGCTCAATATAAAGCTGCGTCCGTAGAGACTCTGGCCCATGTGCCACGATCCACTGCGTTGATTGCGAATGCCCTGTTTTCTTACATCCGCTACATTGGACATCTTCTCTTCCCGCACAAACACGCCCTGCTCTACCCCTTCCAAGCCCAATATCCACCGCTGCTCGTAATATCATGTATCTTGATTCTGGTGGGCATAACTTATCTCGCGATCCGCAGGGCCCGGCCGTGGCCGGCGCTTTTTGTCGGATGGTTTTGGTTTTTAATCACTCTCGGGCCTGTCATTGGAATCTTGCAAGTGGGCAGCCAAGCCATGGCTGATCGCTATCTGTATATTCCGATGATTGGCCCAGTGCTTTGGTTGGCTATGACTGGACGTTCTCTAGGCCTGCACTGGCCGCAAGCGCGCCGCGTCATCTGGGTGATTGGGGCTGGCTGGATCGCCGCACTCACTCTAGCTGCCAAGGTCCAAGCATCCTACTGGATCAATAATGAGCTGATCATGCGCCAAGCCATCGCCAATACCGAAGGGAACTTCATCTTGCGGGGTGCCCTTGGCATTTATTATTTTCATCAGAATCGCCTGCTCGAATCCGAAGAGCAATATCGCGAAGGCCTGAAAACCAAGCCCGATAATGCCGGCTTACTAGCTAATTTGGCGGCGACGCTCGGACGCTCAGGAAAATTCCCCGAAGCGATCATGCTACTGGAAAAGTCATTACGCCTCAGTCCGAAAGATCCGGGAAATCATAACAATCTCGGTATTTTTTATGCGCAGTCAGGTAGGGTTGAGGAGGGAATACGCGAATTTAAAGAAGCGATTCGTTTGAAACCGGATTACACCGACGCCAAAAACAATTTTACAGCCGCTCTCGCCCTTTTACCCAAATCTTCACCGACACCCGCCACCACCGACAGATCATTGCCTGTCACCTCAACGCCATGAACCCAGCCATCAAACGTTGGCTCACACCAGCAATCCTGATGATTGCCGTGCTCGTTGTTTATCGGCAGGTACTCGAGCATGAGTTCACTTACTTTGACGACAATGCGTATGTTTTCCGAAATCCTGCGGTTCTTGATGGTTTGTCCTGGCACACGATTGCTTGGGCTTTTAGCACGACCGAAGTCGCGAACTATCACCCACTCACTTGGCTCTCCCATATGCTGGATGTCCAAATTTACGGACTCTGGGCGGGAGGACATGCGTTTACCAACCTCCTCTGGCACTCGATTAATGTACTGCTTGTCTGGCGGCTGGCCCGGGCCATCACAGGGCAGAACGCCATCGGATTTTTCGTCGCCGCACTCTTCGCCATACACCCGATTAATGTGGAATCGGTCGCCAGTATATCGCAGCGCAAGACGGTCCTGAGCGCCTGCTTTGGCCTGCTTTCGCTCCTAGCCTATCTGCGCTATGCCGAACGAGGTGGCAAATGGCGTTACCTCTGGTCACTCGGCGCAGCACTGCTGAGCCTCCTCGCCAAGCCGCTATTCGTCACGCTGCCCGCCTTACTCTTGCTGCTCGATTATTGGCCGCTGACGAGATTTCCGGGCGGTCCCGCCGAGAAGGCAGATTTAGCGCAACGGGGAATCGCTCCGATACGTGGTCGTCCTTCAAGCTGGCTCTCCTTAATCATCGAAAAAACCCCCTTCGCGATACTGGCAGGCGCATCCAGCATCGTCACCTTCTATGCCCAGCAGGCGGCAGGGGCAACAAGCACCGCCAAGGTTGATGCCCTGACCAGCCTCGCCGCAGCCATTGCCTCCTATTTCTTTTATTTGCAAAAGCTGTTTTGGCCGGCCGGGCTGGCCATGTTTTATCCATTACCAGCATCCTATTCCATGCCCTCCTTGGCGGGGAGCGCGCTCAGCTTATTGGCCATTTCCGCAGTCTGCTGGTGGTTGCGACGGTCTCGGCCTTACCTCCTCTTCGGATGGCTATGGTTTGTGGGTACCTTGGTGCCCATGGCCGGTTTCGTCCGGGTCGGAGGCATGGCCATGGCGGACCGTTATGCTTATATTCCCCTGCTGGGCATCTTCATCATTCTCATCCTGCTCGCGAACGAATGGTGGCATTCGCCCGCTTCACAACGTAATCACGTGAGGAAAATTCTCCTCTTGGGCGGGCTGGGCGCACTCCTCGGTCTCACCTTCGTTGCTCACCGGCAGGTCGGCTATTGGCGAACCACCGCACGGTTGTTTGCCCGGGATATGACAACTCAAGGCGCCCATCCTGCCATGCTCAATTTGATGGGTCTGGAAGCTTTTGACCAAGGCGATTTCGTCCGAGCCATCCCCTGCTTTCAAAAAGCACTGGCCGTCGCGCCCAATAATGCAGATGCGACAGCCAATCTTGGCATCGCCCTATTCGCCGTGGGTCGCTACGAAGAAGCGGAACCTTGGTTGGAGCGCGCCTCCAACCTGCGTCACCCCGTAGGAGTAGGTGTCCTCAACGCCCGCGGAAAAATCGCCGAGCATCAAGGGAGAATCACCGATGCCTATACTTGCTGGCGAGCCGCGATCGCCGCGAGACCTGCCTTTGAAGAAGCCAGAATCAACCTCGCCAAAACCTTGGCCAAAAATGCCAACGCTAACGAAGCACTCGAGATTCTCGACGCAGGCATTCGTTTGTCCCCGTTTGATGAACGCCTACACAACGCCCGGGCCGATATATTAGAAGCCGCAGGGCGCATTGATGAAGCCCGAGAGGCTCGTATGCGTGCGACGAGGCAGCATGAAGAAAGGAAGCGTCCCGGTGGTCGTTAAAAGATAGCTGGGTGGATGGTGGTTCCGCTGCCAATAAAGGCAGAGGGAAGTCTAAAACCCAAAGAACCACCACCCATGAAAAAGAAAACC
>JBBRBC010000086.1:0-12921 GCA_038206205.1 Opitutales bacterium
TTCGAGGGACGCTCGTGGCTGGGCTTTCATCATCATCTCGTCCTCACCGCGCTGGCGTACCTCTTCATCCTCTCGGTTCACGCACGCGCCAAAAAAAACTTTTGGTGCGACGTGGGAACAGGCGCTGCGCGCGATTCAGCCGTGGTTGGTGAGATCAACCGGCTGCTGCTGATTCTGCTGCGGCAGCAAGTTCGATGATATTGTCGTTTCATTAACTTAACGTAGTAATACTAGATTTCTTCCACCCTAATCCCCCCGATGCCCGATACAATTCCACCTGCGTCCACTCCGCCCGAGGCCACCGCACCCACGCCCCATCGTCGCCGTCCGCGCTATGCGGGCAAGAATCCCCGCCGCTTCGAGGAAAAATACAAGGAACTGAATCCTGAACGCTATACCGACGATGTCGCGAAGGTTATCGCCTCAGGCAAAACGCCCGCCGGCAGTCACCGCCCCATTATGGTCACCGAAATTCTTGAGGTGCTCGCGCTCCAACGCGGCGAGATCGCCGTGGACTGCACGCTCGGCTACGGGGGACACGCCCGCGAGTTGCTCGCGCACGTCGCGCCGGAAGGCGGCAAGATTCGCGGACGCTTGATCGGTCTCGATGTCGATCCGATCGAACATCCCAAAACCACCGCCCGCCTGCGCGCCTTGGGATGGGGCGAAGAAGTTTTCACCGCCGTCCGCAGCAACTTCGCCGGCCTGCCGAAGGTCCTTGCCCAATATGCCCCCGAGGGCGTCGACGCGATTCTGGCCGACCTCGGGGTTTCCTCGATGCAACTCGACGACCCCGCGCGCGGTTTCACTTTCAAAACCGACAGCCCGCTCGATCTGCGGCTCAATCCCTCGCGTCCACCCTCGGCGGCCGAGTGGCTCGCGCGTGTTTCCGTCGCCGACCTCGCCGCCGCGCTCACCGAAAATGCCGACGAGCCCAACGCCGAGATCCTCGCGCAAGGTCTCATCGCGCGTCGCACCCGGACCCCATTCACGCGGACCGTGCAACTGGCCGAAACGATCCGGGAAATACTTCAGCTCCACAAACCCAGCCGCGATCCGGAAAAAGACGACACCTGCGTCCGCCGCGTTTTCCAAGCACTGCGTATCGCCGTGAACGATGAGTTTAGTGTGCTCGATTTGTTTTTGCGCCAGCTTCCCCGCTGCCTGAAACCCGGCGGACGCGTCGCCATTCTCACGTTTCATTCCGGCGAAGATCGTCGCGTGAAACACGCCTTCCGTGAAGGCGTGCGCAGGGGATGCTACACGTCAACCAATGACGAAGTAATCAAAGCCGGACCCGAAGAACTCCGCGCCAACCCCCGAAGTTCTTCCGCCAAACTCCGCTGGGCGATCCGCGCATAAATTCTGCACTGTAGGGCCGGTGCTTGCGCAGGCCTCAGCGAATTGAAGGTGGAGTGCGACCTCCGGGCGCGCTTGCCCACAAGCGAATTTTTCAACCCGTCCGGAGGCCGAGTACCACCAGTGCATCTGGTGGCGACAAGCGTCGGCGTGTAAACCGACACCCACCGAAGGTTTGCTCGCTCCGCACGATAGCGCGTTGGGTCAACGCACTCCACCTCAATTCCCCGCATCCCAGCAGTCCGTTGAATTGGGGTTGAGCTTTCCGTTCTTCACCCCGTGTCTATGCGTGTTCCACCCGTGGCTACTGCCCCCCACAATTCCGAAACCCTCACCGGCGTTCTTGAACGCATCATCTTCTTTAACGAGGAGAATCATTACACGATTGCGGAGCTGAAACCCGAAGCCGCCTTCGCCAAACCTTCCCCTTCGCCCAAGGGCCCGGACGATCCCACGGCCGCCAAGTCCACCGCCACCGTCACGATCACCGGCCCGCTGCCCGGCGTGCAATGTGGCGAAACCCTCCAACTCACCGGCGAGTGGACGCGCCACGCGCAACACGGCGCCCAGTTCAAAATCGTCTCCTACAAGAGTCAGCTCCCCTCTTCTGTCTACGGCATCCGCAAATATCTCGGCAGCGGTCTCGTCCCCGGCATCGGCAAAGTCTACGCCAACAAAATCGTCGATGTGTTCGGCACCGATACCTTCCGCATCCTCAGCGAAGAATCCGGCAAGCTCCGCAAAGTCGAAGGCATCGGCAAAGTCCGCGCCTCCTCCATCAAGTCCGCGTGGGAGGAACAAAAAATCCTGCGCGAGGTGCACATTTTTCTCCAGACCTACGGCGTCACGACTTCGCAGTGCGTCCGGATCGTCAAGAAACTCGGCGCGGAAGCCCAGCAAATCGTCAAGCATGAGCCGTATCGCATTGCCCGCGAGATCGACGGCATCGGTTTCAAAACCGCTGATCGCATCGCCATCAATCTCGGCTTCGCCAACGATGCGCCGCCACGGCTCGACGCCGGAATTATTTTCGCGCTCCAGACACTCGAAGAGGAAGGCCACACCGCCTACCCACGCGGCGAACTCGTCAGCTACACCGCCAATCTCCTCGAAACTTCCGCCGACCGTGTCGAGGCCCGCATCGACGCGTTGCTGAAAGCGAAGGATCTCGTACAGCACGAAGGCGCCGCGCCGCACGATGGAGCCGCGCCGCCCCCGGCGCGGTCCGAACGCGGCGAGGGCGCCGCGTCTCCAGTTAACGCCCAACCCGTCACCGCGCCGAAGCTTGGCGAAGGCGGGTCGACTCTCCGCGCTCAACTTTCCGCCGCCTTCATTCAACTGCCGCACAACGACCGCTTCGAACGCAAGATCGCCGACGTCGTCCGCCGCCTCAGTTCCGTCCCCTCCGGTCTCCCCGCCATCAAGATCGACGCCGCCCTCAAGTGGGCGCAGGAGAAAGCCGGCTTCGAGTTCCACCCACTCCAACACCGCGCGCTCCACCACGCGCTCGCTCACAAGTTCACGATTCTCACCGGCGGACCAGGAACCGGGAAAACCAGTTGTCTCCGGGCCCTCGTCGAAATCCTGAAAGCCAAGAAAGTCCGCGTCACGCTCGCCGCGCCCACCGGCCGCGCCGCGCAACGTCTCTCTGAAACCACGGGCGGATTCGCCACCACGATTCACCGGTTGCTCGCCTACGATCCTGTCCGCAGCGGCTTTCTCCATAACGAGTCCAAACCACTCGCCACCGATTTCCTGATCGTCGACGAATCTTCGATGCTCGACGTACGCCTCGCCGCCGCGTTGCTGCAAGCCGTACCCGTCCGCGCCCACCTGCTCCTCGTGGGCGACGTAGATCAGTTGCCCAGCGTCGGCGCCGGCAACGTGCTGAAGGATCTGATTGCGATTAACGCTCAATCCTCCGCGCCTTCTTCTGGCTCGCAACTCTCAGCCCGCAACTCTCAGCTCGCGTCACCGGCCCTGCCGGTGACGCGCCTCTCCTTCGTCTATCGCCAACAAAAAGAAAGCCTCATCATCGCCACTGCGCACGCGATCAACGACGGCGAGCACCAACCGCCCCCGATCGTGAGCGAAGTCGCGAAAGCGCAGGCATGGAGCGATCTGAATTTCATCTCCGCCACCTCAGCCGAAGACTGCCTCGCGAAGGTGATCGAGCTGTGCACGAAATTCATCCCGCAACATTTCAAGTGGTTTAATCCCGTCACCGATGTGCAGGTGCTCTCGCCGATGCACAAAGGCGTGGCCGGCGTCGCCAACTTCAACGTCCAGCTCCAAACCGCGCTCAGGCCTTGGAAGGTGGAGCCCGACCTCCGGGCGGGCTTGTCCGGTGCCGCGCCCCTTTCGCCATCAGCCTTGAAGACGACCTCGGGCTCCTACGAAGTCGGCGACAAACTCATCCAGCTGCGGAACAACTACGACAAAAACCTTTTCAACGGTGACATCGGCACGATCATCAGCGTCGATCTCACGAAGGGCACGCTCATCGCCGATTTCGACGGCAGTCAGCACGTCTTCGCGCGCGGCGAATTCGGCGACGTCGCCCTCGCGTACGCCATCAGCATTCATAAATCGCAAGGATCCGAATATCCCGTCGTTATCGTGCCGCTACTCAAGGCGCATTTCATGATGCTCCAACGAAACCTGATCTACACCGCCATCACGCGCGGCCGGAAAAAAGTTTTCATCGTCGGCGAGCCCGCCGCCTACGGCATGGCCGTCCGCAACGCCGAAGCGAAACTGCGCTGCACGCATCTGCGGGAAAAGATTCTAGCGGCCTCCTCATAGAACTGATTTTCTTGGCTGTGCGCTAACACGCGCTTGCACCACGCCGCCAAGCTTGGCATCTCCACTCTCGCTACGGGCCAATAACAATACCCTTCATGTCACCGCCGCCGCCGCGCCCCAACCCGCCCACCTTCGCGCTCAAGCCGACCCACAAGGCCGTTCGCGGTTATTACCTCGCCCTTGCCCAGCTGGCCAACGTCGGTGCCGCCCATGAATCCGCCGTCCGCGCTGCATTCGACACACTCATCGAAACGGTGGCGAGTCCGCTCAAGTGGACCCTCGTCCGCGAATACGCCATCTCCCGCAAGGGTGCGGCACCGCTCAAACTCGACGGCGTGCTCCTCGACGACTACCGCATTCCCCACGGCGTGCTCGAAGCCAAGGACGACAAAGACAATCTCGCCGACGAGATGCGCGCCAAGCTCAAGCTCGGCTACCCGGCCAAGAACATTCTCTTCTGGCAACCCCGCCGCGCCCTCCTCGTGCAGGACGGCAAAATCGCGCTCGACGTTTGCCTCGAGCTAAAGCCCCAACAACTCGTCGACGTGCTCGCGCTCTTTTTCGCCTACGTTGAGCCGGCGCACGCCGACTGGGAACGCGCCAGCACCGAATTCCGCGACCGCGTGGCCGAGTTGGGCAAGAGTCTCACCACCCTCATCCGGCGTGCTCGTGGCACGGAAGGCACGTCGCCCGTCAAAAAATTTGCCGCCGCCTTTGCCGACTTCGCCGCTCTCTGCCGCGCCGCCATCAATCCCGGTCTGGCGGACTCCGCCATCGAGGAGATGCTCATTCAGCATCTGCTCACCGCACGGCTCTTCGGCTCCGTCTTCAAAAATCCCGACTTCACCCGCCGCAACGTCATCGCCGTCGAGATCGAGAAAGTGATCACCGCCCTCGCCACCGGCCATTTCGACCGCGCCGATTTCCTCAAGAAACTCGACCGCTTCTACCTCGCCATCGAGAGCGCCGCCGCGACTATCGAGGATTTTTCCGAGAAGCAGAAATTCCTGAACACGGTTTACGAGCGCTTTTTCCAAGGCTTCGCCGTGAAGGTGGCCGACACCATGGGCATCGTCTATACGCCGCCCAGCATTGTCCGCTTCATGATTTCCAGCATCCGCGAGCTGCTGAAGAAAGAATTCGGCAAGGAGCTCGGAGCCGAAGGCGTCCACTTCCTTGATCCTTTCACTGGCACTGGCAACTTTCTCGTCCACCTTCTGCGCGAGCTGCCTACCGCCGCCCTGAAGCGCAAATATGCCGGAGAACTCTGGGCCAACGAGATCATGCTTCTGCCCTACTATATCGCCGCGCTCAATCTGGAGCACGAGTACTTCGAGAAGACCGGCACCTACGAGGCTTTCCCCGGCCTCTGTCTCGTGGACACCTTTGAACTGGCGGAGCCACGCGATCAGATCGAGATGGAATTTCTCAGCGCAGCCAACACCGAGCGGGTCAATGCGCAGAAGAAAGCGCCCATCCGCGTCATCCTCGGCAATCCACCTTATAACGCGTGGCAGCAGGATGAGAACGACAACAACAAGAACCGGGAATACCCGCACCTCGATCGCCGGATTCGCAACACGTTCGCCGCCGACTCTGCTGCCACACTCAAAAACTCTCTCAGCGATCCCTACATCAAAGCCATTCGGTGGGCCAGCGACAGGATCGGCGACGAGGGAATCGTAGCTTACGTCACCAACTCGGGCTACGTGGACGGACTCGCGACCGACGGCGTGCGCGCCCACCTTGTGAGGGACTTCGACGCGATCTACATTCTCGATCTCGGCGGCAATGTACGGAAGAACCCCAAGCTCTCCGGCACCACGCATAATGTTTTCGGCATCCAAGTCGGTGTCAGCATTGCGCTCTTCGTCCGGCACAAGCAGAAGGAACTGAAGCCGCGCCAGTGTGTGCTTCGCTACGCCGCCGTCGGCGAAGACTGGCGAAAGGAGCAAAAATTGAAATGGCTGGAGGAAATGGAAGCTGTTAGCGGGGTGAAGTGGCGTACGCTTAATCCCGACGGACGGCACACGTGGCTGCATGATGAGGAGAGTGCAGGATTTTCCAAATATACACCCATCGGTGCGAAGGAAGCCAAAGCCCTCGATAGTTTGGATGCGCAAGCGATCTTTCGAACGTTTTCGAATGGCGTGAAATCCAACAACGACGATCTCGTCTATGATTTCGAGGTGGGGCGGCTCACCAAACGTGCCAAGAAGATGGTCGAAGCGTTTCACTCTGAACTCGACCGCTGGCGCCGTGCGAAAAAGCCGGAGAACCTGGAGGAGTTTCTGCGCGTCGATCCCAAGGTCTGCAAATGGATCCGTCACACAAAGCGAAATCTACTACGCGAAACGGACGTAGAGTTTTCTCCCGAAAAGATTCGTTCCGCGCTCTACCGTCCCTTCACTCGCCGCAGCTATTTCTTCGAGCGCGTGTTCAACGAAGACATCTACCAGTTCCCCGATTTCTTTCCGACGCCGAAAACGAGCGGCGAAAATCGCGTGCTCTGCGTCACCGACGTTGCTGGACGCTCACCCTTCAGTGTGCTCGTCACTACCGAGATAGTCGATCTACACCTCGCCGCCAGCACTGATACATTCCAATGTTTCCCGCTCTATACATACGATACTGACGGCGGGCACAGGCGCGACAACGTCACTGACTGGGCGCTGGAGCAATTCAAGATCCAGTACCCGGGCGTGAAGCTCACCAAGCGCGACATCTTCCACTACGTCTACGCCGTCCGCCACCACCCGGCCTACCGCGAAAAATACGCCGCCAACCTCCGCCGCGAACTGCCGCGCATTCCGTTCGCGACGGACTTCTCAGTCTTCGCCAAGGCCGGCGAGAAACTTGCCGCGCTGCATACCGGCTACGAATCGCAGAAGGAATTCAAGCTAAAGCGCGTCGAGACCAAGGGCGTGAAACCCGACTGGCGCGTCGAACGCATGAAACTCTCCAAGGACAAGTCCGCGCTGATCTACAACGACTGGCTAACTATTGGGGGCATTCCCGCCGCCACCCACGACTACCGGCTCGGCAACCGCAGCGCCCTCGACTGGATCATCGACCAATACCGCGTCGAGCGCGCCAAGGAAAACCCCGACGAAATCACCAGCGACCCCAACCGCGACGACGATGAGGAATACATTGTCCGCCTGATCGGCCAGGTCATCACCGTGAGCGTGGAAACGGTGAAGCTCGTTAATTCCCTGCCGCCACTCGGCGACGGCCTACCCGCCGTCGGCTACACCCAAGCCGACCTCGACGCTGCCCACACCTACGTGGCCGAAGACGAACCGACGACTGCCTGAGGACTCATACGTCCAAAAAGAAATGGACGCACACCGTTTATTTGCCCTCTAGCTTCGCGGCGACTTCGGCGGCGAGGGCGCGAAACGCTTCGGCGCCAGGGGCCGAGCCGTCGTAGAGTGCGATCGGTTGCGCGGACATCGGGGCTTCGCCGAGCGCGATGTTTTCGGGAATGACCGTTTTGAAAAAATGGAGCTTCTTGAACTCCGTCTCGTCGGGCAGCCGCTCCATCGTCTCTTGGTGAAACCCGACGTGCCGCACGCGCGTGAAAACGACGCCGAGACACCTGATCTTGAATTCGAGCTCGGTTTTTAGATAGGCGAGCCGGTCGAGCAACAGACTGAGACCGATCGAGGATAGGAAGTCGGGCTGCATCGGTACGAGGAACCAGTCGCTGGCGTAAAGCGCATTCTGCGTGGCAGTCTGCAGATTCGGCGGACAGTCGCAGAGAATGACGTCATAACTTTCCAGCACCTTGGCGAGTTTGCGCGTAAGAATCCGCTCGCGGCCCGGCCGGCTGGCCAGATCGAGATCGAGGAAAGTCAGCCGCAAATGTCCTGGCAACAGGTCGAGGCCTGCGATGCCGGGCACGACGTCGTGCACGATGCACTCGGCGAATTTCACCGGTTCGTCGCGCTTGCGCTTGGTATCCAGTTCAAAAACGTCGGCCATGCTGCCGTGCTCCCCGACCCATTTCGCCCAGGCCTTTTCCGGCATGAGGCTGAGCGAAGCGTTGGTCTGCGGATCGAGATCGAGCAGCAAAACTTTCTTCTGGTGGTCGCGGGCCAGGTAAGTCGCGAGATTGACCGCGACGGTGGTCTTGCCGACCCCGCCCTTCATATTGACGAGGGAAATAACGGTGGCTTGGTGCATGAGATTTTTGGCTATGAATAGCTTGTCTGCCCAATTGCGGCCGGACTCAAGCTTCCAGAGGTGAAATTAAGTCAAACACCCGTCCACTCCGCCTCAACTCACCCGGGATAGACCCACGCCCCGACTTCGTGAACACGGTGGAAGTCCGGCGACCACTCGGGGATCGGGGCCAGATCCCAGCGCCATTGTCGGTCGGGTTTCTCCAAGCCGTAGCGCGAGCACAGGCTCTCGCGTTTGATTTCCCGGCCATCGGCGGAAATATTCAGGCGGGCGGCGTCCGCCAGTAGAATCCTCACACCGGTGCGCTGCGCGAGCCAGTCGAGGTGCCGGCGCGCGGCGGCTTTCGCGCAACGGTCGGGCAGGTCGCGATCTTTCTTCGTCGCGGGCAACGAATGCCCGGGCACGAGGCCGAGCTGGGAAATACAATTGGCCGAGACCACGAGGTCGGCTTCCCCGCCGGGCGGCGGCCCAGCATCGGCGTGCTTGAAGAGGGCGAGCGCTTCATTCGCAGTCAGCGTGGATTTTTTCTCGGCCACGGCGGCGAGGGCTCCGCTCGCGTCCCAGGAAGCACAGCTCACTTGGGTTGGAAATTTTCCGGCCCAACGCCGCGCCTCCTTGCCGATAACGATGTCGGCCAAAATCACCCGGTGGAATTTTTTCGCCAATTCCTCCACCGGCACATCGAGGCAATCGCCCGCCCCGATCACTAAAACCTGCTCGTGCTTTGGGCAGCGCTCTGCCGCGTGCATGATCGCCGCGCGGCTCGCTTGCAGGTGCGGCACCCACGCGGCCGACACGCGCTTGTGCCGTTTCGCAATCTCCTGATGTTCGTGCACCAGCCCGAGTTCGCGCGCGCACGAGGGCGAATCGGGCAGGAAGATGCTGAATAATTCTTGGAGCATGGAGGTTTGTTTTTAACCACCGCTGAATACAAATAAACACCGTTTGATGCCGAGACAGAAAATAATCGCCCCGAACCGCAGCCAAGCCGGAAAGCCCAATTCTCTTTATTCGCACGGAGCCTGCCGATGCTTGTACTCCGTCGCAGGTGGTGCGCTGGTCGCGCCACGGGCATTCTGCTGGCCAGCAGAACGTGACAAGCTCGCAACCCACGTCCCCTTTCCTCTCCCACTTCCCAGAGGCCTGTAGCTACACCAAAGCCCACTGATTCGGAATTTGGCACGTCTTGCCTTAGCCGAATATGCCCCGAACCGGTTTTGCCCGCACGCTCTCACGCAACGGGCGGATCGTGGCATCCAACGACCATGGTAAATCGTAGTGGAGTTGAATTCGTGCGATCCTTCCGCTGCGGTTTCACTCCTTCCTCCCCGGCGTTCATCCCGCAATCACTTTCCCCTTGGCCAATCCGCCCACCTCCCAACGTCATTTCGGCGCCTCGCTGATCCCATGGATCGACTCCGACTACTCGCTTGCCTCTCCCGAGGTGATCCGCGCCCAGCCGGATGGCGTGAATCTGCTCCGCTGCATCCCGTTTGTCATTTTGCATCTGGGCTGCCTCGGCGTGATTTGGGTCGGCTGGAGCCCGTTTGCGGTATGGACGGCGGTGGCGGTGTACTTCGGCCGGATGTTCGCGGTCACCGGAATTTTCCACCGGAATTTCTCCCACAAAACTTACAGCACATCCCGCTTCGGCCTGTTTCTCCTCGCACTGTGGACCGGCACCACCGTCCAACGCGGCCCGCTTTGGTGGGCGTATCATCACCGGCATGCGGACGAGCCGGAAGATGCTCACTCGCCCCATGTCCACGGTTTCTGGTGGTCACCCATCGGCTGGATCACGAGCAAACGGAATTTCCCGACCGACTACACCAAGGTAAAGGACCTCGCCCAATATCCCGAACTGGTCTGGCTCAACCGTTTTGCTATCGTCGTCCCCGTGCTTTTTGCCGCCTGGCTCTTCGAGCTCGGTCGATCGCTGGAAGCCACCGCACCCGCGCTGCAGACCAGCGGCGTGCAATTGCTCGTCTGGGGTTTCTTTATCAGTACCACCGCGCTCTTCCACGCCACCGCCTCGATTAATTCACTCACGCACCTCTGGGGCAGCCGTCGCTTCGTCACGGCTGATGATTCGCGCAACAATTTCTTCCTCGCCCTCATCACCCTCGGCGAAGGCTGGCACCACCATCACCACCGCTACCAGTCGGCGACGCGCAACGGTTTTTATTGGCGGGAAAATGATCCGACGTTCTACGGCTTGAAGCTTCGGGCCTTCACCGGTTTTATCTGGGGCTTGAAACCTGTACCACGCTCCCTCTACGCCGAAGCCGCCCGCGCGCCCAGTCCCACCGGCAAATTGGCCGGGGCCCGAGCGTCCAGCCCAAACACCGGATCGTAACCGAGGGCAACGACCCGTCACCTCCCAGCACCCTCCATGCCCACCCTCGCGATCATCGGTACCGGAATCTCCGGACTCGGCTGCGCCCACTTTCTGCACCGCCACTTTGACGTCACCCTCTTCGAGCAAAACAACTACCCCGGTGGACACACGAATACCGTCACCACCTCCGAACCCGGCACGAACCGTCCTCTCCCCATCGACACCGGCTTCATGGTCTTCAATTACGAGACCTACCCGCAACTCACGCGCCTCTTCACCGCGCTCAGCGTCCCGGTCAAAAAAACCGACATGTCCTTCAGCGTTCGCCACGAAGACACCGGGCTTGAATTCTGCGGCTCCTCGCTCAACCACCTCTTCGCCCAGCGCCGGAATCTTTTTCGCCCCTCTTTCTACAGAATGCTCATGGCGATCAATCGCTTCAACCGCGACGCCCTGCACGCGATCAACGATCCGGCCATCGATACGCAAACGCTCGCCGATTTCGTGCGAGCCCGCGGCTACGGCACCGAATTTCTCGACCTCTATCTCATCCCCATGAGCAGCGCCGTGTGGTCCACCCCACCGGAAAAAATGCTGCAATTCCCCGCGCGCACCCTCCTGCGTTTCTTCCACAACCACGGCTTCCTCGGCCTTAACACCCAGCACCAATGGTGGACCGTCGATGGCGGCGCGCAGGAATACGTCACCCGACTCACCGCTCCGTGGCGCGCCCGCATTCGGCAAAATGCCCAAGTCACCCGCGTCACTCGCCGGCCTGACGGCGCTTACGTCACGACCGCTTCCGGCACGACCGAGCGTTTTGATCGCGTGATCCTCGCCGCGCACGGCCACGAGTCACTCGCCCTCCTCGCCGATCCCACCGCCGACGAATCCCGCCTCCTCCGCGAATTCCAATACCAGGCCAACATCGCCACGCTGCACACCGACGCCTCGGTGATGCCGCGCACCAAGCTGGCCTGGTCCGCGTGGAATTATTCCCTCGCGCGGGCCGCCTCCGGCCGCACTCAGCCGATGACGATCTACTGGATGAACAAACTCCAAGGCGTCTCCGACCGCAAAAATTATTTCGTCTCCATCAACCGCCCCGAGTCCATCGATCCTCGATGCGTCTTGAAAACCATTTCGTACGAGCACCCCCTTTTCACGCTCGGCGCGATCCGGGCCCAAACCGAAATCCCCGCGCTCAACCAAGCCGCCCGCGGCTCCACTGAGACGTACTATTGCGGCGCGTGGACCCGCTATGGTTTCCACGAAGACGGCTTGCTCTCCGCCGTAAATTTATCCCACCAACTCCTCGGCCGCGATCCGTGGACGGTTTGAAAACTCCTCGGTCCATCTCTTAATCGTTCTCGTTCTCGTTCTCGTTCTCAAAATTATCCCGACCAAGACGAGCCGAGAAGGATTACGAGTACGAGGACGGGGATGATTACCCCGAACCGCTAAGGAGCCGCGTTGCCATTCGATTTTACCAAGGCCCTGAGCTTGTCGAACGGGAAACACAGCGACAGCGCAGTTCAGCAGCAACCCACCGCCGACACCCCATGCTCGCGATCACCCTCCCTCTCGCACTCCCCTTAATTCTCACTCCGACCCACTCCCCACTCGATGCCCCGCCAGCATAATTCCCCCCGCCAGCCCACCCATTTCCTTCCCTCGTCTAGCCAGACAGTTTGTCAAGATTCAACACGTGACCCCTTAAGAATTCGTCCTTAAGAATTCGTCGGGAGTAGCCGCGTTTGAGCCGCAGGCGAAAGCGCGGTGTCTTACGGCCCCGTTTTCGGGCTGCGCCCTCAAACGAGGCTACACGCACGCGGCAAAACCTCCATCACGGGTCAGGAGACCCGCGCCACCTCCCCATCACGGCAGGCTCTACGCGCTCCGGCCCTTCGACAGGCTCAGGCCGTCCTGAGCGAAGTCGAACGGACGCGTCCTCCACGTTAATTGTATTTTATCCCGATTCGCAGCGGAGTTGAGCTCATCCTAATTCCTCGGGATCAGGATGTCTGCTGATAAAAAAAGCCCCCGGCGTTTTCGCCGGGGGCTTGTGCTGAAGTAGAGACTGTCGTTTTGACTTAGTTGCCGACGACGAGCTCGGGGGCGTTGCCTGCACCGGCTTCGCGGCTCTTGAAGTAGAGCTGGGCGTTGTTGCCAGTGAGCGCGAAGCTCACGATCTTCGTGGCGTCGCCTGTATACTGGGAGTTCACATAGCT
>JBBRBC010000087.1:0-12200 GCA_038206205.1 Opitutales bacterium
TCTTACCAACAACTCAGCGCCTATCAGGAAATGCTCAACGAGCGCCCCAGAAAAATCCTCGGCTGGAAATCCCCAGCCCAATGTTTCCAAGAACTTAAATCAAAAGCTTCTTCAAGTTGATCCTTGAATGTGCCGTTGAAAGTAGGGTGATGCACTTGCAAACCCACGCTTCCCAAGTATGGCCGTCAGGACTTTTTCTGAATGGTGGTGTTGGGAGGCGAGCGATAATGGATCAAAACTCGTCCATGAAAAAGCCCACCTTGGCGGGTGGGCGATGTCTGACGTAAAGATGTTTGCTCAGGCGCCGATAACTTTTTCGATTTCGCCGACCTTCTTCTGGACTTTGCCTTCAATTTTTTGGTCCTGGCCTTTTTTCTGGAGCCGCTCGTTGCCGACCAGCTTGCCGGTTTGCTGTTTGACGGTGCCGATCACTTCCTTGGCGTTTCCTTGGGCTTTATCAGTGGTACTGGGTTTCATGGATTTTGGATTGGAGGTTATGGTTGGATAAAAATGTTTGCGGTCGTCTTCACGCGTTACGACGGGCTCAACGGTGGCGGTCGGCGGAATCCTGTATTTTGTCACCAGCCTTTTCGAGGTCCTTACCCGCGCCTTTCACGGTGTTGCAACCGGCGGTGCCCATGGCACCAAGCAGAAGGGCAATGACCGCGAAGAGCGGGAGATTTGTTTTTATTGAAGAGGATGTTTTCATGGGATGGGAAGTGTGGGAATGGGTAGGACTTCAGTTTGTGAGTACCCGTTGGTTACACCGTACCGCTTATCGCCGTGCGTCACCAGTGGGCCTTTACCCCATGGGGCGCAGATCAGGTCAGGCGGTGATAGTCGAGAGCTGAGAGCGGGGTGACGCGGTCGAGAGCTGAGAGCCCAGCGTCGAGAGGATTGGTGCGAGAGCTGAGGCTTGAGAAAACGATCCATGGAGGATTCACCGGCAAGCCGCCTTCACGTGACGGTCCTTGATTATGATGGGCGGGGAGACGGTCATGATTTGACGGGCACCGCAGACGGGCGGAAGGGTTAAACCCCATGGTTGCCGTTAAACGGACAGCGTAGGCTTGGGTCGTTCATCAATCATCCAAACCACAACCATGCTCATGAAAAATATTATCCTCTCCTGCCTTGCCGCCTCCGCTCTTGCCTTGCTTGCCGGCTGCGCCTCCGACGACAAAACTACCCACAGCACCACTACTACTACGCAAGAAACCACGGTGCGCAGTCCCACCACCACGACCACGACAGACACCACCATCAACAAATAAGTTTGTTTTTCCCGCTATCCGTCGTGACTCGTTACCGGCGGATAGTGTGAATGGGCTGGAACGCGGGATATTGGCCTGACAAACAATCCCGCAGCCATCACTCGGTGCCAGTGTTGAAGTTAACGGCCCCAAGCCTTGGGGCTCTCGGTGTAGTGGCAAAGAGTCAATCAACCGTCGAAAAAGAACGGCAGCTAAACTTGCTATCGCAAAGTGCGATATCAAGTGTCGGGTCTTCAGCACGGGAGAAAAGGATCAGATAAATTCGGGTTCCTCTGCGATATCAGCGGAAGACGGGATTGTGTGTCAGGCCCAGATTTTATTCGGAGCACAAATCATTTTCGCACAAACGTCGCACAAACGTCACGCACGCACCCGCGCAGCCAGCGGTGCGCGGTGTCGGCCTCCAGCCGCGGATGCCAGAGCAAGGCAACCGTGAATTCCGGCAGGGGAACCGGCAGTGGAAAACTGTGCATGCCGTCGCGCAGGTTTCCGGTGTGTCGTTCGGGAACACTGGCGATCAGATCGGAGCCCCGGGCGAGTGCGAGTGCGGTGGCAAAGCCGCCGACGATCGTGACGAGCTTTCGCTCCAGTCCGAATGTTTTCAAAGCTTCATCAATTGGTCCTTTGTCATGTCCGTCCCGTGAGACGTTGATGTGCCGACCGGTGGCGTAGCGGGCGGGAGTGATCTTGCCGTGGATCAGTGGATGCCCTTTGCGCACTACGCCAATGTGCCGGTCCCTGAACAAGGCCTGCATCCGCAGTTCGGGTGCTGTCGTTTTGTCGACCACGCCCGTTTCCAGATCCACGATTCCCTCGCGCAGGGGCGCGCCGTCTTTGTTGGGTTTCTGCACGAAGCGCAGCCGCACCCCGGGAGCTTCCTCGCTGACGCGGGCAATGAGGTCCGGTCCGAAGTTTTCCACAAAGCCTTCGCTGGTCCGCAGCGTGAAGGTGCGAACCAGTTGCTTGAGATTAACTTTCTCAGTCGGGCGCAGAACCGCTTCGCCGTCCTGCACAAGTTGACTGACCCGCTCGCGGAGTTCGAAGGCCCGGGGTGTGGGCACGAGGCCGCGGCCGGCTCGGACGAGAAGGGGATCGCCCGTCGCCTCGCGCAGTCGCGCGAGCGCGCGGCTCATCGCCGAAGGACTCAGCCGCAACCGTCGGGCGGCGCGCGCCACGCTGCCTTCCGCGAGCAGCACATCGAGAGTGACGAGCAAATTGAGATCAGGGTGCGACATAATTCGACCGTGGCGCAATGTGATCGTGAGGTGGCGTTCAACGCACGAACAAAGTGCAAACGGCGCGCCTTCCGCAAAATCAGGCAATGGGCTATGCTGCTGACCATGTTGAAAACAATGACTGCCGTACGAAATGAGAACGTTGCTGAAAGCGCGCAAAGAACTCCCTCGGCGTGGTGGGCCCTCGCCGGCCTATCGCTTTCGATGTTGATGGCCTCGCTCGACACCAGCATTGCGAATGCGGGTTTGCCGACGCTCGCGCAGGCGTTCGCCGCCTCTTTCCAAGAAGTGCAATGGATCGTCCTCGCCTATCTCCTCACCATCACGACCTTGATTGTGATCGTCGGGCGACTCGGTGACATCGTCGGTCGCCGGCGGCTGTTGCTGGCCGGGATCGGGTTGTTCACGGTGGCGTCGCTTCTGTGCGGCGTGGTATCAACGCTGCCGTTACTCATCGCCGCCCGGGCGGCACAAGGTCTCGGCGCTGCGTTCATGATGACTCTCACGGTGGCCTTTGTCGGCGAGACTGTGCCGAAGGCCAAGATCGGTCGCGCGATGGGGTTGCTCGGAACAATGTCCGCCATCGGCACCACCCTCGGTCCCTCGCTTGGCGGTGTGCTAATCGCTGGCTTCGGCTGGCAGAGCATCTTTCTGATCAACGTGCCACTGGGTAGTCTGAATCTCCTGCTCGCCCAGCGCCACTTGCCGGCCGATCTCCGGACGCCGAAGGCGGACCGGCCGGGCTTCGATCCTGTGGGGACGTTACTGCTGGCGCTGACGCTCGCGGCCTATGCCCTAGCCATGACACTGGGGCGCGGTCGTTTTGGTAGGCTCAACATCGCACTGCTGCTCGCGGCTGGCGTCGGTCTCGGGCTTTTCGTGTTCGCCGAGACGAAGGCGAAATTTCCGTTGGTTCACTTGGCGGGGTTCCGCGATCCTGTCATGCGCGCGAGTCTCGCCATGAGCGCGCTGGTCTCGACGGTGATGATGGCGACGCTGGTCGTCGGGCCGTTTTATCTCTCGGAATCACTCGGGCTCGGAACGGCGCTGGTTGGGCTCGCGTTGTCGGCCGGCCCGCTCGTCGCTGCGTTAAACGGCGTGCCGGCCGGTCGCCTCGTGGATCGCTTCGGTGCATCACGGATGACCATCATGGGGCTTGTCGGTATCGCGGTGGGTGCGACCTTGCTCGCTTTGATGCCGACGCGATTCGGCCTCGTTGGCTACATCGCGCCCATCGTGCTGATTACCGCCAGCTATGCACTGTTTCAGGTTTCCAACAATACAGTCTTCATGACGGAAATGCGCGCAGAGCAACGGGGCGTCAATTCCGGCATGCTTAGCTTGTCGCGCAATCTCGGGCTCATCACCGGGGCCTCCGTGATGGGTGCTGTGTTTGCGGCAGCAACGGCGGCGAACGACGCCACGACGTCACATCCTGAAGCGGTTGCCACCGGCATGCGGATCACGTTCGCCGTCGCAGCAGGCCTGATTGTCGTCGCGCTCGCCATCGCGCCGAGAAGCCGTGCGTCCCAAAGTGAATGGTGGTTAAACTTAAAGCCGACTGCCCCGCGCTAAATACGCTTACTGAACGATAATGGTGATGATGGGTGCGAGGACGGGGGAATCGGTGTCGGCGGGGGCGTCATGCTTGGCCCCCGGTCAATGGCTGGCTTGAGTGCGACGATACAACGGCTTTATTGCGCTGATATGACGACGCGATCTCCCACCAAAGCACGGGCGAATCTTACTCATTGGCTCAAGCGGGCCGTGGCCGGCGAGGACATCGGCATTTTGTGCGGCGACAAGGTCATCGCGCTGCGCGCCGTGCGGGTGATCTCGGCGGATTCCGATTACGCGAAGCGCGAGTGTGGCGTCACCGAGACGGAACTGAATGCTTTCGTGAGACGAACGGATACGGAGTTGAAACAGGACCGCCGGGCCGGGCGGACCACCAAAGACAAGGGGAATCTCCGTGCCGCCCTTAGGGATTGAACTTTCTTCGCGTTTTAAGTCACAGGTGCGGGCGCTGCCGGCGGACCGTTTCGGGCAGGTAGCCCAAGCGATGGCGCAACTGAGCGACGCATTCGGCAAGCCTCATTTGCACAGCGGTCTGGGCATTCGCCGACTTAAGAAAAACTATTACGAGTTCCGGGCCGGGAGAGATACACGCGTGGTGTTCAAACTTGAAGGCAGCACTGCGACTCTGGTGATGGCCGGCAACCACGATGACGTGAGACGTTGCCTCAAGCCCCTCTCGCTCGACAGCGATCTCGTGGGGGACAGGAGGGGGCGTGAGGCAGTTGAGAGGCTGGAGCAAAAAAGCTGAGAGTTGAGAGCGGTGATAGTCCAGAGCTGAGTGTCCAGAGTTGAGAGCTAGACCAAGCAATGAAAACCGTTCTTCATCACAAAATCATGGACGCGAATCCTGAATATCTCCTCGTTCGTCGTGCCTCTCATCTTCTGTTTTTCGTGTGTTCTGTGGGTGGTTTTCTTTTTGCCCACAGGGCACCCGCTCCGGTCAGTTTCGTCGGTGGTAACAAAAATGCGTGAGTCACCGCTCACGCCGTCTTCTTCGTGCCTCTCACTACGTCGGCGCGCTGCCGGAAGATCGTGGCTTTGGCTCAATCACGTGGGATGCTCGTGGCTTCTCCTTCATCTGTGTCAATCCGTGCAATTCGGGTCTCTCAGGTATTATTGAATTTTGGATGCTTGTGATCTCGTGAGCGTGATCGGTGTTGGATTATCTGTCTGGCTCTCAGCTCTGGACTCTCAGCTCTCGACTTCATCAGCGCGCTTCATAGCAGCCATAACCCGAGCCAGCCGAGGGCGAGTAACACCGTGAGGAGTCCAAGGATGAAGCGCTCCTGCTTGGTGGTGGCGAAGATCATGGAGTCAGCCCGACGCGGTTGAGCTTGCGGGTGATTTCATCGACCAAGGGTTCTTGGGCCAGTTGCTCCCACGGCAAATTACTGGTGATGCGGATGAAGTATTGCTCACCTTCGCGGCGGAAACCGTAGCGGAGCGCGAGTTCGAGGAGCGCGGGGATCGAGTAGGGATCGCGATAATTAATCACGCGACCGTCGTACACGTGCCAGAACCAGACTTGATAGGGAGTGGAACCGGAGCTTTGGAAAATGCGATGCTCGGCGCGGGGCAACGTCCGGCCGGCGAGGGCGAGGGTCGGTTGCGGCGTGGCATTGGGTTGGGGCAACCAACCGGCTCCCGGCCAGCAGGCGTCGGGCGTGTGCGAGGCGACGAGACTGACGGGTGCTTGTCCGGGCGACCAATGGGCGATGTAGACGGAAAATTGGGCGGGTTGGCCGGCGATGATTTTTGAGTAAGTGCGTTCCACGAGTTGAGTAGTGCGAAGAATGCCGGAGAATTTATAGAGATCGTCTGCCGTACGCACCGCCCAACTGTCTGTCGTCGTGGGCAAAAACTGGGCGGGATCGGAGGCGGAGAGATTGGTTGGTGCAGCAATGGGCCGGCCGTAGAAGGCAAAAATCGCGGCGAGCACGGAGAGCGCGCCGATTCCGAGGCCAAAGGTCCGCGTGCCCCAGCAGGTACGGCCCGTGCAAGACCCAGGTCCTGCGTCGGGGAGTGAGACTACTTCGGGGCGTGAGTCTGCGGACGGGACTGGTGCTGGCGGTGTATGTACGGCTTCGGCGGAATGGGGGCTCAGTTTTAGGGCGAGACCGGCGAGGATGAGGGAGGTGAGACCTAGGATGGAGAATCCCGTGACGTCATGCCAGAAGCCGGTGCTTTCGATGCCGGCATTGGCCATGAGCGTGAGGCTGAGTGAACGAATGAAGTTCATGCCGAGGGCGAGCACCGGCGCGAGGCAGATCAACAGAATCCGGGCGAAGACCGAGCGGACCAGCCACGCGGCGAAGAAGAAACTCGCATAGATGCACGAGAGTAAACTGCGGATGCCGCTGCAGGCTTCTTCCACGCCCACGGTGGTGCGAGTGAGTTCGATGATGTTGCCATGCTGGCGGGCCGGGACACCGATGAATTGCAGGACATCGATCACGCCGCCACTCACCCAGCCTTGGAGCTCCAGGGTGATCCGCGCATAGGTGCCGCTAGGCAAGGGCGCAGAGAGAATCCAAAGTCCGGCCGCCGTGAGGCTGATCCAGTTCAGCGGCACGAGCGGGGTGCGTGTGGTGGATAAACAAAAAAGCCCGGCCAGCAACGTTGCCGCCAACGTGACGCTGAGAAGAAAATACACCAGCACATGATTCCACCCGACGGACGCAGCCAGCAGACCGGACAAAGCGAACAGGATAACGGAAGCGGTGATCGCAGCCGCCGGTAACAAACTCCAGGCGCCGCCACCCGGCAACCAGCGCTGCACGCCATGCCGACGGCTCTCGGAGATCAACATGACGAAGATGATGGGGGTAAAAAACCCGTGGGAGAGATCGGCGTTGCCCCGCCACTCCGGCCAGAGGTGCCAGCAATAGGCCGAGATGAGCCCAAGCAGTGGCGCCGTGATCCAAACGACGGGCGGTTTGAACCAAGCTAAGTCAGGGGTAGGCGCGATGGATTGCTCCGAACTCACAGGGGCGAGGTTGCTGACTGCGAGCCGCCCGGCAAGGCGCAAGTCTCAGAAATCCTGATCCCAGCCCGTGGAGAGAGGTGGGACGAGGAAACGAGATGAACCAGTAAGGGGGATTGGTATCAGGTAGCGGCCGTTGCCCTCAACGGCCACGGGGATGCTGTGCCGCGAGCCGCACTGGCGCTTGGGGGCAGGCGCCGCTAAAGGCCAAAGCCTCAGTCATCCTGAGAGTGAAAAGGAACGGGGGAACGAGCTGAGTCTGTAACCAAGCATTGTCTCGCGAAGGGAAAAAAGGAAACGATGTAGCAATGCCGCTCATCGTAATTCCTCGGGATCAGGAGGTCTGAATCGACTGGCGCTCAGTTAAGCGGCCTGATCGTCGCCTGCCTGACGTTTCGTCTGCGATGATTGGCTGCGGAATTTCGTAGGGCCGCCCCTTGTGGGCGTGCCGCTTCAGATGCGCCCTCCGGCACGGCCACAAGGGCGGTCTTACATTCCTCATGCAAAATAGTTGGCCTGATCCGTATGGCAGAATGACGTCCAACCTCCTTAACTTAGCGCCATTCATGTCTGAATCTCGAATCACCTGTAACCCCAAGGCTCGACTGAAACGCCCCGGGTTACACCTTTGTGGTGAAGAGCTCGGGGTGGAGCACGCCTTCAGCGACACGGGTCACGGGGCCGGTCATTCTGATCGAAAATTTATCGCCGATCTGGATGCCGATCTGACCACCGGGCATGTGCACGGTGACGTGGCGGTCGACGAGGCCTAGGCGGTGCGCCACAGCGGCGGAGGCGCTGGAGCTGCTGCCGGAAGCGAGGGTGTAGCCCGCGCCGCGCTCCCAGATCTCGATCTGGATATTGGCGCGATCGAGTACTTTCAAAAACTGGACGTTGATGCGTTTGGGGAAATTAGCGTGTGTCTCGAGGTCCGGGCCGTAGCGGCGGGCCAGCGCCTCGGAAATTTCCGGCAGCGGAATCACGCAATGCGGATTGCCAATCGTGGCGGCGTTGAAGGTGAACTCGCGATCTTGGATTTGGATTTTTTCGTTGAGGACTTCGCGGGTCGGACCGACGACCGGGATCTTGTCGCTCGTGAAACTCACCTGGCCCATGTTGATCGTGATGAGTTTTCCGTCGGGTTGGATGAGTGCATCGACGACACCACCGGGCGTTTCGATGGTGAAAGGATGAGTGTCGACCAGTTTTTGATCGAAGAGGTAGCGGGCAAAAATGCGCAGGCCATTGCCGGATTTTTCCGCTTCGGAACCGTCGGGATTGAAGATGCGCAGCGCGAAGTTGGCGCGCTTGCTCGGCGTGGGGCCCCACAGAATACCGTCGGAGCCGGCGCCGAAATTACGGTGGCAGATCACACGGATTTGCGCGGTGGTGGGTGAGCCCCAGCCGGGATAGTGGCCGGGATTCATGACGAGGTAATCGTTGCCGAGGGCGTGGTATTTGTAGAAGCGCATGAAGGATGCATAGGGTTAAACCACGGAACCCACGGAAGACACGGAAAAAAATTCAATCAAACCCAGGATTTGAACCGCGAATGAACGCGAATCCCGAGCACCCGGCCCAATGCAGCGGGAGACAGATGAAGGTTTCGCCGGATCAGGGTAGAAAGGCGAACGCCTCGCGGAAAACGCGCTGGCCATCGGTCTCCACCTTTCGCCCATGCCCGACGATGACCCGGTCGAAATCCCACGCGAGAATCGTGTCGAGCGAAGCCCGCACCGCCGGGCGGTCCTTCATCATGCGTTTGCAGAAACCGGTGGGCGCGAAATGTGGCCGCGCTCTCCCGCAAGGCGATCAGATCAGATCTGATCTGATGGGTTGAGCTCAACTGGCCGCTGTCGTCGTCGCGGCAGGTGCCGCCGCCGGCTTTGGTACCGCTTTGACGTACCCGAGGAGGCCGCGCTTCTTGATGACTTCGGCGACCTTGGCGGGGACGAGGCGTTCCCAAGAGGGGTCATGATTTTTTATGCGCTGGAGGACGTCGCGGGAAAAGATGCCGAGGTAGTCCTCGTTGTAGCCGGCGATGCAATCGATATAATGGTTCTCAAGCAGGTGGGCGTAAAGATTGCGCAGTTTTTCCGGCACGCTGAGATTGCGCGCGGTGATGAGCACTTTGTTGGCGAAGGCATGGGAAAGTCCGCTGTGATTGCCTTCGCTGGAATGACCGGTCTTCAGGTAACTGTCATACGCGGTCTGCTGCATCGGATAGGTGTAGAGCTTTACGGCATGGCGGAACATGCGGCCCATGGATTCAAGGATGCCACCCTCGAGATTATCGTAGTACTTTTCGTTGAAGATTTCCAAGAGCGTGTTGATGCCGAGAGCGACGCCGATCATTTCCTTGGTGTAGCGGCGGACGTAGGAAACGAGGCGGTAGTACTCGGAGTAATTGGAAATCAGCACGGTGAACCCGATGTGCCCGAGCATATCGACGCGGGAGAGGAAGTCCTGTTCGTCGAGGGTGCCGTCGGATAGCAGATTGTTGAAGGTGAGTTCCATGAGCACGATGACTTCCTTGCCCTTGACCATCGGCTCTTGCAGAAATTGGGCGCTGGCGCAGTTGAGCATGTCGACGTTGACGTGGGTGACCGGGCGGAAGCTGCCGCGCTCGATCAGGACGGGACGGTTGTATAAAACTTCGGAGGGCTGAAGCACATCACCGCTGGGGGCGAACATCACGGCGTTGGTGAGGCCGTGTTTTACGAGGTGGAGTGAGAGCAGACGGTTGTCTACATTCGCAAAGGCCGGGCCCATGAACTTGATCATGTCGACCTCGATGCGGTCGGTCCCGAGATTGTCGGCGAGGGATTTGATGAACTTTTCGGGTTCTTCGCGGTAGAAGAGTGCGCCGTAAATGAGGTTGGTGCCGACGATGCCGAGCGCTTCCTGCTGGAGGAGATTATTACGATCCAGCATGCGCACGTGGATCATGATATCGGAGGGCTCTTCGAGCGGCTTGGGTTGAAAGCGAATCCCCAGCCAGCCGTGCCCGCTGCTGGCACTCTTGGCGCTGGCGGTGGCGACGGTGTCAGCGTAGACGAAGAAGCAGGTGCGTTCGCCGCGCTTTTCGTGCAGGCGTTCGTTGAGCAGTTTGTACTCGTGGCCGAGCATCGTTTGGAGGCGCTCGCGCGACACGTAGCGCGGGGCCTTGCCGTAGATCGCGTCACTGAAAGTCATGTCGTAGGCCGACATGGTTTTGGCGATGGCACCTGAGGCGCTGCCGGCTTGAAAAAAGACGCGGGCGACTTCCTGGCCGGCGCCGATTTCGGCGATGGTCCCGTAATGGGTGCCGGCGAGATTGATCGTCAGCGCCTTTCGGTGCGTGGTGAGTAGTGGTTGGGGCTCGCTCATGGCTGGGTGAGTACACGGTATGTCGGCACAATATAGTTTGTCTAGCAGTGTTAAATTTTCCGGAAAATGAACCGATAGGTAGTTTGGAGCCGTCCATCGCGGTAGGCCTCCGTTTGTCCCGGAAGGTCGACCGCGGAACTTTTTTCGCTGGCAGCACGAGGGGTGCCGTCTAGCGTGAGGGGATGAAGAACTTCTTCTCGTCATTTTTCGCCAGCCTCAGTGCCTTGGTGGTCTTCTGTTTTGGCCTGACTTTAGTCATGATCCTGTTCATCGCCGCGCTCGCGGCCATCGGCGGTGGGGGGGATAAACCTGTGGCGGTCGCCAAAGGCTCCTACCTCGTGGTCGATCTCTCGGTCAATGTGCAGGACAAGCCGGAGCAGATGGATGGGTTCGAGGAGATTGCCGAGGCTTTTGGCGGGGAAGGGCATCACGTGGTGCAGTTGCGTTCGATCACCCGCGCATTGCGCGCGGCGGCGAGTGATGCCGATATCGCCGGCATCTATCTGCATGGAAATTTTCGGCCCATGGGCTACGGCTCGGGCTTTGCGGCCTTGAAGGAAATGCGCGAAGCCTTGGAGGTGTTCAAGGCCTCGGGTAAACCCATCAAGGCCTACGTCGCCAACGCTTCGACGCGCGATTACTATATCGCTTCAGTCGCGAGTGAACTGACGATCGATCCTTATGGCGCGATCTACATGCCCGGTCTGGCTTCCCAACCGATGTTTCTCACGGGAGCCTTTGAAAAATTCGGCCTCGGCATGCAAGTGACCAAAGTAGGCAAATATAAGAGCGCGGTCGAACCTTTCACCCGCAAAGATATGAGTCCGGAAAGCCGGCTGCAGACGCAAAAATTACTCGGGGATTTGTGGGCGGAGATCACGGCCACCGTCGAACAAGCCCGGAAGCTCAAACCGGGCGAGCTGCAGCAAGCGGTCGATACGGAAGGTTTCCTGCGGGCGGAGACGGCCCAGAAACTGAAATTCGTGGATCGCTCGGCCTATCTCGATGTCGTGCTCGATGAATTGAAAGCCGCCACCGGACAAAAGGAGGCCAAGACTTTCAAACAAATCGCCCTGAAAGATTATGCCCGGCTTTTTGGCACGGATGGTCTTATGGCGAAGCGGCAGAATTCAGGCAAGATTGAGCTCGGGGCCGGCGGTGGTGGCAAGGTGGCGATTGTGTATGCCGAGGGCGAAATTATCGACGGAACCGGCAATGACCCCGAATATATTTGGGGCCAGAAACTCGCCCGGCAACTTCGGGAAATCCGGCAGGACGACAGCGTGAAAGCGCTCGTCCTGCGGGTGAACAGTCCCGGCGGCAGCGTCACCGCGTCCGAGGCGATTTTGCGCGAACTTTCCTTGATCAAGAAATCAAAACCCGTGGTGGTCTCGATGGGCACGGTGGCCGCTTCGGGTGGCTATTGGATCTCGACGGCGGCTGAGCGGATCTTCGCCGAGCCGACCACTATCACCGGTTCCATTGGCGTTTTTGGTATGTTTCTCAATGTGCAGGGACTCGCGCAGGATAAGATCGGTCTGACTTTCGATATCGTTAAGACGGGCAAATTTGCGGATGCCCACACCATTGTCCGGCCGAAGACGGAGGAAGAACTGGCGCTCTTCCAAAAATCCGTCGATTGGGTTTATGAGGAGTTCATCGGTAAGGTGGCTCTCGCGCGCAAACTCGACAGGGCGGTCGTGCATGAGATCGCGCAAGGCCGCGTGTGGTCGGGCAGCGAGGCCTTGAAGATCGGCTTAG
>JBBRBC010000088.1:0-11830 GCA_038206205.1 Opitutales bacterium
TGAGGTAGCGATCACTCCTAGCGACACCACACTCGATTGAGTCGTCCCGTTCATTAACCACAAATAACGTTCCCCCGTTGTGCCATTGGTCCACAACAAGTCCATCTGCCCATCTCCATTAAAGTCACCTGAACCAGAAATTACAGAAAGAGTACCAACATCAGAAATGGTTGAGCCAGCTGTATTGGAGACCGCGACTGTATAACTACCAGAATCAGATGTCTGCACACTGGCAATGGCGTACGTGCTAGCGGTTGCACCATTGATATTCACTCCGTTCTTTTTCCACTGATAGTTAAACGGAGAAGTGCCGTTGGCTGCAACCGAAAGCGTCACTTTTTTGCCTGGCGCAACTGTTGCGCTCGCGGCGTGCGACGCGGCGACGAAAGAAAATAGGCTGGCGAAAAACAAAACGGCGATCCGGAGGAAGGGGGCTGAAAACGATTTATTATTATTCATGGCGGTAGAAAATTTATTGGGCTGGATAATGTGTTCGGCTGGATGACACGGGGGTTCAATACTTGGTTCTCAGGGGTATAGATCATTACAGATCCTTGACGGATGCATCACATATGATTGACGGAAATACAGGGAAAAACCCTATCGAGCAGGGAAACCACACATCTCAGGTCATATGACATATGGTTTAAATTAATCGGATTAAATCGGTTCATCTTTAGGGTTTTCTCGATGTAGATTACCAAAATAATTGGGAGGACGATTAGGGGATACAGTGCCGTACAGACTAAGACCTTATCTCGTTGTTCCCCGCATTCCTTGTAAACAAAAAACTGGTGCCTTTTTAGTGAAAAATCGATTTCTCACCAGATTTTTCAAAACAGAGACAATCAATCGAGGGGAAACCCCCACTCTGAAATGGGACACAATAGATCGACCAAACCCCATTGCTCGGCCAACAAGCGTGAGAGATTTTTTGCTTAAAAATCAGGAAGGGAGCCGCGTAAAAATGAGTGCCGCGCGACCCAACCCAGCCTCGTGATTTGGCGATATACGATTTGGCGAAATGCGGCGATTTGTTCGACCCGGCAAACGCCATGGAACGCCCATGTTTCCAGCCATTCGAATCGTCCAAACTCAGATAATTTGAATCCGCAGCCATCTCCGAGCACTTGCTCCCCGATATAACCCACGCAAATTCTACCATCATGCTCATACCGCGCACTGACGTGATTGATCATTTACTAAAATGGAGGCGAATCATGAACTGCGAAAGAAAGGGGACCCGAATAACTCCACTTGGATTGGGGAAAAACAGTGTCCGTCGAAAGGCGTTTTCGGTAACCATGTTGTTACGTTTGTACACCCTCGCGGCGCCTTCAATTGCTCCGAGCACCCATGCGGCTGAAAGCCACAGCAAGATGCGCGCGTGCCATGATCTCCGTGCCATGATCGCTACCTCGGGCCAAACAGCCTCGGCTTATTCCACGAATCCACAGTTGCAGCCGGGCCTCGCCTTCACTCTCTCATAGTGTAGCTAAAAACATGGGGGGAATTCATCATTATTTCGACCTGCCTTCCGATTGGAAAAGTTTGCCGCAATGCTTTCTGATCCGCGGCTGGTATTACGCTGATGACCGCAGTCCAATCCGTGGCATCCGGCTGCTTACGCACGATGCATCCATTAATGGTGAGATCGGAAAACACCGCCCGGACGTGAAATTAGCCCTTCGGGACGCACCGGATGATTTCACTGGCTTCGAAATAAAAGGGGTTCTGTCATCAGGTCGCCACAACCTCCAAATCGAAGTTCAAATTTCCAATGGAAATTGGCAGCGTATTTTCGCTCACTCCGTAAAAATTCAACGCCGTTGGTTGCCGCTATGGCTCGGAGGCGGCAACTGGGTTGAGCTGACCTTCCACCAGTTTTCCTGTCAAAGGCAACATCCGCCACGATCGCTCAGCGTGGAGCGCTTTCCGACAATCGCCTTGGATCCGGCACGTCGGCCGAAATTATCCATCGTCACTCCTTCCCTTCAGCAGGCTCATTTTTTAACCGAGACTTTGCGCGGCGTGCTTGATCACCAGCCAATCACGATCGAGTACATCGTGCAGGATGGTGGTTCCTCCGATCATAGCGTGGAGGTCATTCGCCGTTTTGCTGCGGAAGATGAGCCCCACCGGAAGGCAGTCGAGAGTTCAACAAACACGCCCTCTTCTCCCACGCCCACCACTCGGAGAATCACCGCGTGGGCCAGCGAACCGGATGCCGGCCAGGCCGACGCCATCGTGCGCGGTTTCGCCAAGACTTCGGGCAACCCAAATGACCTGATGGCTTGGATCAACTCGGATGATTTTTATCTGCCGGGCGCTTTAGCTTTTGTCGCGAATTACTTCGCCCAGCATCCGGACGTGGACGTGATTTACGGACACCGCATCCTCGTCGACGAAAGCTCCCAAGAAATTGGCCGCTGGTTTCTTCCTCCGCACGATGACGAAGTCCTGAAGCGCTACGATTTCGTTCCCCAAGAAACGATGTTCTGGCGCCGCCGGATCTGGAACAAAGCCGGCGGGCTCGACGCCTCGCTCAAGTTTGCGATGGACTGGGATCTTTTGCTGCGGTTCCAAGCGGCCGGCGCGCGCATTGTGCGCGTGCCCTATTTTCTGGCCTGCTTCCGCGTTCACCCAGCGCAAAAAACCTCGGCTCAGATGGAAACGATCGGCCAACGCGAAATCGACTTCTTGCGCGCGCGCACTTTCGCCCGCGAAGTTCCAGCCACGGAAATTGAACACGATCCTGTTTTACTGCGCTATCTCCGTCGCAGCGCGTGGATAAATTTCCTGTGGAAACTCGGCATCAGGCAGTGACGGTGCGACAGAGGATCGCGCTCCGACTTGCGATCATGGAGTATCCCACGTCATCCGCGGACGCCAACATTCGGCGAGGCCCACGAACGCAATACCAGTTTCCACCTTATTGGACCGTGATGGAAATGATCGCACCGCCCGGGGCCACGATCAGCGAGAGCACGGCGGCGTTACTCGTGAGCGAACCCGCGCTATTGGTGACGACCACGGTGTAGCTGCCAACACTGCCAGCGGAAACATTCGTAAGCGTGTATGAACTGCTGGTCGCCCCGCTGATATTGACCCCGGTTTTGCGCCACTGAAAAGTCGGCGACGGTACCCCTGTGGACACCACGCTAAAAGTTACACTATTGCCGGTCACGATGCTCTGACTGACAGGTTGGCCTGTAATACTGGGGGCGACGGGCACCAACACCGTCAATGTAGCCGCATTGGTCGTGACGCTGCTGACCGTATTCGTAAGCCCACAACGGAATTGATCTCCGCTCATCCCGATTGTCGCGCTGTCAATGCTGAGAGTAGCTGTCGCGGTGCCGGTGTAGGCCCCCGTCTCGCTCAGATTCGTCCACGTGGAGCTACCCGAAGGCAAACGCTGCCACGTGAACGAAGGCGCGGGATAGGCGTTGGCGGCCACCATGAATTGCACTGCTTGCGTGATAGACACCGTACGATTGGCGGGCTGACTGATGATGGCGGGTGCGACCGGAGTGGTGGAAATAACCGTTCCAGCAATCGTGTACTGCCCCAAGCTCCCGTAGTTCGTGTAGCCGGTGGGTGGGATGATCAGCGGCGTGCCGCTGCCCGCGCCGAAAACGCGAAGATAATAAGTGCCACCGTTCACCGTGGTGTTAAGCGTGGCGGTGGTGACGCCATCCACATTCGCCGAAGCCACCAAGGCCCCGCTCCCCTCATACAACTCCAACGCCACGTCGAGATTGACACCCCGGGTTTGCACCGCGCTGCGATTCGGCGACACCGTGAACGAAATCGCCCCCGGCCCGCTCTCGAATGAAAAGCGGTCGGCCTCCCCCGTTTCCGAAATTATTCCCGTACCCGACACACTGAGCCCGCTGACGTTCAACGGCGTCGCGGTGGCGCTCACGTCCGTGTGATCGTCCGGCACATAACCCAAGTGGCCCGCGATCACAGCCAGATCATCCTGGGTCGTATTGTTGGCATTGTAATATTCTCCCTTCGACCACTGCGTAACATTTTTTGCATAGGTCGAACCCATGATCGGCCCCCAGGAATTTTCGCCTGAGCCATGGCCGCTGTAATATTCGGAGGGTGCCAAGGTGCCGTCATGGGAGAGCGACAAGTTGTGCCCCATTTCATGGGAGGCAGCCTCCGCGATGTAGGCGGCATATTTCGAGACATTGTCCGCGTACACCAGCGCAGGAGAATAATAACTCACGTAATTATAGTTACCAAAGACATTCAAATAGGCCACTCCTGAGGAAGTCGCCGATGAGGGCATCCGCTGCGGTTCGACAGCGGGATCGACTGCAGCATAAGCCATGGTGATCAAAACCCGCCCGATATTCGCGGTAAAAACGGCCGGCTCCTCTGTGGTCACGTCGACGTCGAACCTTCGATAATCCTCCGCCACCCGCTCCCATACTTGGATAATGACGGCTTGTTCCGCATCACTAAAAGTGGCTGGATCGCTATCGGTATCGAAAGGCTTGGCCACATAAGTCGTGACTGCTGGACGATAGCCCGTCTCACCGACTACGCCCTTTTCTTTATTCCATGCGGTACCCGTAATCCTATGACCGTTGAAATCCAAATAGATCACCTTGGTCGCGCCCGGCCGGCTGTGGCGAATAGGCGGTTCAGCGATCCCCACGGAAGCCGCTGCCTCGATTTTTTCCGGCAACCCCGGCAACCCAGCCTGAGCTTCACCCGGTTCAGCCAACATCTCCGCCGGAGCGGGCGGAAGCTGCGGGGCCGCGCAGTGATAAAATAACTGGCCGCTATTTTCCACACTCAACGACGCCACATCATTCAGCGGCACGTGCAACTTCCCCAATTGATCCAACGCCTTCCGACGCGCCTCTTCAATCAGTCCGCGCAGTTCGTGCTTAAACCGTCCTTCCGGCACATCTTCGAGTTGCACCGGACCATTCATACCAAAAACGTGGACCGCCGGCCGTTGGCCCGGTACAGCCTGAGCCGGCGCTAGTGTACCAGACGTAACCGGGGATACCGCGCTTGTATGACCAGCCAAAGGAACTTCGTGTTCGGGAGTATTCGCCGGGGCACCTGCCGTAGCCGAGGAACCATGCCGCTCCCCACCCTGACGAGTCGCACCGTCTTTGGTTGCCCAAAAGTATCCACCGCCAATCAGTAAGGCGGCAAAGACCGTGAGGGTGAGATATCTCGATAGATTAACATTCATTAATTTGACCCGCCTTTGAGATGATCCCGTTTACGCCTGAGATCAAGGCCAGTCCCGGATTAAATCACGGATTCCTGCGGAGCACCCCGGTGGGAGCAAAAATGCAGACGGCGTGACGTGACCCCTTCTGAATTGCCCAATGGCATCACAACGTACGACCAGAGCGCGGCATTCTGCCGGCCAGCAGAACGGCCACGAATTACGATGCCGGTCCGGCCAGACCGCAGAAATCCTTACCGTGTCCTTCGTAGCCGTGGCGCAGTAGGACCACGCCAATTCGGCAAATCTTACGATGGGGAAAAATCGGTAACAGTTGCGAACGGAAATTATAATAATTGAAACCTGACCCTTTTTTTTACCCCCTGAACGTGGGTGCGGAGACCGACGCCCACCTACGGCATCTCTCAGTTGTCACCTACGCAAAAAAGCGCGCTCGGGTGGAGCGCGCTGAGGGAGGTGGTTCGTCCGGGGCCAGTGAGGTTGTTGCAAGCGACAGCCCGACAAAAACCAAGGCGGACGATGATTCGAATTACGCCGCGAGGTACGGGAGCTTCTTGGCGGTTTCTTTGACGGCGGGAATACCGTCGAGGAGTTCGCCGATGGCGTCCCAGCGGCCGTTGATCAGGGCGTCGCGGGCGGTTTCGCGGAAGGTGGCGGGCACGCTCTGGCCGGCGAAACGGATTTCTTGTTTCGCGACGTCGATCGTGACTTCCGTCGAGGGATTGGCTTCCACGGTGGCGGAGATCTTCGCGATGTCTTCGCGCTTGGCGCAGGCGCAGGGGATACCGAGCGTGACGCTGTTGCCGAAGAAAATCTCGGCGAAGTTCTCGGCGATGACGGCCTTGAAACCGTATTTCTGAATCGCCTGTGGCGCGTGTTCGCGGGACGAACCGCAACCGAAGTTGGCGCCGGAGATCAGAATTGTGGCGCCGTGGAAACGGGCATCGTTGAGTGGGTGGGCGCGGTCGGAGCCGTCGGCGTTTTTGCGAACGTCGTAAAAAAGGAATTCGCCGAGGCCGTCGAAGGTGACGCACTTCATGAAGCGCGCGGGGATGATGCGATCGGTATCGATGTCGTTGCCGGGGACAGTGACGGCGCGACCGGAGACGGAGGTGATTTTAGCGAGAGACATAAAAGTTGAGAGTTGAGAGCTTAGAGTTGAGAGCTTAGAGTTGAGAGGCAGAAGAGGGCCCACGGAACACATGGAAGGAAGAGTGTATTTTATTTCTGTGTATTCCGTGTGTTCCGTGTGTTCCGTGGGCAGAACAATTAGTTGGTGAAAGCGAAGATTTCGCGGGCGTCGGCGACGGAACCGGTGACGGCGGCGGCGGCGACCATGACTGGACTCATGAGCAAGGTGCGACCGGTGGTCGAGCCTTGGCGGCCCTTGAAGTTGCGGTTGGATGAGCTGGCGCACAACTGATCGCCGATGAGTTTGTCGGGATTCATCGCGAGGCACATCGAGCAACCGGCAGCGCGCCACTCGAAGCCGGCTTCGCTGAGTATCTTGTCGAGACCGAGCTTTTCACACTGGAGCGCGACGATCTGCGAGCCGGGGACGGCGATGGCCTTGATGCCCGGGGCGACCTTGCGGCCCTTGATGTACTTGGCGACTTCTTGGAAATCCGAGAGGCGTCCGTTCGTGCAGGAGCCGAGGAACGCGACGTTGATCTTCGTGCCCTTGATCGGTTTGCCGGCAGGAAGTTTCATGTAGGCGAGTGCCTCAATGATGCCAGCCTTATCGTCGGCGGAAGTGGCGGTCTCCGGGCTGGGCACGTTTTCCGTGATGGAGATGGCTTGGCCGGGATTGATGCCCCACGTAACTGTCGGCGCGATGTCGGCGGCGTCGATCTTGACGACGTCGTCGTATTTGCAGCCGGCATCGGACGCGAAAGATTTCCAGTTCGCGACGGCGGCATCCCAAGCGTCGCCTTTCGGCGAGTAGGGACGACCCTTGAGATAGGCGAAGGTGGTCTCGTCGGGATTGACGTAGCCGGCGCGGGCGCCGCCCTCGATGGACATATTGCAGACGGTCATGCGCTCTTCCATGGTGAAAGCATCGAAGGTGCTGCCGGCGTATTCGTAGGCGTAGCCGGTGCCGCCGTTGACACCGAGGCGGCGGATGAGGTCGAGAATGACGTCCTTGGCGTATACGCCGGGGCGAAGTTTTCCGTTCACCTCGATGCGACGGACCTTGAGCGCGCCAAGCGCCATCGTCTGGGTCGCGAGCACATCGCGCACCTGGCTGGTGCCGATGCCGAAGGCGATCGCGCCGAACGCGCCGTGAGTGGACGTGTGGGAATCGCCGCACGCGATCGTGGTGCCGGGCTGGGTGATGCCTTGCTCGGGTCCGACGATGTGCACGATGCCTTGCTTGCCGGAGGCGCGGTCAAAAAAGGTAATACCGAACTCTGCGCAATTTTTGCGGAGTTCGTTCATCATGGCCTGCGCGAGCGGATCAGCGTAGGGCTCGACGAGTTGATCGGTCGGGATGATGTGATCGACCGTCGCGAAGGTGCGGTGCGGCATGAGAACTTTGAGGCCGAGGTCGCGGAGCATCCCGAACGCCTGGGGCGAAGTGACCTCGTGGATGAGGTGCGTGCCGATGACGAGTTGGGTCTGGCCGTTGGCCAGCGTGCGGGCGGTGTGGGCGGACCACACTTTTTCGAAGAGGGATTTGGGGGAGGACATGGGAGGAAAGTTGAGAGTCTAGAGCTGAGAGTTGAGAGCCAGAAAGGAAAAGTGAAGGTGAGTTTCCTGATCGTTCTCTTTCTCGTGCTCATGCTCATGCTCTTTCTCTCGGGTTTTCAGGAGGAGAGCACAAGTAGGCTTAGGAGAATGAGAACGATTGGACGTCAGAGATTACCAGACTCTTGCCATAACCAGAAATACTTGTTTCGTGCTCTGTGATGCCTCGCGAGTATCAGTATCCCTTCGAACTCCGGCACCTTGTGTACTTTCGCGAGGTGGCGCGGCAGCTGCATTTTCGGAAGGCGGCGGAGTCGCTCGCGGTGGCGCAACCGGCGTTGTCGCGGTGCATTGCCCAACTCGAAACAGCGCTCGGGGTGGATCTGCTCAATCGCACGCGACGAAAGGTCGAGCTGACCCCGGCGGGTCGGGCGTTGCTGGAACGCATCGAGCCGTTGCTCCGCGCGTTGGCCGCAGTGCCGGGCGATATTCAGGCGCTGGCGGGCGGACAGGCCGGGCATGTGCGTGTCGCGTTCACGGGCTTGGCGATGGCGACGGTGTTGCCGGGTATTTTGCGCGAGTTCAACCGGCGCTATCCGGGTATTCGCGTGGAGTTAAACGAATCGCCTACTTCGGCGCAGTTGGAGTCGTTGAAGAATGGCGAAATCGCGTGCGGGTTTTTCCATCCGGATGCCACGCCGCCGCCGGGGCTGACCATGAAGGTGCTGCTCCGGGAGAAAAACGGGGTACTCCTGCCCGCCGACCACGTGTTAGCGAAAGCGAAGAGCATCCGATTAAAAGCTCTGGCGGATACGCCCTTCGTGATGTTTCCGCGTTCCCATAATGCGGGCTTTTATGACCGCGTGCTCGCCGCGTTTCAGCAGGCGGGAGTGACGCCGAGGATCGCCGACGAAGTCTGGCCGCGCGCCAACGCCATCGGGCTCGTGCGTGCGGGTTTGGGCGCGACCTTTATGTGTCCATCCGAGGCGCGGCAATTGCCTGACGAAGTCGCGTTTCGGCCGATCGACGGTCCGGCACCCGAGAGCCGGCTCGTGCTGGGCTGGAGTAAATCCGCTGCGCCCGATCCAGCGTTGGCGGCATTTCTCGTCGTAGCGGGAGCGGCGACGGCGTGAGGGCGGAAATGCCGAATGCTGATTTTCGAATGCCGAACTTTTTCCATCATCACTGCGGGGTGGTAGATTGGTATTGGGTAGCCGTACTTAAGCCGAAGACGAAAGTGCGGTCAGCGGCCACGTGGCTCCCACCGCGCTGGCGCTGCGCTCCAACGCGGCTACTCAGCCAGCACTGGCATTGTATGTTTGAATTTATCCGTGCTCATCCATGAAATCCGTGGTCAATTCCTTCTGAATTGATATGTCATAGTCCACTCAACTTGTCAGCCCCTCCGACCATCGCCCTTTTGTTCACGACGTTTCCGAAGACTTCGGAGACGTTCTTGCAGCGCGATGTCGCGGCGTTGCAGGCGAAGGGACTGAAACTCCAACTGTACTCATTCTGGGGCGGCGGCGGTGAGTTTCACGGATTGCCCGTGCGAAAGTTCAACCTCTGGAATCTCATTCCGCTGTTTTTGTTTATCATTCCGTGGAACTGCTTCCGCCGGCCACGCATCGTGCTCGATCTTTTCGAAGGCGTCATCATGCGTGCGCCGCCCTCGTGGCTGAATTTCTGGGAGAACATGCTCGGAGCCGGGTTCGCCGGCTGTTTCTATCGGGAGTTTCGCGAGCATCCGCCGACGCTCGTCCACGGCGCGTGGGCCGGAGCGCCCGCCACGGCCGGGTGGCTCCTCTGGCGCATTCTCGGCATCCCTTACAGCACGGGCGCGCACGCCTACGATTTATACGAACACGGCGGCGATTGGTGGCTGATGGAAAAACTGGCGCTCGCTAAATTCGTCCACACCTCAACCGAGTCCGGCAAACACTTTCTCAGCGAACGAGGGGCGGACGCGGCGAAGATTCACGTTATCCGGCGCGGGCTGGGGCATTTCCCCGCGTTCAAGCCGCTCCGCCCTGCCCGTGCGCCGCTGCGACTTATTTGCGTGGCACGACTCGTGGCCAAGAAAGGATTCACGCGCCAGCTCGCCATCTATGAAGCGCTCAAGTCAGCGGGCGTCGCTTTCGAAGCCAGAATCGTGGGCGATGGTCCGTTGCGCGCATCATTGGAGCGTGAATTAGTGAAACGTAATTTAACGCCAGCAGTACGACTCACCGGGCAGTTGCCGCATGCGGAGATTTGGCCGCAACTCGCTTGGGCGGATGTGTTGTTGCATACGGGTATCGTGGCCCCAAGTGGAGATCGCGATGGTTTGCCGAATGTGATTCCCGAAGCGATGGCCGCCGGCGTGCTCGTGGTGACTTCGCCGGTGTCGGCCACCACGGAGGCGGTGCAACAGCAACGCACCGGCTTGGTCGCGGATGTCGATCTGCCGTTGGCGTGGGTGGTGGCGTTGCAGCATCTGGCGACCGATGACGAACTCGCAGAACGGCTGCGCGCAGCAGCGCGCGCCTGGGTGGAAGCAAACTACGATGCGCACAAGAACACCGACCGCCTCGTCGAATGCTTCGTACGCGCCATTCAGCCGTGATCTACTACGACGTCACCAAGATGGCGGAAGCGCGGCAGAAATCGGGACTCACGCGGGTGAGTTCGCGGCTGCGCGAAGAGCTTGGCGACGCGGTGCGCGAAGTAATTTGGGCGAAGGAGTCATTCGTGTTCGCCGACGAACCGGCAAGGAAAGTTGAATTTCAAAAGCAAGACTGGTTGCTCACGGTTGAATTATTCAGCGCGGCCGAGCGACCGGGATTCGCCGCGTGGATGGAGCGACGCGAGTGCCGGACGGCCGCGATGTTCTACGATGCGATCCCGCTGCGATTTCCCCACGTCACTTGGCCGCAGAGTGTGCAACGCCATCCGGGGCACATGAAGATGCTGGCGGATTTCGATCGGGTGTTTGCCATCTCGCGAGCGAGTCAGGCGGATCTCACCGGTTTCTGGAGCTGGCAGGGGGTGATGCCACGCGCACAGGTGGCCCCGATCGAGTTCGGCGCGGACTTTGATGGTTCACCGCGTGTGGCCGCGTCCCCCTCGGCAAAAACGAACGCCCGCCCGCAACTCTTGTGCGTGGGCATCGTTGAGCCGCGCAAGAATCAGGGTTTTCTCCTCGAAGCGTGCGAAGCGCTCTGGCGCGACGGCTTGGATTTCGAGCTGCACCTCGTCGGCCGCGTGAATCCGCATTTCGGAAAACCTCTGGAAAAACGCTTCAAGCAAACACAGCAACGCGAATCGCGGTTTCATTTTCACGCGGTAGCGAGCGATGCCACGCTGAGAAAACTTTATCGCGAAGCCCGGGCGGTTTGCCTCCCCACGCAGGCCGAAGGCTGTGGTCTGCCGCTGCTCGAAGCGCTCTGGCACGGGGTGCCGTGCGTGGCCAGTGATCTGCCGGTGTTGCGGGAAATCGCCGACGCGGGAGGTTGCCTGATGGCAACGGTGGATGATCTCGCCGACTGGCAAATAAAATTACGGACGGTGCTCACGGACGCCGCGCAATGCGCGCGATTGCAAACGGAAGCGATGACGCGAGCGATGCCGCGCTGGGCGGACACGGCGGCGGCTTTGTTGACGGTGTTGAACTGAACCGCGAACTGCGTCGCATGAGGTGGTCGTCGATGTCCCAATCGAAGAAAAGCGTCGGCGCGGAGACCGACGTCCACCACGGCTTGCTGCAGGGCGTCTGGATTGCAGACGCCGCGAATGAGAGGGCGCGCTCAAGGATGAAGCTGAATGTCCAACCTGAAGCAAAAACGTGAGTATCGGAAACCAGCCGTAGTCTGTAGTCATACCTCGGTCAGAGCCCATGAAGCTCAGCCCCCAACGCGGGACCGGCTTGGAGGTCCC
>JBBRBC010000089.1:0-10838 GCA_038206205.1 Opitutales bacterium
TCGCTTTAGGGCGATTCACAATCCAGCGCAGTTCTTTGCGCTGCTCGGACGTAAGAGTAAGAATGCTGATCGGGCGGGCCATTCCGACAGATAAACAGACTAATCTAATTTTGTATAGCTATTTATCATCCAGTACACTAGCTGGGCTTGTCTTGTTCTTTCACTCGTTGCAGCGGGAACAGCGCGACCATCCCGGCACGATCACTCGCGAGAACATTCTCGCGTTCTTGTCACGCTATGAAGGCCTGGCGGTGAAAACGTGGAACGAGGCATTTGCATATATTACCTCGGCCTTTGCCTTAGCCGTCCAACGAGGCTGGCTTGTCGTGTCCCCATGCGCGAGTATCCCACGCAAGCCCCGCGCGAAACATCGGCCCCCAGCGATAGTGCGCGAACCCATGGCCGCGCTCGAGCTCATGCGCTTGCTGCAAGCCAACGCTCCGCAGTGGGTGCAGTATTTTGCGTTTTGTCTTTTCGCGGGACTCCGCCCCGACGTGCGTGAGGATGAATCGAACAGGCTCGACGAGGACATGCGACACCCTGCGCGCCATCTCCGCCGCCCTGCTCTCGACGCGGACGGGTTTTGGGTTCGAGGCAAAGACGGTCGCGTCCGACATGTCGCGTGGTCGATTTGCGGACCGTTACGGTGTTCCTGCTCATGTGCTTGATCGGGGTGCGTGAATGGTCGCGCAGTTGGCGGTCTCAAAAGGCAATGCCATGAAATTTGGTTTCGGTGTCGTGATCGGAAAATTTCTCCCGCCCCACCGCGGGCATAAGCTCCTGATCGACACCGCAGCGGGACAAGCACGGGAGGTTATGGTGATTGTCTGCGCCAAACCCACCGATTTTGTGCCTGGGGAAATTCGCGGTGAATGGATGCGGGAGATACATCCTTCCGTTCGGGTGATGGTAATTGATGATCGTTACGACGAAAACGACACACGCATTTGGGCGGAAAACACCGTGCGTTGGCTCGGTCGCGCGCCGGACGTTGTCTTCACGTCCGAAGAGTACGGTGAGCGGTACGCTGCCCTGATGGGCGCGCAACATGTGTCGGTCGATCCAACGCGGGGACGGGTCCGGTTTTCCGGCACAACCGTACGCAATGATCCATACGCCAACTGGGAATTCATCGAGCCACCCGTACGTGCTTGGCTCGCAAAACGAGTTTGTATTCTGGGTGCAGAATCGACCGGAACAACGACCTTGGCGAAAGCGCTGGCTGGGAGCCTGCAAACGTCGTGGGTGGAAGAATACGGTCGCGAATACTCAGTCAAGAAACAGGCGGTGAATAATAACCAGTGGAACAGCGCCGAGTTTGTTCACATTGCGCAGGAACAAGCGCGACGCGAGGACGTAGCTGCTAGACACGCCAATCGGGTGCTTATCTGCGACACCAACGCCTTCGCTACAGTTCTCTGGCATCGACGTCACATGGGGGAACACAGTCCAGAGGTAGAAGCGGTCGCACGCGCGGGGCGATGCGACCTATACCTACTAACAGGTGATGAGATTCCTTTCGTTAGGATGGTTTGCGCGATGGAGAGCACATACGGCAGGAGATGCATCGTTGGTTTGAAGAAGTATTGGCGGTGCAACCGGTCCCATGGAAACTCCTGCGCGGATCTCCTTCAACGCGACTGCGCGAAGCAAAGAGCCTTGTTAACGCGTTATTAGAGGCGGGTAAAACGAGACCGGTAGCTTGAATGATTGTTGTTTGATGAACTTATCAAGAAAACTTGACAGAACTGTCAAACAACCATTCATCAAAATATGAGCAAGCAACCCCCGAAAAATCCGTTTGTATATGGGAAAGTTATGACCGCAAGCGATGCGGCATGTCCACGCCCAGCGCTCGAAACTCGCGTAAAGCAAACGGTGCGTGATGATGCCCGGCTCGCGTTGGTCGGGGACAGACGTATGGGCAAAAGCTCAATCGTCAACCGGACCTTGCAGGGTATGAAGGTGCCGATGCTGCGGCTCAACTATTACGAGGTCCTTGATCTGGCCGATGTGATCAACCGGACGGTCGCGGACCTCGAACGATTTTTGCGCGAGCGCAGCGTGATCGCCCGCAAGGTGGTCCCTTGGTTGCGGGAGGTTGGACTGGAGATTCGGGAGATTCGGGCGTCTATGAGCGGGTTTGAACTTAAAGCCGCAGCGGGAATTCCGACCGATAGTCTGAAACGGGTATTCGGTATCATTCGTGATGCCAGTGCTCGCACGGCCTTCACCCTCTTTATCGACGAACTCCAGGATATCCCTGATCGGCTCCCCGAGGCCGTGGCCAACGCGACGCTTGCGATCATGCGCGACGAAATTCAACAAATGAGCAAAACGCCGGTCTTTTATGCGGGCAGCTCGCGGGACTCGTTTACGTGCCTCTTCACGTCGGACAGTTCTCCTCTCTACGAGCAGGCGCAGCTAGCGAACGTCGAGGCGATTCCTGAGGACGAGATGCTGGACTTTATTCAGCGGCAATTTCTCCATGGCCACAAAATCGAGCCTGAGGCAGCCGCTCTGATTGTGCGGATCGCTGGAGACTCACCCAATGACATTCAACATCTCTGTTATGAGGTATGGAATGAGCATCTGGGGCAGGACAAACCGGCGACGACGGCAATTGTACAACGAGCGTTTGATAAACTGCTGCGTGACATCACCCCCTTCGGCGAAAAATGGCTTTCGGATTTCAGCATCAAACAACAACGCATCGTTTTCTGCATAGCGTTTCAGGAACATCTGGGCGCTGGCTCGCGAGAATTTCTGGAATTTGCTGGCCTCAGAAACCCTGGCGACGTTGGGCCGGCCCTCGCCACGGCCGTAAAGGGCAAGGAAGCGCTGTTGGAAAAGGTCGGTAGTCGTTATCGTTTTCGCAGTCGTTTTGTCCGCCTGTGGTTCGCACTGAGATATTACCGGGTACAGGCGCTGATTCCCGCGATGCGGACAGTGGAGAGCTATCGACTGCATCTGAACAAAGTCTTGCCCGCATTACCCACTGATCCGCTCATCGACCTCGCGCCATAACCTCGAAGGCTCCACGTCGAATAGAGCGGATCTGAATCCGCGCAAGATTGCCTGGCCGTCCCTTGACTCACCCTAGAATTGTCGGGCCAATAACATTCCCGTTGCCAGTTACTTTATATTGGGGGTCCGCTGACTTACGTCTGTTCGATTCCGCCACACACCTCCAATGAAAGTCATCGGAGGACCGAAAGTTTCGGTCCCCGGCTCAAAGATCACCCATGATGGTGGTTTCCGGATAGCCCCAAGTAGGTATGTGGGTAGACCTCCATCACCGTCCATTACCGAAAAAAACCTCCTTACGGGCGGGTTCCGGTATGTCGCCCGGGCAACCGTGAGTGGGCGGCGGAAGAAGAGATCCTTCCGGTCCCGGGCCGAGGCGGAATCACGGATCGAATTGTGGTGCGGAGAAAAACCCTTGCCCCTGCTGGCAACACGGCTGAGTCCCGTCCTTCTTCGGGAAAGCGAGTCAGCGGAATCAATTTATGCAAAGCTGAAGCTCCCCGACCTGCCCTCGCTCCTTCGCGCAAAAATAGTGAGCACCGGAACGTTCATTTTGTCCTCTTTTCGCTCGTTTGGAAATTGCAGATGTGGCTACCAGCATTCGCCTCATCAATGCGCCAAATTGGTTTTATCAATTAACGCTGACGCGACGGGAACGGATAGACTGCGGGCACTCAACCATGCACTTCCTTTTTAAATCTCATCCTCGCCTGAGCACCGGCCTTCTTTTGGTCGGCGCGCTCATTTTTGCTCCCTTGCTCTTGAGCAAACCGCATCCAGCCCAACCGGTGCAGGCTCTGCCAACGACTCCCTTTTTTGATATGCATTGCCACAGCGCCGGGCGCGGCGCGGGCGGGAGTGGTTGCTTTGTCTCGGATCAACTCCGCCACAGTTTCAAACTGCGTTTCTATTTGAAGAGTTTCGGTGTCACTGAGGAAGAAATCATGAAGGAAGGCGACGCTATCGTCATCACCCGGCTGGCCGAACGACTGGCCGCCAGCCAGCACGTGAATCGGGCTGTCGTGCTCGCCTTGGATGGCGTCATCAACGCCCAAGGGGAACTCGACCGTGCACAGACCGAAATCTACATCCCCAACGACTATCTCGCCACGGAAGTCGCCAAGCACCCCAACCTGCGCTGGGGGGCGAGCGTTAATCCGTACCGGCCCGATGCGCTCGCCCGCTTGGAATGGGCGCGCGCGCACGGCGCCGTGCTGGTGAAATGGCTGCCCGCCGTCCAGCACATCGATCCGGCCGACGAACGGCTCATTCCCTTCTACCAGAAAATGGTTGAACTGCACCTCCCCTTGCTCACGCACACCGGCAACGAACGCTCCTTCACTCAATCGCGCGACGAACTCTGCGATCCCGAGCGGCTGCGTCTGCCGCTGCGGCATGGCGTGACCATCATCGCCGCCCACGCGGCGACCACCGGGAAATTCGCGAACGAGCGTTCCCTTGATCGCCTCGCCCGACTGATGCCGGAATTCCCTCATCTCTACGCCGATATTTCCTCCCTCACGCAAATTAACAAGCGGGGTTATCTGGCCGAAGTACTGCGTCGTCCTGAGTTCCAGCATCGGTTGATCTACGGAACGGATTATCCGTTGATCGCCATCAACCAGTTGGTTTCGCCGTGGTATTTTCTCCCGCAACTTTCTTTCCGCCAAAGTTACGCCTTCGCCCGAATCAAGAATCCGTGGGATCGGGACGTCGCCTTGAAACAAGCCCTTGGGGTGCCCACGGAAATCTGGACGAAGGTTGATACCATTCTAGCGCCGTAACCCCAAGTTCCCGCAGTAAGATTTCTTGTACTGGCACTTTGGCTCAGCCGGGCTATGATTTTCCCACCCATGAGATTTCTTCTACCCCTCCTGCTTGTGGTCGGCTTGCTCGCCGGCTGCGCGACCACCAAAAATTCCCTGGTCAACCCCGAAACTCCGGTTGCCTCGCGCTTTGAAATTCCGGCCACGAACAGCGGCCTGCCCGGCGAAGGGCCAATCCGCCGCAATGAATGGTTCCGCAAGCTGTGGGTGGAGAAACGGAGCAAGTGGGCAACTGAGGTCAAAACTGATCAGGGCGCACTGGTGTTTCTCGGCGACTCGATCACCCAAGGTTGGGGCGAGAATTTGGCGGCCAGCTTTCCCGGCGTCAAAGTCGCCAATCGCGGGATCAGCGGCGACACCACGCGCGGTCTGCTCATCCGTCTGTCGGATGATGTGCTGAGGCTGAATCCATCTGGCGTCGTGTTGCTGATCGGCACCAACGATCTCGCCGAGAAAGCTGATTCCTGGACGATCGCCGCCAACATCCGTCTCCTCGTCACCGCACTGAAGCAGCACAATCCCACCATGCCGGTGGTGTTGTGTGAAGTTTTCCCGAGTTCGGCCTCCATGAAGCGACCCTCCTATCGGATTAATCGCATCAATTTGCTCATCAAAGAAGCCATGAAAGACCAACCGCAAGTAACCGTGGTGGATACTTGGACGCTCTTCGCCAATGAACAAGGTGAGGCCAAAATCGGGGAGTTTTCTGATCTGCTCCATCCCAATGCCTCCGGATATCAAAAATGGGCAACGGCACTTCGTCCCATTTTGGCCACCCTCGGATTTCTGGACAAAGAGCGGGATGTGTTCACTCCCGAACCCGGCTTCGTGAGTCTTTTTAATGGGCATGATCTGACCGGCTGGGGTTTTCTGCCGAACACGGCCGACGATATCAGTACCGCAAAAATCCGGCTCGCCTCCAATCCCAACGCCGCCGAATGGTCCGTGGTAAAGACCGCCGTGAATTTTGACGGTCAAGTCGCTTCGCCCGACGGACGCTACGTCGCGAAAAATGGCCGATTGATCGTCACCACGCCATCTGCGGGCCGCCTAATCCAGAAATTATGGACGGCGCGGGAGTTCCCCAAAAACTTTGTGCTCAAACTGGAATTCCGCGCCACCCCCAATGCCGATAGCGGCATCTACGTCCGGGGTCCGCAACTGCAATGCCGCGACTACCTGCTCGCCGGACCCTATACCAAATTGCAAAATTACAAAGCACAGGACTGGAACGAAATTATCATCACGGTCAAAGACGGGGCCGCTCACTGCACCTGCAACGGAGAATTGATCGAAGACGCGATGCCGGTACCGGCCACTGGTCCGATCGGATTGGAAGGCGATCGCGGCCAGATGGAATATCGTCGCATCCGTCTGCAAGAACTCCCCTGATTCAGCCACTCTCACTCTCACTCAAACCCAGCCTTTTTGTTTCTATGCCCTCCCCCCTCTACGACACTCTCCGTGCTGATATCATCGTTGCCCTGAAAGCACGAAATTCCGCCGCCACCACAGCTCTTCGTACCGCCGATTCCCAAATCAAGCGTGCCGCGATGGATGCGAACAAGGAAATGGACGACGCCCTCACGTTGACCACGCTGCGCAAGGCGGTCAAAAACCTCGTCGACGCCCGCACGGAATTCGAAAAAGCCGGTCGCGCCGATCTCGTAGCGGCCAATACCGCCGAAATCATCTTATTGGAAAAATATCTGCCGAAAGGCCTCGATCCCGCCAAGCTGGAGGCCCTCATCGTGGAAGCGATCGCCGCAACCGGAGCCGCCTCGAAAAAGGAAATGGGCAAAGTGATTGCCGCACTGAAACAGCATCCCGACGCCAGCTTGATCGATTTTGGTGCCGCCAGCAAAGTGATCCAAGCCAAGCTCCCCTGATCCTTTCGGAGATTTCATCGATTTGCGCGAGTCTGCTGGCCGGCGATTGATCCGCCCCGGCTCTAGCCGCTTTCGTTTAGCTGGAGATGGTGTCTTGGTCTGTCCGGAATTTTTCAGCGAATTGATCAGCAATTTTATCGGCAATCCGATTCAGCCTGAAAGCAAACCCGGCGTACATCAGTCCCAGAAAGATCCAGCACCACCGGCCAAGGAATTGGTAATTCTGCCGGATATCTTTCTGGGTCCAGCCATAGATATCCATCAACTTGTTCATGTCCCCGCCTTCATCATCCTCGCCATTGATCATCGTGCCGAAGGTAATTTGTTCGAGACCGTGATACACTTGGTTCCAAAACCCGGTGATGTTGAGAAAAGCCGTAGCACCAATCAGAAAAAACACGTAGCGACACATGCCCCAGCGAAATTTCTCAGGTAATTCGACAAAGAAAAACGCCATAAACAGCGCGCTCAAATAAAATTCACCGCCCACCCCGCCAAACGCGCTCCACCAAAATTCCTGCCGGAGTTCCGTCAGACGCCAGGTCATGAAAAACTGAAGTAACGCCAGTCCCAATGCGGCGAGCATCGGCCAGATTTTACGCTCCTTCCAGCCGGCCACAAAGAGAATGCCGAAAAGCAACAGCAGGCCAAAGTACACGAAGGGGGAAAACTCGGGCTCCACCGGCGTCCAGCCAAACGGCAGCGGGAGCGCCCGCCGTCCGCAGAGCCACGCCGCTGTCGCATGACCAAACTCGTGCATCCAAACCTGAAATCCTCTGAGGAAAAAACTGAAGGGGCTTTGATTCACTAACCACAGCAAACCCAATAACAAGGGCGGCACGGTTAGGTTCACCCGCCAAATATCAAAAGCAAATAGCGGCAACACTTCATCATTCCGGACGCGGCCGGGCGCGAGATCCGGTGGCGAAGCAGGAGCGGAAATCGGTGTTGGTCCGCCGGACATCATTCCTTGGGTAGGCTTTCCCTCAACCATCCGTTGCCGATGAAATCTGGCGCGCAGGTGAGCCGCCACCGCGTTATAGGCCAGACGCAATCGTTCCCGCTCACCGGCATCACCGCCCTGATTTAATGCCGCATTTTTCAACCCAAACGCTCGCTCCAAGTCTCGGGGCTACACCCCAAACTGACGCCCAACAGTTCATGACAACGGGCTGGTTCCGACTCATTCATGGAGCGAAAATAGAGAATTTAGCGGTGTTATTTCGAACTAGCCTGAGCTCGACCGGCCACCGGACACCGGACTGGACGGTTCTACCTTCAAAAATTTCATCCGTCGCTTACCGGCGGGTCGGTTTGCTCCCACTCGATCATGCGGATTCTGATAGGGTCGGCGACGGTACCCCTGACGCGTGGGATCGGCCGCGCACTTGATCATCAATTCCTGCATGCGTTGAAAAACATCCAGTAATTGCGCCGGTTGCGGATATTGATCCAAGCCCGAACGCTCCAAGGCCATGAGCAGTTCGTGAACGGCCTCCAGCGTCGACAAGCACCCTTCCTGCGGCTGCTGCTTGATGATATAACGGCTCGGGGCCGAGGGTGTAAACATGATGCGTGGCAACCGTTGCAGACTCGGACTGAGCCGCAGCAATTTTCTCGCCCCGCCCCATGTCGCATCAATCAGGAAGACCACCAAGCGACGCGCCCCCAACTCGGCGGGCGTAAAGTCCCCTTTGGAGAGATTGCGCGCCGTGATCCCCGGATACAGCAGCATGCAGTAATTTTGCGGATCGGCGATCAGCTCCTGCACCGTCTCGTTAAGATCGAAATTTTCCCCCATGTGCAGCTCGCTGTTCGGCAGGCACAGATGGGTGAGCCGTCCCGTGCCGCCTTTCTCCGTCTTGTATTCCTTCGGGCTCATCAAAAACACCAGGCGCGTCCGCGTCGCCATCGGCTGCAGCGTGGGACACCAGCAAAATTGCTGGGGCCAGAAACAACGGTAACACATGACACGACTCATAGGTCAGATGAAGGGATAGCTGTGAACCGGCCATGTCCGATGGGGAGAGCCCTCATGAAGTCGCCTCCCCGTTTGCCGGGTGCTTCTTCCATTGCACGTACATCGCTTCCAGTTTTGTTCGGGCCCAAGGCGTTTTACGCAGAAACGTCAGACTGGATTTGATGCTCGGATCGAACATGAAGCAGCGCACCTCGATCCTCCGGCTCAATTCCTCCCAGCCATACTCCCTCACCATCTCGGTAAGCAACTGCTCGAGCGTGACGCCGTGCAACGGATCCTTGGACTTTGACTGGTGCATCGACGCAACTTGGCCAACCCCGTGGTCCGACTCAATGACGTTAATCACGTCCCGTTAAACTTCAGCCCAACCCAGACCAGTCCTGTGAAAACAATCAGGGCGACGAAGAACTGAAACAGGAAGGAAACCTTGGCCGTTTTATGCCGAAAAATCATCAGCCCCAGTAAACCGCCAAGCCACCCCCCGAGCGCGCTGACGAGTAAAAGCGTCGACTCGGAAATTCGCGGCTCCCGGCTGTGTTTAGCCCGCCATTTATCGAGTCCAAACAGAACGAAAGCCCAAAAACTGGCGACGATCAACCACCAGACGAAAAATTGAAAAATCCCGGAAGGTTTCATGAAGCGACAGACTGAAATTCAGGACGGCTTTGATGCGATGACATTCGATCTCTCAATCGGTAATGACCCACGGCTAACGCAAAAATCTTGCGCGCAATATTTTATTTCACTTGGCGCAAGCAAACACTCTTTACTTCGATACACGAAATTAACAAATCTGACAGAACCCCCAGTAAAATAAAAAACCTAATGAGAATCCCCATTGTTCTCTTAAGGTCCCGATTCATTCAACCCCATGAATAATTCCTACCTACTTCTCCTCGAGACTGTCTCGTTGGTTTCTTCAATCGGGTTGCTCGTCATGAGCTACGGAATGCGCCACGCCCCCTTGGGTTTTCAGCACTACCATTTGTTTTATGTCGGTGAAGCTCCCGAGGGGCTTATCCCGGTAGAATCTGCAGAGTCGGCCCCTACTCCGGCTTCAGATTGGTCTGTCTAAACAGCTAATTTGCTGCTGGCAGCAAGAGTTAATCGGCTTTCTTCCGCACGGTTAAAGGACGTTCCGGCCAGTGCTCAAGATAAGCGAGCTGCGCCTCACGATCAATAATTCCGGAGCGGTTGGGATCACACAAAAATCGCTTGGCATAACCAGCCTCGATTTCTTGGACCGTCACTCGCTTTTCTTCCACGGCAAAAACCGCGCGCCACGCCCCACAGCCGATCACGAACACCCCGGCACTTCGCCGCGTGATCCGTCTCGAGCGATGCAGCCCCGGGTCACGGGCCAACAGTTCGCTCAAGCGTGGCCGGAAATCGATCTGCCAGTTCGCCTGCAACCATTCCGCTTGGGTCTCCGCCAATCGGGCATAGTTGACCGTATATAGGGGTGGCTGACTCAGCGCTTCCTCCACTTCATCCAACCACCCTGTCCGCTCTTCGGCAAAAATATCATAGCCCGGAATATAAGGTTTGATGTCAAAAACCGGTGTCCCATCCACCAGATCACAAGCACCCAAGATCAATTTAAGACCATCCACGCGGATCAACTGCACAGGCGTCAAACCGAGTGGATTCGGTCGATGAGGTGAACGGGTCGCAAAAACCCCGCGACGTTTCGACGGCCCGCGGGGAGGCAAAACCAACGGACGCCACTCCGTATTGCGATGAAACCACCAGACCAACCATATCCGGGAAAAACCCGCGAGATCCTGCAAAGCCTCCTCGTATTGGCAGTCCGGTAACAGCTCGAGGACGTTCTGCTCCGCGTTGCTTTCAATCGGCTGATGCCTTGCATGGAATTTCACCTGCTTCTGCGTACGAATGAATCCGATGGGTTGCAGGGTTAAGGATGACGACACTCCCCTAGACAAGGCGTCGAATGAGCGGGGTCGAGGGTAAATCCCGTGTGCTTCAGCAAACCCACCCCCCGTATTGCCTCACCTAATTTTCTTACCGCTTGCCTCAACTAGGATCTTACCGAGGGAGGGGTTTAGGGGAGGGAGCGATAGCTCCCTCCCCTCCGGAAAGAAGATCTATAAA
>JBBRBC010000090.1:0-10772 GCA_038206205.1 Opitutales bacterium
GAGCAAGACCCGCCACCGGAGTTTCTGGCGTGAGGGAGAATTGTTGCTCCAACTCATTCGCGATGCCCTCTGGCCGAATTTGCCGATCAAGGACTGTCTTGCTTGCTGGAATGACTTTCAGCGCGGTTTAGCGGAAGGCTCTCGTCGAAGGACGCCCCGGATCAAGGCTCTGTTATGTTAGCGCTTATGGGACCACGCCCCTTGGGCGCTGCCCTGGCCTTGTGAGCATGAATTTATCGGCATCACCACGCATAGCCGCATCTTTACGCCGCCATCCACGCTCACCCAATCCCTGGAGGCCGTCGTCCGGTGGCGGGCCCGACCGGCGGTGCATTTCCTGCACGAGGATGATGCCTACTGGAGCGAACTCACCCGCCTCCTCGTGGCCGCCCAAATCACCGGCCCGCGCATCCACGATGCCCGCATCGCCGCCCTCTGCCTGCACCACGGCGTGCGCGAACTTTGGACGGCTGATCGCGACTTCTCGCGCTTCCCCCGCCTGCGCACCCGCAATCCCCTCGTGTCCGCCTGAACATCGTCCGGCTCATGACCGCTCTCACCCAGTCCCTGATCGAAGAAATCAAGTCTGCGCCGGAGAGCATCCAGCGCGAGGTGGCCGACTTTCTCGCTTTCCTCAAGGCGCGGGAAAAGCGCGAGGGCGACGAAAATCTGCTTCCACTCGCCCAATCCGCCTGGGCCGCCGACTGGAGCACCCCGGAGGAAGATTCAGCATGGCGGGATTTGTGAGCGGTGAGGTGGTCGTGGTGCTGTTTTTCACCTGTTCGCAATAATTGCGCAGGAAGGAAGGTTGACCGCGCCTGTTCGGTAAAGCAGACAATTCAACTCGCAAGCATTCGGGCCCGCGAAAACTTGCCGTCTCCCCAACACCCCGCCCGCCCGCATGCCCCACTACGCGCACACCGCCGATTTTCCGGACGGATCCCGCAACCCGGATGAATCCGGCTGGCAGTTATTGTCCGTCCACCTCCGCAACGTCGCTGAACTCGCGGCCGGTTTCGCCGCACCGTTCGGCGCCGCTGACGAAGCCCGCCTCGCTGGTCTGCTGCATGATCTGGGAAAATATCGCGACGAATTCCAGGCTTACTTGCGCGGTGAATGCGCGAGTAGTGTGGAAACGCAACACGCCATCTTCGGAGCCGCTTGGGCGGCTGCCGACAGCCGCCCCCAGCTTTTTGCCACCAAGCTTGCCATCGCTGGTCATCACGCAGGTCTGCACAATCACTGCGATATCGAAGGCATGTGCGCCAAGCGTGGGCTTCGCATCCCGGAAATCGTCCCCTCGCTTGTCGCCCAGCTCGAAAACGAACTCGGCTCGATCCCCGCCACTCCGGCTCCGCCGTCGTGGGTCATCGCATCGGTCGCATCAGAAAATCCCTTTCCTTCTGAATTCTATACTCGCCTGATTTTCTCCTGCGTGGTGGATGCGGATCGCTTGGATACCGCGCATTGGCCTGCTTCCCCGCCTGTCGATACTCCTCTCGACCCCGACACGCTGCTCGCCGCCGTTCACGCCGAACGCGCCAAAAAAACAAAAGCCGCAACGAACCCCGACAGCCCGCTTGCCGCCCTCCGCAATTGCATCTTCGACACCGCGCTCGAACGCGCCACGCTACCCACCGGCTTTTTCTCTCTCACCGTGCCCACCGGCGGCGGCAAGACGCTCGCCTCGATGGCCTTTGCCCTCGCTCACGCGAAAGCGCATGGACTTCGCCGCATCATCGTCGTCATCCCCTACCTTTCCATCATTGAGCAAAACGCTTCCGAATACCGACGCATCTTCGGCGACGACGTCGTCTTGGAAAATCACTCTGGCGTCGAACCCGACGACGATGCTTCCGAGGAGGAAAAATCCCGCCTCGAACTCGTCTCCGAAAACTGGGACGCACCCGTCATCGTCACGACCTCGGTGCAGTTTCTCGAATCGCTCTTCGCCGCCAGTCCGTCCCGCTGCCGCAAACTCCACCGCATTCCCCGTTCGGTCGTGATATTCGACGAGGTGCAAACCCTGCCCGCCCACCTGCTCAAGCCCACCTTCAGCGTCCTGCGCGAACTCGCCACGAACTACGCCACCAGCTTCGTCTTCTGCTCCGCCACCCAGCCCGCTTTCCTCTGCTGCTCCGCGCTCCCCGACGGCTTTCTCCCCGCCGAACTCCGCGAAATCGCGCCCGCCCCCGACGACCTCTTCCGTCAACTCCGCCGCGTCACCTACCGACTCCCCGTCCCCGGAGAAACGTTCGACTGGCCCACCCTGGCCGCCCGCTTGGCCGACACCCCGCAGGTGCTCTGCGTCGTCAATCTCACCCGCCACGCCAAGGAACTTTGGGAAGCCCTTGGCCACACCCTGCGCGAACGCCACGGTGCCGAACTCCCCGCCGACGAAGTCCCCATTCACCTCTCGTCCGCGATGTGCGCCCAGCATCGCCTCACTCTGATTGCCGAAATCCGCACTCGCCTCGACCCGCGCAATCCGCGGCCCTGCCGCGTCATTTCCACCCAGCTCATCGAGGCCGGCGTTGATGTGGATTTCCCTGAAGTCTGGCGCGCCCTCGGCCCGCTCGACTCCATCGTGCAGGTGGCCGGTCGCTGCAATCGCGAGGGCCGCCGAGCCACCGGCCTCGTCCACGTTTTCCAACCCGCCGACCACAAACTTCCGCCCGGGGTTTATCGCGCCGCCGCCGACCGGGCGATGATCACACTTGCCGCGATGGGCGATACTTCGGCCGCCGCCGAATACCTCGCCACGTCTTCCGGAATTTTTTCCGACTACTTCCAAGCTCTCTATCAGGTGGTCAACACCGACTACGTTTCTAAACAACGAGGGCTGCGTGAAGCCACCATTCAAGAAGACCGCAGCTATCTCCGCTACCGTGAAGTCGCCCGCAAAGCCCGCGTCATCGAAGACTCCGGCACACCGGTCATCGTCGCCGGCGACATGCGCGGCGGCGTGTGGGCCGAGCCTTACATCGAGGCCCTCCGCAACGGCCCACGCGCGCCCGGCCGCGCCCGTTTTGACCGCGACGATCTTCGCCACCTCCAGCGCACCATGGTCAACGTGCGCCACCATAAATTTGAGCTACTGAAAGCCCGCCAGCTCGTCCGCCCCCTTTTGCCCAACCTCGAACTCTACGTGCTCGACGTTGCCTGCTATCACCCGGCCCTCGGCCTTATTTTGGACAACTACCCGCCCGACGAATTCATCCAATCTCTATGAACACCGCCAACCTTGTCACCCTCCGCGTCTGGGGCGATTTCGCCTGCTTCACCCGACCTGAAATGAAAGTGGAACGCGTCAGCTACCCCGTGCTCACGCCGTCCGCTGCGCGCGGCATCCTCGAAGCCGTCTTCTGGGAGCCGCAGATGTATTACCTCATCGATTCCATCCGCGTCGTGAAACGCGGCCGGTGGATTTCCATCCGCCGCAACGAAGTCACCAAAGTCATCAGCCTCGACAGCGCGAAGACGTGGATGAATTCCCCCGAGAAAACCACGCCCATCCAAGCCGGTGGCGGCGCCGAAGACGGCACCCAGCGCAACATGCTCGCCCTACAAGACGTCGAATACCTCATCACCGCCGAGGTTCGCACCACGCCGCTCGCCCAACCCCCGCGCGACAACCTCGGCAAATACCTCCGCGAGATCGAAGGCCGCGCCCGTGCCGGAAAATGCTTCCATCGCCCCGGCCTCGGCATGCGGGAATTCGCCGCCAACTTCGATTGGGTGGCCGATCCCGAAGACGCCCTCGCTCAACGACTCAAGGAGCTGCGCGAAGAAGCCGTGCGCAACTCGCTCCCGGAGCCGCAGTCGATTAACGAAGCCCTCGGCCTCATGCTCTACGACCTCTTCGATCATCGTGCCCGCGCCGCCGGTTTCCGCTGGCTGACGCCCGACGAGGAGGCGAGGCAAGCCACCGACTTCGAGCAAACGCTCACGGAACTCAAAAAAGGCGAGCAGACCAAACGCCGGAAAGATTTCGCCACTTCCCGCCTCCGCTCCACGACCGAGTTCATCAAACCCCAGCCGCTGTTTTTCCAGGCGACCCTGAAAAACTCCCGTCTCGACTGCCACCCCGACCGCGTCCTCGCCCAAGGAGGAAACTAACCATGCTCCTCAAACACCTCTACGATTTCGCTGTCTCGCGGAAGCTCCTGGATGACCTCGCGTTTTCACCGAAGGCTGTCCGCTGGATCATCGAACTCGATGCTTCCGGGGCGCTTCTCGGCAGCGGCCCGCAGGCGACAGGAGACGACAAACGCGGCAAGGAATTTTCCTGCCCCCAAACCACTCGCCCCAAAGTCGCTGGCGGTGTTTCCGAGTTCTTGGCCGACGGTCTCACCGCCGTCTTCGGTTTGGACTCCGATCCCAGCGCACCGATGACCGACCGAAAGCGAGCCGATCGCGACACCAACAACATGGCAAAGCGCGATGATTTCTGGGCGCAGCTTGCTGCCGCTCAGCAGGCAACGACCTCTGTAGAGATGCCCGCACTCCTCGCTTTTCGCTCCGCCACCGCTGCAACACCACCTCAGTTCTTGCGTTGGGGCCAAGCGGCGGATGGCAAATCGGAGAAGCCTGCGTGGTGGCTCACTACCGCGAGCGGTTCGGAAACTCGTCTCGGTCCTGAAAATTTCACATTCCGTGTCAACGGCTCGCTCCTTTTGGAAGATGAAACCCTCCGTCGCTTCTGGCGGGAACGCCACACGCAGGAAGTTGCAGCCGCGCGCGAGGGCTTCGCCACCGGTCGCTGCCTAATCACGGGCGAGGAAAACCAGAAACTCGCCCCCACTCATAATCCAAAAATTCAGGGCATTCCCAATACCCAGTCGTTTGGTGCCTCCATCGTCTCTTTCGATAAACCTGCTTTTTCCTCCTACGGTTTCGATCAAAGCCTCAATTCGCCCACTTCCGATGTCGCCGCCACCGCCTACAGCGTCGCCCTCAATCACCTGATCGGACATTCTGACCATTCCCTACGGATCGGCCAGACCTGCCTCTGTTTCTGGCCTGTCCAAACCGACATCGCGAAAACGCCGTTCGCCTTCCTCAACCGCCCCGACCCAAAAGTCGTGCGCGATTTCTTGGTCGCGCCCTTCGCTGGCGTGGAACGTGAACTCGCCCGCCGTGATCGATTCCTCGCCGTCACCCTGGCCGGCAACTCCGGCCGCATCGTCGTGCGCCACTGGTTCGAAACCACCTTGGAAACCGCCATCGAAAATCTGGCCCACTGGTTCACCGATCTGGAAATCGCTGTGCCACCGCGCCCTCCAAAAAAATCAAAACCCACCGGCAAAGAGAAAAATTATCACCCGCTCTCCATCTACTGGCTTTCCTGCACCACCGTGCGCGAAGCGAAAGACTTGGCCCCCGACATCCCCGCCCAACTCTACCGCGCCGCCCTCGAGGGCACCGCGCCCGCGCTCTCACTGCTCAAGCCCATCCTTCACCAACTCCACTCCCGCCTCGTCCGCGACGACACCTACAACCTCCTCTACGACGAATCCCGCTTCGCTCTGCTCAAACTCATTCTCAACCGCAACCGCCAGCCCTCCACCATGGACATCCAATCCAGCCTCACCGCCGATACCGAAGACGCCGCCTACAACTGCGGTCGCCTTCTCGCCATCCTCGCCTCCACCCAAGCCAAGGCTCACGACTTCAAACTTGAGGGAGCCGGCGTGGCCGAACGCTACTTCGGCACCGCCAGCGTCTCCCCCTCCAGCGTGCTCCCGCTCCTGATCCGCCTCAATCGGCACCACCTGAACAAAATCCGAAAATCCGAACGCTACGGCGGCCACGAGAGGTTCATCCAGGAGCAAATCGAAGCCGTTCTCGTGCTCTTCAAACCCGCGCGCGCCGGCTTACCTCCGACCTTCCCGCGCACCCTCGATCTTCAGGCGCAAGGCCGCTTCGCACTCGGATTTTATCAGCAAAACGCCGCCGAAGCCGCCGCCCGCCAAGCCAACAAAAAAGACCCCGCACCCAAACTCACTCCCGCCGAAACCGTTTAAACCATCTCTCGTTTTCCATCCGTCCAACCATCCACATCTCATGAGCATCCTCATCAACCGTCACGATTTCCTCCTCCTGTTCGAAGTCACCAATGGCAACCCCAACGGCGACCCCGATGCCGGCAACATGCCGCGCCTCGACCCCAACACCAATCGCGGCCTCGTCACCGATGTCTGCCTCAAACGCAAAGTCCGCAACTTCCTCGAACTCTTCCCGCCCGCTCGTGAAAGCACGACCACCAACGGCCACAGCATCCTCATCAAGCAAGGTGCCATCATCGAAACCGAACAAAAGAAAGGCGAACTCGCCGCTGCAGAAACTCTGCCCAAAGGCACCGACAACCAAAAAGCCGAAGCCGCGATGAAATGGCTGTGCCGTGAGTTCTTTGATCTCCGCACGTTCGGCGGCGTCATCTCCACCGGCGACGGCGTGCTCAAAGGCTCCGCGTTCGGTCAGGTGCGGGGTCCGGTACAGTTCACCTTCGGCCAGTCCTTCCATCCCATCACTCCGCTTGAGGTCACCATCACGCGCTGCGCCGTCACCAAGGAAGAGGACGCCAAAAAGGAGCGCACCATGGGCAACAAACACATCGTCCCCTACGGCCTCTACGCCGCCAAGGGCTACATCTCGCCCGCCTTCGCCGAGAAAACCGGCTTCACCGACGCCGACCTCGAACTCCTCTTCCAGGCCCTCCTCTCCATGTTCGAACACGACCGCTCCGCCGCTCGCGGCGAAATGATCGTACGCGGTCTCTATGACTTCGAACACGTCGGCACGCAGCACACGAACAACGCCGAGCAAAACAAACGCGAAGCTCGCCTTGGCTGCGCCCACGCGCACAAGTTGATCGAGGGCATTCAAGTTGATCTGAAACCTGAAGTGAAAGCTGCCGGCAAAGCCTTCCCCGAATGTTTCGCCGACTACGCTGTAAACAACACATGGACCGCCGACACACTCCCCAAGGGCATTAAACTCCACCTCCGTCACGACGGCACCACCCTCGGTCCTAAACAAGGCTGACATGTCCTCAGCGGAAACACCTTCCGCTCTCACTGGTCGAGTGCCCGAGACAATTCCTATCTCGGCCCTCAACCAGTTTCTTTACTGCTCTCGGCGTGCGTACTTGATCCACGTCGAGGGCATTTTCGTCGATAATCATCACACCCTCCTCGGCAACCTAGTGCACGAGGCCGTCGATCATCCCGGCTACGAGCAGCGCGCCGGTTGGGAACTGCTCCGCGCGCTGCCGCTCTTTTCGGACAAGCTCGGGCTCACCGGGAAAGCCGACCTAGTGGAGATCCGGCGCGCTCCGCGCGAATCTGAAATTACAAATCTCAAATCTCAGATTCCACGGGTCGTAGCCGCACGACCCGTGGAGTACAAGAAAGGCCCCAAACGCCGTTTCGACAACGACGAAGTCCAGCTGTGCGCCCAAGCACTTTGTCTCGAGGAAATGCTCGGCCTCACGATTCCTGACGGCGCGATCTATCACGCGGCCTCCGCCCTGCGCACCGAAGTGATTTTTGACGAAGCCCTGCGCGAGCGGACGCTGTCCGCCATCTCAGATTTGAAATCTCAAATTTCAGATTCTCGGATTCCGACCGCCGAACTGAAACCGCAATGCGAGGGCTGTTCCCTGCATCCCGTCTGTCTCCCCGAAGCCGCCGGCCATCGCCCCGCCCCGCTCTACACCCCGCGCACCTACACTTGATCCGCTTGGTGCTCTCCAATCTGCGATTTCAGATTTCAAATCACCTTCTGGAAAAGCCTCCTGTAATCTCACCTTTCAAATCTGAATTCCGTTCCTCAACCCCAAACTTCCATGCCCACCTATCAACGCTTCGAAGATCTCCCCGTCTGGCAAACCGCCGCTGAACTGTACGACGTGGTTGATGATTTTATTGACCGCGCTCCGCCGCGTTTGCGCCACTCCTTCCGCGATCAGCTCGAGCGTGCCACGCTTTCCGTCTCAAACAACATCGCCGAGGGCTTCGAGCGCGGCACGACGAACGAATTGCTCGCCTTTCTCTACATCGCCCGCGGCTCGGCCGGCGAAGTGCGCTCCATGCTGATCGTGGGCGCGCGCCGGCCCTACCTGGCCCATTTCAAATCTGAGCTCTCAGATTTGATGAAAATGGCCGAGAGCTGCTCCCGCCAACTGGGCGCGTGGACGGCCTCCCTGCAAAACTCCAACATCACCGGCCCGCGCCATCTCAACGACAAGAGCCGCGCCAACTATGCGAAAAGCAAAGCGCGTGAGTCCGGTGCGGAGAATTTCCAGAAGATTCTCGCCCAGCACTTGCCATCAGACCATCCGCTGCATCCCCAAAACCGCCCACAGTGATTTGAGATCCCGCCCTCCCTTTGCGATCTCACCCTTCATCTGGAATCTCAAATTTTAAATCTGAAATTTCAAATCCTCACCCATGGCCCAGACCCTGCACAACACGCTCTACCTCCTCACACCAGGACTCTCCGTGCATCGCGATGGGCTGGCCATCCGCATCGAGCAGGAGAAAAAGCTCAAGCTCTCGCTGCCGGTGCACAATCTCGAGTCCGTCTTCGTCTTCGGCGCCGACATCTATCTTTCGCCCGCCGTGCTCCGCCTCTGCTGGGAAAACGACGCCTCCGTTTGTTTCTTCACCGAGTGGGGCCGTCTCGAAGCGCGGGTCGAAGGCGTGCCACGCGGCTCCGTGCTTCTGCGCCGTGCCCAACATCGCGCCGCCGATTCCCTGCCGGCGGTGTGCGGCATCGCCCGGGCATTTGTCGCTGGTAAACTCCATAACACCCGCTGGCTACTGTCGCGTAGTGCCCGGGACGGCTCCTCCGAAGCCGACACCGCTACGCTCCGCACGGTCACCGAAAAACTCGCCTACCTGCTGCGCGAGTTGGAGCGCACTCCCGACGATCCCGATATCATCCGGGGAATCGAGGGCCAGGCCGCCGCACTGCACTTCGAGGTTTTCCCCTTGCACCTTCGACCTGCCGTGCGTGCGGCTTTCCCCTTTGATGGTCGCAACCGTCGTCCGCCGCGCGATGCGATCAACGGCTTGCTTTCGTTCCTCTACGCGCTTCTCCGCCACGATTGCGTGTCCGCCCTCACCGCTGTCGGCCTCGATCCGTTTGTGGGCTTTTTGCATACGGACCGCGCCGGCCGAGAATCACTCGCGCTCGATCTGATGGAGGAGTTCCGCCCTTGGGCCGAGCGTCTCGCTCTCACCCTCCTTAATCGCGGTGAGTTGAAATCCGACGATTTTGTCGCCCGCGAAGGCGGTGCCTGCGAACTCACCGACCACGGGCGCAAGAGTATTGTCGCCGCCTACCAGCAGCGGAAAGCGGAGGAGCTGGTGCATCCGCTCTTTAAAGAAAAAATTCGTCACGGCCAGTTGCCCTTCATCCAAGCCCGGCTCCTCGCCCGCGCCATCCGGGATGCCACCGCCTACAGCCCGCACCTCTTCACCTGACCAAATTAATCCGTTCTCAAACCTGAGATCGCAATTTCAAATTAACGAAGCCCCATGTTCCTCCTCATCACCTACGATGTAAGCACGGTGGAAGAAAAAGCCGGTGCGCGTCGCCTCCGCCGCGTGGCCAAAGCCTGCACGTCGTACGGTGTTCGCGTGCAGAAATCCGTGTTCGAGATGCAACTCGGACAGAAGGAGTGGGTGGAACTTCGCGCCCGCTTGCTCAAAGAAATAGATCCTGCGCTGGACTCCTTGCGGATCTATTTTATCGATCAGACCAGCAAGGATCGCATCGAGCATCACGGCATTACCCGGCCGGTAAACGTAGTCGAAGACGCCCTCGTTTTATGAGGACTTGCCCGACCGCGAATGCCGCGCCTCGGCACGAGCCGCACCCCTTCGCAACTTTTGGTAGAGCCTACGATTCGTGGGGATGCATCAAGGCAGGCTGTTTATCATAGAATTTCAGTTTGGTTCTTTGACAGTTTCGCAAATGACCGCTTACAAGTACTTCCTGCCTAGCCTTAAAAACTAGGCAGGATCGCCCCGCTCTTCGGAGCGGGGCGCGGATTGAAACCATGGCAACCTTCACCTATGTCCACCTTGCCCAATCGCCCCGCTCTTCGGAGCGGGGCGCGGATTGAAACTTTTGAACCATGATGGGAATAGGTGCGCGGACTATCGCCCCGCTCTTCGGAGCGGGGCGCGGATTGAAACAAGATATCGCTGCTCGTCGAGTGGCACATCGCCATCGCCCCGCTCTTCGGAGCGGGGCGCGGATTGAAACCCTCTACAAGGACTTTATAAAAGAAAATTTCACATCGCCCCGCTCTTCGGAGCGGGGCGCGGATTGAAACAAGAAAGTTGCGCCGATGAAAACTGGGCTTGATTATCGCCCCGCTCTTCGGAGCGGGGCGCGGATTGAAACGAGGCGATTAAGCCTGAGACAAAACAAACCCAAAAATCGCCCCGCTCTTCGGAGCGGGGCGCGGATTGAAACTTCGCTAAATATCATCAAGCAACTCAACCGCAAATCGCCCCGCTCTTCGGAGCGGGGCGCGGATTGAAACTACAAGGGAACCGCTTAGTGCGACGTCGAAATCATCGCCCCGCTCTTCGGAGCGGGGCGCGGATTGAAACCTCCAAGAACAGACGCGACTGCAGATCATCACGCATCGCCCCGCTCTTCGGAGCGGGGCGCGGATTGAAACTGCCGTATGGGCTCCCTCATCAATGCACTGCTGAATCGCCCCGCTCTTCGGAGCGGGGCGCGGATTGAAA
>JBBRBC010000091.1:0-10210 GCA_038206205.1 Opitutales bacterium
TATCTGACGCACCGCAATCTTGAGCCCAAACGCTACGTTTGGAAGGCAGAAGGCAAAGTCATCCTCGAAAAAATCCATCGCTCTCGCGCCGCCCTCGCGACTCAGAGTAATGAATAGGTATTTATAATTCAGTACACTAGCACGTGCCGGCGCTGGGAGTGACCAGTCGTGCGGTGGCGCATGAGCCGGTCGAGCTCGAGTATGATTTTCCCGAGCCGGGGGGCAGCGGAAAGACGCGGCGTGCGCGAGGAGGTGCGCAATGGCGTCGTCGTAGGAGATTGCCTGCTTGTCGAGCCCGCTGATGAGGTAGGCAGCAGCGAGGGGATCAGAGTTGTTTTGCACCCTCTCTAATAGCAACGTGATGGCACTTTTTTTTCTTCGTCGATTGGCCGTCATAGTCCCGCCGGACTCGACTTAACTAACCGTATGTGGCACAACGGCCTATGGGTGGAGGTGCGGGGCGGAATCGAACCGCCGGATAGAGCTTTTGCAGAGCTCGGCCTTACCACTTGGCTACCGCACCGTTTTACCCAAAGCGGGCGCAACTTGGGGCTTTTTTTGGGACGGCGCAAGTACTGAAATTTTATTGTCTGCACGGTTCCAATTCTCCTCTCAAGTCCCACCTTTTTGGTCGGCGTGACCTTATGGGGGAATCGCTTTTTTGGGGCGTGGATTGGCTGTCAGCCACCCGTGTCATGGGGTGCGCCTGCCGGGTGCGTTGCGAGACAAGCTCGCAACCTACTTCGCGTTGCGAGGCAAGCTCGCAACCTACTTCACGTTGCGAGGCCACGGCGGATTTTTGCACGGTGCTTCGCCCTGTAGCCGCGATTCAGTTTCACGCAGAAAGAATCACAGTATGAAGCCGCTCCCACGAGTGGGAATTGACGTATCGCTGGCGGATTGCATTCCCGTGCGAAAATCCGCCGCGTTGCGAGGCTAGTTCGCGACCTGCTTCGATCTGTGCGTCAGCTTCAGTCTTTCTCGGGCTGCAAAGTGTGTAACGGCGGCACGGTGCGGAGGGCGGGGAGTGCGAAGGCCACAATAGCGACGACGGCGATCGTGCCAATGCCGCCGGTTGTGGCGGCGAGCACGGGGCCGAACAGCGCTGCGGCGATGCCGGCGCGGAACTCGGAGATTTCATTCGAAGAGCCGATGAAAAGCTGGTTCACCGCACTCACTCGGCCGCGCAGATTGTCGGGGGTTTTCATCTGCACCAGCGTGTGCCGGACGACGACGCTGAAGTTGTCGCACACGCCGCTGAAATAGAGCGCGATTAAGGAGAGCCAGATATTGGTGGAGAGACTGAAGACGATTATCGTCGCGCCGAAACCGGCCACCGTCCAGAGCATGACCACGCCAGGATGTTTGGCCGGGCGAAGATGGGTGACGAGAAATGCCATGGTGATCGCACCCATCGCCGGGGCTGCGCGCAGCCAGCCGAGTCCGGCCGGTCCGACGTGGAGAATTTGATCCGCATAGATTGGCAGCAAGGCCACCGCTCCGCCCAGCAGAACGGCAAAAAGATCGAGCGTGATGGCGGCAAGGATGGCTTGATGGCGCCAGATGAAACGTACTCCTGCGAGCGTATCGGAGGCGGGACCGGCCGGCGTCGCTGGGCGATGCACGCGGACGCCGAGCAAAAGCACGACCAAGGTGAGCGAGAAAAATACATCCAGCAGGTAGACGGAGGTGTAGCCGGATAAGGCGACGAGTAAGCCGCCCAGCGCGGGTCCGATCACGGTGGAGAGCTCAAAGGTGCTGGAACTCCAAGTGATGGCGTTGCTGACGGCCGTGGGCTCGACGAGGAGGGGAACGAGTGCGGCACGCGCGGGATTGCCGAGGACGCGGACGAATGCCTGTAAAAGCAGAATTAGAAAAATAAGAGGCAGGGCCGGATTATCAAAATGGAGCTGCGTCGGATCGACGTGCCGCTCGAAATACAGCGCAATGCTGCGGAGTAGTTCATTGGCCAAACGCAAGGGCGCAGAGTTGGGCAACGAAGTATGGTACGTCGAGAGCAGCACGAGCGCGAGTGAGAGCGCGGCCGAGGCGACCGTGGTCCACATGAGGATTTTTCGCCGGTCCAAACGGTCCGCCAAAGCGCCGGCCGGCAAAACGAAAGCGATCAGTGGTAGCACGGAGACCAGGCCGACCAACCCGAGCGCAGACGCGGAATTGGTCCATTTATAAATCTGCCACGCGATGGCGACACTCAGGCCTTGCCGGCCAATATTAGAAAGAAAATTGCCCACCAAGTAACGTCGGAAGCCAGCGTGGCGCAGGGCGGAATAAGGATCGCGGACAACGGTGTCAGTCATGGGGCGAGGGAGCCGGATAGACAGTGGGGGCGAGGATGCTCGCTCCCACAGAACAAATTGCTTGGGATGAAATCGGATGTCGGCCGCCGCATATCGGCGCGCCGGATCTAAACCGGCGAAACGGCACGGCCACCAGGGCCGGCCCTAAGACATCCCTGCACGCTGATTCTCGGGGACGAGTATTGCTCATCGATCCCATCCCGGTTCAGCGGGTGAAGAAGGGATTATTCCGTTTCTCTTGTTTGAGGGTGGTGAGCGGGCCGTGGCCGCAGGCGAAAACGGTGTCGGTGGGGAGATTGAGGAGCTTGCGGCGGTTGTTGCGGCATTGTTCTTCGTAGGAAACGAGTCCGCCGCCCATCGAGCAGGAAAAAAGCGAATCGCCCACAATGGCCAGCGGCCACGAGAGTCCGGTGACGTAAAAGGATGTCTGGCCCACGGAGTGACCGGCTGTGAGCAGGGTCTTGATCGCGATTTCGCCGAGGTGAAAGTGGGCGTTTTCCTTGAAGAACTTGGCGCCGGGATGAGCAACCGGTTCGAGCTCGGAGGACCAGACTTCCGCCGGGGTGGAGGCGGTGAGTTGGGGGAGCGCCGCGACATGATCCTCGTGCGTGTGCGTGATGAAGATATAGCGAAGGTTGAGATTCTCGGATTGGATGACATCGAGCATCGACTCGACTGATGTACCGGTATCAAAAGCGGCGGCGTGCTTGGTTTGATTATCCCAGATGAGGTAATTGTTGACCGTCAGTTCGTCTCCATCTGGCGTGTTGAACATGGCGAAGCCACGGGGGAAGACGGGTTGCTCCGGGTACCATTTCTTCAGGGCCAGTAAGGTGAGGGCATCGCCGCCGAGTCCGAGGGCTCGGGCGATGGCGCGGAGGGGCTCTTCCTTGAATTTACCGCTCTGGAGAAGGGAAAGATCGCCGGGCGGAATGCCCGCTTTGGCGCAAAGTTGTTTGTCACTTAGCTTGAGGCCCCGTTGGGCTTTACCGATTACATCGGCAAAATTGTCCTCTAATGGAATTCTAGGCATGCGCCCACGGAGGCGTTAAACGCCAGAGACCGCAAGCGTCTTTGCCGGATTGGCTGCGGATACGAAGGCCCCCAGTGGGGGATTAACTTTGTTTTGGCTGAGCCGAGAGGCACAGGAAATAAAATTGCACCGCCCCGGGGGAGTTGTTCTGTTGCCGGACTCCCATGAAGTATTGGTCGCAAACATATATTCCCACACTCAAAGAAAGTCCGTCCGACGCCGAAATCGCGTCGCACAAATTGCTGCTGCGCGCCGGCCTCGTGCGCAAGCTGGGCGGCGGCCTCTACACGTTCATGCCCGCAGGTCTGCGCGTGCTCCAGAAGGTGAGCCAGCTCTGCCGCGAGGAAATGGATCGCGAGGGCGCCATCGAGCTTTCCATGCCGTTCATTCATCCGGTGGATAATTGGGTGGAAGGCCCTCGCTGGGCGGCGGCTCGCGAGATCATGTATCGCGTGGACCATGCCGGAGCTGGCAAGGGTCGCTCGAAGGAACCCGAGTTCGTCCTTGGGCCCACCCACGAAGAGGTCATCACGCCGCTCGTGAAGAGCGAGATCACGAGCTATCGCGACCTGCCAAAGAATTTTTATCAGATCGGAACCAAGTTCCGGAACGAGATCCGGCCTCGCTACGGCCTGATGCGCGCTCGCGAATTCGTGATGAAGGACGCCTACAGTTTCGATGCGACCGATGAGGCTGCGACGGAGAGCTACCTCAAGATGAAGCGCGCCTACACGGCGTTTTTCACCCGCTGCGGTTTGAAGACCATCGCGGTCGAAGCTGACACCGGCGTGATGGGTGGCAGTTTTTCGCATGAGTTCATGGTTCCAGCTCCGGTCGGGGATGATGATGTGGTGTATTCAGACGCGGGCTACTCGGCAAATCGCGAGAAAGCGACCAGTGCGATCGTGCCACCCGGTTTTCAGGAAGCGGCTCCAGCCGGTGCCGTTGAAGAATTCGCCACTCCGGGCTGCGTGACGATCGCGGCGCTCGCTGCGGCCCCGTACAACGTCGCGGCCGACCAGCAATTCAAGACTCTCGTCTTCATGGGCGACGGCAAACCGTTTCTGGTGATCGTGCGCGGCTGCGATGATATCGAGGAAGCCAAACTTGGCTCGCTCGGCTTTCAACTCTGTCGGCAGGCCACGGCCGAAGAAATCGAACCAGTGCTCGGGGCGAAACCCGGCAGTCTCGGTGCTGTTAAAGGTACGATTAAAAATCCGGATGCCCTCGCTGGCATCTTTGCCGATCAAGCCATCCATCTCATCGGCAACGGCACCACGGGCGCCAACAAAGACGGTTTCCATTTGCGCCACGTCAACGTCGACCGGGATCTCGCGATCACGAAGTTCGGTGATTTCCGTCGCGTGCGCGAAGGCGAGCCCTGCCCGAAATCCGGCCAGCCCCTCAAGATCGCGCGCGCTATCGAGGTTGGTCACGTTTTTAAACTTGGGACGAAATACTCCGAAAAGTTCGGCGCCGTCTACACCGACGACAAGAAGCAGTCGCACCTGATGGTGATGGGTTGCTACGGTATCGGCATCAGCCGGACGTTGCAGGCCGTCATCGAGCAGAGCAACGACGCGGACGGTATTATCTGGCCGTGGAATGTCGCGCCGTGGCAGGTGCTCATTGTGAATATGGATCCCCAGGACGCCGCCGCCAGCGAGGTGGCCAAGAAGCTGGCGCTGGCCGCTGAATCTGCAGGCGCAGATGTCCTCATCGACGATCGCAACGAACGTCCGGGCGTGAAGTTCAAGGACGCTGATTTGATCGGCTTGCCCCTGCGCTTGACCGTGGGTGGACGCGGCTTGAAAGAAGGGATTATCGAGCTGAAATGGCGCGCGGAAAAAGAAGTCCGCAAGGTCCCGCTGGCCGAGGCGGAGACCGTGATCGCTGAAGCCGTACGGACTGCGGCCGCGAAGGCATGAGATACGTCGCGGCCAGTCCTCGCGAATCCACTCAGCAGGCGACTGTCACTGAAACTGCGTTGCAGGATGTCTGGCGGGTGGTGGTGTTGAATGACCCGGTGAACCTCATGTCGTATGTCGTGATGGTGTTTAAGCAAGTGTTCGGTTTCGATGAAACGAAGGCGCGCAAGCATATGTTGGAAGTGCATGAGCAAGGCCGTTCAGTGGTTTGGTCTGGTGGGCGTGAGCAGGCCGAGGCCTATCTTTTCACCCTGCATCAATGGCATTTGAACGCCGTGCTGGAGTCCGATGATCGAGCTTAAGCCCAGTTATTCTTTGCGATGGAATTATGTAGAGCTGCGTCTGCAAGACAGACGCTCTCGGGCCAGCCGCCTGCTTATTCGCGGCGTCTGCTGGTGTAGGGCCGGCGCTTGTCGCCGTGCCGTTACGCGTGTCTCGGCACGGCCCCAAGGGCCGACCCTAGGCGTATTTCCGAATGAGTGGAAGTCCACCTAAAGCATAATCCAAGAAAGCATGAAACGCGTTGAAATCAAACTGCACCTCGAGGTCGTTGCGCCGTTGCTCGATGTCATGAAGCGGGTGGCGGTGGACTTGGAACCGAGGCTCGCGCTCGAAATCAATGTGCCGGGCGAGGATAATGAGTTTAAAGATGGCTGGGAAGCTGAACTGCTCGAAGGGCAAACCAGCGATATTCAAAAAATGCTGGGGATGTTTGACCGGGAGTTTTTCGTGAGCGGGACCATTGCGTTTGATCCCACGAATTGCGAACCGATCCTGCGCGCCTGTTCGGCGTTGCGTCTGCGTTTGCGGGAGAAGCAGCTTCAATCGTTGCGGGATGAAAATCTGGAGAGCAATGAGGTGGGGTTGGCGGAGATGTCGGAGCCGCAGCGCAAAGCATTCGGGGCTTATGTCTTACTCGCGACGTTGCAGGAGCTGCTGGTTCATCATCTCGATCCGAACGTGATGGAGGAGTGAGATCAATCGCGGCTCGTGATCGAACATGCGGGGTAGGGCGGGTTATATCTGACCCGCCGTGAATGAAGCAGGGATGCTCTCAGAGCCGGATCCATGCAGCCCAAAACCGCAAAACGCGTCGTACGCCGGACGGAATGAAACATGGCCTGTTTTTTAGGTAGGGCCGGCCCTTGTGGCCGCGCCGGGCCACGGTCCGGCCACAAGGGCCGACCCTACATAGGAGTTATTTCCTCGGAGTTTTGGTGGGCGTCGGTTTCCACACCGACGCTCTAGCGCCGAAGGGTGTCAGCCTTCGCCCGGCTTCCATCATCGCCGAGGCTTTGGCGGACAAGTCGGCCCGACAAGACTCGGCGAACACCTTTCAGTTTGCTTTCACTCATTCAGTAATTCGCGGTCGGCTGCCGCGTTCCGACCGAGCAGCCAGCGTTCTTTTTGAGAGAGCCTTTGCTTCGCGACAGAAAATTGTTCTCCTTTTGATCATGACCAAGGCCGACATCGCCACTGTGCTGACTGATATTGGGACTTTGCTGGAATTGAAGGGAGAGAATCCTTTCAAGATTCGCGCTTACCAAGCGGGCGCGCGCGTACTGGAGTCGTTGCCTGAGGAGGAACTGACGCAGCGGGTCGCCGCTGGCACGCTCGGGGAGGTGAAGGGACTCGGCGAGGCGCTGGTGCAAAAAATCACGGAGCTGAGCCAGACGGACCGGTTGGAGTTTTATGAAAAACTGAAAGCTTCGATCCCTCCAGGCTTGGTGGAGATGCTGGGCATCCCGGGTGTCGGGCCGAAGAAAGTGAAAGCGCTGCATGAGCAACTCGGGATCGATTCGATCGCGGCGCTGCAACAGGCGTGTTTGGCTGGCAACGTGGCGACGCTCGCTGGCTTCGGCGAGAAAACACAGGACAAGATTCTCGAGGGCATCCGCAACCGTGAAGCCTACAGCAAACGTCACCTCTGGCTCGAGGCGTGGGAAGTGGCGGAGCCGATTCTGGCGGGCTTAAGAAAATTGCCCGAAGTCGCACAAGCCGAAGCGTGCGGGAGTTTGCGGCGCAAGATGGAAACGGTCGGCGATTTAGATTTTCTCGTGGCGACGAATACTCCGGGGCCAGTGATCGAATGGTTCGTGAAGCATCCGTCCGTCAAGGAAGTGACGGCGCAGGGCGAAACCAAAGTCAGCATCCGCACCGAAGACGGCATTCAGGCCGATCTGCGGTTGGTCCCGCCGGAACAATTTGTTTTTGCGCTGCACCATTTCACGGGCTCGAAAGATCACAATGTCCAGATGCGGCACCGCGCGTTGCAGCGCGGACTCTCGATGAGCGAGTGGGGCTTGGTTCCGGCCGAGGGCGAGGGCACGGCCAAGGAGAAGGCGGAGAAACTGGGTCCACCGCACGACATCACGACGGAAGCACAGTTGTTTCAAAAGCTCGGTCTGGCCTACATCCCGCCGGAACTGCGCGAAGGATTGGGCGAAATCGAAATAGCGGAGAGCGGCACGCTGCCACGCTTGCTGGAGGTGGAGGATATTCGCGGGGTGTTTCACAACCACACGACGGAATCGGACGGACACAATACGTTGACGGAAATGACCGGAGCGGCCCAAGCCTTGGGACTGGCCTATCTCGGAATCGCCGACCATTCGAAGTCGAGTGTGCAGGCGCGTGGGCTGGATGAAGCGCGGCTCTTGAAACAAGTGAAAGAGATTCGTGCGTTGAATGAATCGGGTGCGTTTCACACGCATGTTTTCAGCGGCATCGAGTGCGATATTCTGCCGGACGGTCAGCTTGATTTTGCCGACGAGGTGCTGGCCCAACTGGACTACGTCGTGGTGTCCGTGCATTCGGTGTTTAAACAAAGTCGTGATGACATGACCCAACGGATCATCCGCGCGCTTGAAAATCCCCATGTTACCATGCTCGGACATTTGACCGGGCGACTGCTGTTGGAGCGGGAAGGCTACGGGGTCGACACAGAAAAGATCATCGATGCGGCTATCGCGAACCGCGTCATCCTCGAACTGAACGCGAATCCCTACCGGCTTGATCTGGACTGGCGGCATTGGCGCCAGGCGGCGGCGAAAGGTCTGCTCTGCTCGATCAATCCCGATGCGCACCGGATGGCCCAACTGGAGTTTTTCAAGATTGGCGTCGGTATTGCGCGGAAAGGTTGGCTGACCAAGGAGCAGGTGGTGACGACTTATACGCTGGAGCAAATGAAGCAATATTTGGCGGCGAAACGCCGGTAAGCCGGGAACGATTGCGATGCGCGAACGATTGGAAAAATTAGCGGGAAAAGTTCAGCGCGCCCATCGGTACGAATGGCTGTGGGAACCGTTGGAATCCGATCCGGGCTTTCTGCTGCGCGCGATGTTCGGGGCCAAGACGGTTTACCTCGACGGGCAGTTAGTGGTGGGATTCATCGCGAAAGACGAGCCGTGGCGCGGGATGCTGGTGTGTACCGAGCACGCTCATCATGGCGCGCTGCTGGTTGATTTTCCGGAGCTTTCACCCCATCCGGTTTTAGCCAAATGGCTTTATCTGCCGGAGAGCGCCGACAGCTTCGAACGCACGGCGACGCGACTGGTCGAACTCGCGCGACGCCGCGACCCGCGAATCGGAATCACGCCCAAGTCGAAAAAGCGTCGGAATGAAAAACCAAAGGGAAAAGTGAAAGTGCGAGTGAGCTAGGGCCGGTTTGGGGGTGGTCGCCGATTTCCCTATCGGCGATCAGCGTCGGTGTGGAAACCGATGCCCTCCAGTTGGCTGCCTTCCCCCCTCAATGCGCGTGCTCGAAGAGGAGCAGCAGCACGCCGAGCACGGTGAAAATCGTGCCGAGCAGCGCAGCCTCATAGCGCTCGAATTTTTGCACCTGCACTTTTTCCAGTCCAACCAAAGTCAGCCAGGTGAAGACCAACATGCCCGCTAGCGTGCCGACGGCGAGGATGAGGCTGAGCACCACGAATCCGCGCCAACCGTATTGCACGCCGGAAAGATAGACGGGGAGAAATCCCTCACAAGGCGAGAGGGTCAGCATCATGAAGAGACCGCTGATGGCGGCCCAGTCGCCGCTCTTGTTGGAAAGCAAGGTCGTATCCTTCATCTCTTCTTCCAGATGGATGTGATCGGAGCCGTGGCCACAGTGCTTGCTCGGTTGGTGATGGCCGCCCGGCGCATGGTGGTGCAGGACGCCACCACGCATTTGTCGCCAAAAATAAAAAGCGCCAATCGCGAGAAGAGCGACGCCGGCGATTTTGGGGAAAAGTTCCCCGACTTTCTCATCGAGTTGAAAACCGATGCCGGCGATCACGAGTCCAAGCAGAGTTGTGAGCGCCACATGGCCGAGACCGGCGAAAGCGGAGACCGCCAACGTTTTTCCTCGGCTCCAATGGCGCGCCCGGGAAACCAAGACGAAGGGCAGCCAGTGCGTCGGGATGATGGCATGAAAGAACGCCACGGTAAAACCGGTGGTGGCGATCGTGGCGAGGAAGGCTTCATTCATGGAGTGGGTGAGGGGAGAAAAGACGGGGCAGTGGGCCCTGTCGACAGAGAAGACTAGCATAGTCGTCAAGGGGGGCGGTGTGCTTCATCCTAATTCCGCTGAGACCTCCAGGGCAGGGCGTTTGTCTCTTGTCGGGCCGTCTTGTCCGCCAAAGCCTCGGCGACGGCGCAAGCCTAAGCGAAGGCTGATGCAGACGCCGCGCATGCGCCATCACGTCCGGTGCCCATTCGACTTCGCTCCGTGCCTGTGGGCATGGGATGATTCGTAGGTTGCGAGCTTGCCTCGCAACGCGCCCGTGTCTGTGGGCACGGGATGATTCGATAGGGGTAGGGACGGAGCATTGGTTTGCTCCGTCCCTCCTGCCGAACCGGACGGGCGGATTTCCCGCATCCGGCTCTCCAGTTGGTGAGTGTCTCTCATCGAGACTGACGGGCCAAGACTTGAGCTTGCGTGAGACTGA
>JBBRBC010000092.1:0-10030 GCA_038206205.1 Opitutales bacterium
TAACCCGCCGAGCCTTCCGAAAGACGAGTTATCGTGCACCACTACGATCAACGCCGTGAGTTGCTCGGGCAGGCCAGCCCGGGCGAGATTGTTGATCGCCTCCGTGGCCCCCGCCGAACCATCGTAGGCGATCAGAACGCGTCTGACGCCCCCAGACGAGCGGACATCGCCCGAGGCGCGGGTTGTTGCCTGTCCATGGGAAGAGTTTTCAGTCTGCATGGGGTTGAATTGGTTCCGCAGACGCGGCAGCCGGGAACCTGCCTGGCTGCCAATGGACGGCTTGGAGCAAAGGCGCGTAGAGATCGTCTTCCGGTTCGATGCGCAGCGCGGCCAGCTCTGCCTCGGACGGCTCGTGTTCCGAAAACACCACGGTGGAAAGATCGCTAATCACGGCCAAAGGCGTTTGCTCGGCTCCCTCGCCCATCGTGAAGACAGCAGCAGCGGCGAGTGCGTCGGCCACGTTGACTCGCGTTACCCGCAGCCGCCGCCCGAACAGATCGGGGGTGCCGACGTAGTCGTTCACGGCCTGAAATCCACTGTGCGCCAGGGCGTAACGAACGAGCAGCCCAGGCAGGTCGGTCGGCGCCATCGGAATCCGGTCCGTTTTGATGGCACGCACAATCATGGCAGAGTCCCGGAGGGCGGTGAAATCGGATGGGCCGAAGAAGATTGCAGCGGCCGCACGATCAGCACTGAGCAACGCAGCTCGCGCATCAGGCGTTCAGTCGTCGTCCCGGTCAGCACCGTGCGCACGTTTGTGCGCCCGCGCGCCCCCACGACGAGGAGGTCTGCGCCCGCTTGCCGGGCGTATTCGACGATTCCGATCCCCATGCGAGGATGGGGAAACAGGGCGCACCGGATTTTGGACGATGGCGGAGAGCCTGCAAACTCCTCCAGTCGTCTCTGCAGTGTGGCAAGATACTGCCGTCGAAAATTCGGCTCCGGCTCCGATGTCGGCACCAGGTAGTGCAGCCGGTTCCACGGCGGATCATAAACATGCAGGCAGTGGATTTCGCCGTCTTCGCGTGACGCCACCCGCTGGGCCGGTTCGACCGCGTGCCGCGACGTCGGGGAAAAACGCAAAGAAACGACGAGGCCAAGAAGTTGATTCATGGAGTCAGGGCAGGTTGACCTAGTTCCTCTACGCGTGAACTGAGCACGACGGATACCGTCCCTGCCCCCTCAGCATTGCGCACCGTTTGCTTCAACTCGTGTTCCGCGGTGCGCACCGCTTGCGCGCGCACTTCTTCGACGGGAACTCGAAATAGTTCGGCCATCTTATCGACCACAAGGGTGTCGATGACATGAACAATATGCAGTCGCGCGCCAGTCAACCGGGAGTGCTGCGCGGCGCGCGCCAGGGCTTTCAACGAACGTCGGGAGAAATCCACTACGACAAGACAGGGGAGTTGATTCATGTGATCACGTTAGTTTGATTACATTGACCGAGGGCGGGATTTATTCGAAAGGGGCTGCACGAGGTAAACCAGCGGGCGGTTCGGTTCGGCACGTTGATTGAGATTCGGGAGAGCGGCAGCGGTATAACAGCCCAGCGAAAAACCCCAATCGGCCGGGAACGTGCTGGCTTGCGGCCAGCGCGAGAGGGCCCGAGTTGTCGGAAAAAGAAGGATGAGTCCCCGCTGTTTGGATCGATCGCGTTCGAGCAGTCTCAGGAATTTCGCGGCACTGCCGCTTGATAAGGTCCCGTCGCCCGAACCAAAGCTAAGAATAAAAAGCGCGGTGTCGCAGGATGAACGCAGCACGTCGTCCAGTTCGGTCCGATCACCCGCTTGCGCGAGACACACCGGGAAGAATCTGGCCGTCTTAACGGCGGTGCCCGGCCAACCTAACCAGAATTGAAAACCACGTTTCAACGATTCCGCATCTTCATAGGCGAGGAACTGCCGGTCCCAGTCCAGGCCGGGCCAAGGCTGCGGTGGCGGCCCTTTTGTATTCTGACGGAGTGGTATCATCGCGGTGGCTATTTCAAAGGTGCTACCGCGAGAGCTCACCCGTGACGCCGGACCAGCGACGATCCGCACTGCTCACCGGCAGGGTTCCCTTGATTCGCGCAGGGTCTTTTGGTTTGGCGTTGAATGGAGCCGCGCCGCCCTCGGCGCGGTGGGACGCGCCAACGCGGCGAGGGCGATGCGTCTCCAGCAAGGCGGATGCAAAACAAAAGACCCTTGAGTCGCGCCTGCTGTTTGGACTTTCGCTGGGCGATCTGCTGCTTCAGGTTCTTAATAACTTTTACCCAAGCCTTTTGAAGCGGATAGTCGCAGACGGTGGCGTGAATATCGGGTCCAGCGACCGCGAGAGGGACATACGCCTGGATCGAGGGATCAGCGCTTTGATGGCGTTCGAGCCGCACTTCGGCGGTGGTGAGGGGAATCAATTGGTGCAATCCTTCGAGCTGCTCCTGCAGCTCAGTGCACCGGCGGGCATTGGCCTTGAGGCCACGGATTCGGAATTGGATGATCATGGTTGGGATGGTCGGACTTTTTGGAAGAATCGAACGACGCGTCGGGCGGTAAGACCGGACGGACCTTCATGGGTATTTTCAGCGGCGATCCCTCCCGGTGAGCAACGGGAGCAAGTGCCAAAGAAAATAGATCAGCGACGAGATGAAGGCTGCGACATACGTCCAGGCGGCGGCGTTCAGGACTTGGTTTACCGCTGCGGATTCGCTGCCGCGCTGGATGAAGCCCGTGTTCACCAGCACGAGTTTGGCGCGACGCGAGGCGTCGAATTCCACCGGCAGGGTAATGAGATTAAACGCCATCAGGACTCCCCAAGCCACGGCCATGATTAACAGACCGACTTTGGGTGCGAGCAGCCCGGTGAACATGCCGATGAGCGGAATCCACATCACAATTTGACTGGCGAAACTGGTGACGCCCACTGCGGCCATGCGCCATTGCAACCAAGCGTAAGCTTGCTGGTGCTGCATGGCATGGCCGCATTCGTGCGCCGCCACACCCAAGGCCGCCGCGGAGGTTCCGTGATAATTGGCTGTGGAGAGCACTAGCCGTTTGTGCTTGGGGTCGTAATGATCGCCGAGCAGTTCCTCGTGTTCAGTGATGCTCACGTCGGTGATGCCGGCCTGCCGCAGGATCTCGTGCGCCGCTTCCGCGCCGGTGTAGCCGGACAGGACGGGGGTGCGGCTATGCCGGGCATAGGCTCGCTTGACGTGCCATTGAGCCAGCAGACCAATCGCCAGAGTGATAAGGAAGAGGAGGATGATCATGGGAGTTTTTTGATGGGGAGGAGAGCCCGCCGCATTGGCCGAAGGAGAAACTTGGCGCACCGCTGAACCGATCCCGTCGTTCCCTTGCGCGGCAAAGAAGCGCCCTGGGAACGCCCTCGCCAAATCGCGCGCGCTGCTCGCAGCCATTGCTTGGCCCAGGCAAATTCAATCGCCAGAATCGCCAGCCCGGCAGGAATCACGAGGAAGGCCGGACCGGGCAGCACAATCAACGCGATGCCCAGGGCCAGCACGGTCCCGCCCATTACGGCTATGACCACGCGCTTGAAGGGTTTCATCATGGGCCGACGGATGCTCCAACCGAGTTGACGAGCTTTGAGGACGAACTGCGGGGAGATCAAAGTGATCATGGTTTACTCCTCGGATTCAGCGGTGGGCGGTGGGCGTTGGCTGTGGCTGCAACGCCTTGAACAGCACCGACAGCATAATGACCGAAGCCGTCAGCATCGCGGTGATCAAACCCGCCGCGAAAAGTTTTTCCGATTTGCCATCGAACACGGCCCACCAGCCGACGCTCGCCCGCCACGTGAAGACGAGGGCGAGCAGGCCGGTCATCACCCGTGCGGCCGGCAAGCTCCAGCGAATTCCTCGTGCCCCGAGCACGCCCCAGAGAATCGAAAGCGACCCAAACGTGCCCCCGGTCATCAGAGCCGTCTTGGCTTTCTCCGGGTTCGACAGATAGCCGAGCAGCCCCATGACCATGAGGAATCCGCCATAATAAATAAGATAGCGTGCCGTTTTGGTATTCATGGGGCGTGATATTCGTTTTCTTTCACTCGCGCGGTCAGCCGGCCGGCACGTTGGAAACCGGCGTGTTGTCTGGCGGTGCCTTGTCGCCCACGGGACGCGGCCCGGCCAGATACTGTAACAGCGGCGAATCCGCCGAAAGCAGCAGCGTGCTGCGTTTGCCGAGGAACATTTCGTAGCTCTGGAGGCTGCGCACGAAGCGGTAGAACTCCGGGTCTTGGCCGTAAGCCTCCGCATAGATGCGCGTGGCGGTGGCATCGCCTTCGCCCCGCAGTTTCTGCGCACTTTGTTCCGCCGTGGCCAAAACAATGGTACGCTCTTTGTCCGTCTGGCTGCGCAGCTTGTTCGCTTCCTCCTCGCCCTCGCTGCGGTAGCGTTTGGCCTCGCGTTCGCGCTCGGCTTGCATGCGGGCAAAGACGCTCTGCTGAACTTCCTTCGGCAGGTCGGCGCGCTTGATGCGCACGTCCACCACCTCGATGCCGAACTCGCTGGCTTTCGCCCGCACGCTCTTGGCGACGGCGTCCATGATGGCCTCGCGCTTGGAACCGATGACAACGGCGAACGTGTGCTTCGCCACCTCGCCGCGCAGTTCGGAAAACACCAGGTCGTCCAGCCGCGCGCGCGCACCGGATTCATCGCGCACGGTCTTGAAGAACTTGAGCGGATCGGCGATGCGCCAGCGGGTGATCGGGTCGGCGACCAGCCGCTTCTTGTCTTGGCTCAGGTATTCGGCCTCCGGGGCGTCGCTGACCAAAATGCGCCGGTCGAAGCGGATGGCGTCGTGGAGAAACGGCGTTTTCAAAGCCAGGCCGGGCTTTTGCAGGGTGCGAATATATTCGCCGAATTGGGTGACGATGACCTGCTCGCGTTCGTCCACGATGATGAAGACTTGTTTCATCACGAGGACGGCGACGAAGAGGGCAGCCAAGCCGCCGATGAGAAATATTTTTGTGCGCATGTTCATTTTCCTTTTAAAGGTTCAGGGGTGGAGCGGAGTACGGACGGCACCAGAGGCGAAGTGCCCAGCGGCAGCAACGGCAGCAGCCGTTGGCCGAGGTCGCCGTCCAAAATCACTTTATCAATGTCGGGTAGGATTTTTTCCATTGTTTCCAAGTGGAGTCGGTCACGCGTCACTTCGCGGGACTTCTCGTATTCGGCCAGCACGCTCTGGAAACGGGAGGACTCACCTTGCGCGAGCAGGACGCGTTTTTCCTTGTAGCCTTCGGCTTCGCGCAGGATTTTTTGCGCTTCGCCGCGGGCCTTGGGGAGGATGTCTGCCTGATAGCCCTTGGCTTGGTTAATGAGCTTTTCCCGGTCTTCGCGGGCGCGCACCACGTCGTGAAAAGCGTCGCGGACGGCGTCGGGCGGGTCGGCGGCCTGCAACTTGACTTCCGTGATGACCATGCCGGAGTCGTAGTCGTCCATCAAGCGCTGGATAAACACACGGGCATCGTCCTGCACCTTGGCGCGTTCTTCGATCATGACTTGGTCAATGGTCATACTGCCGACGGTGCTGCGGAGCGCCACTTCCGTCGCCGCCCGGAGCGCGACTTCCGGCTCGCGCAGGCGGAAGAGGTATTTGGAGGGGTCGGCCACGCGATACTGCACCACGATTTGCGCTTCGACGATGTTTTCGTCGCCGGTGAGCATCAGCGCCTCCTCATGCACGCGTTGCGTGCCGCGAAACCCCACTTCGATGCGGCGGATTTGTTCGACGCTCACCACATCGGCCTGCTGAAACGGCCAGGGAAAACGAAAGTTCAGCCCCGGCTCGGTGCGCGCGGTTTCCTTGCCGAAGGTGCGCACCACCCCGACGTGACCAGGATCGACCGAGAAAACACCGGAGGACATCCAGAGCACGCCAATAAGGCCAGCCACGAGGATCAGGAAACGGAGCAAGTGATTATTAAGCCAATCGGCGGCGCGCTCGAATTGCTCGCCCGCTTGCTGCTCCAGCGACGGGTCATTGTATTGAGAGGATTTCATAAGGGTTCTTTCAGTTTTGGATGGTTGAGAGTTTGGTTGGGAGTGATCCGTCACGCGCCGGCAATTAACTGGCCCACCCTGGAGACGGAGTTGTTTCGGTTGAATGGATTCGGGACGGATTCCGTCGCGCGCGGATCTTCCACCCACTCGCCGTCCACCACGAAGAGGTATTCGTGGGTGTCGGCCGGCAGGTTCAGCACCTTCGCCCAGCGACCGGTGCCAGCAGGGATCATCTCCGTCGCCGCGGGATTCCAGTCGTTGAATGAGCCGACGAGGTAGACGGATTGGGCGGTAGCGCTCTCGAACTCGAAACGAGTTGGCGCGGTGTCCGTTTCGACGCCAGTCGTGGGCTCGCGGTGGGTTTCGACTGGCTGTTTATCTTTCATCTTTCGCTGCTCCTTTTTTGTTTGGGGAGGATTTTCGCCTCCTGGTTTTCCTATTGTTATGTTGATGCGCGGTGTGCTCTCCGACCCGGTTGAGTGGAGCCTTACCGGCGTAACAAATCCTTCGGGCTTGATCGTTAACACGGAACAGTTCACCTGCTGGAGTACCGTTTCGGCCGTGTTGCCCATGAAGAAACCGGCCAGACCGCTGCGGGCGGCCGTGCCCATGACGATCAGATCGATGCGCTGCCGCGTCGCCAGTTGGGCAATCGTGTCACCGATCTCGCCTCGTAGCAGGTGGCTTCTCATCCGCCGTTGATCGAAATCGAACTGCCCCAGCAACTCTTCGAATTGGCTGCGGTGCGCCTCTTCGGTCAGCGTGGTCAGGTTGTAAACCGGCGTGTCCGGCAGGAACGTCCGCCACCGCCGTAAAATATATTCTTCGTACATATCCCAGACGTGGACTACGTGCAGGGTGCTCTCTTCCAGCCGGGCCAGCGAGGTCGCCAGCTCCATGATGTTCACATTCACGCCGTCGCGCACCGAGTCCGTTGCGTCCGGATCGACGGCGGCCAAGATCCGGGCGACATGGCGCCGCCGAGAGGGCTTGATGACCCAGACGGCGCAAGGGCATTTCCGCATCAGGTGCAGGCTGGTACTGCCAAAGAGCATGCCCTTCAGCCGCCGGTGGCCGTCGGCGCTCATCATCACGAGATCGTGGCGGGAACGAAGCACCGTGCGGATAATCTCAATGAACGGCGTGCCACAGCACACTTTGATGTCCAGCATCGGCCCCATCTCCCGGAACGGGGCAACCATCTGCTCCAGCCGCCCGTGCAACTCCTGCAAGGCAGATTCCTGGAGATCGGCCGGGTGGATACCGCCCATGAGTCGGCTTAACTCCCGCGGCAGTTCACGCAAGACGCCGATGACGGTCAAGCGCCCGTTGTTGCGTTGCGCCAGTTCGACGGCCCGGCTCAAGGCCGGGTCAGAGTCGCCACCGCTGTCGGTGTAGAATAGAATGTTTTTGAAACGGTTCATTGTGGTTATTTTGTTTTAGTCCGCATTCCGGTAAAGGTCTTCGCGCAGTGGATAACGCAGCAGGCATCCGACACCACCCAGTTCCATCAACACGTCGCTGTGGGCCACGATTTCGATTTCGACCCGGTTCCGTTCTGCCAGCCACACCAGTTCACCCTTGAGATCCACTTCCCGCAATTCGTTGCAGAGAAAATCCGGGCAGTCCGACGGTTTTCGTGGCCGGGCGGTGATGCGCCCACAATGGGCGCACAACCAAGCTGAATCAGGTTGGTAGTCTTTCGCCATGATCAACACATCCGCCAGCCCCCCTCTTAGTGACCGGAGGCTGGACTCCGTGCCTGCCACCGCCAGGCCATGTCGGTTGATCTCGCGTTCCAGCTGGCAGACTCGGGCCTGTGATTCTGCCTCCTCATGCTCGACGAACAACGAATGGGTCGCCGTCACGATGTCCCGCATGCTGTCACGCGCGGAAGCGTGGACCGTATCGACGAGCTTGTCCGCGAGATGCGTCGGCAGCGCTTGTTTCATGCGCTCCGTCATAGCGGGATTGCCCGCGAGAATCAGGTGCGTGTGGCCACCAGTCGCCATCAGAAGATCAAGGGCCTTGATCTCCTCGGCGACGAAGCACTCGGTTTGCTGCGCTCGATGGTGTTGGTGGTGTGCTTTAGCCCAGCCGCTACGCAGATGGTCGCGCAGTTCCGGCCGCTCGGCCCAGACTTCTCGGGTCAGCGCCCCCAGATTGATTTCCAGAATTCGCACGCTCTTTTCCGTCAGCAAGACGAGCACGAAGTGGTGGTAGGTGTCTTTGAGTTCGACCAAGTGGTAAATATTGGGAACCACGTCGGCCACGATCCAGCTGGGCATCGGCACCTGAAACTGCAGTGGCAAGAAAAAGGGTTGCGCCCCGCCTCGGGCGAATATCGCCACTCCCTTGGTTTCGGCCTCCAAAGCTCCAGCCATGAAGTCCTCGATACGGAGCAGGGCCTCTTCCACGTGCTTTTTGCTTTCACCAGACGCACTCTTTCTTAGCAACGCCGCCCGCTTGGCGAAAATAATCCTGCCACTGCCACCGCTGGATTCCGGGGTGGTCGGTTCGAGATTGAGATAACAACTGATCATCGGGGCCTTCGTGGCACCGAGGGTGATCAGGATACGGATGTGCTGGCGGAGTTTCGCCAGCGTCATCGCCTTGCGGTCTTCCTGTGCCATTGTTTCTTGAAATATCATGGGCTCAAAATACCCGACATGGCTCGTTTCCACTAATACGCATTTCGGCGTGGACTCTTAGCTTTTGTGGAATGATTAATGCGCCCATGGAATGGCTGAACTATCACCACCTGCTTTATTTTTGGACCGTCGCCAAGGAAGGCGGGCTCCGCAAAGCCTCGGAGAAACTCCATGTCTCGCAGCCGTCCATCAGCACGCAAATCCGCAAGCTGGAGGAGACGTTTGGCGAGAAACTGTTTCAGCGCAAAGGGCGCGTGCTGGTCCTGACCGACACGGGCCAGATGGCGCTGAGCTATGCCGATGAGATATTCTCCCTCGGCGGCGAGCTGCTTAATACAGTGAAGCAGCATACCCCCGCCCGCCAGCGCGCCATGCGCGTGACGATCGGCGTGGAGGACTCATTCCCGAAACTATTGAGCTACGATATTCTGAAACCCGTGCTCGGCTTGAATCCCCCTGTCCACCTCGTGTGTCGCGAAGGCAAGGCTGAAGACTTGCTGGCGCAACTGGCCATGCATCGGTTGGACGCCGTCCTCGCGGACGAGCCACCCACCGGCGTAGCCAAGGCGCATACGTTCGGTCATTTGCTCGGGAAAAGCAGCGTGGCGTTTTGCGCCGTGCGTACACTCGCCAAAGAGCTGAAGAAGAGATTTCCCAAATCGTTGCATGGCGCGCCGGCCTTGCTGCCGACGGCGAACACCACGTTGCGGCGCTCCTTGGAGGAATGGTTTCACGCCATCGGCGTCCAGCCGCGCGTCGTGGCGGAATTCGAGGATGGCGCGCTCATGAAAATTGCGGCGGCCGACGGCCATGGGTTCATCGCCGTGCCGTCCGTGGGCCTGAACGAGTGTCTCACGCGGTTTCAGCTCGAAACCGTCGGCAAGACCGAAAAATGCACCGATCAGTTTTATCTCATCACCGGCGAACGCCGCATCGATCATCCCGCCGTGACGCTGATCACCGAGCACGCCCAGTCGCTGATCTTTTCCTAGCGCGACTCCGCGCCCGTGCCGTTCGCCTCTGGACGCGTTTTTCGTCTTCGATGCTCAACACAACCCGCCCGGATGTCGGGTTCCATCTTTCGAATACCGCGAATGTTCGGTTGGTGTTCGATGGTTTTTTCGCGGGGCCGTCCCTTGTGGGCGCGCCGGGTATTGGCGGGGCAAAGGTCGCTCCTGTCTGGACATTCACTTGCCAGATTTATTTTTCTGATAATGGTCCGCACTCTGCATGGATTTCCCCAGGATCAGAAACTATGGCCATACTCTCCCACCACGAACGTCTCACGCAAGGTTTCGCGAAGATCGATCAGGATCTCCAAGCGGCTTTGCGCTGTCTGGCTGATGTCTTGGCGCAATGTGAGGCTGGCGACGTGGCTGCC
>JBBRBC010000093.1:0-10020 GCA_038206205.1 Opitutales bacterium
TGGCTCAGAAAGCCATCGACAGCGACATGGAAACGGTGCGCGGATTGATGAAGTAATACACGTCCTTCACCCCGGTGGTGCTATTGGCCTGATTATAGATGACATTGTCCTCGTCGAACAGGTTGGCCACGTTCAACTGCAATTTGTAGTCCACCGGTTTGCCAAAAGTGCGGAGCCTCTTCTCGTAGCCCAGCTTGAGGTCCGACAACCAATAACCCCGACCGAACACCGGACTGCCACGTCCGGTGGTGCCGAGATAGGTCAGCACATTATTACCATATCCTTTCAGTCCGTAGCCGGCGCTGAACCCCCGCAAGGTTCCCGTGCGGAACTTGTAATTGCTGAAGAGTGTGAAAACTTCATCGCGCAGCCCGCGACCCTGGCGGCCTTCCGCCCGGGCATCACTAGCGAGGCGAGGATCAATCACATTGGTCAGACGGGTGGCAACGGTGTTGTCGGTTGTGACGTTGGGGATGATCAGGTTGGCATTGGCGGGCGAGAGCCAAAGCGAGCGAAACTCTTCGATATAGGCCTTGGTGCGGGGGTTGATGTTGCTCTGCACATTCCGGGGCGTGGCATAATTCATCCGCACCGACCAACTGTCGGTGATATTGCCCACGAGCTCATATTCCATACCCTGCGAGGTATCGTCCCGGGTGTCCTGCGTGCTGATCTGATCCAACCTGCGCGGTCCCGACGGCCCTTCGATGGCCTCCCAAATCTGGTTGATGTTGGTGACGGTGTTCAGGGAACTGAAAGCCCCGCGGTTCACCGCATTGCTCTCGTAATAAGTCGCGGTGGCATAAACCCGGCCATCGAGCAGCGACCAGCGTGCCCCCACGTCAAAGCCCTCACCCTTAATGTTGCCGAGGGATTTTCCCTTGATATCAATCGGCGTCTGCGGCTGGAAGGTATTCGCGGTGTTGTATGTCAGCGCGAAGCCGCCTGCTACCTTCAGTACGGCCCCCACGCTACGGGTATTACCCGAAGCGGAACGCTTGGCCCCGAGGACACCGGAAGACACCACGCCCTTAACCGGATCAATGGTCTCGACGAATGGATTTTGATCCACATCGTCCGTGCGGAAACCATAGGTGATGGCCAGCCGGTTCTTGAAGAAGTAACTCTGTCCGCCCAACAAGTTGCTGGTGACGACTTCCTTGGTGGGTCGGATCGCGGTGGCCACAAACTCTGGGGTCACCGTGCCAACCAGACCGTAGGTCGGATCAAATATCTGGTAGGTTTTCTGGTCGGCCCAAGGATCCGCCTTATAGCTCCGGTTACCGCCGTTGAAATCCAGGTACGTGCGTCGGTTGATGTAGTTGGCCTCCGTACGCAAATTGGGGAACAAAGTGGGGTTCAGCGGAGTTACGTTTGACTCGATGTAATCGCGGGTCAGCGTCTCGAGCTTCTCGCGGCTGGCAAGCGCCACCCAGCGATGGCGTCCCATCCAGTTCGCGAAATCTTTTTCGTAGGTCAACGTGAGGCGGTAATTCTGCATATCTCGGCTACGGATACGCTGGATGGCCTGATCCTCGATGTAGTAGGTACCGACCTTGGGATTAGGTGCCCCGCCGGGGAGGAATGCGTTCGGGTCGGCGAAGATGCCGGCCCGGCCTTCCTGCACGGGATTACGCCAGTCTCGCTTTTCCGACTGCACGTTACCAGCCAGTTCAATGAAGAGGTTAGGAATGATCTGGTGCTCGAAATAGGCTGAATAGGTATACAACGGATTGTTGGTGGTGGCCGCGGGGCCGCGCAGATCGACCGTTTTCGGCACGAAGTTAAAATCGGTCAGCGGGATATTGCCAGGAGGATTGGGATTGGCCGTGCCGACCGCTTGGTTCTGCCAATTGACCGCCGTCCCCCGATCGTGATCAAGCGTCAGTCGTGGCGTGGTGGAGTTGGCGGACAGGCGGGAGGTGCCGGTCGGATAGGTCGTGCCACCGGAATAAACCGGCTGGCCCGCCGTCGCCCAGCCACCGAATCGATTACGGCCAGTGAAAGGCAGCGAGAGAAGCTGCTTAACATCGCCATACTCGGCATCAAATCTCACGGTCGTGTTTGCCGTAACCCGCCATGTGCCCGCCAAATATACGCGTCGCTGATTCTTGTAGGCTAGTTCCCGCCAAGTCTTGCCGTTCTCCACTAGGCCGGCAAAACGCAGGCCAAATTTATCGGAGATACGCATATCGGTGTCAGCGGAGACGCGCACCGATCCATATTCGTCAAAGCGAAAATTCACCTTGGAGCGATTGGCAAACCGGGTTTGCATCGTGGTTGTGTTCACAATGCCACCTGGGTCACCGAGACCGAACAGAATGGAGTTCGGGCCGCGGGAGAACGTAAGGGACTCGGTATTGAAGGAGTCACCGTTGAGGAACCACGTAAAATAGTTTCGGGAGGCCTGACGGAAACCGCCTCCAGCAAAACCGCGCGCCTGGATGTTGATATCGTTTTCCTGCTGGGGATTGCCGCCAGCATTGGTCCGATCCTCCTGAAAATTAACGCTGTATTCGATTGCCTTTAGGACGTTGCTGGCGTCGATGTCGGACAGGAATTCCGGGGTGAACACAGAAATCGAGGCCGGCGTGTCCGCCAACGCAGTGTTCAAGCGGCTGCCGGCGAGGGTGTTCGTCGCCACATAACCGACGTCCTTCGAGGAATTCACAACAAATGGAGATAAGATGATTACCTCTTCGGCAGCGGGAGAACCACCGTTGGGAGTTGGTTGTTGCGCTGACATGGCTGCTCCACAAGCAGCCAGCAAGCCTGCCAAAGGCAGGCGAAGCCGTTTCATGATACGGCAATCGATACGGGATTTATTATTCATTAGAGGTCGTTTTATTAGGTTAGGGCACAACGCCCTTGAGCGATCCGAAGGGACGGGGATATACTGTTCAAAAAAAGTTAAAGTTTAATTTTCCCGATTGAACAATCGAGAGTTCATTCAATTAATTGAATGAAAGGGACCTCAAGGCAGAACGGCTCCCACAGCGGAGGCCTAATTGAGTGAGGGCAGAGGCTCGAATGCGTGATCTTTACCGGCCACAAGTCAGCGGTGAAAACTTTCCCGAGCGGTACTCAAATCGTGGGCGTCTATCATGCGATGGAGCACGCGGGCCTGATGCTGGCGGCGTTGCTCGGCAAGACGAACGTGGATTATGCGCCGCGGCTCCACCCCCTCGCCCGTCCACTCAGGCCAACCCACGCCGAGCCTTGCGCAACCCCTGCGCAGCCGGATGGCCTTTCCGCCGTCATACTGTTGGTGTGCAAAAATCCACGATTTACGTTTTGCGCGCCCTGCCATCTTCCGGCCGAACGCAACGCCTTGAAAGCCGCCCTCAGGCCGGCATCGCGATCAATCATCGTGCCCCACTCCCGATCGCCCGCCGACGGATGCTCGCTCCACCCCGTCCCCTTCTGGCAGATGGCTTGACCAGCATCAAGGCAGTCGCGCCCAACTCCCACTAACCTTTCCCCTAATGCAAACCGACGCCAGCCCGACTTCTCTTCCCGTGATCATTCAAGGCGGGATGGGCGTAGCCGTATCCAATTGGAGACTCGCGCGCACGGTTTCATCGCAAGGCCACCTCGGCGTAGTTTCCGGCACGGCTCTCGCGGCCGTCATGGTGCGCCGCCTGCAAGATGGTGATCCCGAGGGAGACGTCCGCCGGGCCCTAGCCCATTGCCCGTTGCAAGAAGCCGCGCGCGCCGTCGAAGCAAAATTTTTTCATGCCGGCGGCCGAACCTTAGCGCTGCCCTATCGCCTGACCCAGTTGTACTCCATGTCCACCCCGGACGAGCTGTCGACCCTGACAATCATCGGAAATTTCGTGGAAGTCTGGCTCGCCAAGGAAGGACACCCCGGCGTGGTCGGGATCAATTTGCTGGAAAAAATCCAGCTCCCCACCCTCGCTTCGCTCTACGGTGCCATGCTGGCCAACGTGGATTACGTCCTGATGGGCGCGGGCATTCCCCGTTCCATTCCCGGTGTGCTCGATCTACTCGCCATCGGGCAACCTGTGGATCTGCGCATCGCCGTCGAAGGCGAAACGGCGAACAACGAACACCGCATCACGTTCGATCCCGCGAATTTTACCCGCGGCACGCCGCCCACGCTGCGCCGTCCGTCCTTTCTCGCCATCGTTTCCTCATCCGCGCTCGCGACCACCTTGGCCCGCAAATCAAACGGCAAAGTTGACGGCCTCATCGTCGAAGGCATCACCGCCGGCGGCCACAACGCTCCTCCTCGCGGCGCGCCGCAACTCAACGACCGCGGCGAACCCATCTACGGACCGCGCGACAACGCCGATCTCAAAGCGATCAAAGCACTCGGCCTGCCCTTCTGGCTCGCCGGCTCCTACGCGCATCCCGATCAACTCGCCGCCGCCCTCGCCGCCGGCGCGACTGGCGTGCAGATCGGCACCGCCTTTGCCTTCTGTGATGAATCCGGCCTGTTGCCCGAGATCAAACTCTCCGTGTTGCGTCGTTGCGCCGCCGGTCTCATCGAATTGCGGACCGACCCCCGCGCCTCGCCCACCGGCATGCCCTTCAAAGTAGTCGACCTCGTCGGCACCGTCTCCGATCCGGCAATCTACGAAGCCCGCACCCGCACCTGTGATCTCGGCTATCTGCGCCAAGCCTACGAAAAGCCCGACGGATCCGTCGGCTTCCGTTGTCCCGCCGAGCCGGAAGCGGGTTTCATTCATAAAGGCGGCGATCCCGCAGATGCCTTGGGCAGAAAATGTCTGTGCAACAGCCTCATGGCCGCCGTCGGTCTCGGCCAGGCGATCCCGGGCGACGAAAACGAACCGCCCATCGTCACCGCCGGCGACGACATCAAAGATCTCGCCCGCTTCCTCACCGAAGGAAAAACGTCCTACCATGCCACCGACGTTTTGGAATTCATGCTCGGCACGAGCAAAGTCAGTCCAGCAGCGAGCTGATTTTGCTTCCGCTTTGCAGGAGTCTGTTTGCCGGCGATTGCAAAGTGGAGTTACCCACGGAAAACACGGAAGCCTCAGACATGAAAGGCGCTAAGTTAAGCGGCATGATCGTCGACTGCCTGACGTTTCGTCTGCGGTGATTTGCTGCGGAATTTCGCAGGGCCGCCCCTACATTCCTCATGCAAAATAGTTGGCCTGATCACGCATGGTCGAATGACGACCAACCTCCTTAACTTAGCGCCATTCGCCTCAGCCATCCTGATCCCGAGGAAATAGGGTGAGCTCAACTCCGCCGAGAATCGGAAAAAATACCTTCAACGTGGAGGACGCGTCCGTTCGACTTCGCACAAGACGGTCTGAGCCTGTCAAATGGCCGGAGTGCGCGGAGCCTGACGTGATTTCACTCCGCGTTGTCCCGTAGCTTGGCTTGTTTTCCCTTCGGGGAAATTCGTGCTGGCCGAGCCATAGCGCTGGGGCGACGGCTGGTGGTTAGTGGGAAGATCTGGATTTTCTCTCGGAGGATTGGCCTACGAATCACCCCAGCGTCCCGAAAGATTTGGACTTTGGGTAGGGCGAACCCTCCGGGTGAGCCGCAGCTCGGCGGGGACGCCTCGCCCTACCGCCTCCGAAATATCGCGGCGCGGCGGGACGCTGCCGAGTGTCGCTTACGCTCGGTAACGCCCGACCAGCGGAATCCTGTTTCAATAGGCTAATTTCAAGAGACGTTGGTCTCACCCGAATTGACCCGAATGAAGGCCCTGCTCCGAAAGGTCTCTAGCTAAAGCCCCGGCGCTTGGGCCCGGATATCTATTCGCGCTGCTTAGCGTGATTCGCGGGCCAACCCGAGCGCGTTGAGGTCAACTCGCTCCATCTGGAGGGCTCAGCTTATTTCCTCCTTCACCCTCTCTCCACGGGCTGAGGTCAGGAGTCTGAGCCTGCTTCAGGCCACACCCTCTGTCGCATCAAATCAGCGAAGTTTCGACCTCGTCGGTTAACCCGTTTACCGCCTCACTTGCCCAGCTGTTCCGCGATGATGAGTTTGTAATCCTTAAAGTCGGTGCTGATGGTCGCGACCATGTGCGTGGCGACATACTTCAGCTGCGCTTTCTTTGTGCCATACTTGCTGGCGAAGTCGGCCTCCGCCGCCATGGACTCAACCGCGTAAGCGTAGATGGGCAGCAACGGATGCTCACGATCAACGTTTAGAATGTTGAAACCGGATTTAGGAACAAGGAGTTTGGGAGATTTTGCTTTCGCCATACCGCAGAGAAAGACCGTGAGCCGTTTTATAGCCACATCTATCTTCAGATCCATCAGTCAGCCGAGCAGGCACCGCCCGTCGTCGCCCCCCAACGGCAAATTTTCCTACCACGCCACCGTCATCCTGCATTTCATGCACGGCCTGAGCCATCCGGCCACCCCCTAAACTCGATTCTCATACCCACCAACGCCCACGGACCTTCAGTAAAACTTGCCACCTATCACGTGACAAGTCCCTCGCGGCTGAACGCCGCGAAACGCTGCCTCCACCGCTTCGAGCGCGAGACGGAGGGTTTCGCGGACGCATTCCACGCAGCTCATCTTCGCGAGAAAGCTGCCGGCCACATAACGGTCGAGGCACGAGACCAGGGCGAGCGCGTCGCGCCGGTCGGTCTTCAACCGCTTGCCATACTCATCCCAGTTACGCGGGCGCACGACGAGATTGTTGACGCCGAATAGAACGAGCCGCCGGCGCAGCACGAAACCCCATGGTCTGGCCTCGTAGCCCGCAATGCCTCTCATCGGCCTGCTGCACCGGCGTGGGGTTTCCGGCCTTGTGCGGCGGCATGCGACGCAGGGGAGGAATTTTCGGTGGAGTTCATCGCTATGATCAAATTGCGCCCTCCGCTCCCTCCTGACCACAGCGGGTCAACTGGGGATCAATTTTGATTCCTGCAGATCGAATTTCCGATCGATTCCTGCTTGCCAAAGCGTCGGGGATTCGTTCGGTTGGTCGGGTCAGTTAATCCACGGGCCCCCCCTCGTGTTTCCTTAACCCCTCATTCGTTACCCTATGAAAATGTCTCCCTATCTGGTCAAGGCCGCTGCCTTGGCTTGTGCTTTGGTTGGCGTGCCGGTCTTCGGCACTATTTATTACGCGGCCGATTTTGACGGCACTGGCGCGTCCGAGCTGGGCCATACCGGCTCACTGAGCGTCAGTGAACAGTCGGCGTTCCCATCGAGTTACTCGACGCAGGTGCTCACGGCGCCGTCGCCGGTGTCAGGTCGTCCGGGAACCAATGCGCTCCGCTTTGAGGTGCGGCGTTCCGACCCGGATAGTTCCGGCGGCAAACGCAGCGAGCTCAAGCTGAGCAACAACAACCAGACCGGGACCATTTGGTACGCGTGGAGTGTCTACGTCCCCAGCAACAGCCTCTACGATGGCACCGAGGAAATCTTCGGGCAGGTCCACGGCGACGACACGTCCCGCCGCCCGCCCTTTGACATGACGCGGGTCTCCGTCAGCGGCGTGCAGAAATGGCAGGCACACTGGCGCTGGACCACCGCCTCGGACCCGAAGGGCAGCGGCGACAACGCCTACATCGCCAACGTCGCCCTGGACCAATGGAACGACTTTGTGGTGAAGATCACTTGGAGCAAAACCGGCGCCGGTTCGATCAACATTTGGTTGAACGACGCCGCGGGCACTTCGCCGGTGCTCAGCCGCTCCAACATCAACATCGGATATCCTGACCAGAGTCTGAACTATTGGAAGTATGGCATCTACAAGTGGCCGTGGTCCGGCACCACCACCAGCAGCTCGTACCTCCCGGTGGTCTGGTTTGACGAAGTGCGCCTGGGCGACGGCTCCGAAACCTACGCCACGATAAAACCGAAGCGCGGTAGTGGCGGCGGCGGTGGCAGCACGGCCACCCTCGGTGCGGTGGCAGACACCTACGCCTTCGGTGGCAGCACGGGCACGAATTACGGAACGGCCCTGGTCCTCGGGGCCAAGGACGACGGCACCAGCTCGGTGAGCTTTGACCGCGTCGCCTTCGTCAAGTTTGACCTGTCCGGCCTGTCCTTCACGCCGACGACCGCGACCCTCGTGCTGGCGACGGACGCGACCACGCAGGCCGGCACCGTGACCGTCAACCAATGCACGACGGATTCATGGACAGAGACCGGTCTCACCTGGACCAACAAGCCTGCCACCGGCTCGTCCATCGGCACCGCGACGACCACCGCCGGAGTCGTGGCCGACAAATCGATCAACGTGTCGAGCTACGTGAATTCGCAATACACCAGCGACTCCACCAAGATCGTCTCGTTCGCGCTCACGGGCAACAACGCCCAGCTCTACCTCAAAAGCCGCGAAGCCGGCGCCGGCAACGGCCCCGAACTCGTCGTCGGCAATTAAGTTCCAAGGTGCCTCTCGGCCTCTGGCCGATCCGACCGCCCCGGTGCCCGTCACCGCGGGCGGTTTTTTTTTGCGCCGCAGCCACCAGGGACAATCAACCTAAAAACCGCAATGGGAGACCCGGATTTCACGGATTATCACGGAGAGCGCGGAGCTTGACGTAATTGAGCAGCGGCATTTTCGGATTCACCGCGCGGGGCTTGCGCCGGGATATTCGGCGGATTTCTTCTCCGGGTTTCCTGCGCCCCTTTCGGGCGGTCTCGATTTTTAGGCGGCTTGCCGTTCGGCGGCGACGGCCTCCCGGTCTTGCCGGAGTTTCAGGCGGGCGAGCAGCCAGAGGTTGTGCGCAAGCACCGCCCAACTCACCGCGAGTTCGCGGCCGGCAAATCCTTTCGCGAGACAGGGGCTGCCGGCGAAACCGTGCTTGAAGATCGCGATGCGCGCTTCGGTGGCACCGCGGCGACGGAGGCCGGCGCGAAAACTTTCATCTTCCTGTAATCGTTTTTGCAACTCGGCGGGATTGCGGGGGCAGAGTCCGCTTTTGATGGCGTGCGCAGTCAGATATTTTTCGTTGGCGTGGCTGTGCCGTCCGCAGGGGTCTTTTGGTTTGGCGTTGAATGGAGCCGCGCCGCCCTCGGCGCGGTGGGACACGCAAACGCGGCGAGGGCGCCGCGTCTCCAGCAAGGCGGATGCAAAACAAAAGACTCTGGTGCCGTCCGCGGTCGCCCCAGATTTGTTGGAGCGGGCTGGGCAGCGCGGTGCGGAGACGCTCGACGGCGGGGAGTTGGGCGAGGCTGTGGTCGAGGCGGCGGAGGATGACTTGGGTTTGTTTTTCGCTGAGCTCGGTCTCGGCCCAGCGCTGGGCGAGGAGATCGCGACGCGCTTGCGCGTGGCGGGCGATGGTTTTTTCGAGCGTCTTCATCTGGCGGAAGATGCGCTTGCGTTGTTTCTTGGCGTCCGCCCGGCGGCGGTTGGCGCTCATCGCCATCGTGAGTTTGTTCATGGCGCTGAGAAAGAGGAGCGGTTCTTGCGGCATGCGTTGTTTCAGGCCGGTGCGGCGGATAAGGACCGTGGCTTTCATCAGCGTGCGGGCGGCGTCGCGCAACTGCGGCCGGCGTGTTCGCGCCAGCGCTCTTTCCTGTGGCTGGCGGCCACGCTCGCCGCCATGGCGGTCCGGCGGGACTTGGGCGGGGTCACCAGTTTCGTGCGGACGCTCGGGCTCAAGCCCGCTTGTTACGGTTGCCTGCTGGATTTCTTTCACAGCCCCGCGCTCTGCGTGGATGCCTTGGCGCGCACCTGGGTGCGCGTCGTGCTGCAGGTCCATCCCGGGGTGCAGCGGGTGGACGGTCGCCTCGTGCTCTTCGCCGACGGTCTGAAAAAACCCAAGGCGGGCAAAAAGATGCCGGCGGTAAAATCCCTGCATCAAGCTTCGGACGCCAACACCAAGCCCGAGTACATCATGGGCCATTCGTGCCAGGCGCTCGCGCTGCTGGTCAAGGTCGGGCAAAGTTTTCAGGCGATCCCGCTCACGGCGCGGATTCACGAAGGCCTCGTGTTTTCCAACCGCGACCGGAGCACGTTGCTCGATAAACTGCTGCGCCTCCTCGCGGCCCTGCAACTGGCGGAGCCGGTGCTGCTCGTCGCCGATGCCTACTATGCCTGTGGCAAGAT
>JBBRBC010000094.1:0-9729 GCA_038206205.1 Opitutales bacterium
CGACCACGGCATTGGTCGGATCCGCCGACGGAGTCGCATTAAACGTGGCAGTGAACGATCCGGTTTGGGCCGCCATGGAGGAATTCACCCACACGCCACCAACCGAGGCGACCACGGTGCCGGGGACGTTGATGGTGTAGCTGGCGGTGGCAACCGGGCTGGTGGCGACACCGGTGGCATAGCCAACAGCCTTAATAGTTGTCGTGGCACTCACAGTCACCGGGCCGGAATAAACGGTGCCCGTGGTGGCGGTGGGCGTTGATCCGTCCGTACTGTAACGAATCGAGGCGCCGCTGGTAGTGGTGCTGATCGTCACGGATTGGGCGCTGGTGTAGGTGCCGGCTGCGGGGCTGAAGGTCGGCGTCGCTACTGAGGGGCCGCTCGGGGTGAGGTAAGCGAGCCAGTCATTGGTGTCGGGCGCCGTCAGGCCGGATCCGGTCGTCGTGGTGCCGCCCGCCCGCTGGTCGGTGAGCGGAGCGCGGGCGTTGACCCAGGTGACGTTGTAGGTCGTGCCAGTTTGCACGGCGATGTTCACCGAGCCGCCCGTTGGCAGATAAACAAGGTATTGCTGGCCGACATCCGCCAAGCAGTAGCCGGTGCTAACCAGCGACTGGCTCGGGCTCATGCGATAGAAGGGAATCGACGCGAAGTAGTCCCAGACCTGTTTCACGACATCGTGCTTGCTCTGATGTTTGCCGCTCGCCGAGGTGTCGTTGATATCCATGGAGCCGGAAAACCCCGACGAAGAGTCGCCGTTCATGTCGGCGAAGTTGAGTGCGGTAGCCGAAATATTGACGACATAAAGGAGTTTACGGAGGTCAGTATCGGTAAAGGAGGGCATGTACAAATTGCCGAACCAAATGGTTTCAGCCGCGAAGAGCGGCTTGCTCGCGTGATGATTGTTCAACAGGGTGGAACTCATCGTCGAGAGGGAGGTGGTTTTTGGCCCCTGCAGGTCGCCAAAGGTGGACCATGACGAATTCTTGAAAGCATCGTCGCCGGTGGCATTGTGCACCGTCAGTGGGTGGTCGTAGATATCGTGGGTCGCGATTTCCGCACCCAAGCGATTGATGTCGGCCACACTCAGGAAAGGATTAGTGGGGTGCCGTGGTTCCGGACCGCCGACATTAAGCACGATGTTCCAATAGGAGCCGATGCGCGCCAGCGTGTATTTGATGTAGCGGGTTTGATCGGTCGTGTTTGTGGGAAAATTCGAGGAGCGGCCAAAAAAGCCGGCGAAGGGGAACACCATGATTTGGCGGGTGGCGAGGTCGTCGAGAATGGTTTCCATCTTCCGATATTCGGTGGCATTGAGCGGCCAGAGATTCGGGGTGTTCCAACCCTGGCCGCGGCCCGCCTGATTGCGATTCAGGTAGTGGCTGGCGATGGAAAGGGTGTTGTAGCCCTGAGCTTGGGCCCAGTTGAGGAAAGCAGCGCGCTTGTTGCCATCACCACTGTTCGCCGGATCGTCCCAATTCGTGGCGAAGAAACGATCCCCGATGTGGAAGCTGCGGATCAGAATGTGATTCCCTCCCTTGAAGCCGAACCACTTCTGGTTCGTCTCGTCGCGCGACAGCATTCCGGGGATGGATGAAGCGGCGCAGGTGAAGCTGCCGCTGATGCCGGCCGCTCCGTCGGAAAAGGTGGCGGAATATTGCCACGTGCCCAGTTGGTCGGGCATGAAGCGGATTTTCCACGTGGTGCCGCCGTCGTAGAAACCCCAGAAGTTGACCGTGGTGTTGTCGGGCCGGGTGTAGGTGACGTTGAGGGTGACGTCATTGTACGCGCTGGTGTAGGTGCGCGTATTGGTGACGGAGGCTTCGAAGCGCGCCCATTGGCCGACGGTTTGGCCGAAGGAGCTTTGGGTGAACGCCAAGACAAACAACAATAGGCAGCTAAGGCTGCGCAGTGTCGGGACACGAGTATACGAATCATTGATATTCATGATCTGATTCAGGGGGTTGGGGGGATGTGGAGGTGACCGCGTCATCTTACGACACGCAGCAGGGGGTAAGCAAACCGTATGCAGAAGGAAGGGGCGCATTCAAGGATAAAATTGGAGAATATTAGAATCGTTAGCGTGCTGGGGCCTGATGCTTTTTCCGCCTCCAGACTTGAGCTTTGCGAGGCATTGCTTTGCCTCGATGGCGTGCCCACTGAAACTCGTGAAGTCCGACCGTCTTCCCTACCACGCCATGTGCTGGGTGCCGATGGTCGCGTACTCGTTGTGCCCTCTGACTGGATATTACTCCCGCCCGGCGATGCCGCGTTGAGCCGGCGCATCAAGCAAGATGCTCCGACGTGGACCGTGATCGAAATGAAAGGCCGGAAACGTTTCTCCCGCGGCATCTGGGCGTCCGCCGTTCGCCTTGCGGCGTTGCAGGCGGATCTGGTCGTCGAGCGGCAAGACCCGTCGTACGCGCGCAAGCTCGAGGCCGGCCGGAAGCGACGTGCGGTGGAGCAGGAAGTTTATGCGGGGGATTTTCGCGCCGCCGTGCTCACTTTTCTTGATTTTCATCCGAGTCAGCGCGCAGCGGCGGAGTTGATGTCGCGCCTGATCGCCGATCACGCGGTGCCGGTCGGCAGTGGGACCGTCGCGCGCACCGAGCGCATCCCCATCGAGCAACGCGCGGAAGCCGCGACTATTGCCTGGATGCGCCACCAGACGACCGGTTACGACAATATGGCGATCCCTCGCGTGCAGGGGAAACGCCGCGAAGTTCGCCGGATACTCGCCCAGCGCTCAGTCCAACTCCTCTCGCGCTACCGCCAAGGTTTGAACGTCGATCCGGCGATGTGCCCGTTGGCTCGCGCGCTGGTGCCGCACCGCGATAAGAGCTGAAACGTAGCTGAAACCGAATGGATTGGTGCGAGTGAGTGAGTGAGTGAGTGAGTGGACTGACTGAAACTATTTTAGCCGGAAGGGTGCAAGCGGTGGGCGTCGGTTTCCATACCGACGCTCGAGCGCAGACCGTAGCATCGGCGAAGGTCTGTCGCCGATGTGGAATCGGCGACCACCTCTCGACTTCAGTGACAAAGAGGATTGGCCGTTTCCACGGCATCGTTCCGGTTTAGTCAGACTTCTTTATCCGGCCCGAGAATTTTTTCAGCATGCCTGCGGCATCGTTCCGGAAACGGCGATCCGGGTGCGGTGAGGCCTCGTGCGGGTTGTACCCCATATCGGCCTGCGGCGCACTCTGATATCTTTTTAGCCATGCCCCTAATAAACGTAGTCATTGCCTTGGTTGTCGTTGGCGTAGTCCTCTGGTTGATCAACACCTACATTCCGATGCAGGGGACGATCAAAAAGATCCTCAACATCGTCGTCGTGATCGTGGTAGTCCTCTGGTTGCTGTACGGCTTCGGTGTCCTCAACCAGTCCGGAAATATTCATCTTCCCGAAGTGAAATAATTGAGCTCGTTGCGATTTGACCCCCAATGTGAACCGGCTGTTCCTCCAAGAACCACCGGTTCCGCGCATCACCGCCTCTGACCATGAACGATCCCAAATTTCAGCCCCATGGCGGTGCCACGATCGGGGAGCATCCGCCGCATGGTCCCGCGTGGAAGCGGCTGCATCGCAGTCCGTTTTTCTGGGTGGCCGCAGTATTCATTTTTCTGGCCATGACTATTTACGTCATGACGAACAATCTGGCGCTTTGGCCCGGTGACAAGGCTCACCAACCGGTGCCTGCGCTCGCGCCCTGAAGCAAGGGCAGGCCAGCTCGGGACCGAAGTCCGGTGGAATCTGGGTACGATTCAGCCGCATGTGCGGGCCGCTTGGGTGCACGAGTTCTCCCACTCCTCGCGAGTGATGAACGCTTCGTTCGGCAGCATAAACTACGCTGTCGCGACCCGCGCCGCTCCGCGCGACAGCGCGCTGTACAGCGCCGGCCTCGATGTGGTGCTCGGGCCTCGCGCCTTGCTCTACACCGACGTCTCCGCCCAGAACGGCGGCACCACGAAGGTGGTCAGTGAGTGGCGCATCGGTGCCTCCATTAATTTCTGAGCCGATGCCTCGCCCGGATCTTTCATCCCCGCACTCACTCCGATCCATTTCACAGAGGACACCGAGCGCCGCCTCCGAGGAAGACGGAGGATACAAGGTGGAGGCTGAGCGTGAATTCATCACGGTGGCGTGGATGTTTTTCCGTGCGAGGATGTCATGGTTTCGCTCTGTGACCTCTGGATCGACCTCCGGTTTTCCCGGTGAAAATTCTTTGGCTTGAATGGGGGATGAAGTATGCGGGCTAGGTCGGGGCGGTTGCCCTCAAGCGCCACTCGTGCGAGGCGCGCCGCGAGTGAGCCTGTGGCGCTTGAGGGCAAGCGCCGCTACCGAGGTTGCACTGAATCGGTAGGGCGAACCCTCCGGCTGGGCCGCAGCTCGGCGGGACCATCCTTCGCCAAGGCTACGGCCCGGCAAGCGCCTTGCCCTACCTCAGACCCACCGAGCTGTAACAACTACTGCGGCACGCAAAATACAGGGGTGATAGTGGCTCGGGCGGGACCGCGACGCGTGCACCGCTTCAGCGGCTGGGTGCTCCGCAATTCACGAGTGAAATTTGCCAAACAGCACGGCCCAGCGGTCCGTAACCGCTGGCTCCACCCTACTTGTCAGGTGGGGCGTTTTCAAAAACCAGGTTAGGTTTGACCGTCGACGATATAAATGAACTTCGCTCCGCCCACGGTGCCGCGACGCGTCGAGCGTTGGGCGACGGTGAAAGCGAAGCGTTCGTCTGGTTGGGCATCGCGTGGCAACTTGAGCATCAGGTGCAGCGCGTAGCGTCCGCTCTTGGGCAACGTGAGCCGCACACTCAGGCGCGAGCCGTGCAGCGTGACAACGCGGCGTTTGCCAACGACGGATAGTTTGCCACCGGAGATTTTCCCGACCTTGAGTGGCCCCGCAGCGAAACCTTGGGCGCGTTTCAAAACCGGGAACGCGGCGCCGGTGTCGTCAATCACGAGCTGCAATTTTCCGTTTCGCGCGGCCCATCCGCCGTCGACGACCAGCTCGATCGTGCGCTCTTTCGAGGCCGGATGTCCGATGACAAAGGGGAATCGCAGGGAGCGCGTGCTTGGGCCGGTCATGACCGTGAGATTCCGTTGCACGAGATTGTTGCGCAGCATCTGCAGACGAGCGCCCGTCGCGGCGCTCTGGAAGGCGTAGTCATTGTCAGAAGTGACTAAGCCGAGCGCGCAGGGATGCCAGCCCATCGGGCCCCAACCGGCGGCAATAGCCACCTGGGCGGCAGTCAGCGTGAACTTCGCGATCACCGATCCGCCGGCGGGGATGAGAGCGAAATCAGCTATGACCGTCGCGGGGCGGAGGTGGAGCGGGTTGTCCTCGGTCCAGTCGCCCGGGTAAACAAACTCCAGCGCGACCCACGGTGTGATGCGCGCTTCGACGTGAACATTGCGCGCCTCGGCCGGGCCGAGATTGCGCACGCGCAGGGAGACGGTGTGGTCACGCCCGGGCACGAGCACACTGGCGAGCAGCGGATCGGAGGGTGCAAAAATCCCGTCGTCTCCGGGCCGGATCACCAGATCGGAGCTCGACCAAAAATCTCCGCCGGGCGGGATCGAGGGTTCGATACCGTCATCGCTCGGCCAGTCGGCGATCATGACATCCCCGAGATCGAGCGCGCGAAATGCGTTGAGCCGCCCGTATCCCATTTGGGGATGGCGCGTGCCCGACGGGTAACCGACGACATCCGTGTAGGTGTAGTCGCCGACTTTTTCTGCCGTGCGTTCGATGATTCGCCGTACTTCCGGTGCGGTGAGCGCCGGGTACAAACTCAGGAGCAAGGCGGCGGTGCCGGACACATGCGGAGTGGCGGCGGAAGTGGCGTTGAAAGGAGACTCGAACGTGGCACTGCTATGCAAATAGTCGGCCCGGGGACTTCCGCCCCTCGTGAAACCCGCCGGGCCGGTGAAATCGGTCGACACAATATCCACGGCCGGAGCGACGACCGATACGCCAGACGCTCCACCATAACGCGGCGTGTCGCCAAAATGTGAACCAAAACCACGAGCAATATCACGCCAGCGCTGATCTTCCTTGTCCGATCCTCCGCAGGCCATGACCGGAGGATAACCCGCGGGTAAAAGGAGGGGTGAAGCGTCGCCGTTGCCGGCAGCTGCACAGACGACACAACCGGCGGCAATGGCATCGTCGATGGCTGACCGAATGAATCGCTCAAACCAAAAGGAGCCGATATCCATACTGAGGTTGATGACACGCGCGCCATTCTCGGCGGCGTAACGGATGGCCAGGGCGAGATCGACCGTCGTGCGCTCATTGAGCGCCACCGGGAGAATACCGCAGCGTCCGGCCAAACCGGCCAGGCCGATCAGATTGTCAATTGCCGCCGCGATGACGCCGGTCACGGCCGTGCCATGCCAATCGAGAGTGCCGCTGACTACGCTGATCACGGGAGAGCCGTCGAGGGTGGGATCGCTGACGTTGGTGCCGCTGCTCACATAGGCGAGACTCAGGTCGGCGTGGGTGAGTTCGCAGCCGGAATCGATCACCGCAACGATCACGCGGGGCCCTCCGGGCGGGGCTTCACCGGTCGAAAGAGCCCACGCCAGAGGCGCTTCGATTTTGCGCATATTCCACTGGGTGCTGAAGAGCTCGTCATTGGGTGTGAACGGCAGGGGCGAAAGGTAAGGGGAGGCCAGCGGAACATACTCCAACTCCGCCTCGACCCCGTGGGTGCCCAGACGCAAGCGCTCATGTAACTGGAGCGCGTTTGAAGTCGAACGCCGCCCCAGCATCAGGTAACGCCAGCCACCGAGATAGCGCGACTTGTCGCGGTTTTCCTTCAGGCCCAGTTTGGCCATCAAGGCGGGGAGTTGCTTTTCCTGACCGGACAGCGCGCGCAGAAGAAGCACATCCGGTCTGGCGCAAAAAACAGCATCACGTCCGGAAATTTTCGGCAGCCGGTAAGCCGGTGCTGTCCAAGCCAGCGCCCGCCCTAAGGCACGGGAGATCACCGCGGGCGTCGGCCAAGTCTTTAGTTTGTGAGTCGCCCGAATCCAGATCTGCGACGAGCCGTGGTTGATGCGCTTCAGTGATTGAGCGTCGCCCGCTCCACCGGTATTGCCCTCGATTTGGAGGTGAAGCGCCGCCAGCTTAGCGCGCGTTTTCGCCGTGAGCAGGGGTTTCCCCACCACTCCGGGGGACTTCAAACGCGCCAAAAAGCGGGAGCCATCCACCGGAGCTTTCGTGGCGTTATTCAGTCGGAGCGAGGAGGGAAAACCGTTCATGGTGGGAGCGGAGGGAGGGTTACGCCTGGGGTTGATCATGAGGGGAGCGATTTACTGCTGCTTTGCCACCTGACCCGGCCGTGAACGGCAGCTTTTCTCCTATTGGCAATCGTGGCAGCGACGGTGACCATTTGTAGCGGAGTGTGCTCGTTAGAATAAATGAGACGGTTATGCTGGGGGATGTTCCAGTCGTCGTTAAAAATTCTGAGGAGATGACGGCAAGGGATTGGTTTCAGGGATTGGCGGAGGGAGCAAGAGTCATATGCCTCGGGGTAATGTGGAGCACACGGCTAAGGAGATTCATCAAAGGAAGAATCACTGAAAGTGATGCTGCAACTGACCCTGTCCCGCTTGCTCGGGCGGTTTTAAGTTTCGCGGTAATCCTCGCCGGTGAACTGCCGGCTCTGCGGGGTGTATTCCTGCTGCTCGATTAGATTGTCGTCGGGATCATTGACCCACGCTTGCCGTGAGCGGTCGGGCCGAATTTTTGTCAGGCATCTTTAACTGGCCCGAGAAGTTTTTCCAACATACCTGCGGTATCATTCAGAAAGCGGCGAGTAAGCGCGTAGTGTTCCGTGTCTTCGTAGCGGATGGGGGCCAGTCCATGATCGCCGACCGAATAAATCAAAGCGTCGGGATAGGCCATGAGAATAGGCGAATGCGTGGCGATGATGAACTGGCTGCCCTCGCTCACGAGATGATGGATGCGAACGAGCGCGGCCATTTGCCGGGCGGGGGAGAGGGCGGCTTCGGGTTCGTCGAGAAAGTAGAGGCCGTGCGGACCAAAGCGGTGCTTGAGCAAGGCGATGAATGCTTCGCCGTGGGATTGTTCGTGCAGCGAACGCTCGCCGTATGAATCGCTCACACCCAACCGATCCACTTCCGTGGCGACATTGAAGAACGATTCGGCTCGCAGGAAAAAACCGGTGCGGGGTCGCTTGTGGCTGCGAGACAGCCGAAGATTACGATGCAGGTCGGAGTGGGAGGCACGGGTTGAGAAGTTAAAATTTTTCGAACCGCCTTCGGCATTGAAGCCCGCCGCGATCGCAATGGCTTCGAGTAAGGTGGATTTACCGCTGCCGTTTTCGCCGACGAGGAACGTCACGGCCGGGTGCAACGGCAGGGTTTCCAGATGGCGGATCGCGGCCAGGTTGTACGGATAGGCGTCGAACGAAGGGACTTGGTCGCGCCGCAACGTCGCCTCGATCAAAAATGAGGGGGACTCGAAATCGGGTGTATCATTCATGGCTGCGGTAGCTTGATTATCAGGTGGTTCGTTTTTCAATCACTGATAAACGTCTATCGGCCGATGGCCCGACCAACTATTTCCAGAAAAGAAAATACGGCTTGGTCTTTTTTTGTGCTCCCGCTAATTTCTGCCGATGAAGAAACATCTGGTTTGGCTTTTGTCCGTTTCATTCCTCAGTGGTTACGCGATGGCCAGTCCAATCGAAAATCCTTCAACGTCACAACGGATGGCGGTGATTTCCGCCATCTATCCGGTGATGCAGGGCGAGACTGTCGGCGTTACATTATTCGGAAATGCAAGGTGGACGGCTGAAACCATGGATTTCGACGTGAATGCCGTAGCGCTCAGCGCCATCAAGGAGGCTCTCAATCGTGACGTAAAACTCGTCAACGGAAACGAAGTTGGTCTGGTCCAGAAAATAGAAAAGTTCAGCTTAAGCGCCGGTACAGCGACTAACGAATTGAAGCAGAAGCTGATCGCGCTCGGCCTTGAATTGCAGGTTGATCTCATCGCTCTCGTCCAAACCACCCGGGCGCATGATTGGATTGGCAGAACGAATCAGTACGTCGAGGGATTCGGGCACTATTCACGACATCGCAATGCCGCGTACGGTGTCTTTTTGCTGCGTATTTTTGATTGTAAGGCGGGAAAATTCACACGTGACGCCACGGTTACTCAGGCACAAATGCTACCAGGCGTGGAATGGCACAATAACTGGAAAGATTATACTCCTGAGGAACAACGAGTGATCCTACGCGGATTAGGTTCGATGGTCCAGGAAGGTATGCCGGCTCTATTGTCCCAAGCCGGCCTGTCAGACACGAAGGTCGCGCCACGCTCGCTTAGTTCTTCGCTTCTCTCCTTCGGCCGCTCGGAACCTCATTCCTACGTGCCTCAAGGGAATCAGATTGATATTCCCGCCGGAGTTTCCCTAAAAGTGGCGCGCCTGGCGGTTTTGGCTGGGTTCAAGGAAAGAGATTGGACGGTCATATCAGTCTTTGCATAAGTACGTGCACAGATTGGCTTAGGCCGCGTATGACGTATCGGGCAATTGGAAAAAGGACTGAACTAGTCCGCTGCGGCGTTGGATTGATCGCAAAATATTCAGCACCGCTTGCTTCATCTCCGCCTTGGTGCTCACGAACAGGCGGGCCAACGACGATTTTGCGTGATTCCACACCTGCTCGTCGGGATTCAGTTCCGGGGCGTAA
>JBBRBC010000095.1:0-9383 GCA_038206205.1 Opitutales bacterium
ATTCTTGCCATCGCCTGGCCATTGGCTGCGGTTTCACAAGAGCTGGGATTGAACGCGCTTATTCAACAGCAGGTGGGAAGCTCCCTGCCGGCGTGGAGTGTTCCGGTTTCGGTGTTTCTTTTGTCTGCGGCGGTAACCTATTTCATCGGCTCAGGCTGGGGAGCAGCCTCACTCATTATGCCTTTCGCCATTCCCCTGGCGGTGTCCGTCGATGCCGGCATTCCACTGTGCGTTGCCGCGGTGATTACCGGAGGAACGTTCGGAGATGTGACTTCACCCGTTGCCGGAATGACGAACATGTCGTCGAACATCGCTCATGCCGACCATTCCAAATATATGAACTATGCCGCGCCATATAATTTCACTGCAGCAGGAATTGCCGCGATTCTTTTTGTGATAGCGGGGGTTCTCCGATGAAAGAACTTGAAGATGCTTTCGGGGGCTGCAGTCGCACGGTGCGCGTGGTCGAACATGCACACTCCCGCAAATTCGATTGCTCAAACCCGCCGCCTGTCGGGATCACCGAAGGCTGGATGAATATCCTCTTACCACTTTCAACCAAATCGAAAATGAAAGTGAAATTTGATGCTGTTGCCTTTAAATACGATCGTTGGGATGCCGTGCACCGCTCGGTGGAGAAACCGCGCCGTTCACTTCTTCGCCGTCTCGGCGGCAAAATCCTGGAGATTGGTGTTGGTACGGGCCTCAACCTCCCTTGCTATCGCCGGAATGCCGACGTGACAGGGTGTGACATCAGCGGAAAAATGTTAAAACGGGCGGTCGACCGACTCACTAAAATGGGCGAGCACCGAATAAAACTGCTGTTGATGGAGGCTCATCAGCTTTTGTTTTTGAACGGCTCCTTTGATGCGGTGGTCGGAATATTTCTCTTTTGTTCAGTGGACGATCCGATCCGGGTGGCGCGAGAAATTAAGAGGGTCCTGAGACCGGGCGGGCAATTCGTGACGTTGGGCTATCACACCGGCCGCGTGGAACGTATATTGGGCCGAGCGGGACTGAAGGTTATTTCGACTAGAGAATGTACCTCGGAGGAAGATCCAGTCGGAGAAATCGTGGCTGTCAAAGATCCCAAATTGCCGAGTGCGAAGTTGGTTCAAGCAGGCGTGGCAACACGCCGCGAACGAAAAAATCTATGAACGGAAAGCAAGAAATCATCGCTTACTTCTCCATGGAAATTGCCCTGGAGCCGGGCATGCCAACCTACAGCGGCTGCGCATCATGCGTCATGCCATCGCGCTGGACGCCTCGCACTTCAACACCCAGCGCATGGTTAAGAATACATCGTCAAAGCCTATTTCGAATGACATCCGATCTTCACCAGCACCGGAAAGACGACTGCTCAAACGGAAAAGAATATATTCCTCTGGCCGTCATTGTTGCCGTGACGCTTCTGTCGGCTTGCGCCAAACAAGTTGCGTACGGCGGCTGGAGCTGGATGGGGTGGATGGAGGACTTCATGGGGTTTTACCTGGTCGTCTTTGCCATGTTTAAATTCTTCGACTTGGAAGGCTTTGCCGATGGTTTCCAGAAGTATGACATACAGGCGAAACCGTTTCGGCCTTATGCCTGCTTTTATCCCTTTATCGAATTGGGCCTCGGCTTGGGCTACTTGGCGCACTGGCATCCGATGGCGATCAATCTGGCGACCGTCGTCGTCATGACGTTCGGCTCGCTTGGCGTCTTCTATGCGCGTTTCAAAGGACTCAACCTCGAGGACGCCTGTATGGGCACGGTACACCGGGTCCCGCTATCAACCGTAGCTTTGCTCGAAGACCTCGGTATGGCGCTGATGGCGGCAGCGATGTTGTTCGTTTAGAACGCGAGAGAGAAACGCTTTTTGCTGAAACCAAAATTTATATGAAAAGAAAAATTCCAAAAGACTCGGGTCGAGCCAAAGTTGTTTTCCTCTTCGACGTGGACAACACGCTGCTCGATAACGACCGCGTCACCGCTGACCTCCAGCGACATCTCGCGAATGAGGTCGGCCCGGAGCGCGCACAGCATTATTGGCGAATCTTCGAGCAACTGCGATCTGAGCTTGGCTATGCGGACTACCTCGGCGCACTGCAACGCTACCGCACCGAGTATCCGCGCGACCCGCGCCTCCTGACCGTCTCACACTTTCTGGTCAACTATCCCTTTGCCGACCGCCTGTATCCCGACGCGCTCGATGTCATCGAACACGTCCAGCAATGGGGGGCGGCGGTCATCCTGTCCGACGGCGATGTGGTTTTCCAACCGCGCAAGGTGGACCGCTCTGGACTGGCTGAAGCGGTCGCGGGCCGCGTGCTGATCTACGTGCATAAGGAAATGGAACTTGAGGATGTCGAGCAACGCTACCCCGCCGAACATTACGTGCTGGTGGACGACAAGCTGCGCCTCCTGACCGCCGTAAAGAAAATCTGGGACACGCGCGTCACCACCGTCTTTGTACGACAAGGCCATTACGCCGCTGATGCGAAGATTCTGGCAAACTATCCGGCGGCCGACCTCAGCGTCGGGCGCATTGGCGACCTCGCGCAATACGACCTCGCGCAATTGCGGCAGCCGGAAGTTTTGAAATGACCAAGAAAATGAATAAGCGAACTATCACCGAAACTGCCGCACCACGCGTCGATGCCAGCCGGACATGGCGCACGAAAGAACCCGTGCTCGTTCTCAATGCCGGCTCATCGAGCCTGAAGTTCGCCCTCTTCAGTCGGGGCGCGCCACCGGTTCGGATTCTCTCCGGAAGCATAGACCGCATCGGATCGCCCGAGGCGACTTTCACGCTGAAAGGAAACGAAGGCCAGCAGAGGGAACGGGTGGAACTCTCCGCGCCGAACCATGTAAGCGGCCTTGACTATCTGCTCAAGCGCCTCGCCGAGACAACCGGAGCGGCTGGCTTCAGCGCGGTCGGCCATCGCGTGGTTCACGGCGGGCCGCACTATTGCGATCCGCAGAAGGTCGACCGTGCGATGCTCGCGGAACTGCGGCGCATCCGTTCTTTCGACCCGGACCATCTCCCTACCGAAATCGCCCTGATGGAAATCCTGGCCGCGAAGTTCCCAAAGGTGCCGCAAGTCGCCTGCTTCGACACCGCGTTTCATAAAACCATGCCGCGCGTGGCGAGGTTGCTTCCCATTCCGCGCCGCTACGAGGTGAAGGGCGTTCAACGCTACGGCTTTCACGGATTGTCCTACGCTTATCTGATGCAGGAACTCGAACGTCTCGCGGGCGCGCAGGCCGCGGACGGACGCGTCATCCTCGCGCATCTGGGCAACGGCGCGAGCATGGCCGCCGTGCGTGACGGACGCAGCGTGGACACGACGATGGCCTTCACCCCCGCTGCGGGTCTGGTGATGAGCACCCGTTCCGGCGATCTCGATCCTGGGCTGATGGCGTTCATGGCCCGCAACGAAAAGATGACCGCCACGCAATTCGATAAAATGGTGAACCATGAGTCAGGACTGCTCGGAGTATCCGAGACCAGTTCCGACATGCGGGACTTACTCGCTCGTGAAAGCAAAGATGTCCGGGCGGCTGAAGCCATCGCGCTTTTTTGCTATCAGGTGAAGAAGGGGATCGGGGCCTATGCCGCCGTGCTCGGCGGACTCGACACGCTGGTCTTCGCCGGAGGTATCGGCGAAAACGCACCGCCCGTTCGCGCCCGCATCTGCGGAGAGCTCGGCTACCTCGGCATCAAAATAAGCGGGACGCGCAACGCAAAGAATGCGGCGGTAATTTCCACGGATGCCAGCCGGACCACGGTGCATGTCATCCGCACGGATGAGGAACTGATGATTGCTCGATCAGTCAGCCGGTTAATCAGCCTGAACACATCAACCAAGGAGATCGGAACATGAAACCAAAAACCAAAACACTCGCTCGGGAACTGCTGCGCAAGCTGGACGCCTGGTGGCGCGCGGCGAATTACTTGTCGGTCGGGCAGATTTATCTCTTCGACAATCCAATGCTGCAAAAGCCGCTCAAGCAGGCGCACATCAAGCCGCGCCTGCTCGGTCACTGGGGTACGACGCCGGGACTGAATTTCATCTACGCACACCTGAACCGCATCATCAAAGAACAGGACCTGAACGTCATCAACGTCACCGGGCCGGGACACGGCGGGCCGGGGATGGTGGCGAATGCGTATCTGGAGGGGACTTACAGCGAGGTTTATCCGAACATCTCGCAGGATGAAGCCGGGCTGCAGCGGCTGTTCAAGCAGTTCTCGTTTCCCGGTGGAATTCCCAGCCACGTCGCACCGGAGACGCCCGGCTCGATCCACGAAGGCGGCGAGTTGGGTTATGCGCTGTCGCACGCGTTCGGCGCGGCGTTCGACAATCCTGATTTACTCGTCGCTTGTGTCGTCGGCGATGGCGAAGCGGAAACCGGCCCGCTCGCCACGAGCTGGCATTCCAACAAGTTTCTCAATCCGGTCCATGACGGCGCGGTGCTGCCCATCCTGCATTTGAACGGCTACAAGATTGCCGGGCCCACGGTGCTGGCGCGCATTTCCCGCGACGAGCTGGACGCGCTCTTTCGCGGCTACGGTTACACGCCGTATTTCGTCGAGGGTGACGACCCGATGAAGATGCACCAGCTCATGGCTGCTACGCTCGACTCCGTGGTCGCCGAGATCAAACGCATCCAAACCAAGGCCCGCGCCCACGGATTCAAGGCACGTCCGCTTTGGCCCATGATTATCTTGCGCTCACCCAAGGGCTGGACCGGGCCGAAGGTCGTTGATGGCAAACCGACCGAGGGCACGTTCCGCTCGCATCAGGTTCCGATGGGCGAGATGAATCATCCGGGGCATGTGAAGATTTTGGAGAAGTGGCTGAAGAGTTATCGCCCGCAGGAGTTGTTCGATAAAAGCGGGCGGCTCATCCCCGAACTGGCCGAGTTGGCCCCGAAGGGCGAGCGCCGCATGAGCGCCAATCCGCATGCCAACGGCGGCCTCCTGCTGCGCGACCTGCGCTTGCCGGACTTCCGCGATTACGCCGTCAAAGTTCTCCGGCCCGGCGGCGTGAACGGCGAAGCCACGCGCGTCCAAGGCAAGTTCATCCGCGACGTGATCAAACTCAATCCCGACAACTTTCGCGTCTTCAGCCCGGACGAAACCAACTCGAACCGTTGGGGTGCTGTATTCGAGGTGACGAACCGTTGCTCGACTGCGGAAATTATTCCGGGCGACGACCACGTCGCGCCCGACGGTCGCGTGATGGAGATGTTGAGCGAACACCAGTGCGAGGGCTGGCTGGAGGGTTATCTGCTCACGGGTCGCCACGGTTTCTTTCCTTGCTACGAAGCGTTCATTCACATCGTCGATTCGATGTTCAACCAGCACGCCAAGTGGCTGAAGGTGACACGCGAGATACCGTGGCGTCGCCCGATCGCTTCGCTGAACTACCTGCTCACCTCGCACGTCTGGCGGCAGGATCACAACGGCTTCACCCATCAAGACCCGGGTTTCATCGATCACGTCGTCAACAAGAAGGCCGAGGTCATCCGCGTCTATTTGCCTCCCGATGCGAACACACTGCTCTCGGTGACGGACCACTGCTTGCGCAGCCGCGGCTACGTGAACGTCGTCATCGCCGGCAAGCAACCTTCCCCGCAGTGGCTCGACATGGACGCCGCCATCAAGCACTGCACCGCTGGCATCGGCATCTGGCCTTGGGCCAGCAACGATCAGGGTGGCGAACCAGATGTTGTCATGGCGTGCTGCGGCGACGTGCCCACGCTGGAAACCCTGGCCGCCGTCGAATCGCTGCGGACGCATTTCCCTAAGCTGAAAGTCCGCGTGATCAACGTGGTCGATTTGATGAAGCTGCAGCCACAGAGCGAACACCCGCATGGTTTGAGCGACAAAGACTTCGATGGGCTCTTCACAAAGGACAAACCGATCATCTTTGCCTACCACGGCTATCCGTCGCTGATTCATCAGCTCACGTACCGCCGCACCAACCACAGGAACATTCACGTGCGCGGCTACAAAGAGGAGGGGACGACCTCGACTCCGTTTGACATGGTGGTGATGAACGACCTCGACCGCTTTCACCTCGTGGCCGACGTCATTGATCGCGTGCCCCAACTTGGTCCGCGCGCGGCCTATGTGAAGCAGGCCATCCGCGACAAGCTCATCCAACACAAACACTACATCGCGAAGCACGGCGAAGACCTGCCGGAAATTCGGAAGTGGAAGTGGGGCGCAACTAAATAATGGAATCCCGAATAGGCAGCCGCGCATTTTGAAACTCATCTGAAAAAACTAATTTATGACCAAAGACCCCCATTTGCGGAATGACCGTCGATCCGGAATCCGCACCTCAGGCAGAGCGGAATAACAAGCCGTTCTGTTTTTGCAGCGAGGAGTGCCGCCAGAAATTTCTCGCGGCACCCACCGCACGTCCCGCCGGGCCTTGTGCCTTCGTCATCTTTGGCGCGTCGGGCGATTTGACGAAGCGGAAGCTCCTGCCGGCCCTCTCCAACCTCGCCGCGAGCGGCACGCTGCCGGAGAATTTTGCCCTCGTTGGAGTCGCTCGTCGGGAATGGTCGCAAGCCTTCTTTCGCCAGCAATTGCGCGAGGCGGTGACAGGCTTTGCCACGCAGAAAATGGACCCCGCGTTGTGGGCATAACTGGAGGAGCGCATTTACTATTGTCAGGGAAGTTTTGACGACGCCAAGACCTACGAAAAATTAAAAACGCTGCTCGGCGAAGTGGACAAAAAGCATCGGACGGGCGGTAACGCGGTCTTTTATCTTTCGGTGCAGCCCGATTTGATCGCGACGATCGCGACGCAACTGCGGGAGAACGGGCTGGTGACAGAGACTGCAGCGGCGTGGCGGCGCCTGATTATCGAGAAACCCTTTGGCCACGATCTGGCTTCCACCCGCGAGCTGAACGCCACACTGGTGGCCGCGCTGCCGGAAAAGCAGATTTATCGCATCGACCATTATCTGGGGAAGGAGACGGCGCAGAACCTTTTGGTTTTTCGGTTGGGTAACAGCATGGTCGAGCCGATCTGGAACCGGCGCTACATTGATCGCGTTGAGATCACGATGGCCGAGACCATCGGCATAGAGGGGCGCGGCGCTTTCTATGAAAAGGCCGGAGCGTTTCGAGACGTGATGCAGAATCACCTGTTTATGCTGCTCGCGCTCGTCGCCGTGGAACCGCCCACGTCCTTGGTGGGAGAAGCGGTTCGCAACGAGAAAGCGAAACTGCTCGAAAACATGCGGCTGCTCAAACCGGAGGAAGTTCTGCGCGACACGGTTCGCGGACAATATGGGTCGGGCAAAATGGCGGGGAAATCAGTCGTCGGGTATCGCGAGGAACCGAACGTGTCGCCCGTTTCAAAGATTGAGACTTTCGCTGCGGTGAAACGGTGGGTCGATAACTGGCGCTGGGCCGGAGTGCCGTTTTATCTGCGTTGCGGCAAACGCCTGCCCCGGCACGTCACCGAGATCATGATTCGATTTGAGAGTCCGCCGCTTCCGTTGTTTGGCGGCACCGAGTGCGACGCACTGGGACCAAACCTGCTGGTGATGCATATTCAGCCAGAGGAAGGAATCACCCTCCAGATGCGGGCCAAGACGTCAGGCCCGACGATCCGCACGCAAGCCGTGGCACTCGACTTTGATTATTCCCAGTTCGGCGGGGTCGCGCCGACCACGGGCTATGAGAAGCTCCTCTACGATTGCATGGTGGGAGATGCGACGCTCTTCCACCGCACAGACATGGTGGAAGCGGCCTAGAAAGTTGCCGACCCGATTTTGGACACATGGGAAAATAATCTACCCAAAGGATTTCCCAATTATGTTGCCGGCACTTGGTGACCGCCAGAAGCGGGACAACTTTTGCAACGCGAAGGCCATCACTGGTGGATCACTTAGAGCAGATAACTGCAATCACCGCTGACGCATCAAATAATCGATATTTATGAACCATAAAAACCATCCGACCGAGAAAACGGCCACGCCTATTGCTAAACCAGGCATGGAACCGGCACGCGATGAGGTGGCCAAGAAGGCCTACGCGCTCTACGAAAAAGAGCGGCGTCGGCCGGGACACGAGAAGCAGAATTGGTTGGAAGCTGAAGCCGAGATGTCGGGCCACGGGCCCGGATGAACACAAAGGTCATGGCGATCAACATGCGCACATGGCGGCGGTAGCGCAGGAAGGGGAACCCACCATTGTGAAAATCATGAAGGGAGCGGCGTCAGGCTGATTGAAATCTAATCTCGCATGCAGTGAACACCCCATAGCGCCCCCCCCTCAGATTCCCTAGTATTGAGAAGCAACATGACAGCATCGCGACATTCGAATCTCAGCTCCATGCTCCGTGTGGTTGCAGGGACGTGTGCATTGTTTTGGCTCCCGATTCCGTTGCTCTGTTCGTTGCTGTGCGGCGCGGATGGCGTGATCCAGAAACACGAAGCCGAATTGTTGCGCGCCATCGCCGACACGCTGGATTGTCCGATCCCGCCGCCGGAAAAGTCCGTTGCACGCAAAACATGTGTAAGGGTTTGGCGATTCTGCGGTGTAACGTATGTGAAGTAAACCAGAACGGGCCTCTTCCGCTCCTGCGATAGAGACATGAAAACCGACTCCACGCTCCGCCCGATCATAGCCCCTCCCGGAGCTGCTCTCCAGTCGTCGCGGCGCGGGCGCGGAGCAGTGTGAAACAAGCCGCTGCACCGATCCACTTATGCATTCTCAACCTGTCACGGCGGTCTTGGCCCTCTGCACAAGAATCATCCTGGCGGTGGCTCCTTTCGCCGTAGCCGTTGTTTCGCTTCGAGCTGGCGAAGCTCCGACCTCGTTGACCGCTTATCTGGAACGGGCCCAGGCCGCAAATCCGGACCTGCGAGCTTTTTCGGCCCGTTATGAGGCCGCACGCGAACGCATCCCGCAAGCCGCTGCCCTGCCGGACCCGATGCTGCAGATCACGCACTTCGTTGAATCGGTCCAGACCCGCACCGGCCCGCAGGAAAATATCCTCATGCTCAGTCAGCGTCTGCCGTGGTTTGGCCGCCTGAGTGGACGCGCGGAAGCCGCCGGCGCCGAGGCCGAGGCGGTTCATTACGCGTTTCAGGCGCGCCAGCTCATGGTTGCCCGCATGGTCGGGACGGGTTTCTACGACTACGCTTACAACGGCAAAGCCATCGCGCTCACCACGCAGAACCTCGCCCTGCTCGAGCGACTCGAGCCCCAGGTGGAGGAGCGCGCCCGCACCGGTGGTAATCTCAACGGTCTCCTTCGCATTCGGGTCGAGATCGGCAAGCTCCGTGATCAACTCGCGTCTCTGGGACAAAAGCGCCTGCAGCTCAGCGCCCGCCTCGCCGCCCTCCTCGCTCTGCCGGGCGGCGAGACG
>JBBRBC010000096.1:0-9379 GCA_038206205.1 Opitutales bacterium
CGCCCATTGTGAATGATTCGAAACTGCTGCCACCCGTAGGTGTCTGGACCGTGTCTCAGTTCCAGTGTGGCTGATCATCCTCTCAGATCAGCTACCCGTCTTAGCCTTGGTGAGCCGTTACCTCGCCAACTAGCTGATAGGCCGCGAACTCCTCTATTAGCGACAGGCCTTGCGGTCCCTGTCTTTAGTATGTTTTTCATGAGAAAAACAACCACATGCGGTATTAATCCGACTTTCGTCGAGCTATTCCACACTAAAAGGTAGATTGTTCACGTGTTACGCACCCGTTCGCCACTGCCTTTCAAATGTATTGCTACACCTGAAAAACCGTTCGACTTGCATGTCTTAACCACGCCGCCAGCGTTCATTCTGAGCCAGGATCAAACTCTCCGAAAAAGAGAGTCATGAAACTAGTGATTCATGAACTACTAAAAGACATAAATTTTCAGGCTTATGTCAGTTTCGACTCAGGTTTTAAAACCTGAGTCATTTGGAATATAATTTGATTGGGGGTCCCAATCAATCGCACAAAGTAAATTTCAAAGAACCGCTCCCAATAAGGGAAAGAGTTCCAAGGAGACATTTTAAATTTTCTCCGTCAATGCTTTTTTCGAATTTCTCGAAAAAAGTTTTGATAAGGAACGCAGATCTTTTGGACCGCCCTTCTGACGCTACCTCTTTCTTTTCGAAGCGGGTTTCGCCGAAGGGATGGCGAACATGCAAGCGGTGGATCTTGAATCAAGATCTTTCTCATAAAATCTCAACAGAAGTCGCAAAGCCATAAACACCAATCATTTAAAATTAATAAAATGAACCTGCTACTTGAAAAGCTTTTGCCGCACAACCATCCACCTCAAAAATATCTATCCTGAATACTCGTATTAAAACACTAAATACCCACTGAATATTGACCCCCCACCCCGAGCGAATTGGGTTCGATCTTCACACAGCCCCTAACACAAATTCTTCATGGGGAATCACAGGCAATACGTTTGGCACACTCTCTGGTTCTGAACCAGTGAATCTCCTGCCTGCCTTTAACTCCAATGAGCTCCATAAAAAATGCTGTGGTTTAAGTTGTAAGGACCAAGTGCACATGATCGACAAATTCGTACTGAAAATGAGGGCGTTGGGCCATGACTCATACTCACCTACTCGCCTGAAATCATTGCCTCTCATCAGACCTGTAGCACCAAGCATCCAATAGTTTTCAAAATACCATCAGCTCTTTTTCCACACTGAATTTATCATAAATGGCATCGTGCATGAATTTCATCCTCACCATTCATAAAAATAACGCCAAGAGATCGTCGTGGTACCCATCCTGATCGAAAATCAATATTGGTTGCAGGCAAACATCGAGGTGGGCGAGAAATCACCCCTGCCAAAAAGCGCTCCCAAGGCCCCCATCCTCCTACAAGCGCCAGAAACCCATCAGCGTTGGCTGCCGTGATCTGCATTCGCTCTCGCATCGTACTAACCGAAATAAGTTCCTCCGCTTTAGTATAGGCCATCTCCCGCGCTTGCATGAGCTCCGGTATCACTCCGACCACGCACCCACCATTATCTTTGCTGCAACATGTCACAGCTCCCATGAGACCGGTCTTTCCTCCGCAAAAAATCAACGTCCACTTTCGCTGCGCGATTTCAGCTCCATCAGCGTCGCCACCGCATAGTACTTTGGATCAAGCCGGTCACCAGACGAGCAATACACGCAGAGGGTATTCATATCCACCCAGGGTTGATTCGTCTCCCATCCCAACCGGCAGCATCGTAGTGCGTTAATCGAAAAAGCTAACAGGGTGCGGTCAGGCCCGCTGGAGTGCTGGCAAGAGCCATCGGATTCTCCCGACTGAAGCCCAACAACATTTGCTCCGCACCGCGCGCCTTGAGCTGGTGAACGCGCCCGAATTGGCGCGCGGGAACGAACTGATCGAGCAGCACCATTACTTGCACGACGCGACGCTCGTCGGCGCCGTGTTGCGCTACGTCGCCGTGGATGAGCACGGCGAGTGGCTGGCGTTGCTCGGTTACAGCAGTGCGAGCCTGCACTTGCGCGTGCGCGACCAGTGGCTGGGCTGGACGAGCGAACAATGCGAACGCCGTCGCCACCTCGTCACCCAAAACAGCCGCTTTCTCCTCCTGCCGCACGTCCGCTGCCCCAATCTCGCGAGCCGGCTGCTCAGTCTCGCCGCCTCGCGCCTGCGCACCGACTTCCCCCGCGTGCATGGCCACCCGGTGCACCTCGTCGAGACCTTTGTCGATCCCGCGTTGTATCGCGGCGCCTGGTACCAAGCCGCGAACTGGCAACCGCTCGGTCGCAGCGCCGGCTGGGCCCGCGCGGGCCGCGACTATTATCAAAAACACGACCGGCCCAAGGAAGTGTGGGTGCAACCGCTCGAGCCCTCGGCCCGCGCCACGCTCGCCGCCGAGACGCTGCCCGCCGCCCTCGCCGCCACCGAGCGCACGCCGCCGTTGCGCAACCGCCTCCCCGTGTCCGCCCTCGCGAGCGTGATCGATGTGTTTGCCCAACTCCCCGATGCACGCCGCCGCGCGGGCACCCGCCATCGCCTCGACGCCGTGCTCGCGTGCGCGGCGCTCGCCGTCCTCGCCGGCGCGAAGACCCTCGCCGATATCGCCGCCATCGCCGCCGATTTATCCCAGCCCCAGTTGCGCGCCCTGCGCTGTTGGCACAACCGCCGCACCCAGCGACGCGAGCCCCCCCAGCCAAAGCACCTTTCAACGCGCGCTCAGCCTCGTCGACGCCGCCCGGCTCGACCAACTCCTCGGCACGTGGCTCCTCGGCTCCGGCACCACGCACCCGCACCTCGCCGTCGACGGCAAGACGGTCAAAGGCCAGCAAGGCAGCCTCCACCTCTTCAGTGCCTTCAGCGTCCAGCACGAATGCGTCGTCGCGCAAATCGCAATCCCAGAAAAAACCAACGAGATCCCGCAGCTCGCAGCACTGTTGCGCGAGGTGCCCATCGCCGGCACGCTCATCAGCGCCGACGCACTCCACACCCAGGACGACACCGCGCGACCCCTCGTGCAAGCACGAGGGGCCGAATACCTCCTCGTCGCGAAAGCGAACCCACCCACCCTCCGCGCCGCCGGCGAACGACTCTTCCCCGAGCCGATTTTTCCCCCCTGAGCGGGACCGGGTGACCAAAGGCCACGGCCTAATCGAAACGCGCGCGGTCCAAGCCCACGCGGTGCACCCCGATGAATTACCCTTCCCGCACGTCGCGCAAGTCGTGCGCGTGGACCGCCGCCGCGAGTTTCCCGACGGCGAGGTAGAGACCGAGACGGTCTTCGCGCTATCCAGCCGTGCGCCCGCGCCACTCGGCGAACTCGCGCTCGGTGCCGCGCTCCAAGCCCACTGGGGCATCGAGAACGCACTGCACTACCGCCGCGACCGCACCTACGATGAAGACCGCTGCCAAGTGCGCCATCGCATGACGGCGCAAGTCCTGGCCACCCTGCGCAACCTCGCGATCGCCGCGCGCCACCACCTCGCGCCCCGCTGCCAACGCCAGCGCTCGCTCACGCTCCCGCCAAGGCACCGCCGCCTCGCCGCCAAACCCCAGCGCGCCATCCCCCTGCTCACTCAACCCTGGAAATTAGAATGAATCAGCCCTGCATATCCACCACCCATGGGTGTCCAAAGATTGAGTCAGAGAGTGGCGTAGGAATGGGTCAGGACGGGCAATAGGGCGACGAGGGGAAGCGGATTGAAGAAGTGGGCCCGGATCCAGCGGTATAATTTCACGCTCGTCTGCGTGAGGCGCTGGTGGGTTTGCACGAGTTGCGGCAGCGTGGCCCCGCGCTTACGGGCGAGGGCTTGTTGCTGCGCGAGGCGTTGGGCGCGTCGTTTCACCTCGGCTTCGTTGCGGTTTTGGTGCGCGTGCGCGAGGTGGCGCTCGAAGAGTTGGATCAGATTGTGGGCGAGGCAAAGCAAGTGCGCCTGCATTTGTTTGGCCGTGGCGGTACTGGCCCAGGCGCGCTGGGCCCCGAGTTTGTTTTTGAGTTCGTCGAAGTCTTTTTCCAGATCCCAGCGGCGCAGATACAGGAAGGCGATCACTCCGGGCGGTAGCATCAGCTCGCTGGTGAGGAACTCGTGGGCTTCCCCCGTGGCGGGGTGCGTGCAGCGGATGCGCCGGAGCGTGATGCCTTGGCTGGTCTCGACGATTTCATCGGCGGTGATCCCGGCGGCATTGGGGTCTTGGGCCTCGAGCGGGAGCGGGCGGACGACTGTCAGGTCCATCTTTGCTTTGGTCAGCGAAATAAAATAGATGCCGCTGCGTTGTTTCCATTTTTGCCATTGGGCATAGTTGATCGCGGCGCAGTCGTAGGCGTAGATCACTTTGCGTCCGGCCGGGGCTTGCTGGCGCAGCGCGGCCGGGGCGAGCCGCTTGAGCGCGTGCATGTCGTGTTCTTTTTTGCCTTGGGCGTGGGTGAGGTGCTGGAGAGCCTGCGTGCGCAGGTTGAGGGCGAAGAAGTGGCCGGTCGCGCGCTTGCTCCCATCGATCGGCGCGTCATGCACGGCGGCCCCGTGCCAGTGTCCGCCGGCGGCGTAGAGGTCAAAATCCCGGAGACACTCCAGATGCGCGAAGGGATCGTCGACGAGCAGTCGGGCGACGTGGCTGCTGGCTTGCTGGCAGAGCGCCAGACGTCGTTTGCTTTTGAGCGTCTCGAAAAATGGCCGCGCTCGGGACACGGCGACCACTGCGCGCCAATTTGCTGAAGGAAAGCGCGGCCGCTGACTTGATCATGCAGCGCGCCCAGGACTAACCACGCCTCGTCCGACAACGTGGGACAATGCCGGAAGGCGGCGCAACTCGCGGCCAGGTCGGCGAGCGGAGTCAGCAGGGTGGTTTGAATCGAGGCAGAGGATGGAGGGACCATGATGGAGCCCAAAAAAATCATCCCCAGACCTGCAAGACTGAAATAGCAGTAGCGGCAGAAACCATTCTGACGCCATTTCGTGCTTCGCCCCACGGCGCGAGACCCTTGGAAAACGAGCCTCACCTCAGGCGCTATACGTGGCGCCACGTGGCATATAGGGCCGTTTTCGTGATCCAATTTTTGACACCCATGAGTCATTCACTCTCAGCCCCGTATATAAACTGAATTTTCAGGACAATGGTTGTCTGCTCGGCAATTACTTCTAGTATTTCCTTCAAGTGACTCAAGTTTCACCAAACTATCGTGGACGACTGGCCCCCTCGCCGACGGGCTATCTGCATCTCGGGCATGCGCGAACATTTTGGAGGGCACAAGAACGTGCCCTCGCCGCAGGCGGCACCCTCATATTACGCAATGACGACCTCGATTCGGCGCGTGCGCGAGCTGAATACGTCGCCGCCATGCTCGAAGATCTCCGCTGGTTTGGATTAAACTGGATCGAAGGCCCCGACGTTGGCGGGAAGCACTCACCCTATAATCAAAGTGAACGACAGACACTTTATCGGGCAATGTTTACGCAGTTACGCACCGCTGGGTTCATTTATCCCTGCACCTGTTCGCGCAAAGATGTCCACGCCGCCATCTCCGCTCCGCATGAATCCAGTCCGATCGCAATCGCAACAGACGAGCAGCCTTATCCCGGCACCTGCCGACCCGCGAATCTTTCCCGGGAAGAAAACACGCGAAGAACCTCTTGGTCCCGCGAAAATTTCAACTGGCGATTCCATGTGCCCCACCTCGAGAAACTTTCCTTCATCGACGGACATTTCGGCGAGCAATATGCCACGACCGACCACGACTTCGGCGATTTCATCGTCTGGCGCAAAGACGATCAGCCTAGCTACCAACTCGCGTGCACCGTCGATGATGCGGCGATGGGCATCACGGAAGTCGTCCGCGGAGCGGACTTACTCCTCTCGACCTTTCGGCAAATTCTACTTTACCGCGCCTTCAAGTTCGCTGAGCCGGCCTTCTATCACTGTCCGCTCATGTTGAACAAATTTGGCATCCGTCTAGCCAAACGCTACGACTCGCTCTCGCTCCGCACGCTGCGCGCGGAAGGGCGCACCCCCGCTGAAATCAGAGCCAACTGGCGTTGAGCCTAATGCTTCAGTCGCGCGTTGTACCAGCCAGCGGGCAAAATCGCCTCCGTGCCGAGAATGTAGTTGCGGTAGTACAGCCAGAAAATGACCGCGCCGAGTCCGGCGAGAAAAAGCAATTCCCCCGCGCCACCACCGGCGGAGCGGCTGGTTTTTCTCAACCATCGCACCACCCAGATCACCCCCGGCGCGACGGCAAACGCGACCAGCGAGGCCCCGAACAACACCATCGCCATGATGAAAAACGTCCGCTGTAAGCCCTCGTGAATCAACTTCGCCTTGTACGAAATGATCTCGTTGCAAAGATTCAGGAGCAGCAGGCAGCAAGGCAGCACGTAATAACGCTCGAGCGTGGTGGATATTTTCATCCACGCCACCATGAGCGAAGATCGCCCCTTGCCAAAAGCCAAAATCTGCTTTCCCCGTGGATGCGTTCCCCATGGCAACCTACGTCTACGAAACAATCCCGCGAAACCTCGAGGAGCCGCCCCGGCGCTTCGAAGTGAATCAAAGCATGATGGACGCTCCCCTCACCTGCCACCCCGACACCGGCGAGCCCGTGAAACGCATCATTACTGGCGGCTTTGGCGTTATGAGTGCCGGCGGAAAAAATCACCCAGCGACCTCCCTCAAAGCAGCCCCTTGTTCAGCCGGTTGCGCCTGCCACAACGGTCCACGTCTCCCCCAACCTTAATTTTTTCAATCATGACTACTTCCGCCCAAGCTAAACCATCCGTTGAGTAATCGCCTGATGCGTGACCCGCACGTTCGGGCGGCAGTGTGGGAGCTGGGGAAGAGCAACCTCCCCGGCTACCCGATCAGGCTGAATGTGTCGACGAGTCGCGGGCGAGACACACATTCTCATCAACACGAAACCATCACGACCAAGTCCCGCGGATAGCTTTCGTGGCGGAACTTTTGAAAAAAACTCAAAGCTCCGTGTACTTGTCCGCCCGACCCTTGGCCTTTTCGACCGGATATTTCAGCGCGTTTTTTGCCAGCTTCGCTTCGATCGCCGCCGCCAAGTCGATGCCACCCATGTTGGCAAATTCCAAGGCGTAGATCACCACATCGGCAATCTCGTCTTCAATCTCAACTCGCTTCTTGGGGTCACGTAAAATATCAGCCGAGGTCTTGGATTCCACCCAGAGAAAATGTTCCATCAACTCCCCCGCTTCGGCCGCAAGCGCCATGCTCAAGTTTTTCGGTGAGTGAAACTGCTCCCACTCACGCTCGCGGGCAAAGGCCAGCACGCGCGCGCGTATTTCCGCCACTGTGGTTTTGTTGTCCTGCATCGATTTCATTTACGCAGCCTGCCCAGAAAACTGAGCCGGTGCAAGATTCAGTGCAATGAGCAGGTTGGCTTCCACTGAGCGGTCACCTGGGTTGTCTCTACGGACTTCTCTCCGGCTGCTAACCCACAGCCGACCACGGAAGCTCCGGCCGCTGTCGTAATTCCAATTTGCGTGCAAGCTGAGACGATCATGATTTTTGCAGGAACCTGCTTGCCGGCGATCGTTTCGGCTCACGCCGGCGGATGGCACGTGGAATCGCCGGCAAGCAGGCTCCTACCGCCAATCAAATGAGGGTCAACTTGAACGCGAATGAGAATAAGACCCCGCGCCGTTTTGTTACGCGAAGACCTGACCGAAGTGGCGTTCGACGAACCTCGGAGTCAGGTGGGGTTCTCGACCGGTTCGACGACTTCATGTCGAATCTCCCTAACTGTTGCAGTTCGGGATACGGCTCCTGCCGTCAGCAGTCCGACTCCCCTGACCACGACCAACGGAGATGCCGGAACCGCGTGTCATCGCTTGGAAAAACAACCCGTTCAAACCTGTTTTGATCTGTTTGTTTTATTCCGACCTGCTTCTCTTCCTCCCCTTCAACTAGACGTCGGAAGCGGTGAGACCGTCGCCTTGCCCTCGATCCAATCCACCGCGGCTTGGAAGTCACGAAAGGTTCTAAACCGACCATCAGCGTGCGGACCGACAAACTGCTCCAACATCCGGGAAAGGCCAAAGTGAAAATCACCGGAAACCACCACCGCTGTTTTTCGCTGCTGCTTTTCGTTCCAATTTCCGCGGAGAAAACAGGCCAGTTCTTTCACCTCGCCCGGAGCGACGGCAGGAAAGATCGCTTCCCGCACGTCCCACAAGGCGTGGTAGGCAGGCTCGAAATCCCCCAGCCGATATAACTTTTCAATGAAAGTTTGAATATCCGGCAGAGTGCTTTCTCCGCGAAGGACAATGGTGCGAAGGCCTTTCTGGCCATCAATCCGTGTTTCAATATTCATTAGCGATGATCAGCTCAATGCTGCTTCCGGCGCAAAAGCCTGTCGAATTAAATGTGTTTTAAAGTTACTGCACCTCTCTACCCCATTTCGAGAACCGGGACGCAGTCCACGCAAGGCAGCCGTTTTTTTCATCCGCCCCACCCCAAGAGTTACAAACGAACAATGTTACTTTAAAAAAATCAGGTAAACTTCCGCCCTCGTGAGTCGATGGGGTGAGCATGAAGATCAGTCCTGCGCAATATCAACGCGAACGCCAGAAAAGGGGGACCCAAGAGAAAGTCGCCTCGCTGCTGGAAGTGCAGCGCGGAACCATTGCCCGTCGCGAAACCAAGGGGCCGATCACCCGCGAAGCGTGGCTCGCCCTCTGTTCCCTCCCCGTCGCGACGCGGCGCGGCTCGCGCTAAAGCCCGGTGGACACTATCCACCGCTCAGGATAATTGCATGAATTCAGCTATCGTTCATTAACCGCTGCCAAAGAATCAAAAAATCCAGTACTCTCCCTCAGAAACGATTGATTTGAAAAAAGCGGCTCCGTTGAATGAACTTTCCCCGCCACCACTATTCAGCTCGTGGCCAACTGCATCACGTGGGCCAAGCACTGCCGGCGCAAAGCCGCCGCCAAATGCCATCTCCGGCTCGACCTCCGCAGCTTCTCCCGCGCTTCGCCATCGTGGACACTCCGGCGGAAAAAATCCCAAGGGTCAGGCTCTAGCTATTTGTTCTCTCGCCACCGACAATATCAAAGGTCTAAGCCAGACCCCTGTTCAGTCGCCGGCAGGTGCAGCCGTTATTACTATAACTGCGCCCCAATTGAAACCCGCCGTCGCGCTCCCCGCTGTGATTTTCCTCCGTAAAATATCACTGACACCCGCGCGTCATCCCCTTCAACTCCTCCCATGCCCCGCTCTCCCCTCCGCTCCCTCCTCGCCTTTTTCGTCCTCGCCACCGCCCTGCACGCGCAGCCGCCGGCCGATCCGCTCGCCCACCTCCGCCCCGGCCACCCGCGCCTCCTCCTCAC
>JBBRBC010000097.1:0-9081 GCA_038206205.1 Opitutales bacterium
AGGGCTGAGGACGGAGGTCGGCAGGCGGAGGTCGGTCGACGGTGGACGGAGGGCGGAGGACGGAAGGCGGACGACGGAGGCCTGAGGGCGGAGGACGGAAGGCGGAGGACGGACGACGGAGGACAGAGGGCGGAGGACGGACGACGGAGGACAGAGGGCGGAGGAGGAGAAGGGACTAAATGACTAAGGGACGAAGGGATTTCAGCGATCGTTCTCGTTCTCTTACTCTTTCTCGTTCTCGTAATTGCGGGTGGTGGTGGGTGGGTTGAATGACGTAGCCACAGGCCTCCGTGTCTGTGGGATTGGGGAGGGGATCGGTTTGTAGCCGTGTTGAGCCCATGGCGAAAACGCGGTCAGTGGGGCGCGACTCCGACCACGTTGTCGTTTCACTCCAACGCGGCTACTGCACCAGATGAGGACGGAGGACGGACGACAGAGGGTAGAGGACGGAGATCGTTATCATTCTCATTATTATTCTCTTACTCGTACTCGTAATCTGGGTGGTGATGGGTTGCTTGAATGCGGATGAAGGTAAAGAGAGAACGATTAGGAGTACGAGAAGGAGAACGATGGGAGCGGGGCACTTCAGCCATCAGGGTTAATCCGTGCAATTCTTGTCTCTCCGGTATTGCTGAATTGAGGATAATTGTGAAACGACGGGACGGACTGACTTTTTTCTTAAGTTCACCCCCGCCCAGTCGATTAGCCTGAGCGGGGATACCTATCTATGTCTCATCACCACCATGGCCCGTCCTTTGCACGTAGAGCTTTTGCTCCACCGAATAGGCCCGATGTACAAAAGCCCTGATCGGCTAGCGACAAGTTTCCCTGCTTAACCCCCGATTCCCATGTTCCTCGCTTCTCCCTCCCTGCATCCTTCCAAAGAGCAATTTCTCGTCGCCTTGGAGGAAATTGAACGCTTCAGCCCGGCGCCGGTCATCCTTTCGAACGCTCTGAAACTTCTGCGCGATCCACAATCCGACATCGATAGTATCGCCGCGCTCGTGGGCAGTGATCCCGCGCTGGCGGCCGATATCATTCGTTGTGCCAACAGCGCTTTTTATGCGGGCGGTAGCTGCGACAGCATCGGTGATGCCGTGCAAAAAATCGGCTCCAAGGAAACGATCCGGCTCTTGAATCTGGCGGTGGGGCGCATCGCCAGTGGCCGCGATCTCGGTTGCTATGGCATTCACGGTGCAGATTTTTGGGCCGAAAGTCTTTTCAATGGATTGTTCCTGCAAGCGTTGGCCAAGGAGACCGGTGAATCTGATCCCGAAGAAGCCTACACGGTGGGCTTGCTGCGGTTTATTGGCCGATTGGCGATCAATCAGACGATTGAAAATCTCCGCGGCGGACTTTTCTGGATCGGCTCCGAATCAATCACGCAATGGGAACAGGAAAATGTCGGCATCGTGCAGGCTCAGGCTGGGGCGATGTTACTCGGCAAATGGCGCTTCCCCGAAGAGATGGTCCAAGCCATCGGCGGACAGGATGCGCCCGCGTCCTTGGCCGAAGGCAACTGGCTGGCGGAGGCGCTGTTCTTTGCCTCTGCGCTGCTGCCGCAGGGCATCGGCACTCCCTTTATTCCTTCGGTGGGAGGTACGATGACGATCCTGCCCGTCGGCAGTGATTTCATGCATCACTACGATTTGAATCAAGAATCGGTGGAGCAAATACTGGTAAGCACGAGCGCGGAGTTCGACCGCATCCGCCAGACGTTTGGCGTGTGATGTGGGGGAAGTCGAGAGCTGAGCGTCGGAGGGGACGGGGGAATTGAGCGTTTAAAGTTGAGAGCCAGAGGAGCGAAGGCGGAAGACTGAGGACTGAGGACGGAGGGTAGAAGTTGAGAGCTGAGAGACAGAGGAGACTAAGAATCGTTCTCGTAATCTCGATTTTTGGGCGGATCTTCGATGTGGATCAGCCGTCGCCGAGGCTTTGGCGGACAAGACGTGATGGGGAAGTGGCACAGGTCTCCTGACCCGTGGGATTGGTGTTCTCCATCCGTGCTATCCGGGTAATCCGTGGTGAAAACTCCGGGGGATTGGGATAGGCCGGGCTTTTCGAACAGAAAATTTGACCACGGATTACACTGAGTACACGGATAAAACCAAAGACAACGAACAGGAATTTTCCGCGGATAGCGCGGATGAAATCCCTAGTCTAATTTTCCTAGTCTTTATTTGCGGTCATCCGCGAGATTCGCGGGAAATCATTCCGCCGGCTTGGATTTATTCGTGGGAAATTCGTGTGATTCGTGGGAAAAATCGGGGTCGGGTCGGGCCTTCGTCAGCTTCGATTCCTTCGCGAGACAATGCTGATCCCGAGGAATGAGGGTGAGTTCAACTGCGCCGCAAATCGGAGAATACATTAAACGCGGAGGACGCGTAGAGCGCGGAGCCTGACGTGATTTTACTCCGCGTCCTCCGCGCCCTCCGCGCTAAAATGTCTGGTTCGTTTTGGTTTTGCATTGTGCGGGTAGCCTCGTTTGAGGGCGCAGCCCGAAAACGGGGCCGTCCGACACCGCGTTTTCGCCTGCGGCTCAAACGCGGCTACACTCGGGGCACCCAGCGCGCCCGGTTTGTCCATCGTATCCTTGGCGAAGGCGGAGGTCGCGCTCCACCTTGATCAGTTGCCCCGGGAAGAAGCGCGCCCGGAGGTCACGCTCCACCTCGATCACTAAGAAACGTGCCAGCGGCTACGCACGCCGCCGTGTTGGCTGGCACCGTCTGATCATTATTTTGCTAAACTTCAGGTTTCCGTTTAAGGTTTTTCCGTACCGGTCGATTGAGGAAGAAAGCGACGGTCTGCGCCGTACAATTCTCTGTTTGATGAATGCCCCCATGCTAACAACCCCTGCCGTCGATAGCACTCGTCCCAAAACGAAAACTGCGGGGAAATATCAACGGACCTATGCGGATTTCAACTCGCTCGAACGGGCCCTGATCAGTGACGATCTTCACTCGGCGCGTCATGCCTTTGCCCGGCTCATGGAAGACGCGCCGGAGATCGCGCAGGCCGTGTCCAGCGATCCCTTTCCCCATGACAGTGATCGCTTGCGCGCCTTCAAGGAGCTCGGCCACTGCTTGGCGAGCGGTGATCTTCCCGGGGCTAAATTCGCCTCACAACAGTTTCAAGAATAGACGGGGGGGCCGGCGCGGTGGTAGGTTTGTAGCCAATACGTGTTTGAGCCCACGGCGAAAACGCGGTCAGTGGGGCGCGACTCCGCCGACCACGTTGTCGTTTCACTCCCACGCGGCTACTCCCTGCTGGCGTAGCGCGGGGTAGGTGGCGCGCTGGTCGCGCCATTCTGCTGGCCAGCAGAACGAGGCGAGCTCGCAAACTACGTCGAAGGAGTCCGACGGAGGACGGAAGGCGGAAGACGGAAAGCGGGGATAGTTTGAAAGCGCCAGGCCCGGCCGGCCGGTCCTAAATGAATTTTATGCACGTGGGTGTGCGTGTGACCCACGCAGCTGACTTTAGTGTGAGAACGATAACCGGCCCTGCCACTTTTTGACTTGTGGGCTAATCCCCTTTGACAACTAAGCCCACAAATAGCACGTTCCATCCATGCCCATCGCCGTCATCAAAAACACCAACTTTCAACTCGTCACCGAGTTTGCCCAGGCCGACACCAAGAAAAGACTGACCCTGGGAGAGGCCATCGTTGGCGGGGGAGCTTTCAATATTTACCGCAACACCCTCGGACAACTGTTTCTCGATCCGGTGAAAGCGATCCCGGCCTCAGAGGCTTGGTTGTTCGAAAACCCGACCGCGCTCGCCAGCGTGAAGCAGGGGCTAAAGGAATCAGCCGAAGGGAAACGCATCTCCCGCGGTTCATTCGCGAAGTACGCGAAGGAGTAATCCGTGCAGCGCAAAATTGAGTTTACGCCAACAGCCGACCAGCAGCTTTCCGCGTTAGAAAACGATCCGTCGCGAGCCGCGATCTGGAAGCAGGTCAAAAAGGCGCTCGGCTTTCTCGAATTGAATCCCGGCCATCCCAGCCTCAATTCGCATGAGTTCACGTCATTGCTTGGCGCGAATGGCGAAAAGGTATTCGAGGCATACGCGCAAAACAACACGCCCGGAGCCTATCGGATATTCTGGCACTATGGGCCCGACGAGTTTTCTGGAAAGAAACGTGTCCCGAATATCACAATCGTGGCGATCACACCGCACCCCTGAACGCACCACCGCCGCCCTCTCCGGCAATCTTGGCCTCGAACTCAACACCCACATTCTGGACACGCATAGATCACTGGAGCCAGACGCGGAGGTGGAGTGAGGAAGAAAGAACTGGAGGACGGAAGGCGGACGGAGGACGGAGGGCGGCGGCTCAGTTTGTAGCCGTGTTTGAGCCCACGGCGAAAAAGCGGTCAGTGGGGCGCGACTCCGCCGACCACGTTGTCGTTTCACTCCCACGCGGCTACTCCCTGCTGGCGTAGCGCGGGGTAGGTGGCGCGCTGGTCGCGCCATTCTGCTGGCCAGCAGAACGAGGCGAGCTCGCAACCTACGGCGGGGCCGAATCGCGGCGGCGGGCCTCCTCCGTGCTTGGCGCTTCATCTCGTGCGGGTTGTGTCGATGGGGGGCTAAGCAGAGCTTTCCACGCATCCGAAGTGGATTCCGTCTGATCCAACTCGTCACTGCTTTTTTATGCCATCACTCTGCCGTTTGCTGCTCGTGGGTTTATTGCTCGGGCTCACCACGGCCTGCTCTCCTGAAAAATCGAAACCGCTGCGTATTGGGATCAACGCCTGGCCGGGGTACGAGTTTTTATACCTCGCGCAGGAGAAAGGCTTCTACCGCGAGGCGGGCGTGGAGGTGCGGTTGATCGAGTTTTTCTCGTTGGCGGATAATCGCCGGGCTTACGAGCGCGGCCAGATTGACGTGATGGGCTCCACCGTGATCGAGGTGTTGCAGGCGCGTGACCAGTCGGCACGGCAGCCGCAGATCGTCCAAGTGGTGGATTATTCGGACGGGGCGGATGTGATTCTCGCCCGGCCGGGCATCGATAGCGGAGCGAAATTACGCGGTGCGCGCATCGGGGTCGAGTTGGCGTCTCTGGGCGTGTACATTCTCGCGCGTGGTCTGGAAAAAAATGGCCTGACGTTGGGCGACGTCACGGTCGTCTCCATGGACCAGACCTCGATGGTCGAGGCTTTCCGCAAGGGCGAGTTGGATGCGGTGGTCACTTACCCGCCGGTTTCGGTGGAAATGCTGCGGCAGCCCGGATCAAAAGTGGTCTTCACCACGCGGGAGATTTCCGGGGAGGTTGTGGATGTGATCGCGGTGGAGGCGGAGGTGTGCGTGACGCGGCGGGAGGATGTCGCGCGGATGCTGCGGGCTTTTCATCGCGCGGTTGAGTATGCCGGGAAAGAGCCGGCCGAAGCGCACGCCTACATGGCGAAACGCGAGGGCATCTCGACGGCGGAGTTTACGGCGGCGTTGACCGATGGGATAAAAATGATCCCGGAGACCGAGCAGGCGGCCTACTTTGCGCCGGGCGGAAAACTCAGTCTCGTCATCAATGCATCCGATCGGATTCTGCGCGAAACGAAGCAATTGAACGGCCCGGATCGCAGAGCCGGCATACTGAATTTTGATTTTATCGCGCCGTAAATCACCCCACCACCCCGAACGATCTATTCTGCATCCTGATATGTCGCTTACTCAACATCGCGGTATTCGCCCCAGCTTCTTTTGGTTTGGCGTTGAATGGAGCCGCGCCGCCCTCGGCGCGGTGGAACGCGCAAACGCGGCGAGGGCGCCGCATCTCCAGCAAGACGGATGCAAAACGAACGACCCTGGTATTCTAACCCCGTGGCAATCGGGGCAGGGACGAGCCTCCGCCTCGAGCACGGTGGGGCCGTCTCGTGGCGGCTAAGTTGTGCCATGCCGATCGCGCCCCTCAATTTCTTTCATTCTCTGCGGCGCAAGCTGGTGTTTCCGCTGCTGCTGATCGGTGTGGCCGTGGCCGGGTTGACGACCTGGCAATTGCAGTTGAGCTCCCGCCGCCAGTGGAGCGAACTGGCGCTGCGGCGGGCCGAACTGGTGGCCCACATGGTGAATTATACCGCAGAAAGTGTTTCCCGCGCCGGGGAATTGCAGCGGGTCGTGGCGGCGATGGGTGCGGATGAAGGCATTTTGGCAATCGTCGTCGTCGGTGGCCAACCGGTCCGCGTCATCGCGAGCACTCGTGGCGTCTGGCGGGGGAAACTGCTGACTGATTTGCCAGGAGAGGAAGTGGCGGACGATCTGAATTTGGCGATGCAAACCCGGTCGAGTCATCAGCATTTTAATGAGGCGGAGCATCGGTTCCATTATTCCATGCCGCTGCTGCTCAGTCAGGCGGAGTTGACCAAGGGCACGTTGAGTGCCGGTGCCGTCACGATCTATTTGGATACGCGCTCGCTCAGCGCGAGCATCCGGACAATTACCACGGCGCACACCCTCATCGTGCTGGCCGGGCTGTGCATCATTACGGGCATTGGTTTTGCCCTGCTCAGGCTCTTGGTGCTTCAGCCCGTCGCCCGGATCAGCCGGGCCGTTCTCCGGGACAGAGAGGGGCTGAGCCCGGATTGGAATGAAGTCGTCACCAGCGATGAGCTGGGCGCACTGGCAGGAACGCTGCGCGATGCCATGAGCCGAACCGCCTTCGCGCTGCACGAACTCGAGAACCAGAAATTCGCGCTAGATCAGCACGCCATCGTCGCCCTCACCGATGTGCAGGGTCGTATCACCTACGCGAATGACCGGTTCTGCACGATCAGCGGTTACGCGCGGGAGGAACTGCTGGGGCAGAACCACCGGCTGCTTCGCTCGGAGATTCATCCGCCGGAATTTTACACGGCGATGTGGCGGACCATCGCGCAGGGCCGCGTCTGGCACGGAGAAATCGGCAACCGCGCCAAGGACGGTCATCTCTACTGGGTCGATTCCACGCTCATGCCGCTCCTCGACGCTGCGGGAAAACCGCACGCGTATATCGCCATCCGCACCGACATCTCCGCGCGCAAACAGACCGAGGTGGAATTACAACGCGCGAAAGCCGACGCCGACGCCGACAGCCGCGCCAAGAGCGAATTCCTCGCCACGATGAGCCATGAGATTCGCACGCCGATGAACGGCGTGATCGGCTTCACCGACTTGCTGATCGAGACCGAACTTTCCGCCAAGCAGCGCAAGTACGTGGAAATGCTACGGACCTCTGGAGAAAATCTGCTGGTGTTGATCAATGACATTCTTGATTTCAGCAAAATCGAGGCGGGCAAACTGGTGTTGGAAGAGGTCCCCTGCGAGATCCGGCGCTGTGCCCGCGAGGTATTGGAGTTGCTGAATCGCGCGGCGTCAGAGAAATGCCTGATGCTGGAATGTGAGTTCGCCGCCGCCGTGCCGCGCTGGCTGACGGGTGATGCGGTGCGGCTCCGGCAGATCATTTTGAACCTCATGGGCAACGCGCTCAAGTTCACCGCGCAGGGGAAAATCCGGCTCGTCGGCCAAATGGAGCCGGGGGCGGACGCGCCGATGCTGCGGATCAGTTGCACCGATACGGGCATCGGCATTCAGCTGGATAAACAGGCCCAGCTCTTCCAGAAATTCACCCAAGCCGATGCCTCAACGACCCGCCGTTTTGGCGGCACCGGCCTCGGTCTCGCGATCTGCAAGCGACTCGTCGAAGCGATGGGCGGCCAGATCGGCGTGAGCAGCGAGGCGGGGCAAGGCTCCACGTTTTGGTTCACGCTGCCGGTGCGCGTGCCGGAGCAGATCCCTGCTGACCCGGACGATAGGCTGACGCCTGCGCCTGCCCCGGCCGTGGGCGTTGAACCGCTCGACGCCAGCGAAACAACCGGTGAAGTTGCCGCGCCGGGGCCCTGTGTCTTGGTGGTGGATGACAGTGATATCAATCTCCTGCTCGCCACCAGTTTTGCGCAATCACTCGGATACACGACGGAAGTCGCGGAAAATGGGCGAATTGCCGTGGAGCTGGCGGCCAAGAAAACCTATCGGTTGATTTTGATGGATTATCACATGCCGGTGCTGGACGGATGCCAGGCCACCAGCGAAATCCGCCAGGGCGACGGACCCAACCGGCAGACCCTGATTGTCGGGCTCTCGGCTTCGTTGGAAGACCGCGAGCATTGTTTGCAGATGGGGATGAATGATTTCCTTTCGAAGCCGCTGCGCAAGGCCGAGCTGAAAGAAATTCTGATGGGTGTGCGGTCGACGAAGCCCGGCGAAACGCCATCCTGAAATCGGTGCAAAGATAGGCCGGGGGTAGTCCACCTGCAGCCCACCCCATTCAGGACAACAAATTTTTCACGGAGCAAACTGGAGGCCAAGCACAGAGTTCACGGAGCATGGCCAAACACCCAGCGCGAAGTAATCCGTCACGCAACCAGAGCAAATCCAAGTTCATTCCACCATTGGAATACTCTATTCTCAGACATCCCCGAATTTCTTTTGAATACCTGTGCTGGGATCAGGCTGGCGTTGGCATGCATCGGGGAGGTGGAACCCGACCTCCGGGCGGGTTTTGCGGCGTGAGCCGGCCAGAAACGCGCCCGGCTTGTCCGTCGTAGGCTCAGACATGAATGGCGCGAAGTTAAGGAGGTTGGGCGTCATTCTACCATGCGTGATCAGGCCAACTATTTTGCATGAGGCATGTAGGGCCGGCCCTTGTGGCCGTGCCGGAGGGCGCACCGGAAACGGCTCGCCCACAAGGGGCGGCCCTACGAAATTCCGCAGCAAATCATCGCAGACGAAACGTCAGCCAGTCGACGAACATGCCGCTTAACTTAACGCCATTCGGCTCAGACATCCTGAGCCCAGCCCGTGGAGAGAGGAGGAACGAGCGCCGCTACCGAGATAGGGTGACTTGGGTAGAGGCGGTTGCCCTCAACCGCCATGAGTTGGGTGCCCGCCGCGCGGCGGGCGAACGATGGCGCTTGAGGGCAAGTGCCGCTACCGGAATAGGGTGACTTGGGTAGAGGCGGTTGCCCTCAACCGCCATGAGTTGTGTGTCCGCCGCGCGGCGGGCGAACGATGGCGCTGCCTTTCACTGGCCGTAATCGATTCGGTGGCTGG
>JBBRBC010000098.1:0-8957 GCA_038206205.1 Opitutales bacterium
TCGTCAATGAACCAAGCGGCACAGCTCGCGCCAGCAACGCTGTCACGATCTCTGCATCCTCCTCCGCTTGCGCTCCGTCCGGTAGAGTCCAGCCCCACCGGCGCAGGCGCTTGTGCTCCGAAGGCTCGGAGCACGGGCCGCTCGTTAGCACTCGCTCCGCGTCCGGCGTAGAGTGCCCGGTGGGGACCCCGCTCCGTCCTTGGGCTCCCGCGATCACCTCAGCCGCCGAGGACGGCGGGTCGGTGTCGCGCTCCGCTTGCGCTCCGGCCCTCGGCTCCGGTCGCTGCGCTCCCTGCGGAGGGGCCGCATGGCCCCTCGCTCCGCGAAACCGCGAGCTGACGGAGGGGGTCAGGCTTGGTTGTTTGCTATCATCGCAACGTCTTCAAAAAAACAGCGGCACAGATCGCGCCAGCCCTTCGACAAGCTCAGGACTGTCACGATCTCTGCATCCTCTTTCGCTGCGCTCCGTCCGGTGGAGTCCAGCCCCATTGGCGCAGGCGTTTTACTCTGAAAAGCTGGAAAAGCGGTCCGGCTTGGGAGCGCGTGAAATGAATGACTCGTCTGGGACGACTCGCTCTACCTTCTGATCATGCGCGTGCAGCACGAAAATCGCGGGCAACTCGCTCCACCTGCCCCAGAGAAAAGCCCGCTAGGTGGCGGCCGTTTTGTTGGTCGGTAGTGCGCTGGCACCTGTGCTAAAACCTGAATCGGCTCGTCGGAGAACTTGCCCGACCACAACTGCCATGCTGTCGCTTACTTCTTCAGCGTTGCGCAGAAGCGGGCGAGGCGTTCGACCCCTTTCTTGATGATCTCGTCGCTCGTCGCATAGCTGAGTCGGAGATACCCTTCGGCGCCGAAGGCGGAACCGGGAACCGCGGCGACTTTTTCCTTCTCCAATAATTGGGCGCAGAAATCCACGTCCTTGAGCCCGAAGCTCGAGATGTTGGGGAAAAGATAAAACGCACCTTGGGCGAGCAGGCAGGTGACACCGGGAATTTTGTTCAACTCCGTGTGCAGAAATTTCCGGCGGCGATCAAAGGCCGTCTTCATCTCGGTGAGCGCGGCGACGGCTTTGTCTTTCTCCTTGAGCGCGGCGAGCGCGCCGTATTGGGCGAAAGTGGTGGCGTTGGACGACATCTGGCTCTGCAGTTCGGCGCAGGCTTTGGCGATGGGCGCAGGCGCGACGAGCGTACCGAGGCGCCAACCGGTCATCGAATATGTTTTGGAAAAACCGGCGATGGTGATCGTGCGCTTTTCCACTTCGGCCCCGAGCATCGCGAAATTCACGGGCTGATGACCGTCATAGATGAGGTGCTCGTACATCTCGTCGGAGAGCACATAAAGATTGTGGCGAACGCAGATCTCGGCGAGGGCGGCGAGTTCGGCGCGGGTGTAGGCGGCCCCGCTGGGATTCGACGGGCTGCAGAGAATGAGCAGCTTGGTCTTTGGAGTGATCGCGGCTTCGAGTTGCGCGGGGGTGAGTTTGAAACCGGCTTGGTCGTCGCACAGAATATACTTGGGCACAGCGCCGGCGAGTTTCACCATCTCGGGATAACTGACCCAGTACGGCGCGGGAATGATCGCTTCGTCACCAGGATTACAGACGGAGAGAATGCCGAGATAGCAGGAAAATTTGCCGCCGGGGGAAACGACGACTTGGGCGGGCGTTAGCTTGTAGCCGTATTCGGCGGCATAGCGCTCGACCACGGCGACGCGCAGCGGCTCGATGCCGGGGGTGGGCGCGTATTTGGTTTTGCCCGCCTTGAGAGCGACGATGGCCGCCTCCTTGATAAATTCCGGCGTATCAAAATCCGGTTCGCCGGCGGCGAAACTGCAGACATCTTCGCCGGCGGCCAACATGGCTTTGGCTTTCGCATCAATAGCCAGCGTGGGTGATGGCGAAACGTTACGAGCCCAAACGGAGAGCGGATGAGGAGCGTTCATAAGAGCCGGAATCAAAGTGTCCGCGTGCCTTGAAGGCAAGTCAGCCCTTGCGCTTCCTCGTCATAAGGCGTGAAGCCGGCTTAGCCTTTGTCGGCGAAACGAGCTTGGGCTTCCGCGAGGCGACCTTCGGTTGGGGTTTCGAGCCGGAACGGCGGCGAGTTTTAGCGCCAGATTTGGCGGAAGGTTTAAGTGGTGTTGGTGGTGGCTCCACAATCGGCATCTCCAATTGGCCGCCCGCCTCCGTTTCCAACAGCGGCAAATAGGCCTCGACTGCGGTCCGCACCAATTGGCCTACACTGGTGTGCTTGGCGCGGGCGGTTTTCTTTAGGGTGCGACGAATTTCAACCGGCAGCCGCACGGAGACGAGCACTTGGGCCGTGCGGACCACCACCATGTTGGTGAAATCATATCGTGCCAACGCTGTGCGAATAATATCGCTGACGGATTTCGCTTTCTGGTCGCGCACGGGTTCGGTTAACCGGTCGAGAAATTCCACTTCCAGCTGAAAAGCCAGCGGACCAACTTTTGTGACTGAGAGGCTATGAGGCATGACTCAGAAACGTTCCATCTTGGTGCCTTCGGGCAACCCGGTCGGCTCGCCTAAATGTTCCAGCGCAAAAACGGTGGCGGGCAAAGTAAGATTCAAGGCGGCGGCGGTGACTTCGAAACGAGTTTTATTCTTGGTGGCTCGGTTGCGAAGATCGATCGATTTCACGAGCCACTGTTCCCCGACTTTTTTCAGATCCAGCACGGTGATGGACTTGAGCAAGCTGCCTCTCGCATCGAGCATCTCCGCCTGAACCAACGCGTGAAATTGCGTATCGAGGGCGACGCGGACGGCGCCGAGATCGGGCCGGGCGGCAGCTAAATCCGCCGGTGGATAAAGGAGAAAACTATAGGCGGGCCGGCTCCGCACCTTGGCGACGCCTTCAAAAACATAATCCTCCCAATAAAGAAACGGCATCTGCAAATCGAAGAGCGTCAAGTCCGTGCCGCTGATCGGCGCCAGTGATTCCGCAGCGGTCAAAGCCCGCGGCGTCGGTTGGGCCTGACTTTGCATCCAGCTGGCTGGGTTCGGGCCGCTTTGGATCAGCCACGACTGCGGCCCATCGGAACTAGCCAGACTGAGGCGAGAGAGCGGCCCCTGCGCGTTTCGTCTACCGTAGAGCTGGCCGCGAATCGTGCGCTCAGGCCCTTTGCGGGGCAGGACGCGCAAATCAAATTCCAACCAGTAAGCTCCCGCGATACCGGCAGCACGAAACTCCTCCAAGGCCAGACGGCCCTCGGCTTGGTCAGCTTTATCCCCGGAGACAAAGACCGGGGCAGGCCGGTTGGGGACGGAAGTTTGCGCCGGCAAAAATGTTGCGGCCAGCACGACGCTGGTGACCAGCGTCAAAAACAAAGCCCGGCGGCGGGCCGGGCTGGGTAAGTTAGGGCTTAGCGGGCGCACTCGGAGGTGGCGTCAGCGGTTGGGCGACGGGCGTGACGGCTGGTAAAGCAGCGGGGGCTTCGACGGTGGGCAGCTTGCTATCAACCGCAACGGCGTGCTTGGCCTGATAGATGTGGGCGAGATAAAGCCCGAAGCTAAGAACAAAAAATGCGATGGCTGCCTTGATGGTGGCCCCACTGAGCACATTGCCCGCTTCAGCGCCGAAGGCCGACTCCATCCCGCCGCCGCCCATGGCGGCGACGCCGGCGTCGGATTTGGCTTTCTGCATGAGAACAAGAAAGACCAAAACGATGGATACGAAGATCAGGATGGCAGTGAAAATACCGATTAACAGGCTCATAAAGGGTCAGAAGCAAGGTCGTCGGATCGGCTTTGTCAACCAAAGTTCTGGGGAGATGAGACCCATTTTTTCGCTGATTGCGGTGGCAGGCCGACGCCCACCCCGGCAATCCCTTTCGCCCGGAGGCCGAACTGGAGCCGCATTTGAGTCGCACGCGAAAATGGGGTGTCACATCATAGGCCCCGTTTTCGGGCTATGCCCTCAAACGAGGCTACGTGAACTGCCCCGCGCCAAGTCCACAGGCACGGACCCGCCTTCGCCGGGGTTTCGGCGTGGCAGTGGGCCGTGGCTACGCCGACCCTTGCGGGCGGTCGTAGAACAGGCGGACGCCGCGATTCTTGCTGGGCAGGAGTTCGAGGGCCCGTTCCATTGCGCGCTTGGTGCTGATCGTGGGATTGGCCTCGGCCGGAAACACGTTTTCTTCCCCGAGCTTGGCCAAGGCCCCGCTGTTCTTCAGCACCCGGGCTACATCGCGACTGATGCCGCTGACGAGCAGATGGCGATCCCGGCCTTGCAGGCTTTCCCGCAATTCGAGGAGCGCCATCACGGTGGTGGCGTCGAGATGGCGGGCGTTTTTCAAGCGCAGGATGAACACCTTGATGTCGTCGTTCTCGGCGAGTTGGAGCACCTGTGTTTGAAAAATATCCGCCGCCCCGAAGAACAACTCTCCCTCCACGTGGATGATGGAAATCTGCGTGTGGGTTCGCTTCAGCTCGTTCTGCATCACGGCGAGATGGCCGGTAGCGTTGAAAGTGTACTCGGAAAGAATCGGCATGCTGGCCTTGCGCAAAAAAGCCACGAGCGAGATGCCCACGCCGACGAAGATCGCGGTGTCGAGCTTGAGAAACAAGGTCGCGGTAAACGTAATCCAAAACACGGCGTTGTCCGCGCCGGTGGCCGTGCGCGCGATCCCGATTCGTGGCCAATCCACTAGGTGCCAGGCGAGCACAATGAGCATCGCGGCGATCACCGCCGTGGGAATGTAATTGGTGTAACGCGCCACCGCCAACCCGAGGATCAGCAGCAGCACACTGCTGAAAATAGCGGACATCTGGGTGCGGGCCCCGCTCTTCTCGTTGAGCGCGCTGCGGACAAACGACGCCGAACCAGGCATGGCGCCAAAGGTGGTCGCGGTCAGATTACCCACGCCCATGGCGATGAGTTCGCGGTTGGGGTCGATGCGCTGGCCGCTCTTCGTCGCGAGGGTTTTGGTGATGTTGATGGCTTCGAGCATGCCCAGCAAAGCGGCGGCAAGGGCGGCACTAAAAATCTGTGGCACGAGTTTAGCCCCTTCCCCACTGAGGGGAAACCCCGTGAAGAGCGGCATCGTGCCGGCGACGGCTCCGCTGTCGCGCACCAAGGGCACACCGAAATGATCCAGCCGGAGCAGCATGGCCGCCCCTCCGCCCACGAGCAGCACCAGCAGTCCCGTCGGCCATTGCGGTTTCAAGCGTTGTAACAGTATCAGCAACGCCATGGTGCCGAGGCCCACCCCGGCCGTGAAAAGGTTCACCTCGCGCAAAACAAATTTTTCAATCAACTGCAGCAGAACGCTGATGATGTCATGCTGCTCGGGCTGGCCCACGCCGAGTAAATTGCCCACCTGCCCCGCCACGATGAGCACCGCGACGCCGGCGCCGTAAGCAAGGATCACGGTGCGGGAGATAAACTGGGTGAGATTCCCCAGTTTCAACACGCCGGCGCCGATCTGGATAAACCCGATGAGTGAACCGAGCACCAAAACTTTTTGCAATGAGGTCAGCTCGGTGCCGTGCAGCCCGGCCAGCGCGGAGGCCAAGATGATGCTGATCGTATTGGTCGGGCCGAACACCAGGTGCCGCGATGTGGTGAAGAGCGCGCAAAACAACCCGCCAACAATCGCGCAGGTGAGCGCCGCCTCGACCGGAATGCCCGCCAACAAAGCGAAACCGACGGACTGCGGAATGGTGACCATCGCCACCGTCGCGCCCGCCGTAAGATCGGCGCGGAGCTTCGAACGATCATAGCGGCGCAACTCACGGTAGAAGGGCGGAATCGGATCCGTCTTCAGGTGCTCGCCAAAATCCTTGAGCCCCTCCGTCGCGGTTTCAATTACGGACTGCTTCATGGTGGGGAGGACGCTTAGCGCAGCGCCACTCGTTGTGGGCGGGGTGCCCCCACCCCGCGAGGCCTGGGCCACGAATACGAAATCTGCTGGGTTCCTCCGTCGCCAAGGCTATGGCGGACAAGGAGGGCCCCCCGCTCACAATATCTGACGATCCAGTGGTGCGGCATGAGAAAAGAAACTACAACTTCACACCCATTTTTTCCAGCACGCGTTCCAAGTCCTCGTTGCCCTGATATTCGATGATGATGCGCCCACGCTTCGGCGAGTGCCGCAACGCCACCCGCGCTCCGAGATGCGAGATCAGCCGTTTCTCGATATCGGAAAGCGCCGTGGCCTCGGTCGCGGGCATGCGTCGCTTCTTGCCCGGGCCGCCGCGCTTGTGGGAAACGAGATCCTCAAGCGCACGCACGCTCAGCCCGTCCTCAATGCAACGCCGCGCGAGCAGCATGCGATCAGGCGAACCCTCGACGCCCAGCAAGACCTTAGCGTGGCCGGTGCTGAGCAGCCCTTTACCGAGATAACCTTGAATATCACTCTCCAGTCCGAGCAGGCGCAGAGAATTCGCGACGGTCGCCCGGCCTTTGCCGACTCGCTGGGCGGCGGCTTCTTGCGTGAGATCAAAATCACGGATCAAGCTCGCGAAGCCGTGGGCCTCCTCGATCGGACTGAGATCAGCACGCTGGAGATTCTCGATCATCGCGAGTGTCGCCGAGGAGGCGTTGGTGGAATTCATCACCCGCGCCGGGATGCTCTTGATCTTGAGTTGCTGGAACGCGCGCCAACGACGCTCGCCCGCGATCAGTTGAAATTTATCGCCCTCGGCCCGCACGACGATCGGTTGCAACAGCCCTTCCGCGCGGATGCTTTCGACGAGTTCGGTCAGCGCCGCAGGATCGAATTCTTTGCGCGGCTGATACGGGTTGGGTTCGATCAGATGCATCGCCACCTCGCGGTAGCCGGGCAGGCCGTCGGTTTCCTTCGCGGGAGCCACCGTGTTCGCAGGATGAGCGACGACGGGCGCGGGTTTCGCCGGCGTACCGCTGGAAATGAGTGAGCCGAGACCGCGGCCGAGACGGGTTTTGCTGGGTGCCATAATTATTTACCTTGGGGAATGAAAAGGGTCTGACCAACGCGAATCTTCGTGTCATCGCCAATTTTATTGGCGTTGCGGATATCAGCTAGTTTTCCGCCGGTCTTCTTCGCAATGCCCGACAACGTATCGCCGGATTGCACCGTGTAGTTGATCCCATCCTTGGGGAAATCCTCGGTAAACGTCGTCTGGATCGCGGGCCGGGTCGCCTGGTTTTTGGCTAAAGCATCGATCGCCGCCTGGGATTGACGCCCCAGCTTCGCCATCTGCGTGCTCACTTGGCTGAGGATTTCGTGTTTTTGCTCGGCCAGATTCGCCTGAATCGTGCGGTTGATATCGGCGATGGTTTTATTGAGTTGCTCGAGTGTGACGTAGCTTTGACTCGCCTTGGTTTGAAGCGCGGTGTTTTCGCGGTTCAGTTGTTCGACCGTTAAAGTCAGTCTGCCCACGTCTTGCTGCAACGATTGCAGGTCGGCGCGCAAACTCTGCAATTCGTAGGCGGTGTTGCCCCCTTGTTGGGCTTGGGCGACGGCCGTAAATCCCAGCATCCCGATCAATATCCAGTTTCGCATGAGCGCAGCTTGGGAAAAAGTCCGCCGAAAACAAGCGAAAGCCCGCGCAAGTTTTCGAGATCGAGTGCAACGGTTTTGGTGGAACGCGCCGCCCGGGCGCGTTTTTCTCTCGGTGTTTCTATCAAACCCGTCCAGAGACCGGGTTCCACCATCGGCAAGGGACCGTGGAATTTGTTCGTGGTGGAACTCGACCTCCGGGCGAGTTTTAAAAACGTCGCTTACTTCTTCGTTTTGTTCCGCGGGTGATGCTTCGCGTGCTGATCGAGCAAGCGGGATGACTCGACTGCCGTATAAATCTGCGTCGTACCGATGCTGGCGTGGCCGAGCATTTCCTGAATCGCCCGCAGATCCGCCCCGCCCCCGAGCAAGTGCGTAGCGAAGGAATGCCGCAGGAGATGGGGCTTCACGGATTTCGCGAGGCCGGCCTTTTGGGCGTATTTTTTCACGATCACCCAAAGCGTTTTCCGCGAAATCGCTTTGCCGCGCTCGCTCACGAACAGCTCGCTGCCGGTCCGTGGTTTCACCAATCGTGGCCGACCTGCTGTGAGATAAATCTGGAGGGCATCACGGGCTTTGCCGCCGAGCGGAACGACACGCTCTTTCGAGCCTTTGCCAAAGACGCGCACGAAGCCGTGCTCGAGATCGGCCTGCTGCAGCGTGAGGCTGCACAACTCGGAGATGCGCAGCCCACTGGAATAGAAAAGCTCCAGCATCGCCCGGTCGCGGATACTGTAGGCATCACCGCCGGAAGGCGCGGCGAGCAATTTTTCCATGTCGTCCGTCGAGAGCGTTTGCGGGAGTTTGCGCCGACACTTCGGTCCGCTTAGCAACGCCGTAGGATCGTCCTCGCGCACCTGTTCGCGCACGAGGTAACGGCAAAGCATACGGACGGCCGAGAGCTTCCGGGCCTGGCTGGCTTCGCTAAATTCCTCGTCGCTCAACCAGTGCAACCAACCCGTGAGCTGGGGCGCGGTGACGGTGGCCCAACTGGACGCCTTGAGTCGTTTCAGTTCGTGCGAGGCCTGCTTGAGATCGTTCTCGTAGGATTTCGCGGTGTTGCGCGAGAGACCTTTCTCGAGCTCGACGTAACTCAGGAAATCGTCGATGGCATCGGCAAATCCCGCCGGGGCCGGCAGCATCGGCGCTTCACCTGGAATCCGCCGGGCACGACCGGTTTTCATGAGTGATGCCGCGCAATGGCCGTGGTTGCGATTGCCGCCATGGCCCGGGCACAGCGGCAGGCGCTTGCCGCGCCGAAGCGTCCCGCGTAGGCCGGGTCGTTGCCTGCCGAGGTTCTGGCGCTTTGCTCCGAGGATAGGGGTAGGGACGGAGCATTGGTTTGCTCCGTCCCTCCTGCCGAACCGGACGGGCGGATTTCCCGCATCCGGCTCTCCAGTTGGTGAGTGTCTCTCATCGAGACTGACGGGCCAAGACTTGAGCTTGCGTGAGACTGA
>JBBRBC010000099.1:0-8872 GCA_038206205.1 Opitutales bacterium
ATTTTCACTCTTACCCAAGGAGTGGGTGAAAACCTCACCTTGAACGCCCAGTATAGCAAATCCCGCCGCAACAACTGGCGCCAGGATTTCGACACGACCGCGCAATTCACCGGCAGCCTGACCGATGCCAATGCGGGCAACCCGGTGGTCGGAGCCCCGCGTATTCGCCGCCAGTGGGAAAACCGTGACGCCGTGAACCTGATCGATAACATCAGCTTGACGGCGATCTACAAGCGCACCTTGGACCTTCCTTGGGTCGGCAAAGTCGATAACAAGCTGATCTTCGGTTACACTTCACTTGAGGACAACTTCGAGGAATGGCGTGTCCGGCAGTTCAACGGCAACACGACGAGCCGGATCAGCTATTACTACGCGTTTGATCGTAACATCCCGAACGCGGGTTTGCCGGCCGGTTTCCCTGATATGTCTGCGACGCATTATACGACCAGCGACGTGACCTTCCCGGGTGTGACTGGTGTTTTCCGCCGCGATCTTACTCAGAGCGCCGCCGAGGAGAACAAATTCCAGACGCTCTATGCCTCTTGGGCGGGTAATTTCCTTGCTGATCGCGTCATTCTTAATGCCGGCATCGTCAGCGCGGAAGCCTCGCAGAACCGCATCGCCGGTGCTGCCTCCACCAACACCAAAGCTGATTATGAACAGAACAGCCCGCTGCTCGGCGCTATCTTCCGCCCCTTCAAATGGGCCAGCGTCTACGTGCAGGCCTCCAAGTCCCTCAATCCGAATACCAGCGCCCGCGACGGTTTCGGCACTCCCCTGCCGGCCGAGACTGGCAAGGGCTCCGAGTTCGGGGTGAAGTTTGACCCGTGGGACGGTCGCCTTTCGGCCAACATCGCGGTCTACCACACGGTGGAGTCCAATCGCTTCATCACCGACCCCAACGCGCCCAACGCGAACTCGTTTTATATTGATTCCAACGGCATCCAGCAGCCGATCACCGGGCCGAACGACCCGCGCTATAACCCGAATCTGCCAGGCCAGAACAAGGGTGCCGGCGCTTCAGTGGGCGAAGCGACGACCGACGGCGTGGACCTCGAAGTGGTGTGGAGCCCGACCAAACGCCTGCAGATTCTCAGCACCTACAGCTACCTGGACGGCCGGGTGACAAAGGATGCCAACATCGTGCTCGCCAACCTCAAAGGTCGGCCCTTGCCCAATAACTACGACCATCGCGCCACCTTCTTAGCCAAATATAGATTCACCGACGGTGCGCTCAAGGGCTTGGATGTCATGCTCGGCGCCACCTGGCGCGGCAAGATCTTCCGTGACGTCATCAACGCCACCAACGACTCCACGACGACTATTATCGATCCCGTGGAGCGTTATGGTGACGCGCTGTGGGATGGCGATTTTAAGTTGGGCTATGCCACCAAGGCCTTCGGCCACAAGATCCGTTTCCAGTTCAACGCGAAGAATATCTTCGAGAAGCAAGTCGCGGTGGGTTGGAAGCCGACTACGGCCCGCACCTACTCGTTCGAACAGTATTACTACAAGGTGCCGGCGAGCTACGCGTTCACCACCACATTCGAGTTCTAACTTTTTTGGGGGGTCCCCGGGTAATTCGGGGCAGTATCATGGCCGGAAATCCTGGGGGGATTTCCGGCCTTTTCATGCTCGTGGGCCGAGCCCGCAGGAAGAGGCCACCTTCACTCCGCTCAAGCAAGGTCGTGACCAGATGAGGTCGGATGTTTTCATCCGCTATCAAGACGACGTCTGGGCAGAAGGCCGCGCGCGGTTAGCCGCGCAGGTGCATCATCGCTCGAGCCAGCAGCATAAGGGCAATGCCATCGGCGTAAAGCGACTGGCAATAAGGCAGGCCGAGATAAACCTCCCGGGTCTTCGGATCGGTGCCATAGGAGCAGCGGGCAATATTGCCGTCACTGTCGATGCTGTGCGCCACGGTTTCCGCCAGCTCCCGCCCCCAATGCAGAAAACGTTGGTCCAACAGGCCGAGCGCGTGCCCTCGGAGCGCCGCATAGCCGAAAAGGGCCGATCCAGTGGTCTCCAAATAAGCCTCGCCAACCAGCGGCAAGGTTCGAAGCAAACCGCCTTCTGCCCGCACCCGATAGGCCGTTTCCATCACGACAGCGAAGCGCTGCTTGGCCGCAGTGAGCGGTTGCTCGCGGGTGGCCAGCAGCTCCAACAGCTCGACAATGCTGGCCACCATCCAGCCGTTGCCGCGCGACCAATGTTCGCCCAGCAAAATTTTCTGTTCGCAATGGTAGGCGTGGCGGAAAAGGCCGGCCTTTTCGTCGAACAGGCAATCGAGATGGATGATCAACTGCTTCAAGGCCTCCGCCAAATCAGCCGGCTGCTGGAACGCCACCCCGTGGCGCGCAAGGAACACGACTCCCATGAACATGGTGTCGATCCAAAGCTGATGACGATAATCCGGATCGCCGCCTTCCCACACATGCGCCCAGCCGCCATTAGACGTGCGCTGGGAGCCTTCATGGCACCAACGGGCATACTCGGTGCAGATCGTGCGGTCGCCTCGCCCCCGTCCCTGTTGAAGGAGGAGCAGCGGCACGTTCGCCAAAATGACATTGTTGACGGAACCGAACTTCCGCTGGTCGGCCACCCGGCCGAGCCAAGTTTCGAGGTAATCGAGCACCGCACGGTCGCCCGTGGCGCGATAAACCTCCAGCAAGCCAAAATGGCCGACCCCGCTGGACCAATCCCACCGCGCCGGATCTAGATTCCAAGCCTCGGACCGCTGGTGCGAGATTTTCTGGAAGAGGGTCTGGATTTTCTGCTCGCAGAGCAGAGCGGTGAGCATGGCAGAATTAGGATTTGGCGTGCTGGGCGATATTAGCTTCCTCAAAATAGGCTCCGGTCTCTTGGACACAAGACAAAGGTTAATCAGGCGGCGAAAGGTTTGGCGGGTTGATAATCCCGCCGGGCTTCGAGGGGACTTTGATAGTTTAGTTTTTCGAAACGCCATGCGCGATTAGAGCGTTGGGGGAGACGCCTTGAGCGCAGCGCAGCGCTGTTCTGCCTCTTCCCTGCGTGAGGAAATCACTTGCAGAATCACAACGCATCACGGGTCTCACCGCATGTCGCCGACGACACGCTGGTTTCACAATCCTCTGACCATGCCGCGACTGGACGGCAGGGTTCGAAGCGCCATGCTTCACCCATCGGCTCCAGAAATTGATTATTCAATGCTCAGCTCCCTATCTGAAAATCGCAGTCTAGCTTTCGCGCCACCGTCACCCACTCCAGTCGATCCCGTTCCCACGAACCGGTTGCGCGCCATTCAAAGGTCGGCAGCAGACAACGACCGGTTGTCTGCTGAGCAACCGGAGCCGCACCTCCAACAACTGATCAAACATTCGATGGATGATGAACTGCTGCTGCTGCTTGACCAGCAGCGCACCGACCATACCCAGACTCAAGCGGCATTGATCAAAGAAATGCAGAAACAAATTTCCACGTACTCGATCACTCAGGCCCAGCTGCAACTCCTCGGCTTTCCACGAATCGTAGGTTACGGGTAAACCGCGCGTCAGTAATTTTTCCACCACTTTATCCGTACGTTTCATTTTAGGATATTTTGTATTTCGGGGAAATCACCTCCTGCTTTGGCCTCATCCCACTGGCGCTGAATTGCCTTGGTTGTGCATAACGCCTTTGCCTACAGCTTACCCTTTACTGCTCAACCCCGCCCTTGACCGGAACTGATTTCGCGGGATGGTCCTCCATGGCTCAAAGCGCGTCCGGCTCAGATTCCGTTGCTCCTTCCTCAACCACGGGCGGCTGGCGCTTGGAACATTCCTATGCGCAACTGCCGGCGCTCTTCCACCTCATGGTGCCGCCCACCCCCGTCGTGTCCCCGCGGCTGGTGCTTGTGAACCGGCCGCTGGCAACCTCGTTGGGGCTCGAGGCTGCGGCGCTCGGCGGCGATGAAGGCACGGCGATTTTTGCGGGCAACCGGCTGCCCCCCGGCGCGGTGCCGCTGGCCCAGGCGTACGCCGGCCACCAATACGGACACTTCACCACGCTCGGCGACGGCCGCGCAATCCTGCTCGGCGAACAAATCACGCCGCGCGGTGAGCGCTTCGACATCCAGCTCAAAGGATCGGGCCCCACGCCGTATTCGCGCCGAGGCGATGGCCGCGCCGCCCTCGGGCCGATGTTGCGCGAATATATTATCAGCGAGGCGATGCACGCGCTCGGTATCCCCACCACGCGCAGCCTCGCCGTCGCGACCACCGGCGAAACCGTTTACCGCGACACCGCGTTGCCGGGCGCCGTACTCACCCGCGTGGCCGCTAGCCACATTCGCGTCGGCACTTTCGAGTGGGCCGCAGCCCGGGGCGACGCCACCATGATGCGTGCGCTGATCAACTACACGCTGCAGCGACACTATCCCGCACTCGTCCAAGCGGAGAATCCCGCAAGCGCCCTGCTCAACGCCGTGATCGATCAGCAAGCCGCCTTGCTCGCCCGCTGGATGCTGGTGGGTTTCGTCCACGGCGTGATGAACACCGACAACATGGCCGTCTCCGGTGAGACGATCGACTATGGCCCGTGCGCCTTCATGGAGGCGTACGATCCCGCGACGGTTTTCAGTTCGATCGACACCCGCGGGCGCTACGCCTACGGCAATCAGCCGGCCATTGCCCAATGGAATCTCACGCGGCTCGCCGAGACCTTGATTCCGCTGCTACATGCCGAAGAAGCCTCCGCCATCGAACTCGCCAAGTCCGCAATCGGGCGCTTCGCCCACCACTATCAACAGCACTGGCTCGCCGGCATGAGGCGAAAACTCGGCCTCTTCACCGAGGAAGCGGCCGACACCGCCCTGATTGAATCGCTCCTCACGTGGATGCAGCAGACGAAGGCGGATTTCACCAACACTTTCGCCGGACTGGTGCCCGCGTTGCCCGCCGATGACCCCCGGCGAGCGGACGAAATTTTTCTTCAATGGCACGCACGCTGGCTCGCCCGGCTCGCCCGGCAGCCGCAGTCACTCACCCAGTCGAATGAACTCCGAGGCGCGCAAAACCCTGCGGTCATTCCCCGCAATCATCACGTGGAGGCCGCGCTCGCCGCCGCCGAGCAAAACAATCTGCGCCCGCTGGAGCGGCTGCTCGACGTGCTCGCCACGACTTTCGATCACACCCGCCCTACTTCAGATTATCACCAACCCGCCCCGGACAACGGCCGCGTTTATCAAACCTTCTGCGGCACGTAGCGAATCGGTGAACCGGCTGAACGATCAAAGTCCTCCTCTGAGCACGCAGCTGGCTTCGACCTGTAAACCTAAATTCGCGAAATAGACTGACCGCCCTGTTCCGGAGTAGGTAGCCAGCTTGTCGCGCTATTCTGCTGGCCAGCAGAACGAGGCAAGCTCGCAACCTACAGGCGGTCCCTTTCGTTCGGGATTTGGGATCACGCAGTTATTGGAAAATCAGTTAAGAGACTAAACAACTGAGTCGCTAATTTAACCGTAAACTTAAAAGGCACCCAACCGAAAGTTAAGGCCTGACCTGCCGATCCGTCGGCCACCGACTTGCTCATCCCTTCACCAAACCCTTGCCGAAAATTCCCGCTTTAAATCGCCCCAGCCCCACTGCCTTCTCCCACCCGCTAACGTGAGAGTAGGATTTTGATCGAAATCCCCTCCTTACTTTACCTATAAACAACACCTCTCCCACACCCGACACCTCTCCAACTCCCATGGCTAACTACGGTCACTTTGACGACTCCAACCGCGAATATGTTATCACGCGCCCAGACACTCCCTTGCCCTGGCTGAATTATTTCGGCCAGGACGAGTTCTTCGGCATGGCGACCCAAACCGCTGGCGGCTACACCTTCTGGAAAGACGCCAAGCTGCGTCGTCTCACGCGTTATCGCTATAACAACAACCCGATGGATAACGACGGCCGCTTCCTTTATGTGAAGCAGGGCAAATCGGTTTGGAATCCAGGCTGGAAACCCACGCGCACGAAACTCGACGCATTCGAGTGCCGTCACGGCCTCGGCTACTCCCGGATCACCGGAAAAAAGGACGGCCTCGAAGTCGAGCAACTGATGTTCATCCCGCCCGGCGAGAATCTTGAGGTTTGGAAAATTTCCGTCCGCAACAAGACCAAGAAGCCCCAGAAACTCTCCCTCTTTTCCTACGTCGAGTTCTGCTTCTTCGAAGCGTTGAACGACATGACGAACTACCAGCGCACCTACTCGATCGGCGAAGTCGAAATCGAAGGCAGTGCGATCTACCACAAGACCGAGTACCGCGAGCGCCGCAATCACTACACGCTCTTCGGCTGCACGCGGAAAATCGATGGCTACGACACCTCGCGCGATGCCTTCGTCGGCGTCCATCACGGCTTGCATGATCCGAAAGCGGTCATGGCCGGCAAATGCACCAACAGCCGCGCGTTCGGCTGGAATCCCGTCGGCGCTCAGCAAATCAATCTCTCGCTGAAGCCCGGCCAGGAAGAAACCTTCGCCATCATCCTCGCCTACGTCGATCAGGGAGATCTACCGAAATTCGATTCGCCGATGGTCATGAACAAGACCAAGGGCAAAGAAATCCTCGCGAAATATTCCGACATGAAGGTGGTCGATGCCGCCTTCAACGCCGTCAAAGCGCGTTGGGAATCCCTCCTCTCGATCTACCAAGCGCCCAAAGTTCCGAACGAGCATCTGCAGCGCATGGTCAACACGTGGAATCAGGCCCAGTGTATGGCCACGTTCAACCTCTCGCGCTCTGCCTCCGGTTACGAGACCGGCATCGGTCGCGGCATGGGTTATCGCGATTCCAACCAAGATATCCTTGGCTTCGTTCACCTGCTGCCCGCCCGCGCCCGCCAGCGTATTCTCGACATCGCGTCGACGCAGCTCGCCGACGGCACTTGCTTCCACCAATACCAGCCGCTCACCAAGAAGGGCAACGCCGACATCGGCGGCGGTTTCAACGACGATCCGCTCTGGCTCATCCTCTCGACCTGCGCGTACATTCGCGAAACCGGTGACCTCACGATCCTCAACGAACCTTGCGGCTACGCCGATAAACCCGGCTCGAAGGACCCGCTGCTCCACCACATCGAGACCTCGATCCAATACACGCTCAACAATCGCGGACCACACGCACTCCCGCTCATCGGCCACGCCGATTGGAACGATTGCTTAAACTTGAATTGTCATTCCAAGGAGCCAAACGAGTCCTTCCAAACCGCCGGTGATATCGCCGGCTCGAAGGCCGAGTCGGTCATGATCGCCGGTCTCTTCCTCTACGCCACGCGCGACCTCGTGAAACTCTACCACTTCATGGGCCAAACACAGGACGCTTCCCGCATCCAAGGCCACTACGACGACATGCTCAAGACGGTCGAAGAGCAGGCATGGGACGGCGCGTGGTACACCCGCGCGTTCGACGCCGAAAGCAAGCCCATCGGTTCGAAGGTTTGCAAAGAAGGCAAAATCTACATCGAGAGTCAGGCATGGTGCGTCCTCGGCGGTGCCGGCCAAAACAACGGTCGCGCCAAGAAAGCCCTGCAAGCCGTCGACAAATATCTCTACACACCCGAACACGGTTGCGCGCTCCAGTACCCACCGTATTCGACCTACCACTCCGAGCTCGGCGAAGTTTCCAGCTATCCTCCCGGCTACAAGGAAAACGCCGGCGTGTTCTCCCACAACAACACGTGGATTCACATCGGTTGGACGATGTTTGGCGAAGGCGAAAAAGCCCTCGAGTACTACCTCAGCATCTGCCCTTCCGCGAAAAAAGATCACGACGTCTATCGCTCCGAGCCTTACGTCTATGCGCAGATGACTGCCTCGCAGTTCTCGCCCACGCCGGGCGAAGGCAAAAACTCCTGGCTCACGGGCACAGGCGCCTGGTCGTTCGTCGTCGCCAGCCAGTCGATCCTCGGCGTGCAGCCCGACTACACCGGCCTGCGCATCGATCCGTGCATACCAAAGAAGTGGAAAGGTTTTTCTGTTTCGCGCAAATTCCGGGGCGTCACCTACAGCATCGAAGTCACGAATCCAAAGAGCAAATCGAAGGGCGTGAAGTCACTCGTCATCGACGGCCAGAGGATCGCCGGCAACGTGATCCCGCTCCCGACCGACGGCCGCACCGCTGTGAAGGTCGAGGTCACCCTCGGCGCCTGAGTTAAGATTTATAAAGCAAAGGCCGGCGGATTAATTTCCGCCGGCCTTTTTGTTTTTGAGCCGGGTTATGCCTCTTCTTGCCCGATTTCCCGGATGAGCAAGCGGGCTTGGATTACATCAGGATCGCGAACGGTCGGGATGACTCCGGCATAGAGCCAGCAGACGGGGAATTCCTTGTAGAAAATGGAGTAGTTGGGGTGTCCCGGAACAATCATCTGCCGCCAGCCGTGACGCCGTGGACGGCAGGCCAACGGGTTTCGTTCAATGCGCTTTGTTGCCCGTGAGTAGGCGGTCAGAAATCGCTCTGCCGCACTCGGACTGTACATCCGATAGTAATCGTAAGCCGCCTGCAGATCGTCGGCATAACCCTCGGCCTCCCGAAAAAGCTTCATCGCCGCAATCGGCGCACAGCGTCACTCGCTGGTTTTAATTTATGCGGATGCGCGAGCGCTGGGAAGCGTCCCGGTGGTCGTTAAAAGATAGCTGGGTGGATGGTGGTTCCGCTGCCAATAAAGGCAGAGGGAAGTCTAAAACCCAAAGAACCACCACCCATGAAAAAGAAAACCAAGCCCGTTGCGTCGGCGCAAGCCGTCTGTGAGAACCAGAACGATCCCCATGCATTCCTGACGCTGCTCCGTGACGCGATGAGTGAGATCGCCGAGCGAATGTTCGCCGAAGAAATCAACCAGCTGTGCGGTCCCAGTCATTATCCGCTGCT
>JBBRBC010000100.1:0-8734 GCA_038206205.1 Opitutales bacterium
AAAAAAACTTTTGGTGCGACGTGGGAACAGGCGCTGCGCGCGATTCAGCCGTGGTTGGTGAGATCAACCGGCTGCTGCTTCTGCTGCGGCAGCAAGTTCGATGATATTGTCGTTTCATTAACTTAACGTAGTAATATTAGCTGTCTGCGCGGGGCGGCAGTTTGATTTCACTGGTGGCGAGACGATGCAGGAAGAGGGCGGTGACTTGGGCGCGTTGGACGAGACTGGAGAGATCAACCCATTCCTTGGGGCTGTGCATCAGGTCACCGATCGGGCCGAGGCCGTCGAGGCAGGGCAGGCCGGCCGCCGCGAGTAGATTGGCGTCGGAACTGCGCTGGGCTTGGGTCCACGAGAAGGGCGCCAGCTCGAGATCGCGGCCGCATTGTTGCCAGGCGGAGAAAACGGTTTCGGTGGCGGTGGTGCAGGGCATGGGAGGACGCCTGAAACCGCCGGTGATTTCCACTTTGCATCCTTCGCGAGCATTAAAACTGGCGACGAGGCTGGCGAAGCGGGTGTGCACGAATTCGCAATCGGATTGATGGGAGATCGACACCTCGAGCTCGGCATCGGCAAAAGCAGATTTGTCCTGAGCGGTCGGGCCCCCGCGGGTGGCGCCCAGGCTGATGAGCACTCCCGGCAACCGATCGGGCAACCGGCTGACTTGAGCAAGAAATTCGGATAAGGTGGCCTCGGCATTGGGGCCCGTGGGTTGTTCACCCGTCGAGCGAATCGGATGCCCGTAACAAGTGACAATGAAATGCCCGGTGCCTTTGCGGGAATGAACGAGGTCGCCGTTCGGGCGGGCGGGCTCGAACACAAAACCGAAGTGGTGGCGCTTCGCGGTTTTGGCGAGGAGCAGGCCCGAACCGAATGAGCCGGTTTCTTTGTCCGGGGTGAGCAGGACTTCGTAGCCGATATTGCCGGAGTGCTTTATTCGTTCGAAGGCTTCAAGGGCGGCGTGCATGACTACGAGGCCGCCTTTCATGTCGATCACGCCGGGTCCGCGCATTTTGCCTGAGAGAGAAAATTCGCAGCGTTGGTTCGCATCCGTGATGCCATAGGCGGTATCATAGTGACCGCTAAAAAGCAGTTGAATCGGGGCTTGGGGGCGGACGCGGATGTGGAGCGCTTCGGCCGGGGTGATAGTCAACGGCACGTACTCGACGGTACCGGGCAAGCGGCGGAACTGCGCTTTGAGTAACTCCAACATGGCGACGAGGCCGGGAAAATTTTCGCTGCCAGAGTTCTGGTCACACCATGAAGCCAACAACAGCCCAAGCTCGCCTGCGCTGGCGCGCATTCCTGCGATTTGGGGTGGGAGGTTCATGGTGGTTATTAAATGCGACAGCGAACCCATAAGAAGGTGGGCCGTTAAGATTGATCGGTACTTATGCGCGCAGCTTGATGGGGTGATTGATAATAAAGATTCCTGGAATAAGTCGATCAGGTGGTGGAATTTGACTTACCTTGCGCTGCTTGGGAGCGGGATCGATTCTGTCGATATGAGCTCACTGATGCGGCGGTCTTGGGGGCTAGCTTAGCGAACTTCATTCAGGATTCGGCCAGCATGGTTTTTTTATTGGCCTGAGGCAACTTTGTACTGGAATGAAAGGAAACTATTCGCCGAGTTGCGCGTCTAGGAGACACCACTACTTTATGAATATGATTTCGAATTCGTCTCTCTCCGTCCGGGTTCTTTTGCTCGGGCTCACGGGTTTCAGTTGTATTGGACTGACAGACCTCCAAGCGGGATCGCGTGTCAGCATCGGGGTGAGTGTCGGGGTGCCGCTCCCGCATGGATATATGGAGGTCTCGTCCGGGCGTGATCGTTATTACTATCATCGCGGGACATTTTATCGTCCCGGACATAGCGGATATTATGTGGTTCAAGCACCGCGTGGGTGTGTGGTGCGTGAATTACCCCCGCGTTATTCCCGCGTCTATTTCGGTAGTTCGCTCTTTTATCGTTATGATAACGTGTACTATCAATCGTGCCGGGATGGCTACGTGGTGGTAGATCCGCCGACGACCACGGTGATTCATGTGCCGGCACCGGTGGTCGCCAGCGCACCGGTTTCCGCTCCGGTCAAGGAAGTGGAATATCAGTCGGCTTGGGTGGGAGACGTGGAATATCAATTTAAGGACGGGCAGTTTTTTAAACGAACGTCCGAAGGGCTCGTGTGGGCGGAAGCTCCGTTGGGGGCAATCACCAAGACATTACCGGGCGACGCGCGTAGTGTTTGGTATCAGGACATCGAGTATTTCGAGTGCGATGATGTCTGTTTCCGCAAAACCCCCGAGGGATTTAAGGTCATCGAAGCGCCGTGGAAAAAGGTCGAACCAGCCGCTGCGCCAGCCGCGCCAGCCGCGCCAGCCGCGCCAGCCGCGCCAGCCGCGCCAGCCGACAAGAAATAATCTGAAATCCACGCAATCCGAAGCTGGAACCTGGCCTGTCCACCACTGCCGTTGAGTTAAGCTCAGAGGCAGACTGAATTCGATGGAGATGCCGATGCCTCTTGCCGGACCGTAGCCGTAACCATGGCGAAGGCTGAGGCACCGACCGTGATTGCGCTCATTCGCGGCGTCTGCAAGACCGACGCCTTAGGGCTGAGATAGCTGCCCTTGTTGCCGTGCTGGAATGCGCGAAGTCAGCACGCCCACAAGGGGTGCCCCACCAAGGCGCAAAGCAAATGATAACTGGTTCCTCGCTGCATTCAGTGGGTAGACAGTACGAAACAGAATCAAAGACGCCGAGGTTGTGTCCGCTAATGGGATTCATCAAGAGATGAATCCTTGGAGAAGTTGCTCCGACTAATCGTCTCCGCCCTTGGGTTTCGGAGGGCCTGCCGATTGCAGGCAAATCCACCCCAGTCTGCGATTAGCGACTCCCCGGAACCCACCCCGAAGACGATCAGTCGCAGGGCTAATCTAAAGTTTCGCCCCTTGGCGAAACCCATTAGTGGTAAACCCGCCTTGGTTGCTCTGAGTTCCTTCGGCTTCTCCTGCGTGCTTCCACCCATCGAAAACAGCGAGGAACCTGATGATAACTGGGTTTACGGCGAACCGGTTTGGACGATACGCCCGTAGCCTCACTCAACGGTCGTGGTCCACTGGACGGGTTTGCTTGAGCCGTAAATGAAAACCTGCCCGGCGTTCAGGTTCCACCCAAGGCATCTGACTGATCCCGACTCAGAGTCGCGCCAGAACGCTGCGTAGTTCCGAGGGCATAATCGGTTTGTAGAGGATTTCGTCAACCTTGAGATCGCAGTACGATTGATTGACGTCCTGGCTGAGCTCCGAGCAAAAAACAATGATCTTCCCTTTGAAGGGCAGGGTGCGTACGTGCTGGACCAATTCGAGACCGTTCATGTTCGGCATGTGATGATCGGTGATGAGCAGATCAAAAGAATCAGGTTCCGCAGTGATCCGGCCCAGTGCGGCTTGGCCATCCTTTACGCATTCGACCGTATGACCGTCTCTCCCCAAGGTGATGACGGCCAGATCCCGCAACTCCCGCATATCATCCGCGTAAAGGATACGAAAAGTTTTCCGAGATAGGGGAGTGCTGGTCTCCTGGTTGGTGGGAAGGGGCATCGAAACGATCATCAAAGTGTTGCTTGGTCCCATAAACAGACTCTCAAAACCGGCGGAAGTTCTGTTAAAAATATTGAATAAGGCGGCTTTTTAAACTGAGTAATTTCCCCAGACCCCAGCGGAAGAATGAGCCAACGTGACTGATACCAGCGCCCCTCAAGATCTGGACTTTTGGTCGGGCGAACCCTCCGGGTGGCTGCGGCTCGGCGGGACGCTGCCAAGTCTCGCTTACGCTCGGTAACGCCCTACCTGCGGCATTCTCTTTCAATAGTCCAATTATCAAGGGACGTTCGTCTGATGGTTGCCGGGCCATCTTGCAAAGCGCGCATCGGTTTCGCTCGCCGCCGCTTCGAGGTTTGACGGTGATGGGCAATCTTGTCCGTCTGCCTTGCATGGCTCGTAGTGTTGTCCTCAAACCCACGCCGCGGTGTACCCGTTGCCAATTGCCACCCCGTTGGTGTATTTGTGCGGCGAGGCAGGAGGTCGAGTGCCCGCTGCGCGTCGATGTGCTGATGCACTATTTGGAATCGCTCCGGCCGAGTAGCACAGGTGATCTGATCAAGCGCGTCGTTCCTTCCTCGGGACATCACCTCTATTATAAAGAGCGACCGCTCGTGCGGGAGTCCATCGCGCAACCCGATAAAGAACTCTGGATCCTGCATCCTTCCGGCGAACCGTTGCCAGAAACACCAGTCGTCGCGGGGGTGCAGATTCTTCTGCTCGATGGCAACTGGCAGCAGGCGGGCGAAATGTCCCGCACGGTCGGTTCGTGGGGGCGACGAGTCAGCTTGCCGATGAAAGGAGAGAGCCGATACTGGCTGCGCGCCCAGGCGGGGCCCGGCCAATTTTCCACGGTGGAAGCGCTGCTGTTTTTGCTGGCTGTGCTGGGTTTATCCGCCGTGCGTGATCGGATCCGGGCTCAGTTTGAGCTGCATGTTTATGCGGGTCTCCGCTCCCGTGGGCATAAGCAAAAAGCGGAGGAATATCTGGCGTCTTCGCCGGTGCATAACGAGGTTTGGGCGTTACTCGGTCAATTGGGGCCAAAAAGCCAATGAGGTGGGGTGGGGTTAGTCTTGCTCCCTTTTTATTCACAATGCCGGGGTGGCTCTTGACCTAGATTGATGGGGAAATTATCAAAAGAGTCTCCCGATCAAATCGAACCGTCTTCATTCTAACTCTACCTAAATAACCACGATGGACACTCAATCCCCTTTTGCTGCCGGTGCAAATTATGAGGGTTTAAAAAATGAATTGCAGAACATCGCCGCGATCATCGAGAAATACCCCGACCAGTTGAAACAGCGCGCCTTTGAGCTGCTCATTAATGCGTACCTTGGCCGCAGCAACCCGATCGAGACCCCGGCGGAGGTAGCGCCAGAAATTCAGGTCCCGCATGCTGAAGAAAACGCTCCACGCGAAGAAATTTCTGCGCGGGAGTCCGAAATTCTCTCTGAGCCCGAGACTTCACCTGAGGTGGAGGCTGCCGCCGATGTACCCGAAGAGCATGCTCCCCTTGATCCTTATGCGAACCGGTTGGAGACCGCATCGCCGTTTAGCACGGCTGAAGATACGGCGGCGAATTTGCTCCGGAAAAGAATCAGACTCCGGTCGATGAGTCAGGTTCGCTGGCAAACCCAGAGCCCGTTCTGAGTTTTTAGCTTTGGGTGAGTTGCTCGTGCCGGGCTCAAGCATGTATCGGCCTGTGGCTCTCGACGCTTGGCAAACCAGTCGGTTGGGCGTCACTGGCCGCATGATTTCCTCTGCCAGCGCTTCGCGGGTGCTACGGTTTTCACTCTAGAAATGGTGCTCGGATCACTTTCGCGCGTTCGATCCGCGCATCGGCCGCGAACTCTGGCGCGTGAAACTTCCGGCCGGCGGCTACGCCACGTCGGCGACCTCCGAGGCGCATGGCCGCCAGCTTATCGTGATCGCCTGCGGGGGCGGCAAGATGGGCACGAAGAGCGGCGACGCCAATGTTGGCCTTCGCGTTGCCCGCAAAATAAGCACACAAGCGCAATTGAGTTTAGAAAAAAAATAATCTGCCCTCACCCTTCTTCCATGATTTATTTTAGGCACTCGCCCTCACCCCTTTGCTGGTTTCTACGATGAACATTGCCACCGCTACGGAGTTTAAATCGCTGGTTTTGTGGCCGGATAAGGCGCCCGGCGAAACATCTGACTTGGTGCCAGAAGTCGACACCTCCAAGTCAACTGATTGCTTGATTGCCGGTCGCCCCATCATCCGGCTAAGCAATGTTTCCCACCCCACCATCACGATTTATAAACCGGAACCGGCAAAAGATACCGGTGCGGCGGTGCTCGTGTGTCCTGGTGGCAGCTATTATTTTTTAGCAATGGATCTTGAGGGCACCGAAGTGTGCGCCTGGTTAAACTCTATCGGGGTAACGGCCATTTTGCTTAAGTATCGGGTGCCGGTTCGTGCAGGGCTGCCGCGTTATGTCCCGCCTTTGCAAGACGCGCAGCGCGCGTTCGGAATGATACGGTATCGCGCCAAAGAATGGGGCGTTGATCCGACGCGCATGGGTATTCTTGGTTTTTCCGCGGGTGGGCATCTATCGGCTTCGCTTACCAGTCACCACGCCACGCGTAGCTATCCAGTCATCGATGCGGCCGATCAAGTGAGTTGTCGGCCGGATTTCTGCCTCTTGATTTATCCGGCTTATCTTAATGCGAACGATGGCAACGCAGGTATCGCCCCGGAGTTGATCGTGAGTGCCACGCAAACGCCGCCGACTTTTATCACCCAAGCGCAGGATGATTATGATTATTTGGCAGCGAGTGTGTTCTATTATCTGGCTTTGAAGAACGCGAAAGTGCCGGCGGAACTTCATCTCTATCCCCGAGGTGGCCATGGCTACGGTCTGCGTCGGACGGACGAGAGCGCCACTTCCTGGCCAGACCGCGCGGCCGATTGGCTGAAAGCAGGTGGGTGGCTGAAGCCGGCGAAGTAAGCCGACACCCCATTTACTTTCGGGCAGATGGGACTATATTGGGTGATCGCATCGGGTGATTCGGCCCTCGGCATCCCGCTGAACGTCGAGCTTCCCGGTGTTTCTTTCGGTTAATTCCAACCAGGGAGGATTTATGCCAGCGAAAACCTTGAAAGCGTTCCTGAATAAACAGGGCGTGAAGTATGTCAGTATTCAGCACTCGACTGCATTCACCGCGTCGGAGATTGCCGCGTCGGCCCATGTCTCTGGGCGTGACTTTGCGAAGACGGTGATGGTCATGATTGAGAATGAATTGGCGATGGTCGTTTTGCCGGCGAACCGGCAGATCGTTCTCTCCGAATTGCGCGATATGCTGGACACTAATCATGTGCGGCTCGCCTCCGAAGCGGAATTTAAAGACGTGTTTCCCGATTGCGAAATCGGGGCGATGCCTCCTTTTGGCCATCTCTACAAAATGAAAACCTACGTGACCGCGAACCTGGCTGACGAAGCGGAGATCGCTTTCAACGCGGGCACGCATACGGAAGTGATCCAAATGAAATACCTCGATTACGAGCAGTTGGTGAATCCGATCGTGCTCGATTTCGTGACGACGTGAGGGTGCACGGATTATTGGCGGCGGCGTGCCCTCACCCCGCAAGCCTCAGACATGAATGGCGCTAGATAAGGCGTTAAACTTTCTTGTTGAGCGGACTGCGGCGTTTGGTGTCCGAAAAACGACTGCGCATGATTTGGCGGGTCAGCCGGTGCATTTCCGTCATGATCTTTTTGACGCGCCGATGTTCGCCAATGGCTTGTTCCAGCCACTCGGCTTGTTCGGCCGAGAGCGCGAGGCTGACGGTTTTCGCTTTCACTTTGCTCGACCACGTGAAGCGCGTACCGGACTGGCCGAGCGGTCGGCGATAAACCGAGCCGGCGCTCAAATAACGGACGCCCGCGAGTTGCTGCCGATGTCCTGTGCGGACTTTCGCCGGCGATGATCAAACGCGAGCTGTGGATGCACGCGCTCGCCTACAATCTGGTGCGCGCGCTGATGCCGGAGAGCGCGCTCGCCCATGCCGTGCCGGTGGCGCGGCTGAGTTTCTAAGGCACCCTCGATGCGCTACAAGCTTGGGCCGAACGCGCGCTGAGCGTGCGCCGGTATCGCGGTCACGCGCGGCGCGCACTGCTGGCGCGACTCGCCGCCGATCAAGTGCCATTCCGCCCCGGTCGCCATGAACCGCGCGCGCCCGCAAGCGCCGGCCAAAAGCTTATCAACTCCTCACTCGCCCCCGCCGCCGCATGCGCGTCGCCGCTTCCCGTCGCCCGCGATGACGCGAGTCCCCATTTCCCCTCTGGCCTTATCTTAGCGCCATTCACCTCAGACATCCTGATTCCCGCGCGTGGAGAGAGGTGGGACGAGGAAACGAGATGAGCCTGTAATTGCGCAAACCTGATGAATTGTATCGGAGGTGGAGCGCGACCTTCCGACTTCGCCAGGGCTACGACGGACAAGCCGGGCGCGCTGGGTGCCGGAGGGTTGCCGCGTTTGAAACGTAGGCGAAAGCGCGGTGTCTTGTAGCCCCGTTTTCGGGCTGGGCCCTCAAACGAGGCTACACGCACGATGCAAAACCATACGCACAGGTTGGGAGACCCGTGCCACTTTCCCCTCACGTCAGGCTCCGCGCGCTTCGCGTCCTCCGCGTTAATTGTATTTTATCCCGATTCGCGACACCGTTGAGCTCACTCTAATTCCTCGGCATCAGGATGTCTGTTGAATCTCCCCTTCAGTCGTAATAGGCAGCGAACGCCGAAAAGTCTTTTCGGGACATTTTGAGTATGCTTTACCAGAGGCCAGTTTACTGGGCCTATAGCTCAATGGTTAGAGCAGGGGACTCATAATCCCTTGGTCAATGTAAATTCCTCCTCTGAGGAGATCGAAAAAAGGTCGGCACCGGACACTTCTTGGACACTTTTCAACGGCTGGAAGCTAAGTTTAAGAATCATCGGACAACTAAATGTAGCATATAGAGTTCACCTGGAGTTCACCTAGTATTACTACGTTAAGTTAAAGCATTGCATTTTTGGCGCCTCGGCTCATGACTTACGGTCCATGGAATGGACCGGTCCCCTTTTTCAGCGCAGTGCCAAAGATCTGCCCGATTTTCTTTCGCCGGTGGCGCTGGAGC
>JBBRBC010000101.1:0-8650 GCA_038206205.1 Opitutales bacterium
GCGGAGAGGATTTCGAAATCGGCGGGTCCCTCGGCCAGCAAGCGGGTGCCATTGAAGAACTCGATCTGTACGAGCCCGGATTCGAGGTGAAAACGTCCCGGATTCACGATCTGGCCTGCCGTCGTATCGATGCCACCGCTCCGCCAGACGGCATCGGCGGTCATGGCGACGATGGCGACGCCACTGGTGGCACGTTCGGCAGCGGGCTGCCTCAACATCATGAAAGAGATTCCGGCGACGAGGATGACGGAGGCTGCCAGAGCGACGATCCGGACCGAGCGCTGGCGCGAGGCTCTGAGAATTCCAAAAAAGCGCGGCCTGACCAGCGGCTCGGCGATTTTCTTACCCCACGATTCCTGTCCCCAGCGGGCCAGCCCGGCGTGGAAGTGCGCGGTCTCCCAGAACTGCGCGCGGGCCGCCGGTGAAATCAGCAAGGTGCGCTCCAGTTCGGTGCGCTCTTCCTCGTTGAGCGCGCCGCTGAGGTATTTATCCAGTAGCTTCTGCAGTTGCGCGTTAATCATCGCGAACCTCTTTCCACCTGCATGCGCGTCTCGACGCATTGTTTGAGCATCGTTCTCGCCCGGGAAAGCGCTACATAAACGGAGGCCACCGTCCAGCCGAGGTGTTTGGCGATCTCCGCCGGCTTGTGGGATTGTTGATAAAACATACCGATAATTTTGCCGCTCTGGGGCGCGAGTTTCTTCACGCACTTCTCAAGATGGCCTAGCAGACCATCTTCAATTTCAGGTGCGGTTTCAGGCTCGCAGGCGCACAACGCTTCGATGACGTCTGGCGAGAGTGGTCTCCATGCCCGTCCGGCGCGCCGCCCAGCCTCCATCACCTTGAAGCGGGCGATTCCGCAGGCCCATGGCAGGAAATCCCGCTCCACATCGTAGGATCCAGCTTTCGCCGAAACCGTGAGGAAAGTCTCTTGAAACACATCGTCAACGAATCCGAGACTCGGAGTCAGCGCCGTGATGTAGCCGCGGATCCGCGATGAATGCTGGATGAAGAGGCTCTGCACCCATGCCGTCCGATCCACCGCGGTGGTCGGGGAGTTGGGGGTTTCATCAGTGGCGTTTTCGGGCTCCATGGCTTCTTGAGTATTGGCCCGATGGCACCGAACCTTAGCAGGATTGTTTCACTGGGACGACGATTCCCCCCCGGAAAGCCGGCAAACAACCTGCCGAGCCCGTTTCCGAAAGTGGATGCGTTCCAACTGGAAGCCTGGGCACCGATCGAATCCCGGCCTTGTGCTTTTGTCCGGTCTTATTGCGAGGAAACTGCTTTTGGCGGGAAGCCCCTGAACCAGCCGTCGGGCCGGACCGGAGGGCGGGAAAATGGGGGTCGTTTCGAGTGACTGCCGATGGTTTCAAAGGTCAGCGGGTCGAAACGCTTGGCTTCTCAGGCGCGAACTTGAGAAGGGAACTTCCAGCCAGCCGTCCGGCTTCCTTCACAACGACTTCAGGAAGGCGACGAGTGCGGCGCGGTCGGCGGCGGACATGCCGAGGAATGCCTGTTTTGAAGCCTCGCCCTCGCCACCGTGCCAGAGGATGGCTTCCTCCAGGGTGCGGGCGCGGCCGTCGTGGAGATAGGCTTCGCCGCCGCTGACACCGGCGGTCAGGCCGATGTTCCAGAGCGGCGGGGTGCGCCATTCGGAGCCTGTCGCGTTTTCCTCTCCCATGTTATCCGCCAGGCCGGGGCCCATGTCGTGCAGGAGCATGTCGGTGTAGGGGCGGATGGTTTGGTTGCGGAGTTCGGCCATCGGATGATGGGGACTGGTGGTTAGGGTCGGCATGTGACAGGACACACAGGAGGCGCTTTGGAAAAGCTGCTCGCCCCGAAGGGCCTGGGCATTGCTGAGATTGCGGCGGGCGCCGACTCCAAGCAGGGCGACATAGCGGCTCATGAGATCGAGGTTGGTATCGTTGATCTCGACGGGGGATGGGGTGGTCCCCCCGTCCGGAATGTTGAAGACCGTGGTGGTCACGCCCATGTCATAGTTGAGGGCATGGGCGATCTGGTGATCGACGCGGGCTTGCGTTGCCTTGTAGCCGAAACGACCGAGGCGTGGCTCCCCGGTTTCCGGGTCTTCGATAACGTGGATGCGTCCGGAAATGCCGTCTCCGTCGCGATCGTTGGGATCGGCGAGGTCGAGGATGGTGGACTCGGCAATCGCCTCCAGCAGACCGAGGCCCACGAGTTGAGGGGCGACGCGGACGGAGAAATGTGACGGGGTCACGCCTTGGAAGGCATACGTCGGCTTCCGCAGGCTGTAGGGTGTACTGTCGTTGTACTGGCCACCGGTGGTGATGTAGGAGGCGAGGATCACGCCCGCTTCGGCGGCACTGCCGACGGTCGCGGGCTGCAGTTGCTCGCCGAGGATGGGATGCGGAGTTCCGGTGGCATCGCTACCGACCCTGATGCCGTGTTGAAGCAATGGTGCGCCGACCAGAGGTGGTAGGGAACGGCCGTTGTTGTCATGACAACCGACACAACTGCGGGAGACGTGTTTCGGTCCGAGCTTGCCGATCTGTTCGGTGAAAATTGGATTACCCGGCTCGGTGTGCACTCCATTTCCGAAGTCCGTGTGATGGAGACGGCGCCCGAGCATGAAGGGCAGGCCGTTGGTCGGGGAAATGTTTCCCGCGGTCTGTTTGAAGCGATGCTCCGGTTCGTTGGAATACTGATAGGGCAGGGTCGTCTTGCCGCCGAGCCAGCCACTCACAGGCAACGGATAGGAATCGAGGCTCTGGTTGATCGAGCCGATGATTCCGCCGTCGAAACCGACATCCTTGCCCGCGGCCCACGGCACGATCCCCTGACCGACGATGTAGAGCAGCGTGGTGCCGTAATAGCTTTTCCTCCCGTTCCTTGGCGAGGCCATGAACTGACTGACCTCGACCTCGATGCGATCGCCCAACCGCAATGGCCGGTTGAATTGGCGGTTCGAGGAAACTGTCGCCGTGTAATTGAAATCGGTCTCGCCCGGCGTGGCGGATGGGGTCGTGCTCACGAGCGCCGCGCTCTGGTTGTTATGGTATTCGGCCACGGTATTGATGCCGCGGAAGAAGGTCCGGAACTCCGCCGCGCTTAGCGCAGCTTGGGTTGTGTAGTTAAAGGTGATGGTCGTTCCGCCGTTTCGGGCCACGCGGTCGATGATCTCCATGTTGGCAACCCGTTGTTCCCAATACCAACTCAAGTAATGGTCGTAGCTATTGAAATCATCCTCCCTCGCGTGACGGTCGCGGGCGCGGTCGGCGATGCGGGTGATGAGCGCCGCCGCCGTGTCGATGGTCGTGGGTGCTTCGAGCGGGGTGGAGGAGTTGTAGAGCGCGACGATTCCGGCATCCGTCTCAGGCTGCGCGGAAAGGGTGACGGCTCCCACCGGCGACTGGCCGTCGGCGGTGAGCGAGATGACTGCGAAGAAGTAGGTCTGACCCGGGGTCAAACCGGGAACGATGGCGGTGACCGCACCACCGACATCGATAGATCTTGATAGATCGTTTATCGAGGTGCCGAAGAGAATGCGATAGCCGGTGACACCCGGGGACGAGCTCGCGGTCCATGCGAGTCCGATGGAATTGGGGGCTCCCGTGTAAACGGTTTGCAGGTGGGTGGGCGACGCAAGAGGGAGGATCGGATATTCCACCCGGAAGAACTGCCGGTCGAGAGTCATGGGGACGAGGATGCTCGCCGGATTTCCATCACCCGTCAACTTGGCGGCTAGGTTGCTCCAGTTTGCGGGGTTGAGATCGGTGGCCGTGCGCGGCTGATATTCCATGCCGGCTACGGTGGGCCAGCTCAGGTTGGCCACCTGTTGCTTGGTGAACGGGTGGTTGCGGATTTCCGGTGGACCCGGAGGGCCGGAGTTGCTGATCGATTCCAAGGCGACGTCATCGATCAATACCTCGCCGCCGGCGTTGGCCACTGCTCCGGTGACAAAACGAAAGGACACCTTGGCGTCTGCCGCACCGGCCGGGGCGACGAGTCCGGGAACGGAAATCTTATTCCATTGTCCGGTCGTTGCGCTGAAGTTCTGCAATCCGGTGCCACCGACAACGCCACCGCCGCTGTTCAGCCACTGCATTTCATATTGCCGGACGAAGGACGGTCCGGAATTGATCTGCTTGGCCCAGAAAGAGAAACCGTAGGTTTTCCCGGCAGTCACCGAACCGCCTTGTGGGACCAATTGTTGACTGAGCAGCCCCTGTTTGGCCGAACCGAGGACCAGTCCGCGCATGCTGAACGAGCCAAGATGTGCGTCGCTACCGATTCGGGTGGGTGTCTGGTCTAAGGATGTGGTCCAGTTGTTGGCGGTGGTTCCGCTGCCGGATTCGAATCCGCCGTTTACAACCGAATTCGTGCTAACGGCGCCACCGGATGCACCCGGAATGATTTCAAGAACTTGATAGGCAGTGCTCTTGCTCGTGCCCTCCCGGAAAATCGAGTAGTTCAGTCCATCGCCGGGCACCACGGACCCAAAGTCCACCCAAAGCCCGCCGTCAGGCGCCATCCGGGCTTGATAGGTATTGCCAATGACGGTGGACCAGCTCAAACCGGTGCCCTGGGTAATCGAAAGCGCCGGCGGCGCACCGGTTGAAATGGAGCAGGTGATGGCGGCACTGGTAATGAGTGCCACCCGAGGGAAGGATCTTCGTTTCATGCCTGCTAGGAATTTGCGTTGATCGTTAGAAAACCGCTTTTGCCGGGAAGCTCCTGACACAGCCGTCTGGCCGGACCGGAGGGCGGGCAAATGGCGCATGATTTCCTGCTCGTCGGCGAAGGCTTTCGGATTAAGGGGTATCGATTCGACGGCGTCCGCCCCCGCCCTGACCGTCTGCCCGGATCGCACGGTGACGGGCAGGTCGGACCGGCCGGGGTTTCGGGTTTCGACGAGTCCCTCGAAAATGTGGACTTCTGGCGATGGTTCCTGAGGAAACGAGAATCGCTGGCGGACCACGCTTCGATGACATTTGGAGAGAGCGGTATCCATGCCCGTCCGGCGCGTCGCCCCGCCTCCATCGCCTTGAAGCGGGCGATTCCGCAGGCCCATGGCAGGAAATCCCGCTCCACACCGTAGGACTCGGCTTTCGCCGAAACTGTAAGGAAGGTCTCGTGAAAAACATCGTCAACGAATCCGAGACCCGGAGTCAGCGCCGTGATGTAGCCGCGGAGCCGCGATGAATGCTGGATGAAGACGCTCTGCACCCATGCCGTCCGCTCCACTGCGGTGGTCGGGGCGTTGGGGGCTTCATCAGTGGCGTTTCCGGGTTTCATGGCTTTGTGTGTATTGGCGTGATGGCACCGAATCTTAGCAGGATTGTTTCATTGGGATGACGATTCTCCCCATGGAGCCGGCAAACAACCTGCCGAGTCCGTTTCCGAAAGCGGATGCGTTCCAACGGAATGCGTGGGCAAACCGTCCCGATGATTTCAACGATCCTGCCGGAAAATAAAAATCTCTTTGTTCACCGCGCAGGGCAAGCCGGGCATGGGTTTTTGGTACACAGAAATGCTGGCTGACAAAAAAATCAAGCAAGATGATTATGAAATGCTGATGCAGGGCCGTTGGGCGCAGTTGAAAATCGAACTGCTGTCCGAAGCGGCCGTTTCAAAAGCCAAGTTTGAGGATATTGCAGTGGACATTTTGAAACTGACGATTAAAACCTTGCTGATCATTATTTAGGTCAACCTCATTACGCCCGGGTTAAGTCACAAGGCCCAGCGGGCCTATATCTTTGTAGAACTGACCGATTAAATTGTGTTACCCGCCCAGCGGGCCGGTATCTAATTAGATAAAAATAACGGCCCGCTGGGCCGGATAATATACCCTTTGGCATTGCTACAAAGATATAGGCCCGCTGGGCCTTGTGACACAACCCTCCAATTACGCAGCCCGGCTCCAAAGCAGGGCTTTTTTATGCCCTGCCCGAAATATGACATTTTGTCACGTGGTTTGACAAGTAACGCCTATCTTTGCGGCGCTTTACCATTATAAAAGGTTTTTTTAAGACATGTACGACAACAACCCGACCATAGAAGGGATAAAAACCATAGACGAAGCGCGTCTGGGCGCCTTATTTTACAAAGAGCACTGGCAGGAAAGCAGCGCGCCGGGAATCAAGCGGTTTTACAACGAAATTTACGGCTGTCAGATTAATTTCAGCGACTCCGAAATCGTAGCAAGCATCCTCGGCGATGTGGGTTACTCCCCTACCCGCAACATAGAAGAAAGTGATCTGATCCTGATCAACACCTGTTCCATCCGCGAAAAAGCGGAGGAAACCGTGCGCAAACGCCTCAGAATTTTCGAGATATTAAAAAAACAACGCCCCGGCATGAAAGTGGGTATACTCGGTTGCATGGCCGAACGCCTGAAAAAGCAGTGGCTCGAAGAAGAAAAACTCGTCGACCTCGTCGTTGGTCCCGACGCTTACCGCGACCTGCCCAATCTCATCGGCGCTACGGAAGAAGGGCACCGCATGGTAAACGTACTGCTCAGCCGCGAAGAAACCTACGCCGACATCAGCCCGGTGCGCCTCGAAAGCAACGGCATTACGGCCTTTATTTCCATCATGCGCGGCTGCGATAACATGTGCTCCTTTTGTGTGGTGCCGTTCACGCGGGGCCGGGAGCGCTCCCGCGACCCGTTCAGCATCGTCGCCGAAGCAGTCGATCTGTATGAGCGCGGCTACCGCGAAGTCACGCTGCTGGGGCAAAACGTGGATTCCTACAAATGGGAAAATCCAGACAACGGAGAGCGCGTCCATTTCGCAAACCTGCTGGAAATGAACGCTTTAGTGCATCCCGATTTGCGGGTACGTTTCAGCACCAGCCACCCGAAAGACATGACCGACGACGTGCTGCACATCATGGCGAAATACGAGAATATCTGCAAGTACATCCACCTGCCAGTACAATCGGGCAACAGCCGCGTACTGGAATTGATGAACCGCACCTACGACCGCGCCTGGTATATGAACCGCATCGAATCCATCCGCCGCATTATGCCCGACTGCGCCATATCCAGCGACATCATCACCGGCTTTTGCTCCGAAACGGAAGAGGAACACCAGGATACCCTGAGCATCATCGACTGGGCCAACTACTCCATGTCCTATATGTTTTACTATTCCGAGCGGCCCGGCACACTGGCTGCCCGCAAATACGCCGACGACATCCCGGAAGAGGTCAAAAAACAGCGGCTCAGCGAAGTAATCCGCGTACAAAGGGCCGTCAGCCTGCGCCACAACCAGGCCGACATCGGTAAAACATTCAAAGTACTGATCGAGGGTAATTCCCGCAAATCAGACCAGGATTTCAGCGGGCGGAATACCCAGAACAAAGTGATCGTATTTCCGAAAGTGGAAGGTTTGAAGCCGGGCGATTATACGATGGTGCGGGTGAAAGAGGCGAATAGCGCGACGCTGATTGGGGAAGTAGTGTAGCGCCGAACCCTGTTCGGCGGAAACAACAAAAGCAAAAACAGTGGCTAACAACCAATTACAATCCATAAAAGCCCGTTTCGGGATCGTCGGCAGCTCCAGTCTCCTGGATGCGGCGCTTGATACGGCCGTACGCGTGGCAGCGACCGACCTCACCGTGCTGATCACGAGCGAAAAGATCAACTATGTCAATGTATAAAACACCATCCAAATCCGACATTCTCCAATTCCTCTCCCAGGAAAAGGAGCAATTCGAAACCCGCTTTCGGATTGCCAAGATCGGTTTGTTCGGCTCTTATGCACGCGGTGAAGAGACAGAGAATAGCGATATTGACATCATAGTAGAGTTTTACCCCAACACCGAAAACCTGAGTGAAATCAAAGCCTCTTTAAAGGAAATAATCAAAAATGCATTTGAACGCGACGTAGACATTTGTCGGGAAAAATACCTGAAACCCTACTACCGCAATCAGATACTACAATCTGCAATATATGTCTGAAAAAGATGAGGCCAATTTACGCGCGATTATAGATGCTGCGGGAAAAGTCATTCGCTTTTCAGAGGAGTTTTACGATGCGGATGAATTTTATAAGGATGAAAAATCATTCGATGCAGCAATGATGAATTTTGTTGTGATCGGAGAAAGTGTTGCCAAACTAAGTGGTGAAATGATTGATTCAAACCAACAAGTGCCTTGGCCAAAAATAAAAGGCCTACGCAACATCGTGGCAAATGATTATTTTGGGATTGACGCAGAGGAAGTTTGGCAAATTATTCAAAACCACATTCCGACTCTTGTAAGCACCATAGAAAGAATTTTAAGCAAAAACAGTGGCTAACAACCAATTACAATCCATAAAAGCCCGTTTCGGGATCGTCGGCAGTTCCAGTCTCCTGGATGCGGCGCTCGACACGGCCGTGCGCGTGGCAGCGACCGACCTCACCGTGCTCATCACCGGCGAAAGCGGCGTGGGCAAGGAAGTATTTTCCAAAATCATACACGGACTCAGCAGTCGCAAGCACAACGATTTTATCGCTGTCAACTGCGGCGCCATCCCCGAAGGCACCATCAATTCCGAGTTATTCGGCCACGAAAAAGGCTCTTTTACCGGCGCGATGGGCGACCGCAAGGGTTATTTTGAAACCGTCAACGGCGGCACCATTTTCCTCGATGAAATCGGCGAAATGCCGCTCGATACCC
>JBBRBC010000102.1:0-8213 GCA_038206205.1 Opitutales bacterium
CAGCCCGCCCATATTTAACGCCGCGGCCAGCCAACGGTTGGTCGCGGTGGTCCGGGCCTTCAGGCTGGTCGCGATCTCAACCTTCCAGCCCGCTGATTTCATCTCCTGCTGGATGTCCGTCTCCGTTCGCCGGTGCTGACGCAACTCGCCCCGCAGCGCCTCCCGCCAGACCTCCTCCCTCGTCTCGCGCATCTCCCGCTCTCTGCGCCGCCCGTGGCCGACGACCGCCGCGTGCTCCTCATACACGTCCTTGGCAAATCCTTTCGTTCCGATGATCCAGCCTTTCGACATCTTGGCAAACTGCTGCTCCTTCTGCGCGGGCTCGTCTTCCGCCAACCAGGCCAGATAATCGAGGTACTTTCGCCGACCGGCCGGGGTGTCCGCGAGGCCGGCATGCTGCAACGCCGGTTGCGGGTGATACCAGAGCGGACGCTCCTTCGGGTGCAGCAACCAATGCAGACTGGTCCACGGATAGTCGGCCAGCTCGGCCACTGGCCGGAGCTTGGTCCGGACCGGGTTGAGGTGGATGTAGTGACAGAGCGGACCCAAACCGGAAGCCGGATCAACGACCAGACTCTTGTACCGACCCTGAAACAGGTGGCCTCGCTCATCCCGGAACCGGTTGAAACGCACGGCAAAGGTTCCCTGCAGCCACCGCATTCCCTCCACAAGGTTTGCCTTGGGCGTCGAGACCGCCAAATGGTAGTGATTCGACATCAAGCACCACGCGTGCACCTCCCAGCCGGTCTTCGCACAGGCCTCATGCAGACATTGCAGAAAGGTCACCTTCGCTTTCTCCGAGCGGAATATATCCAGCCGGTAGTTCCCCCGGTTTAACACGTGGTACACCCCAGCCTCTGACTCCAAGCGCAATGGTCTCGCCATGCCACCCACTCAGCCCCAGCCCCCACCTAACGTCAATGTCTAATATCCAAGCCTGACCCCTTTTTCGCGCTCACCTAACGTCAATGTCTAATATCCAAGCCTGACCCCTTTTTCGCGCTCTCCTTTTTCGCGCTTCAAACAAAGCGCGCAACTGGTGGACTTCCTCGGCAACAGCGCCAACGCCGTGAAGTGGCAAGTGTGGACCGCGCTGTTCGTGCATTTGCTGCTGCGCTTCCTCGCCTGGCGCGAGCGGTGGACGCACAGTTTCACGCGGCTGTTCACGTATCTCCGCGCGGCGTTGTGGCTGCGGCGCGATCTCGCGGAATTGCTCCGCCGCTGTGGGACAGCACCGGGGGCCGGACAGCGCATCGTCGCGTCCGGCCAGAGGGAATTCGCCGAATTCACCGCGCTGCTCATGGGACAGCACGCGTGAAATTTCCCCGCGAAAAAAATCCGCCCCAGAAAATCATCAATTAGTCCCGGTCCAAATCCGCTCCGGCTTCGGCTCCCGTCCAAGCAGTTATCCGTTCACGCCCGCCCGCCATGGGACGGGACTGTTGCCGTTTCAAAAATTTATTGACCTGATGAGTATAGGAAAATGGCGGAATATTCCCCTGCTCTCGCGCCTCTCATGCGCGAAGTGCCTTCTTTCCATTGCCGCTGCATTCAACCCGTCCCCATACTCCCACCATGCCGCAACCTTCCCTCGAAACCGCCGTACGTGCCCGCTGTGCGCAAGCTGCCGCGCAATGCGAGGCCGACCTCACCTTGCTCGCCTGCCGGGCTCAGCACTATCGTTGGGAACTCGATCTCACCAACCGAGAAGGAGCAGCCATCGCCACGTCTGAAAATGGCTACGGTTGCACCCCCGGCTCCAGTTCACGCTGCGGTGGCGCCACCACCTGAACCATGCGCACGCTTGGCCTCATTCTCTTTTCCGCTCTGGTGATCGTTGGCGCGGCCCAAGAAACACCCGACGCAGCTCGAGACCTCTTCGATCATTTCGCGAAGGGCTGGCGAGTCCCTTGGCATGAACAGAAGTTATTCTCCAAACCCACCCGCTACGAAGCGATCGTGGAGGGCGGCCGCACTGTCCTCCACGCCAGCAGCGACGGCGCCAATGCCGGACTGGTGCGCAAACTGGATCTGCCGAACCCAGTTGCCGCGCAGCTAAAATGGAATTGGAAAATCAAGTCATCCCTCAGCGCCAACCTCCAGGAACGCACCCGGTCCGGTGACGACTACGCGGCGCGCGTGTGCGTCGTCTTCGAATCATCGCTGCTGCCTCTGCGCACCCGATCGCTTCATTATGTATGGGCTGCACATGAGCCTGTGGGGACGATCTACCCGAGTCCTTACTCCCGCAATGTAGCCATGATCGTCATCCGGTCCGGTAACGCCGAAGCCGGACAGTGGCACGAGGAGGCACGCAATGTGTTGGCTGACTACGAAAAATTTTTTGGCGCCCCACCCACCCAAATCAGTGCCGTGGCCCTCGTCGTCGACACCGATAATACCGAGCTCAGCGCCGAAGCATGGTTTGCAAATCTTGAGCTCACCACTACTCCTGCACAACGGCAGCTCTGACCGATGCCACCGCTCTCCGTCATCATCCCCACGTTAAACGAGTCGTTGCGGCTGCGCGCAACCATCGCCGGCGTTCGCGCGCATTGGCCGGAGGCTGAGATCATCATCGCCGACGGCGGCAGTCACGACGGCACCGCAGAAAACGCGGTCGCCGCGGGAGTCCGCCTCGTGTGCTCGCCACGTGGACGCGGCCAGCAGTGCCGGGCCGGGGTTGCCGCGGCTTCCGGCGAACTCCTGCTTTTTCTGCACGCCGACACAACGTTGCCGAAAAACGCGGCGGACGTGATCGCCACCGCTTTTGCCCGGCCCGCAGTGCAAATCGCCACCTTTCGCCTCGCCTTCGATGCACCGAATCTGTTTTTGCGCGCCTGCGCCTGGCTTACGCGGATCGACTCGGTGTTCACCCGCTTCGGCGATCAGGGGATTGTCGTGCGCCGCTCATTTTATGACGAGCTCGGCGGCTTTCCTGGGTGGTCGCTTTTCGAGGACGTGGAACTGCTCCGGCGCGCCCGCCGCGTCACGCGCATCTGGTCCTTGCCCGCCGCCGTCACCACGTCGGCCCGCCGCTTTCACCGGCGCGGCCCACTCCGCCAGCAGTTGCAAAACGGTCGCCTGCTTCTGCGTTTTCTCCTCGGAACGCCGCCTGAAATACTTGCCGCCGAATACCAGCCGGAGCCCGTCGCCACCCGCCCGCCTCCCTGTCCATGAAAATCATACTCCTCACTTTCGCCTTCGCCCTTGCCACCGCCATGTCCGCTTCCCCGCCCGAACATGGTCTCTTCACCCAAGTGTTGTCCACCCACGTGCGCGACGGCCGGGTGGACTACGCCGCGCTCAAAAACGACCCACGTCTGCCAGAATATCTCAAGCAACTCGCCGCCACCGATCCGACCGCGCTTCCCGGCAAACCGGATCAACTCGCCCTCTGGCTGAATGCCTACAACGCATACACGCTTCAGCTCATCATCGAGCGGCAACCCACGAAGAGCATAACCCAAATCGGCACCGGCGGACTGCTGCTCGGCACCCTGCTCAAAACCACGGCGTGGGATATTCCCTTCGCCACGATCGGCGGGAAAAAATACACGTTGAGTCAGATCGAGCACCAAGTGATTCGCGCCCAGTTCAAGGATGCACGGGCGCATTTCGCGCTCAACTGCGCGTCCGCGTCATGCCCGATTCTGCCGAGCGCCGCCTACGAAGCCGAAAGCCTCGACGCCCGTTTGGACGAACAAGGCCGGCTCTTCGTGCGCGACAGCACTAAAAACCGGTTCGATCTCACCACCAAAACCGCGCAGCTCTCCAGCATCTTTAAGTGGTATCGCAAGGATTTCGGCGCGAACGACCGCGCGGCGTTGCTCGCTGCCGCGCGCTACACTCCCACCGATGTGCGCGAATCCATCGAGGCCGATCCAGCCGCGTGGACCGTGCGCTACCTCGCCTACGATTGGTCGCTAAACGCTCTTAAGCCCTGAACGCCGCATCGAGCGCCACCACCAACACGAGCAACTTCACCTCCGTTCGTTTCGATGCGTAAATCGGCAAAGCGCGCGCGCGATCTCGCCGTCGAGCTGCCGCGCAGGAGCGGGCGAAACGACATTTGTTGGAGCAAGAGGCCTCCGGCACGCAACGGATCCGCGTCGCCCTGGAAACCTACGATTCGAGCCGGCTCTGGCAGCCGACGATAAGCCCCAGTGGCTTGCCCGCTATCTCGGCATACATTTCGGCAGCGATTCCGCCAGCTCCCGAGCCCTCCGCGAGTTGCCACAAATCGTCACTGGGAAAAATTTGAAAAAACGGGGAATATGTTCGAGCGTTCGGGCTCTTACTGGCGCAGCCACCTCTCACCACTTTTCATGACCGTCACCGCTCCTTCCCCGACATCGTCGGCGCCCAATTTTTTAGAGCGCTTGGCCCGGCATAACCTAGGGCTGTATCGGACCCGCCCCCGCGTCTTGCAGCTCAATGTGGGCAAACTCTGCAACCTCACCTGCACGCACTGCCACGTCAACGCGGGGCCGGCGCGCAAAGAAATCATGACCCGCGCCACGGTCGACCGCATCCTCGCTTGGCAAAGCCGCGCGCAACTGCCCGTGATCGACCTCACCGGCGGTGCCCCGGAAATGATGCCCACTTTCAAATATCTCGTCAGCGCGCTCCGCACCCTTGATCCCTCTGCGACGATTATCGACCGCTGCAATCTCACCATTTTGCTCGAACCGGGTTACGAAGACCTGGCGGAATTTCTGCGCGCGCAACGCGTCGAGATTGTCGCCTCGATGCCTTGCTACTCGCCGGAGAACGTCAACGCCCAGCGTGGCGAAGGCGTGTTCGACGCGAGCATCACCGCGCTGCAAAAACTCAACGCCCTGGGCTACGGCCGCCAGCCGAGCCTGCCGCTCCACCTCGTCTACAATCCCAACGGGGCCAAACTTCCCGGTGCGCAGGACGAATTGGCGGCCGACTATAAGCGCGAGCTCCACGCGCATTTCGGCATCGAGTTCAACCAGCTCTTCACGATCACCAACCTGCCCATCGCACGCTTCGCCTCCTGGCTGCGCCACAGCGGCCAATACGAAGCTTACCTCGATCTGCTCGTCCACGCCTTCAATCCCACCACCGTCGCCGGCCTGATGTGCCGCGACACCATCAACGTCAGCTGGCAGGGCGAACTCCACGACTGCGATTTCAACCAGATGCTGCAACTCCCGATGGCGGCCAACACCGGCACGCCCGTCCGCCATCTCTGGGATCTTGATCCCGCCAGTTTGGAACACGCGCCCATCGCCACCGGCCCGCACTGCTTCGGTTGCACGGCCGGGGCCGGCTCCAGTTGCGGTGGCAGCATCGTCAACGAGCAACCTATCGCCCGTTCCGCCTGATCGCGCCCGCCACTTCGCTCATGGACGACCCCACCCCCGACACCAATTCGCTGGCCACTGCGTCAAGCTCCCGCGTCGTAGTGCTCGTCATGCTCAAAGCCCCGCGACCCGGTCTGGTGAAAACCCGCCTCGCTGAGACCATCGGCCCCTTACCGGCCACGCGTATTTATCGCCGTCTCGCCGAGGGCCAACTCGTGCAGCTGCCACCGGCTTGGCCGGTGGAAATCCATTTCGCACCCGCCGATGCCGCCACTGAAATGCGCGCCTGGCTCGGCCCGCAACGCAGCTATTTTCCCCAGGCCAGCGGCGTTCTCGGCCCGCGCCTGATCCACGCGGTGCAAACCGCGTTCGAGCGCGGTGCGACCGGCGTCCTCGTGATCGGCGCGGATTGCCCGGATCTCGACACCCCGCTGCTCGAGACCGCTGCCACCGCCCTCGCGGCCAGTCGCGTCGTGCTCGGGCCGGCCCATGACGGCGGCTATTATCTCATCGGTTTGAGCGCGCCCTGTCCGGAACTTTTCACGAACATACCGTGGAGCACGTCGGAAGTTCTCGCCACCACCCTCGCGCGCGTAGCGACACAAGGCTGGCAAGCCACGCTCCTGCCGCGCTTGGGCGATGTCGATACGCTCGACGATTTGCTCCAACACCCCGAGCTGCTCACCGCGATGGCCGACTTGGCTCCTACTCCGACTTTATAATATTCCATGCCTGTGTCGTCATCTCACATCGCTACTCTTTTTTTTCTGCTCTGCCTCGGTATGGGCGTATTCGCCCTGCACAAGGTCAAGATGATCGTCCTCTATCTGCGTCGTCGGCCAACCGCCCCGATGGTGCCCACCGCTCCCGCTGTCGCCACGGCTCCGCTGCTCTGCGTCCAATGCCCGGTCTACAATGAGCCCCTCGTCATCGACGCGCTCCTCGACGATGTCGCCCGCCTGCGCTGGCCGACCGACCGACTCGAAATCCAACTGCTCGACGACTCCACCGACGAAACCACCACGCGCATCACCGCCTGGCTCGCGCGCCATCCGGACACCGCGCCGCGTTTCCACCACATCCGCCGCGCCCAACGCACCGGCTATAAAGCTGGCGCGCTCGCTCACGGCATGGCGCTCACGCATGCCGAATTCTTCGCCATCCTCGACGCCGATTTCCGCCCCGCGCCCGATTTTTTGGAACGCCTGATGCCGCACTTCGCCGCACCTAAAGTCGGTCTCGTGCAGGCCCGTTGGGAATTCAACAACCGCCGCGCCAGTTTGCTCACGCGATTTCAGGCGCTGTTTCTCGACGCCCATTTTGTCGTCGAGCAAGCCGCCCGGCACGCCGCCGGTCTGTTTTTCAATTTCAACGGCACCGCCGGCATCTGGCGGCGCACCGCGCTCGAAGCAGCCGGTGGGTGGACGCCCGACACCGTGACCGAAGATCTCGACGTCAGCTATCGCGCCCAATTGTGCGGCTGGCAATTTGTCTACCGCGGCGACTACACCGTGCCCTCCGAGTTGCCGGAAAACATCACGGCCTTCAAGTCCCAGCAACATCGGTGGACCAAGGGCGGCATCCAAGTCATGCGCAAACAACTCCCCACGATTCTGCGCAGCGCCGTACCGGCGCGCATCAAACGCGAAGCCGCCTGGCATCTGCTCGTCGGCTTCATCCATCCGCTCCTGATCGCGTTCACCGCCTTACTCGTGCCCTATTTTCTCTGGGCCCGGCCCGCCAGCACCGGCGCACTCGCCTGGGTGCAACCTGTCGTGTTTGTGTTTACCTTTTGGGCCACCATCGGAATTTATCTCGCGGCCCGACAACTCCGCGGCGGTTCGTGGTGGGAATCATGGCTCATCTTGCTCGCCGCCCCGTTGATTCTCTCCTTCGGCCTGGCCATGAGCATCACCAACACCGTAGCCGTAATCGAAGGCCTGTGGCAACGCGGCGGGGAATTTGTCCGGACCCCCAAGGGCGGCGCGCAGGCCCGGGCTGGCCAACTCGTCCGTCGGCTACGCAGCGGCGCGATGTTCGCCTTCATCACCACGCTCGAATTCACCTTCGGCGCCGTGCTGCTCGGCGGTGCCTGGCATTTCGCCCAGCAGGGCACGATCACTGTCGCTATTATGCTCGGCTGCAAAGCGGCCGGATTTCTCGTGCTCGCGCTCTGTTCCCTCCGCGATTTCTGGCCCGAACTGCGCCCCGCCACCTAATCGAACCGCCGTCAACCGGCGGCGAATGATCGATCCCTCCATAAATTTCGTATTTGTAGGGCTGCTGCTTGCGGCAGCCTTACGTCTACTCGCAGGAGGCGCGTCGCAAACGACGGCCCTGCTACAATCAGAAAACTGGTTCTTCGCTAGCTCCAGTGGGTAGACGTGACTGATCAATGCAAAGATCCGGAGGATTTGACCACTCATGGGCTTCATCAACGGATGAAGCCTACCAAGAGCAGCTGCGACTGATCGTCTCCGCCGATGGGTTTCTGGGGCCTGCTAATCGCAGGCAAGTTTTCGATGCACCCACAGGCCCGGAGACCTGTGGCTACCCCAACCCCAAGACCCCGGACCCGAAACGCCAACTTCAGTCTGCAATTAGCAGACTCCCCGGAGCCCACCCCGAAGACGATTAGTCGCAGGGCTAATCTAAAGTTTCGCCCATTGGCGAAACTCATTAGTGGTAAACCTGCCTTTGGTTGCCCTGAGTTTTTTCGGCTTCTCCTGCGCGCTTCTACCCATCGAAAACAGCGAGGAACCCCTTTTTTATTCAAGGGCTCAGGGCCTGCAAGGCGGCCGTTAGATCCGGATCTTGTTGGGTTCGTCGTTGGGCGAGCGTGGGCGTGAGGGTGAGTTGGTCGGGGATGACCCCGTGGCC
>JBBRBC010000103.1:0-7983 GCA_038206205.1 Opitutales bacterium
TCGTCGGCGTGCTGGACGAAGCGTTTGCCGGCCTCGCCACCGCCCAAGCCAACGCCGCAAAGAACCTCCAAAACGCCCGTGCGCTGTTTGAAAGCCACCTCCAATCCGTCTTCACCCAGCGCGGCAAAGGGTGGGTGGAGAAAACGCTGGAGGAAGTCTCGACAACATTTGGCCGCGGTAAGTCGAAGCACCGCCCGCGAAACGCCGCGCACCTTTACGGCGGCAAATATCCGTTCATTCAGACCGGCGACATCCGCAACGCAGACCACATCATCACCGAGTATTCCCAGACCTACAGCGACGCGGGACTAGCTCAGAGCAAGCTCTGGCCGAAGGGAACTATCTGCATCACCATCGCGGCGAACATCGCCGAAACAGCAATCCTCGGCTTCGACTCCTGCTTCCCTGATAGCGTCATCGGAGTGGTCGCAAATCCCAAGGAAACCGATGTCGGTTTCATCGAATACCTCCTCCAGTCATTCAAGGCGCGCATCCAAGCGTTGGGGCAAGGCGCGGCCCAAGCGAACATCAACATGGGGACTTTCGAGAACGAAAGGTTTCCCTTTCCGCCGGTAGCCGAGCAGAAACAAATCGTCGCCAAACTCGACGCCCTCGCCACCGAAACCCAACGCCTCGCGCGCCACTACCAGCAAAAGCAGGCGGCGCTGACGGCGTTGAAAAAGTCGCTGTTGCACGACGCTTTCCGGGGGGCGTTATGAGGGCTGGGCGTGGGTTTGACTTTGCTGACCTCATTGACCTCGGTGACGTTGCTGACGGTCTTGACGCGGCGACGGCGTCCGCCAATCTCGTCAACAAAGTCACTATGGTCAACAAACCACCCGAAAGAACCACTCATGCCTGAGCTGTTCGACAAACGCGGCGGGTTTCGCAAGCTGCACACCTTCACGCTGGCCACCATCGTGCAGCTCGAAACGCTGCGGTTCTGTCGCCGCTTCATCACGCACGATCACCGCGAGGCCGCCACCAAATTTTACGACCCCAAGGGCCGCCAATACGACCAGATGACCCAGGCCGCCCGCAGCGGACGGCAGAACATCATCGAAGGCTCGGAGCGCTCGGCGACCTCGAAGGACACTGAGATGAAACTCACCGACGTGGGGCGAGCGAGCCTGAGCGAACTGCGCGGCGACTACGAAATCTGGATTCTCGACCGCGGCCAGCTTCCGTGGTCCGTCCATTCGCCCGAGGCGAAAGTCATCAACGCCATCTCGCTCGATGCGGCGCCGTTCACCGACGACATGGTGCATGAGTCCGCCAGGCACGCGCTGGAGCAGCGAAAGAAATACGCCCGCTGGCTCGACGCCGACGACGAACTGGTGGTGGCGAACGCGATGCTCATCATCATCGGTCGCGCGCTGAACATGCTCAAAAGCCAGATCGAGGCGCAGGGCGCGGCCTTTGAAGCAACCGGCGGTTTCAACGAGCGGCTGATGACCAAGCGCCTCGAAGCCCGCGAGAAGAGTCGCGAACCCTCGCCCGCGTGCCCGCAGTGCAAAAAGCCCATGCGCCGCCGCACCTCCGCCAAGGGGGAGTTCTGGGGCTGCTCGGGTTTTCCAGAATGCAAGGGGAGCCGGGCGATATGACCTTATTGACGGCATTGTCCCGACTAACAATGAGGTCAGCACGGTCAATGAAGTCCCAACCATGAACGAAGCCGAGACCCGCGCCGACCACATCGATCCTCTCCTCAAGGCGGCGGGCTGGGGCGCGGTCGAGGGCAGCCGCATCCGGCGCGAATTCCCCATCACGCCGGGACGCATCGAAGGCCGCGGCCGACGCGGGAAGGCGCTCACAGCGGATTACGTGTTGGAGTATCGCAACACCAAGCTGGCCGTCGTCGAAGCCAAGGCGTTGCACGAAGAGCTAACCGAGGGCGTCGCGCAGGCGAAGAACTACGCCGCTATGCTCGCGGTGCGTTTCACCTACTCAACGAACGGCCGGGGCATCTACGGCATCGACATGCAGACCGGCAAGGAGGGCGACATCGCCCGCTATCCCACGCCGGACGAACTCTGGCACCGGACTTTCGCCAAGGCGGACGCGTGGCGCGATCGTTTCGCCGCCGTACCGTTCGAGGACAAGGGCGGCTCGCATCCCAGCCGCTATTATCAGGACACCGCCGTCGAGCGCGTGCTCGAAGCGATCGCGGCCGGTCGGTCGCGCATTCTGCTCACGCTCGCCACCGGCACGGGCAAGACGTTCATCGCTTTTCAGATCGCGTGGAAACTTTTCCGCAGCCGCTGGAACCGGAGCGGCGAACCGACGCGCCAGCCGTGCAGCTCGGTCTTACGGCCACCCCCAAGCGCGACGAAAACGTGGACACGTACGCCTACTTCGGTGAGCCCGTGTATGTTTATTCGCTCAAAGCCGGCATCAACGACGGTTTCCTCACGCCGTTCAAGGTGAAGCAGATTCAGACGACGATGGATTATTACGTCTACACGCCCGACGACACCGTGGTCGAAGGCGACGTCGAGGTGGGCAAGGTTTACGACGAACCGGAATTCAACCGCACCATCGAGATCCGGGAGCGCGAGAAGAAGCGCGTGGAAATCTTCATGGAGCAGATCAACCAGAACGAGAAGACGCTCGTTTTCTGCGCCAACCAAGCCCATGCGCTGCTGGTGCGCGATCTCATCAATCAGGTGAAGACGAGCCGAGACCCGAATTATTGCCAGCGCGTCACGGCCGACGACGGCGAACTCGGCGAGCAACACCTCCGCGATTTCCAAGACAACGAGAAAACGATCCCCACGATTCTCACCACGTCGCAGAAACTTTCCACCGGCGTGGATGCGCGGAACATCCGCAACATCGTCCTGATGCGATCAATCAACTCGATGATCGAGTTCAAGCAGATCATCGGACGCGGCACCCGGCTCTACGACGGGAAAGATTACTTCACGATTTACGATTTCGTGAAGGCGCATCTGCATTTCAGCGATCCCGAATGGGACGGCGAACCGGTTGACCCAGAGGTGTGCCCCAAGTGTGGCGCGAGTCCGTGCGTCTGTGTGGTGCCGCCACCTCCGACGTGTTCGGTCTGCGGTTAAAGCCCGTGCATTTGCCCGCCCGAGGATTGCCCGGTCTGCGGCCAACGCCCCTGCGTCTGCAAAAAGAAGGTGAAGGTAAAACTCGCTGACGGCAAAGCACGCAGCATCCAGCACATGATGATGACGACATTCTGGCATCCGGACGGCACGCCGATGTCCTCGCAGCAATTCATGGTTCTGCTGTTCGGAAAACTTCCGGAGTTTTTCAAAGACGAAGCCGAACTTCGCGCGCTGTGGAGTGTCCCCGATACCCGCAAGAAGCTCCTCGAGGGACTGAACGATAAAGGCTTTGGCCGGGAGCAACTGGCCGAGATGCAGAAGATCATCGACACGGACAAGAGCGATCTCTTCGACGTACTGGCGCATGTGGCGTATGCTCTGCCGACGTTGAGCCGCGACGAACGCGCGGCCAAAGCGAAGGTGGCGATCAGCACCCACTTCAACAGCAAGCAGCAGGTCTTCCTCGATTTCGTCCTGTCCCACTACGTCACGGTGGGCGTGGATGAGCTCGATCAGGACAAACTCACGCCGCTGCTCCGGTTGAAATACCGCAACTCCATCGCCGACGCCATCGCGGATCTCGGCCAACCCGAAGACATCGGCAAGGCCTTCGCCGGTTTCCAGCAATATCTCTACAATCGGGATGTCGCCTAAACGCGACTTGCTGTCGCCTTAGCCGACGCACCTTTTCCCGGCTTGCGTGTCTTCATCTCCATCGTGAAAAATCCCTCCGTGTTTACCTCCTCCCTCCGCGCCCTGCTGCTTTCGTTCACCCTCAGTGCTGTCGCCGCCTCGGCTGCCGACGTCACGATCATTCCCCTGTCCACCGGCTGGCGCGAGGCCGCTTCATTCAAGCGCATCTCCGAATATTTCAGCGGCAAAGAAAACACCGGCGGCCAACTCATTTTGCGCACTCATCCTGAGCAGCGCAGCGGCTACTATTTTCTGTTGCGCATTAATCACACCGGTGCCGCCAGCAACACTCAGGCTGTGCTCCAAGTGATCACACCCGACACCGCCACCCCACGCATTTTCAAATTCCCGACCTCACTCACCGATGGCAAGACCCTGCTCAACCTCGGCCTCACTGGCGCGGACTGGCCCGATTTGAAAATCAACCCTGTCGCGTGGCGCTTGGAACTCCTCGATGCCGAAGGTAAACTGTTGGCGGCGCAGAATAGTTACCTCTGGGAAAATCCGGTCGCGAAGTAATTTCAATCTTCGGATCAGACAGTTGGTGGGCGTTGCTTTCCACACCGACGCTTCGTCGCCGATGTGGAAATCGTCGACCACCTTTCAGCTTGCGACGACTCATTCGGAAAAGCTGGATCGACTCCATTCGCCGTATCCCAAGCTTCATCCCCCACTGGTGCCTTGCTCCGTGTCCTCTGTGTCTCCTCAGTGTCCTCTGTGACGAAAACCTCCCCCGCTCGTTCTGCCGATATTTCTCCGCACTCTTCGCGTCCTCCGCGTTTAACCAGCCTTGATTCGGGATCTTCGTCCATCTGGTCCGACTGGCAACCCTTGCCCGGCGACTGGTCGCCCTCCCCCGCCGTGCTCGCCGAAACTCTCGATGGCGGCCAAGCTTTCCGTTGGTCCCGCGACGCTCAAGATATCTGGACTGGCCATTGGTCCGACTCCCTCGCGCAGCTCCGCTTGCAGGAAAATACCCTCGAATGGCGCGCCCCAGAACTGCTGCGCGAGCGCGTCGCCACTTCACTCCCCCAATATCTCGGACTCGATCTCGATTGGGCCAAGCACACCGATTCACTGCCATGGCGCAGCGATCCCCACCTCGCCCGCTGCCTCGCGGCGTTCCCCGGTTTGCGACTCCTCCGTCAACCTTTCGGCGAAACCCTGCTCGGTTTTCTGTGCAGCGCCACGAAACAGATCGTGCAGATAAAACAGATGGTCGCCCTCCTCGCCGAAGCTGGGCGAAGGCGGGTCAGCTCTCAACTCTCAACTTCCAGCAACCGCCTCCCCACCTGGTCCGAACTCGCCGCCATCCCCGAAGCCGATCTCCGCGCCTGCCTGCTGGGTTTTCGCGCCCGGTACATTCACGACATCGCGCAATTCCTCGCCCAACGTCCCGGCTGGCTCGAAGAAACCGAGCACCTGCCCTACACCGCCGCGAAGGCCCGCCTGATCGAACTCCCCGGTGTCGGCGAGAAAGTCGCCGACTGCGTGCTCCTCTTCGGCGCGGGAAAACTTGAAGCCTTCCCTGTCGACACGTGGATTCTCAAAGCACTCGCCCGCCGCTACCAACTCGACGATTGGAAACCCGCGCAGGTAGCGCAGTTTGGCCGCGCCCATTTCGGCCCCCTCGCCGGCTACGCCCAGCAATTCCTGTTTTCGTGGGAACGAAAGTTCGGGAACGATGAAACGTGAATCGTGCCGTGGGTGGGCGTCGATTTCCCCATCGACGCTGATCGCCCCAGAATTTTAGCCACGAAAAGGCACAAGGATAATTTTTCCCGTAAGCGAAAGTTTTCCGCGCGCCTATCATCCTTCGCCAAGGCTTCGAATGCCACGTAAGCGCCTTGCGACTCCCGCCGCCGTCGCTTCCTCGTGCCTCTTCGTGGCTAAAAAATGCTTGGTCTTTCTGTCATCCGATTCTTCCGGCTTTCCTCCCACCACCGATCCCCTCATCCTGTTTCCCATGGACGACCCTCGCATCGACAAATGGCTCTGGAGTGTGCGCGTTTTCAAGACACGCCCCGAAGCCACGGCCGCTTGCCGAGCGGGCAAGGTTCTCATCGGCGAACTGGAAGCCAAACCGGGCCGCAATGCCCACGTCGGCGAAACCCTTTCCGTCAAAGTCGGCCTCATCCACCGCATCCTAAAAATTCTGGCGATGCCCCGCTCCCGCGTCAGCGCCAAGCAACTCCCTGAATTCGTGGAAGATCTTACGCCGGCCGCCGAGTACGCGAAAGCGAAACAGGCTCAGCTCGAACACCTGCTCGCCCGCGAGCGTGGCCAAGGCCGACCCAGTAAAAAAGATCGGCGCGATCTGGATCACCTTTTCCACTTTGAATAAAAATCGGGAAGAATCGAAAGCCGCTTAACATCAGCCAAAAACGGTCGATAGAAAGAGGGATGCAGATCCCGCTCACGGACACGCAAACGCTGAAACTTGCCCGGGTCGCCCTGAAATCCGGTCGTGGGGCTGGCTTGCCTGAACTGCTAAAGTTGATCGAAACGCTCTCCTCGGACATCGGCCAGACCACGATCAGCGAAATCGCGGAGCTCATCGAAAAAGATCCCGCCGTGCTCTGTCGGCTGCTCTGCATCGCCAACACGATTATCCACAATCCCAACGTTGCGCCGATGACTTCGATTCCGCACGCGATTCATCAGTTGGGTTTTCAACGGGTCCGCAGTCTCGCCGTCTCGCTCATGCTCGTGGAAAGCACGGGCGGTGCCGGTAATCCGCCCGAACAACGCGAAGCCACCGCCAAGGCCTTGTGCGCCGGACTGCTGGCCCATGGTTGCGCGCATCAACTCGGCTCCGTCGATCCCGAACTCGCCTTCGCTTGCGCCGCGCTCCGCCAATTCGGCCACATCATTCTGCCGGTGGTTTCCTTGGAACATTATCGCGAAGTACCCGAACTGATGAAAACCATGTCAGAAGACATGGCCTATATAGAATTATTTGGCCTCACGCCGCTGGACCTCAGCCGTCGTCTGCTCGGCGCAGCCAAGCTCCCCATGGAAGTCATCGAATCCTTAAACGAATGTAATCCCGAATCGATGAGCAGCACGATGGCCTCGACCTATTCAGCCCGGATCGTGGGCGTAGCGGATTTCAGTTGCCGACTCGCCAGTCTCGCGATGGATGGCACCAAGAACGCCGCGAAGTTCGACGAACTTTCCCACGCCTTAACCCATGATTTCGAGATCGTGCTCCCCGGCGTCGGCGTCTCCCTTGATTCCATTTTATCGCACACGGAAGACCGCATCGGCAGCTACACCCGCGTCGATGGCACCACCAATCTTTCCACCCCAAGCCTGCAACGAATCAAGGCCCGCGTACTGCACAAGAATCCGTCTGCCGTGAAAATCGCTCCCGTACCCGTGAAGGTGGCCCCAGCGGTCGCCCACCCGAGTGCAGCCGACGCCAAGCCCGCCCCTTCGCCTCTGGCAAAGCCACAGGACGAACCGCGCAATCTCATCGCGCTGAAACCTAGTAAAGGCGGAAGCCCAACGGGCGAAGGCGCGCCGATCGTCACACGGCCTCCCGCCAACTGGACCGAACAACTCACCCACACCACAGCTTTCGAAACCCAAGCCGCCACTCCTCCGCCGGAAGAAGATCGTTGGAGCGCCACGCTCACCTTTGTTCGCGACAGCTTTGGCGCGCAGGATTGCTGGGTGTTTGTCGCCCCCAAGGGCGGAGAAAGTTTTTTCCTCAAGCAAGGCGTCGGCTCCTCCTGGCAGGATTTTCGCGCCACCGCCGCCGTGCGCGCGGATGAACGCACCGTCTTCGGTATCTGTCTTGCTCGCACGGAAAACGTGGTGATCCACGACACCAACGAGCCCACGCTCGCCGCGTATTTGCCTGCTTGGTTCAAACAAATCAAGGTCGCGCCCGGGGCGTTTATTCTCATGCCGCTGCACACCGATGGCCGCATCCAAGGACTCGTCTTGATCGGCTGGAGTCTCGCCCATCGCATTACCGTTTCCGCTGCACAAACTGAGCTCGCCCGCCAATTATTCGCCAGCGCCAGCGCGAATGCCAACAAGCCGTTTTCTTCCCGCGCCGCGTAGCGCGAAACTGGCATCAATTAATTCTGGGCCTTTGCAGGGCCGGGGGGGGGGGGGGGGGCCGCGGGGGGGGGGGTGGGACGCCGGCCCCCCCCCCCCCCCCCCCCCCCGCAGTTGGGGAAAAAAAACAACAACCCCCAAACCC
>JBBRBC010000104.1:0-7472 GCA_038206205.1 Opitutales bacterium
TTCGAGGGACGCTCGTGGCTGGGCTTTCATCATCATCTCGTCCTCACCGCGCTGGCGTACCTCTTCATCCTCTCGGTTCACGCACGCGCCAAAAAAAACTTTTGGTGCGACGTGGGAACAGGCGCTGCGCGCGATTCAGCCTTGGTTGGTGAGATCAACCGGCTGCTGCTGCTTCTGCTGCGGCAGCAAGTTCGATGATATTGTCGTTTCATTAACTTAACGCAGTAATACTAGAGGCAACGCCACGTTCCATCTCGTCGAAACCTCACTCGGCCAAAGCGCTGCCCAGCTTCAACACGCCCGCGCAACCCTTCGCGAAAAAAACTTCGGAATCGCCCTCGAAAAACGACTCAGCACCTGTGCACCCCGGATAGAAAATCTCCACTGGAACGAAGCCACCGCCGAAAATCAGCATACCCTCACGCTCGATTGTGAACTCGTGGGGTTCGCGCGCAACCCGAGCCCCGGTTTACTCCTCGTCACGCTCCCCACGCTATCCGCGCCAGATTCTCTGCGGTCATGGAAAACCGAGCGCCCCGGCCAATGCTGGCTCCCCCTCGAAGAACACACCTCCACTTTTCTCATCCAACTTCCCGAAGGAACCACCTTGGGAGATACCCTCGTCCCGCTCGATCTCCAAGCCGGGGAGATCCGCGCCACCTTCACCGCTAAACTCACCGGCCATGAACTCCGAATCGATACCTACTACCTCCAGCCCGCCGGTTACTTCAAAAAAAGCGACTACGAAACCCTTCGTTCCCTCACGCAAAATACCACCAAGTCCTCCAGCGCCCCATTCTCCTGAAGCTCCCGGCGAAGTAATAATTTTCCGGCTTCCTCCAGGACCCCGCCTGAGAACACTAGGTAAGGCGAACCCTCCGGGTGAGCCGCGGCTCAGCGGGACGCTGCCGAGTATCGCTTACGCTCGGTAACGCCCGACCAGCGGAATCCTGTTTCAACAGGTTCCTCGCTGTTTTCGATGGGTGGAAGCGTACAAAAGAAGCCTAAGGAACTCAGCACAACCAAGGCAGGTTTACCACTAATGAGTTTCGCCAATGGGCGAAACTTTAGTTTAGCCCTGCGACTGATCGTCTTCGTCGGGTGGTTTCGGGGGGCCTGCTAATCGCAGGCGGGTGGATTAATCCCAGTGATGATTCGCTTTTGACTGGTGCAGGGCCGGTGTCTCTAGTCGCGGTAAACGGTCAACGGATCATCGGCCTGAGTAAATCCGAATTGATCAAGCTCTGGATGAAAAAGGGCAACGCGGCTGACACCCATCAAACTCACGACCCAAGGGCCGGATGAGCAGGCCTCGGTTTTTCGCACGGTGGAATTGATACGAATCCCCCCGTCCAAAAAAACGGCCAAATAATCATCCGGGTCAACCGGGCGTGCGGCTTGCCGACCCCGGCCTCCCGCGGCTCCGAACACGCACTTGGTCCAGGACGATCCGAAAGACGATCCGCAGGGTTCAAGACGGCACGAGCAGAAAAATCCCTCAAGACTCCGCGTCCTTCCGCGCTCTCCGCGTTAAAATTTCGGTCAGCTCAACTCGCAGTATCGTCAGACGGTGGGCGCATTTCCTCCGCCGTCGCCGGCCTCTCCCCGATCAGCTCCACCTCGAAATACAAGTGCTGGCCGGCCAAGGGATGATTGGCATCGAGCAACACTTCGTCGCCCTCGATCGCGGCGACCATGACCACTGGCGCGTGGCGATCGGGTCCGGTTTGAAAACGATCGCCGACTTTCAATTCATCCACCGGCAAATGAGCCCGGGGCACTTTTTGCACCTGTTCTTGATCATGCAGCCCGTAGCCGCGCTCCGGCGGCACTACGACCTTGCGCGTCTCCCCCGGCTTCATCGAGCGCAAGACCGCTTCCAGCCCATCCACGATTTGCCCCGCGCCCTCGACACAGCCGAGTGGCTCGTTGCCCCGGGAGGTATCGAGCATCCGCCCGTCGGCATCGCGGAGAATATAATGAAAGGAGAGATGGCGTGGAGTCATGAGGCGTAAGGCTGGTTGAATTGCTCGGTCGCGCCGTTTCGTGCAACGAGAATTTCTCTCAGCGATGGCCCGACCAGCCGTAAACGGAACCGAGTTCAGTGGGTAGGGCGAATCCTCCGGATGAGCCGCTGCGTTAGCGGCCCGGCAGGGACGCCTCGCCCTACCTCAGACAAGCCAATCGAAATTTCTCAGCGGAAACCCCGCTCACGTTTCCTGCCGCAGCACTTCCAACGGCGGGTGGTCGCAGATACCTCGACTGGAGAGCAGGCCCGTGACCACCGTCACCACACTCACGGCGGCCCAACCAGTCACTAATACGACCAATGACGGATTCGTCCATGTGAGTTTGAAAACAAAGTGGGCCAGCGCCCAGTTTGCCCCGATCGCCAGCACCGCGCCCACCGCCGAGCCCAAAGTCCCCAACGCCAGATATTCGGCGAGCATCACGCGGTTCACTTGTGCCTTCGTCGCACCCAGGGTCCGCAAGAGCACGCTCTCCCGCACCCGCTGATGCCGGCCGATCAGCACCGCCCCGGCCAGCACGATCACCCCGGTGATCACCGTGAAAAGCGCCAAAAACTCCACCACGAACGAGACCTTCACGTAGACGCTGTCGATCGTCTGCAAAATCAGCGTCAGATCGATCGCCGACACATTCGGAAAATCCTGCACGACGGCCTGCTGGATTTGCGCCGAGATTTCCGGCGAGCCCGCGCGCAACGCCATGATATGAAATTTCGGGGCCGTTTCCAACACACCGGCCGGAAACACGACGAAGAAATTCGGCTGCAAGCGCCGCCAATCTACTTGGCGCAAACTGCCGACCACCGCTTTCACCGGCACCCCCTGCACATCGAATTCCAGCGCATCCCCCACCTTCACCTGCAGGTCGCGCGCGAGCGATTCCTCCAACGAAACCGGAATCCGTTCAGTTCCCCCCGCCACGGTTCCGGCAAAATGCCCGGCGATCACTTTTTCGGTACCTGTCAATTCGGTGCGGTAGGTCGAGCGATACTCCCGGCGCAGCGTCCACGCCGGGATCGTGCTGTTTTCTTCTTTGAGCAATTCAGTCACCGGTCGACCTTTGAGTGAATTGATCCGCATCGTGACAATCGCCGCCTGTTGCGTGACCGGGGTGCCTTTCGCCGCGAGCAGCTTTTCGAGCGGCTCCGCTTGGTCATCCTGAATATCGAACAGCATGAGATTGGGCCGGCCCTCAGCATCCATCACCCGCAATTGTCCGAGCACCGTGTCGCGGGTGAGATAGAGCGTCATCATCAGAAACGTGCCGAGTCCGAGCGACACGAGCAACAGCACCGTCCGGTTGTTCGGCCGATAGAGATTCGCGAAACCCTGCCGCCACGCGAACGGCAGACGGCGCAACGGTAGCTTTCTCGTGCCCCACGAAATCGTCCGCGCCAAGCCTGTGAGCACACCGAAGCCCACCAGCAGGGCACCACCAAAACCCACGCCCCATTGCCATTTTCCAGTCTGCCAGATCGCGAAACCAAAAATCGCGCCGACGATTATCAGCCACAAGACATAGCGCCACGGATCGCGCATCGGTCCGGTCGCAGCGTTAAACGCCGAGCGCAACGTCAGCAAGGGCGACACCTGCCGCACTTCCAACAACGGCCACAAAGAGAAGAGCACGGAAAGCCCCAAGCCCGCGCCAAAACCGCCCGCAATGGCCGACCACGAAAGAGAAAAGTTAAAAGCAATCGGGAGCAAATCCCGCAGCAACGACGGCAAGACCACCTGCACCATGATCCCCAACAACGTGCCCGCCCCCGCCCCGATGATACCCAAGCCCAGCCCTTGCACGAGGTAGATGGCGAAGCTCGTCCGCGCACTCGCCCCGAGACAGCGCAAAATCGCCACCGTCGGCAATTTTTGACTGATGTGCGCGTGTACCGCGCTGGCCACGCCGATCGCGCCGAGAAACAACGAGGCGAAACCCACGATCATCATGAAGGCGTTGGCACTCGCGATGGAGTCGCCCAACTGTTTCTTGCGCTCCTCCACGGTATCGTAGCCAAGCCGCAATTCCCGGAAACGTGTCTTCAAATCGCTCACGAGTTTTTCCACATCAGTGTTGGCGGGAAATTTCACGTACACGCGATACCGGGCGAGACTGCCTGCTTGCAACAAGCCGGTTTCCGTCACCGTCGCCAGCGGAATGAACACCCGGGGCGCCAGCGTGGCGAACGCCGCATTCTCCCCCGGCACGCGGAGCAAGCCACCCGCCACCGTGAAATCCGCGCTGCCCAGACGCACGCTCGCCCCGGGCATGAGTCCAAATTGCGCGAGCAGCGTTTGCTCGAGTACCGCGTTCGTGCCAGCCGCGAGACTGGCGCGCGCCGCTGCGGGAGAGGTTGCAAATTCGCCGTAGAAAGGAAACGCCCCCTGCAAAGCGCGCACCTGCACCAGCCGCGTGGCATTTTTCACACCCGGAATGACCAGCATGGAACTGAAAGTGATTTCCCGCGATTGTTCGCCGCCGAGCGTGGCGATGAATTGCTCTGCCTCGGGCGTGAGCGCGGAGCGCGAATTGATCACGAGATCGGCCCCAAGGAGTGTCTTGGTTTGTTCGGCGATAGCGCGGGTAAGATTATCGCGCAACGAACCAATGGCGACGAGCGCGGCCACGCCGAGGACGATCGCGAGCGAGAACAACAGGAGCCGCCGCCGGCTCGCCCGCGTATCCCGCCAAGCCATTTTCAGAATGAAATTCATTGGAGTTTGCCCACGGAACACACGGAAGAATCAAAGCACAAAGCGCTCATGCTCGACTTTGGGATAGTGACCAAAATTCACCAGCAGTCCGACCCTCAGACCGGTGGCATGAAGATAATTTTGAACCTGAGCCCGATGTTCATCGGTTAAGGCCGAGACCGCTTTGAGCTCAATCAGCACTTGATCGTAGCAAATGAAGTCGGCCTCGTAGGTCTTTTTTAACTTACGTCCTTTATAGGTCAGCGAAAGCGGCACGAGAGCTTTTGCCGGGATGCCCTGCAACTCGAATTCAATCTCCAGGCTTTCCTGATAGACCGCTTCGAGAAAACCGCAGCCTTTCTCCTTATAAACCTCAAAGCAGGCTCCCAGGATCGCGTAGGTTTCTTTCTCATGGATTAGTTTGTTCATGGAATTTTTTCCGTGTGTTCCGTGTGTTCCGTGGGCCCTGGATTGTTGGTTTGTTTAGGTGACCTAAAGTTTTTCGTCGGAGAGGACGGCGCCGTTGCGGAGGCGGATGATGCGCTGGGTGCGGCGGGCGAGTTCGAGATCATGCGTCACCAACACGAGCGTCGTGCCCCGCTCACGATTCAGACCGAAGATCAGCTCCACCATCGCGTGCGCCGTATCGCCATCGAGATTTCCGGTAGGTTCATCACAGAAGAGTATCCGCGGGCGGTTGATGAAGGCGCGGGCCAAGGCCACGCGCTGCTGCTCTCCACCGGATAACTGCTGCGGATAGTGGTCGAGCCGGTCGCCCAAACCGACCCGCGCGAGCAGTTCTTTCGCTTCGCGTTCATCCACCTTGACGCCGCGCAACTCCAACGGGACAAGCACGTTTTCCAAGGCCGTGAGCGTGGGGATAAGTTGGAAATTCTGAAAAACAAAACCCACGCTTTCGTTCCGCACCTGGGCGCGCTGATCTTCGGTCAGCGCGCCGAGCTCGCGGCCCGCCAGCGTCACCGTGCCACTGCGGGGTTGATCGAGTCCGGCGCACAAACCGAGCAGCGTGGTCTTGCCACTGCCGGAAGGACCGACGATGGCGCAGGTATCACCGGCCTCGATGGTGAAAGACACCTCATGCAAAACAGTCAGAACCCCAGCCGTGGTGCGATAGCTTTGGGTCAGGCGCTGGACTTTTAGGATAGATTGATCACTCATAGGTTCGTCGGCGAAAGACGCGAAATGACACGTACAGGAATCATCATCACCGGAAGCGCAACGTTGAACCCACGAACGGTCCGCGCGCGCTTTCTATGGCTGTTTTTCAGTTTTGTCGCCTGCTTGCTCCTGCCCGCGCTTTTCGCGGCGGATGAGCGAAAAGCCATGGTTTTTATCGGGGACAGCCTCACGGCCGGCTTCGGGCTAGACCCGGATGAAGCCTTCCCCGCCCTCGTGCAGAAAAAGATCGACGAGGCGAATCTGCCTTGGCGCGTGGTGAACGCCGGCCTCAGCGGCGATACCACCGCCGGCGGGTTGCGGCGGCTCGACTGGATTTTGCGGCAGCCAGTCAGCCTGTTCGTGATCGAGCTGGGCGCCAACGACGGATTGCGCGGGATCGCGCCTGCCGTCACGCAGGCGAATTTAAAACAATTGATCGAGCGCATCCGCGCGCGCGCGCCCGAGACGCAGATCGTGCTCGCCGGCATGCAACTCCCCACCAACTTCGGGCCCGAGCACACGGCGAAATTCGCCGCGATCTTTCCTGCACTGGCGAAGGAATGCCGCGTGGCGTTGATTCCCTTTTTGCTCGAAGGCGTGGGAGGCCACCCCGAGCTTAATCAAGTCGATGGGATTCATCCCACCGCTGAAGGACAGATCAAGTTGGCCGCCAATGTCTGGGCTGTCGTCGAGCCGCTGATCAAGCCGGTACCGGCAAAGTAGCCCTGAAGCGGACTGGTTGGCGGAGGTAGGGCGAATCGTCCTACCCTCAAAAAAACATTTCAACCGGCATGGTTTTCCGGCGATGCCACTTGGAGCATGGCCCGCACCTCGGCCGGGATCGGCTGGGCGACCATTACGCCATCGGCTCCGGCGGTCACGCAAACGACCACCACTTCACCCTGCGCCACGATGGCCGGCAACGCGATCCCTTCACTGGTTTTGCGAAACTGAAAAACAAAAATCACCGCCTTGTTCCGCACCTCTTTGATGAGCAGCTTCACCTGCACGACATCATTGAAACGCAAGGGCGCCTTGTATTCGCAGGAGACGGCGGCCCGCGGCCAACCAACCACATTGCCCGGCACAAAGGAAATAATCGGCAACTTCAGCGAGCGGTAGAAGGCCGCCTCACACGCTTCCATCCAATAAAAGAAATTCGCGAAATGCATGATGCCAGCCATGTCGGTCTCGGAAAACTCCACGGTGCGGATAATGCTGAACTCAGAAGGCATGAGCGAAGGTTTTCAGTCCAAGGCACCTGAGGCAATGCGTTTCGCGGCGGCAAAGAATCAGGACAGGCACGGAGGCCTGCGGTTAGGCGAAGCAAATCCCCCGGACAACCGGCCTCAGTTCATCCCGAACTCAAAGGGCATCCGGGCATACATGCCTTGCGGATCATTCAAGTGCGCGATCGCACGTAACTCATGCGCGGTTTGCCGGAGCAGCGTGTCGAGTGGACCGGAGGCACCGCTGTATTCACGACGCCCTTTGTCGAATGCCTCCGCAAACATTTCAGCGAATTGCTTCTTCCGCGGATATTCGGCGACGCGGAATTTCTCCCCCAAACCT
>JBBRBC010000105.1:0-7226 GCA_038206205.1 Opitutales bacterium
AGCCGCGCTGGAGCGCAGCGACAACGCGGTTCAGCGACACGCGATTCCCTCGCCGCGTCCCACCCGTAGCTGCGCTGCCTTTCGATTCTACTCAAGGCCCTGAGCTTGTCGAACGGGGAGCGCAGCGACAACGCGGTTCAGCACAAACGCGCGCTCCCCAATTCCCACGCCAAGCTTGCGATCACCGTCACTCTCCCTCTCCCTCTCACTATCATTCTCCCCGCTCACTCCCTTCCCTGATGCCCCGCCCCGCCATCCACCGCCTGCTGATTCTGATCCCGGTGCTCGCCGTCCTCTGCTTCCTCGTCGGCTTCACCCACGAGAAACCAACAATCACCGCCGCCCCATCCGAGGTAGGGCGCGTTGCCCCCAACGCGCCTTCGGCAATCGCGCCGTCGCACAACACCTCACACCTCACTCCAGCCACATACGTCACCTACAACTACGAAGCGCCCGGACAACCCCACCGCCCCCATGACGCCGCACCGACCTATGACTACGAACCAAGCCATGATTTCTCAGGAAGTTTAGCCCTCAGCACTGCCGACTCGCCCACCGACTACATTCCCAGCCGCCCCCGATCCATTCGCCCTCAGGCCCAAGCCAACGCCCCCAACTCACAAAACTACACCTACGACGCCTCCGGAATTTTTAATGCCGCAGAGAGCGTAGGAGCGAAATACGCCAGGGGAGCGCATACCATCTTTCGTCGTGATCCGGTGACTGGAAAGGTCACTCACTATGAAACCAAGATTCCACAGACTAACCCTCGAAATCCGAACCCTTGGCAGGTGGAAAAGCGGGTCGATGTCGTTGGTGATCCGCATTACAACAAGGTCCTAAAACAGGATGTTCCAACGCCGCATGTCCATGAGGCTGTAACGCCCGGAAGTGTTCGGCCCGCCTTGCCCGGTGAACTCCCGAGATAAGCTCATGAAAACAGACAATCTCACTTGGCTGCAGGAATGGTATCGAGCGCACGCCAACGGCGACTGGGAACATCAACACGGGATAAAGATTGGAACCGTCGATAATCCTGGTTGGCGCGTGGATGTTGATTTAGCCGAGACTCCACTATCAGCGAAACCGTTCTCTCGTCTCGAAATCGAAAACAGTGAATCCGATTGGATCCATTGCTGGGTTGAGGGTGGAAAGTTCAAGATCGCCTGCGGCCCACTCAACTTGAACCAAGGGTTAGAGGTCTTCCGAAACTGGGTGGATGGGGTCAGCGCTCAATGATCCCAACGAGCCAAGGGGGCCGAGTATTGTTGTATTTTGGTTGTTCGCAAAGTCGGCAATGAACCAAGCGGCACAGGTCACGCCAGCCCAGAGCTGACGGAGGGGGTCAGGCTTGGTTGTTTGCTATCGTCGCAACGTCATCAATGATCCAAGCGGCACGTCTCGCGCCAGCACAGCTGACACTCGCCCTGCTTCCTCCTTGCGCTCCGTTGTCGCTCCAGTCCGGTGGAGTCCAGCCCCACCGGCGCAGGCGCTTGTGGCCCGAAGGCTCGGAGCACGGGCCGCTCGTTGGCACGAGCTCCGCGTCCGGCGTACAGTGCCCGGCGGGGACCCCGCTCCGTCCCTTGGGCTGCCGCGATCACCTCAGCCGCCGCAGACGGCGGGTCGGTGTCGCGCTCCGCTGCGCGTCGGCCCTCGGCTTTGGTTGTAACCGCTCCGTGCCGCACCGCGACTTTTCTTACGCACCGTAGAATGGCCGCAGCGCTTGCGTGAGGGCGTCGTGCCTGGTCTGCATCTTGCGATACAGGGCGCGGTTTTTTCGGTCGGGGGATACCCGGGAATTTTCATCAAGCGCGACCGCACGGGCACAGAGTGCCGCCAACGAGGTTTTCTGGCCGTGGCGCAGGCCGTCGCACCAAGCGGCTTGGAGCGCGCCACCGAGGGCGGCACCTTCGTCTTCGAGCATTTTCACGACGGGCACTTCGAATATGTCCGCCATGATCTGCCGCCACGCATTGGACTTGGCACCGCCTCCGGTGAGTCGGATTTCCTTCGGTTTGATACCGAGTGTACCGAGCCGGCGCAGTCCGTAATTCATGCCGAGCGTCACGCCTTCCATGGCGGCGCGCAACAAGTGGCCGCGTTCCGCAGTGGCGCGAGTCAGGCCGAAGAGGACGCCGTTGGCCTTGGGCAGATTGGGGGTTCGCTCGCCATCGAGATACGGCAACAACTGCAAGCCATCGGCTCCGACCGGGGTTGCGGCTACGGCGGATTCCATCGCGGCAAGATCGGCACTGAGCAATTTCGAGAACTGCCCGGTGACAAGCGTGACATTCATCGTGCAGAGCAACGGCAGCCAGCCGCCGGTCGAAGAACAGAACGCGGCAATTTCACCCTGTGCATCGATGACGGGTTTCTTGCTGTAAGCGTAGATGGTTCCGCTGGTGCCGAAGCTGGCCGTCACGACGCCCGGCGCGACATTGCCGGTGCCGATCGCGCCCATCATATTGTCGCCACCACCGGCGGACACCACGACTTCGCCGGTGAGGCCCCATTGGCGCGCCAGCTCAGGCTTGAGCAGACCAGCGGGTTGTTCGGAAGAAGTGAGCGGTGGCAGGTAGTTGATCAATTTCGGATCAATGGCTGCGATGATTTCTTTCGACCAAGTGCGTTTGCGCACATCCATCAACGCCGTGCCGGAGGCATCGCCGTGCTCCATGAAATAATTCCCAGTGAGCCAGAAATTCAAATAATCATGCGGCAGCAGCACATGACGCAGTCGCTGATAATTGGCTGGCTCGTGGCGCTTGAGCCAGAAAATTTTCGGTGCCGTGTAGCCGGGCAAGAATGGCAGGCCGGCCCGACGAATCACGGCCGCAGTGCCACCGAGTTTCTTCGTGAGGAGTGCGCACTCCGGCGCCGTGCTGGTGTCGCACCAGAGTTTGGCGGGGCGAATGACCTCGCCGTTTTCATCGAGGGGCACGAAGCCGTGCTGCTGGCCGGATACGCCGATGCCGCGCACCTGTGAGCGATCAATTTTTTCGGTCAGCTCAGCCATCACATGGTCGAGCGCCTCCGTCCACTCCTGAGGGCGCTGTTCCATGTGGCCTGCGGGCAGACCAGCGATGAGTGAGTGTGGTGCGCGGGCTTCCGCGATGACGCGACCGGTGTCGAGGTCGAGGGCGATGGCTTTGGTGCTTTGGGTGCCGGAATCGATGCCAAGATAGATGCTCATGTTTAAAAAGTTATTGTGAGAGTGAGGGGGAAAGTGAGAGGGAGCATGGAAAGACAGGTGATACCGACACGACAAAATTCTCAGGCAGTCAGCATTTCCTTAATTAGTCGTTGGAGGGTTGGCCGGAGGTGGCGGGCGAGTGCTGGATTCGCAAAGGCGACCCAGCCTACCGGTGAAGTCGTATCGAGAGGGACACGCACCGAACCGCCGAGTGGAGATTCGACGATGCAGCCGGCCTCGCGGGCGATTAGCTCCGTGCAAATATCGTAGGGATGACAGAGCAACAGATCCGGATACCCCAACTTGGCGAAAACCAGCGGGCGCAGATCCGCGATGAAACGATCATGGCCGACGATGATTTCGTAGAGCTGGCCGCCGGTGGTGACATACTGATCCTCGAACACGAGTGGGCTCGGTTGCCGGCCAAGACCGTAGAGAGAATCCCAGAGTTTTTCTTCGAGGGCCGACGTCAGCGCTTTGCCTTCCGGAAAGAATCGAGTGAGTGAGGCGAAGCCACCGAGGCAATCACGCTCCCGCGATGGCGTAGGTTTGCAACGATGCCGCGTGCCATCGAGGACATTGACGCCCTCGACGATGACGCCCTGCCCTTGCACGGCGCTAAGCTGATCGGCACGCCATTGTTTCGTCGTGGGCAGCTCGGTCATGGCGGCGACGAGGATGTCGCCGGTGTGCGTGCGGGCACCGCGTTGGGGTGCAAGGGCGCTGAGAATCCAGGCGCTGCGTTTGTCGTACATCAGGTTTCGCGTGCCGTCGATGGGATCGAGAATGCACTTGAATGCGGTTTTCGCCACCGGTGTACCGTGAGGAAACGTGACCGCTTCGGCGTCTTCCAGTCCTTCCATCACCAATTCCACGGGCCAGGCTCGCGGCCAATTTTCGGAGAACCATTCAAGGATCGCGTGTTCGCTGATCCGATCGACGTGATAAATAGTGTCGGCCGCAGTGACGGCGACGACGCGACCGAATTTCGTCCCCTGCCCTGTCCGTGCGTGGATCAGCAGGTCGCGGATGTGATCCTGCAACTGGCAGAGGAGACGGCGGGCGCGGTGAAGATCGCGAATGGTCATGCGGCGAGAGCGTCTTTGATTTTGGAAACGCGATCAAATGTTTTGGCCAAAGAGGGCCGGGGCACGAGGCTGCCGCAAGCAGCAGCCCTACCGTTCTAGAAAAGCCCCCAGCCCTGCTCAGTCGTGCAGGTACTGCATGAGCATATTTTCGAGATACTCCTGCTTGCCGGATTTCGGGGTGGGTTCGCCGAGTTTGTTCAAGACAAGTTTTTCCAGGCTCTTGAAGTTGGCTTTGCCGGTCTCGATGTCTTTGCCGTAGCCTTGGTCGAAGGAACTGTAGCGATCGGCCACGAAACTCTCGAATTTGCCTTCGGCGAGGACGCGACGGGCGAGCTTGAACGCGAGAGCGTACGCATCCATGCCGCCGATGTGCGCGTGGAAGAGATCCTCGGCATCAATGGACGGACGGCGGAGTTTGGCGTCGAAGTTGAAGCCACCGGTGCCGAGACCACCGGCTTTCAAAATGGAAAGCATCGCAAGAGTCAGTTCGCGTACGTCGGTATTGAATTGATCGGTGTCCCAACCGAGGAGCAGATCGCCCGCGTTGGCGTCGATCGAGCCGAGAGCACCGGCCGCTGCGGCGACCTCGATTTCGTGCTGGAAGGTGTGGCCGGCCAGCGTGGCGTGGTTGGTCTCGATGTTGAACTTGAAATATTTCTCCAGGCCGTAGGTGCGCAGGAAAGCGATACCGGAAGCGACGTCGAAATCGTACTGGTGCTTGGTCGGCTCCTTGGGTTTGGGCTCGATGAGGAACTGACCTTTGAAACCAATGCTCTTCGCGTAATCCACGGCCATGTGCAGGAAAGCAGCCAGATGGTCCTGTTCGCGCTTCAGATTCGTGTTGAGGAGGGTTTCGTAGCCTTCGCGACCGCCCCAGAAAACGTAGTTTTCACCACCGAGCTCCTGCGTGACCTCGAGCGCTTTCTTCACCTGCGCGGCAGCGTAGGCGAAGACGTGCGCATCAGGATTCGTGGAGGCACCGCACATATAGCGCGGATTGGAGAATAGGTTGGCCGTACCCCAAAGGAGTTTCACGCCCGTGGTTTTTTGAAGGGATTTGGCGTGGGCAATGATCTTGTCGAGGTTCTGGTTGGACTCAGCGAGGGTCTTGCCTTCGGGCGCAATGTCGCGGTCGTGGAAGCACCAGAAAGGGGACTCAATCTTTTGGAAAAACTCGAAAGCGGCATCCATGCGCACCTTGGCAATGGAGACGGCATCTTTGCCGGATTCCCAGGGACGGTTGATCGTGCCCGGACCGAAGGGATCGGAACCGACGCCGCGAAACGCGTGCCAGTAGGCGATCGAAAAACGCATATGGTCCTTCATCGAACGACCCTCGACGACTTCGGCGGGATTATAGTGCTTGAACGCCAGCGCGTTCGCCGAACGCGGTCCTTCGTAAGCAATGCGGGAGACGGTGGAGAAGTGGGATTGGGGCTTTTTCATAATTTCGGGGTTCATCTTACCTGATAGAGCTTTCGGATTGGTAACAATTATCCATATATTTCTTTTGATTTTTAACACACCTTGGCAAACCTTGGTTACCATGTCCACGAGCGTCAAGTCCCGCCTGCGCGTCGCTTTGCTGATTGAAACCTCCAATCGCTATGGCCGCGATTTATTGCATGGCGTGCATGATTGGGTGAGCGCGGGTGAACGGTGGTCGATTCGATCGGTGGAGCAACAACGGCACAGTCCTCCCCCGGCCTGGCTACGTGAATGGCAGGGCGATGGGATAATTGCGCGGGTGGATTCGGATGAGATAGCCACGGCCTTGAAGCGCACCGGATTACCTGTCGTGGACGTGAGTGCGGAACGACCCGCGTCGGAATTTCCTCACGTGGGTATCAACAATCGCGCAGTCGCGCAGATGGCGGCGACCCATTTATTATCAAAAAAACTTTCGAATTACGCCTTTTGCGGGGACGACCGGTTTCTTTGGTCGAGAAAACGCGGGGAGACCTTTATGCAGGTGATGCGTGCTGGCCGAAAGAGTTGTCACGAGTTTCGTCAAGGGAACCGACGGCCCGCGGCTGGATCTGCTGGGGAGATGGATTTGTTGGTCAATTGGCTGAAGCAACTACCGAAACCCGTCGGCGTCTTTGCCTGTTATGATGAACGCGCCCAAAAGATCTTGGAGGCATGTCATCAGGCAGGATTGACGGTGCCTGAAGAAGTGGCGGTGTTGGGCGTCGATGATGACGAGCTGATTTGTGAATTGTGCGATCCACCCTTGAGCAGTGTGCTGCTCAATGCGCGACGGACGGGTTATGAAGCCGCCGCCATACTCTCGAATCTCATGACGAAGCGGGCCCCGGTATCGTTGATTTCGCGAGAGATCGAACCGGTGCGCGTCGTGGAGCGGCACTCGACCGACGCGATAGCTGTAAACGACGGGCATGTAGCGGCCGCGTTACTTTATATCCGCGAGCATGCCAGCGACGGTATCGACGTATCAGACGTTCTTCGGGCCGTGCCCGTCTCGCGCACCCTGCTCGAGCGAAAGTTTGTCAAATTGCTCGGGGTGAGCCCGCATCGCTTGATCAAACGCCACAAAATCGAACGGGTCTGCCAGTTGCTCGTTGAGTCGGATCTCGCGATTGCGCGCGTGGCGGACATGACAGGTTTCGAATCGGCGAGTTATCTGAGCGCGGCCTTTCTACGCGAAAAGGGAGAGACCCCGCGAGTTTATCGCGCCCGGCATCGCTCAACGAAGACCGGAAAAGTTTAACTTAAACAACCGGTCTGCGGTGGCACGGGTCACCCGACCCGTGAGTGCCGTGCGAGCCATCACGGGGCGGAGACCCATAAGCGCTAACATAACAGAGCCTTGATCCGGGGCGTCCTTCGACGGGAGCCTTCCGCTAAACCGCGCTGAAAGTCATTCCAGCAAGCAAGACAGTCCTTGATCGGCAAATTCGGCCAGAGGGCATCGCGAATGAGTT
>JBBRBC010000106.1:0-7183 GCA_038206205.1 Opitutales bacterium
GAGCGAATGTGGCGGGGTGGAAGGGGCGTTTCTCCTCTGAAAGCACTGCCCGTGCCGGGAAGATTCGCGACCGAAATCTTCCAAAAATAATCGCGGCTCACTCGGGGAATTCTCATTTGTGGAGTTTCCCGGCAGACACTAATTACCAGGTGAAAATCATGCTGACCCTCGCACTCGTCATGGGCGGTTATGCGCTGGCGGCGGTGATTCATGTGAGCGGACCCATAGCCGTCGTCGTGGCGGGTTTGCTGATCGGCAATCATGGCCGGCAGTTCGCGATGAGCGAAAAGACGCGCCACAACCTCGATGCGTTCTGGGAGCTTCTCGATGAAATCATGAAAGCGTTGCTCTTTGTCCTCGTGGGGTTGGAAATTCTGGTGCTGACGTTCACGAAGAACCTGTTGTTCGCCGGTTTGCTGGCGATCCCAGCGATTTTGTTGGCGCGCTGGATTAGCGTAGCTCTGCCCGTGGCGGTGATTCGGCGCTGGCGCAGCTTTGCGCGCGGCGCGGTTAGGATCATGACTTGGGGTGGCTTGCGCGGCGGCCTCTCGATCGCGTTGGCGCTGTCGCTTCCCACAGGGCGCGAACGCTAGATCGTCTTGGCCGTGACCTATATCCTCGTGATCTTTTCCATCCTCGCCCAAGGCCTGACGCTCAAAAACGTCGTGCGCGCACTGGTGAAGACGAAGGCGTAGGATTACCTTCCCAGTTGCGTGCGGATCGCCAGCAGCTCCCAACGGCTTGCGGGGTGGTTTTCGAGATAGGACATTTTTAGCCGCTTGAAGACATCAAGAATGATTTCGGAGATGATCAGGCGGACGTTCTTCTTGTCGTCGGCGGGGACGACGTGCCAGGGAGCGTCCTTGGTGCTCGTGGCGGCGAAGCACTTCTCATATGCCTCCCTGTATTCGTCCCACTGTATCCACTCAGAGATGTCGGCCTCGCTGAGCTTCCAGTTTTTCTCCGCGTCGTCGATGCGGGCAAGGAAGCGCTTGCGCTATTCCTCCTTCGGGACGTGGATGAAAGACTTGATGGTGCCCCGTCTGCCGTTGCTCCCGCGTTGATTCCGTGTTTCAAAATCGAACATGACTCCCGTCATTCCTGGATGGATGGCTTTTGCCTGGCGGACCCTGGTGCTCGGCGCTAAGAAATTCGTGGCGATCGACGGCACCCAACGCGGTGCCGCGTTTGCTTACTACGCAATCTTTTCCCTTTTCCCGCTGTTGGTCCTCTTCGTCAGCGTCGGGTCTGCGTTTGTCGACCGCGAGGTGGCGGTGAAAAGCGTTCTCGAGTACGTCGAACGTTTCGTGCCGCTGGAACCAGAGATGCAACGCAAAGTCCTGGAAACTATCAGCGGGATCATCCAAAGCCGAAAACAGGTGAGCTCAATCGCGCTGGTTATATTGGTTTGGGGATCGCTCCAATTCTTCACCGCGCTGGTCCGCGCCACCAATCGTGCATGGAATATCAAGATGCATAATTGGTGGCAAATGCCGTTGAAAAACCTTTCGCTGATCGGGGTGCTTGGCACTACCTTGCTCGTGGGAATTGTGGCACCTATCGGGGCGAGACTGGTCCTGAGTTTATTTCCGCGGACTTTTAGCCTCGCCGAGCTGGCCGAACGCATGGCGCTTGTCATCATCCCCATTTTGGTCGTGGTTTTAGGGTTGGCGTTGTTCTACTGAATGGCGCCACGACGGCAAACGCGATTCTCCGAGGTGTGGATTGCGGCGGTCGGCGCGGCCTTGCTTCTGAAACTGGTCCAGTCGTTGTTCGTACTGTATATGACCAATTTCGCGCGATTCAATGCGGTCTATGGAACGTTTGCAGGTATCATGGCTCTCCTCACCTGGATTTACCTTTCGGGCTGCATCGTCGTGCTCGGTGCCTGCATCAGTGCGGCGCACGCGGAATTGAAAAAACAGAAGGCGATGTCGGAGATCGGCCTAGGAGCGCAGGCTCTCGGCCACTGAATCGGGGATGTACTCCTTGCAGATGATGCAGAGTGATCCAAGGCCGGCTCGAAAAAAGAAATCGTGTGGCGGGATTTATCGGCTACGCAAAATTATAAACGATTTCGAGGCGACATCACAACGCCGCAGACTGCCGGCCCGCAGTTGGCCGACCTTTACTTGACCAGTTGCTTGCGGATGGCCAATAGCTCCCGACGGCGGGTGGGGCTGGTCTCGGGATAGGACATTTTCAGCCCCTTAAAAACGTCGAGGACGATCTCGGAGATTATCAGACGGGCGTTTTTCTTATCGTCGGCCGGGACGACATGCCAGGGAGCGTCTTTGGTGCTGGTTGCGCCGAGGCACGCTTCATAGGCGTTCATGTAGTCCGGCCACCATTCTCTCTCCGCCAAGTCGGACTGGCTGAACTTCCAGTTTTTCTCCGGGTTGTCGATGCGCTTGAGGAAACGTTTGCGCTGCTCCTCCTTCGACAGATGGAGGAAAAACTTGATAATCCGCGTGCCGTTGCGGTGGAGGTGCGCCTCAAGATCGACGATGGAGCGATACCGCTCTTTCCAGATGGACTGCGCCGCGATCGAACCGACGGGCAAGCCCTGGCTGCGGAGAATTTCCGGATGCACGCGAACGATGAGCACCTCCTCGTAATAGGAACGGTTAAAGATGCCAATGCGTCCGCGTTCGGGGAGATTGCGGGTGGTGCGCCACAGGAAATCGTGCTCCAGTTCCGTCGCGCTGGGATGCTTGAAGCTGAACACCTGGCAGCCCTGCGGGTTGACGCCGGACATGACGTTGCGGATGGCCCCGTCCTTGCCCGCGGCGTCCATCGCCTGAAAGATCAGCAGCACGGAATAGCGGTTCGAAGCATAGTGCAGGCGCTGTAGCTTGCTCAGTTCCTTCACCTGTTTCCGGAGGGCGTGGTGATAGTCCTTCTTCGAGGCATAGACCGGTTTCACCTGCGTCGGCCACTTCTTGAGCGAGACTTTTTCGCCGGGAGGCACCCGGAAGTTTTTGGTTTTGATTTTGGTTTTCATGCTTTGGTGGGTTGTTCGTGAATTGATAAAACCGGCTCTGTTTTAAGTGCTTTGCGCACTTGCCCCAAGCGGCGCTCAAAGCAGATCCGGTCGTGCGGGGACTCGAGAGTGCGTTTGCCCAATTCGGCAATCCATTCCACTTGATCACGGAGTGCCTGCCGCCGACTCGAATCGGTTGTCAGACTGGCAATGGTTTCCAGCGAGCCCAGCATCCGCAGCATGATGCCGAGATTGCCCTTGGAGCATTCCCGGATCTGATCGAAGGCATCGGACAGAAGGCCTTGAAAGCTCGGTCCTTTGGCAATCACTCGCAGTGCTCCATCTTCGTGGCGGTGCGATGCGGGAATATGTCGGGGTGCCAGCCGGGCAAGAATCATCGCCAGGTAATCCACACACGTCACGGCCGTCGTGGTGTCGTTTATGCCAGGGGAGAGTGCTTTTAACGCTACATCCACAATCTGCCGGATGCCAAAGGCCGCATCTTGTTCCACCGTGCGGTAGCGACTAAGGCTGAATGCTGCCTGCAGTTCAACCGTCGTCTCTGAATCTGGCAGGGCATCCAGTGTCAGCGAAACCAGCGGGGTGTCCTCAACCACGAATTCGCCGACACCGCGCTCCATTCGCACCACGGTCTTACGCTGTCTCGCCAACCGCAACAGCGCGGCATTGTCCACGCCCTGAATGTAACCGCTCTCAGCCGCCAGCACGAGGTGCCATTTCTGATCTTGCAACGGAGGCGGCGATTGACCTACCCCGGCTTCAGCCAGACTGTTTCCGAGTCGTTGGGGGAAAAGCAGGTCAATAGCGTGGATGGTTTCCTCAGCCACGGAGGCGATAATGCTGGAAGCCTGAATCGAAGAGGCGACGTGGTGGATGAAGAAAATGAGCACACCCACCCCGCCGACCGCCAACACGAAGCCGAAGAAGACTGCCAGGCTAGGAACAAAGGCGCCCTCGTCGCCACCACGAATCGTTCGCAACACGATCAGGCAATACGTGAAAATGCCGGCGAACACTCCGAGCACGGCCTGCGTGACCCGACTGCCCATGAAGTTCCGCAGGATGCGCGAGGTGTATTGGCTCGAAGCCATCGACAGCGCCACCAAGGTCATGGAGAACGTAACTCCCACGACCGACATCATCGAACCGGCAATCGTGGACAGCATCCCGCGTGCGCCCGCCGCCCCGGCCCCGAACAGGCGTGGCCATTGGGCCATCCATCGGCCCCTCCAGATCGAGTCAGCTTCGATCAATGCGACCGCGAGCACGACGCTGGCCGCGACGATCAGCGAAGGCAGGAACCAAAGGCTCGAACGAAGGTTGCTCCAAAGGAGATTGAGCTTATTCATGCTTCAGTTTGTTTTGTCACCGGGCATAGCGGCCTTCAGCGGGCGAAAAGGGGTGGCGGCTCCCAAGAGATTCTCCCCTTCGTCCATCGGCTTGGCCTGACGGGCTTGTTCCTCAAGAATGCCGGCCTCGTTGGACAACCCCGCCTCCGCCTTCGTCGACACCGCATCCAATCCCTCCGAAAGCGGTGCGTCGCCGGATGATTTGAGCGATCCACGGTCCTTCGTCGGCTCCTGCTTCGCGTCGAGCAGCGTGACGGGGACGCCGTGCGGAAAAACGACTTCTCGTGCCTCGTCTGGCATGCTGACGCCGTGTTGCTGGAAGGCGCGTTTCACGAGCCGGATTACAGAAGACCGTACCTTGAGCCAGCTATGTTCATGGCCATTGATCCAAAAGTAGATTCGTAAATTGACGGTCGCTTTGCCCAAGTCGTCTGCCAGCACCCAGGGCTCTGGTTCCTTCAAGACCGCCGGGTGATCCACCAGCACCTTCAGGGCAACCTCTTGGGCTTCATCAATCGGGTCGTCGTAGCCGATGCCCACGACGAAGTTCTCGCGCCGGTTGGGGGTGGCCGTGTAGTTTTGGAGGGTGCTCTTGTAAACGGAGGCGTTGGGGACTTGCACGAGATTGCCGTCGGTGGTCAGCAGCACCGTGGTGCGGATATTCAACTGCTGCACATAGCCGGTGACTCCGACGATTTCGACCAGATCACCCGTTTCGAACGGGCGCTGGATGCTCAGGAAGATGCTGGCCAAAAAGTTCTCCGTGATGTCCCGGAAGGCGATGCCGACCGCCAGGCCGACCAGGCCGGTTCCGCCGACGATCGTCAAAGCCAGTTGGGTCAAACCGGAGACCCGCAGGACGATATAGGTGCCCGCAAGAAACACGATCACGCCCAGCCCCCCCGCCAGGACGCCGCGCAGAAGTTTCGCCCGGACTCGCCCGCCGAGAAACTTTCGGGCGCTGCGCGCCGTTAACCAGCCAGCCCCCGCCGACAAGGCCAGGATAAACAACGCGACGACGACAAACGGGAGGGAGCGGATGAAGTCGCGCGACAGACCCGCCAGCCCGCTCCGTGCCCCGCCGAAGTCCCAGGCGGACGGTTCGGACACTTCGATCCGGTTGGCCACGGCGACCACGTCCTGGGTGTTGCGGGCCAGGTCGCCCGCCCACTTCTTGATCTCGTCGGTGTCGGCCCGGCCGCTGAGAAAAACAACGCCATCCACGACTTGGACTTGTGGCGCGATAAACCAGCCGGTGGCATCCATGACGCTCTGGAGGCGCTTGCGGATCTCCTCGTCGGCGGCGAGCGGCTGCACGGCCACCGTTGTCGGCGCAAGGGACAGTTCTTCTTTCTGGGGAAGAAGTTGATTTTGCGGCCCGGTGGCGTCTCCCTGCACGCTGACCACCGTCGTCAGCACGCCCCAGCAGAGGAGGCCAGGCAACGCCGCCCGCAAAACCCGGAATGGGCGGCAAGTCGTAAGTCGCACCGGTGAATACCGCAACCAGAGGTTCGAAGGTAGATTGCTCCAGAGCTGCTTGAGTTTGTTCATGATTCACCTCCGGGACCGGCGGTCAGCGATCGGTCCGAGTTGCTGTTGCCTTTCGCCCGGACCTCCACCTGCGCTGCGCAAATGCAGACTCCGAATACCCCAATGCAGCTTGAGAGATAGATCCACAGCAGGAACGCCGCGACACCGCCCAGTGCGCCGTAGAGCACGTTGAAGTGAGCGAAGTGGACCGCGTAAAACAGGAACAGCCATTCGCAAGCCCAGATCAAAACGGTTGCTGCCAGCGCTCCGATCCACACCTCGGAAAATTTGGTGGAGCGACTCGGGGCCAGCCGATAAATCATGATGACCCCGCCGAACAGAACGAGCCAAGGCAGGATATTGAACAACAGGGCAAACGCCCAGTCAGGAAATCCGAGATAAGTAGCGAGCCAGCTGCGGGCCAGCCGCGCGACGCCCGGCAGCAGGATGCCCAGAAGCGCAGCGCTCAACGTGACACCGAGCAAGCCCAGGCTTTTCAAAGGCAATCGCCACCAGTTATACGCGGGCGAATGCCAGATGCGGTTCGTAGTCCGAATCAGGGTGCGCAGGAATTTCAGCGCGCCCCAAAGTAACAACGGAAATGCCGCCAGGTTAATTTTTCCGCGCTTTTCCAGTACGCCGCGAATATTCGCCATCGTGCCGCTTTCCTGTTCGTTGGTAAGCGGGACATATCGTTCGATCCACTGAACGACCTTGGTCGTCGCCACCTCGCGCTCGACGAACAGTGACCCTGCACTCACCAGCATGAAGATAAACGGCAACAGTGCGAGCAACAGGTAATAGGCAAACGCGGCGGCGCGCTGGTCGCCATCCTCTTCCGCCCAGTGTGCCCAAGCTTGTTTGATGGTTCGCCACCCGATTGATTGCTTCGCATTATGCAACCATGTTCGCATCAGCTTGAAATGGTTTGTCGAAACCACCAGCCCCCCGAAGTGAGCTGCAGGCGGCAGGCGATGACCATGACATTCATACGATTTCGACCTTAGTGATCACTCAACCGCCCCAGAGCGTGCTTGAGCATTTTTTCCAATTTATCCGCCGCGCCATGGACGGCTTGCTCCACGGTTTCCGCTTGATCGGTTACGGCGACGGGCTCCATTCCTTCCAGCCGCGCTTCCATGGCGCACCGTTTATCGCAGCCGCCTTTGTGGCTGCTGTTCTCGTCGCTGAGATGGACTTCCACGCGGGTAATCTGTTGGGCGAAACGCTCCAACGCGCTTTCCACCACGGCCTGCGTCTGTTGAGTTAATTCGTCGCTGCCTTCAATGTTGTTGTCTGT
>JBBRBC010000107.1:0-7040 GCA_038206205.1 Opitutales bacterium
CTGCCGGAATATCTGGCTGCTCTACCCCAAGACCCAACCTTCGCGATATTCCTCCGACCGCGGATTGACCTCTCACGCATCGAGGGCACCAGCCTCGCCGCCGCCGCTTAATCCCCCAACGAATCCGGCACTCTCAAGTAAGTCAATCTGCCGCGCGAATTGTTGATTCAATTCGCCTCCCGCTTCCAACTGACGCAGCCAGCCAAGCTGCATGACTCCTTCAGGAAATCGAGGTGCTTTCTTTCGCTGCGGTTCGGGTTGAACAACAGCCGCCAAAGGAAACTGGTTTCGGGGATTTTCGAGCCTTCCACGGCAGCGATCGTTTTAGTCACGACCCCGTAGTCCTATTTCATTTCCTCATGTGAGAGCCGTGCGAAAGCCTGTTATCCCAAAAAGGCATTTCGAATGATCAAACCGGGCAACGGAGCCTCCTTCAGCGCCACAACGATTTCCGTCCTCACTTCGGGCGAAAGCTTACCGGAATCAGTCAGCAACTCGAGCTGATCGAAAGTTCCCCGGATGCACACCACGGCAATCATCTCCGAAATCAACTGCGCTCCGCCGCGCTCCAAATTTTAACTCGCGCGCAATCCCGGCAGGAGCACTCTGACCGCATCGTCATGTTTCTGATCTAGCATCAGCAAATGCGCGTATCCCCAACGCGCCTAGAACCCGTTTTTCAGTGGAGAAAACACGAGCATGGATCCTCCAATGGTTCGTGGTATAGGATAAATTCCCTCGGGCGTATACTGCGACATCGCATTGATCCATTCTCGACCAATCGTGTCCACTTTCCATGCTTGAGTGAAAGCCTCACGGTGTTGAGCAAAACATTCCAGCCGCTTCGCGTGGTCAGTCGGAAACATCGGCAGCTCCTTCAATGCCTTGTCCTGTTCCGCCAACCGATTTTGCGGATCATCTTTCACGAACCAGCGATACGTTGCATAGCTCTTCGAATCCGCGGGAGCAATCGGCCCTGTTTCTGGAGGAGGCGAACGCACCGGATCATCCCAAACCAGATAGATCACAAAACCACCGCACAGACCGATCACTGGACGTAGCACCCGATAAGATGCTTTTTTCCAAACACCCCAAATCACGAAAACCAGCTGGAGCCACGGCAACGTCATCAGCGCCCACCCCACGATCGTATCACTCGACGCCACTCGCAAGCCCACGCTACTCAGAATAAAATACAACACCGCTCCGCCCAGCAAGACCGCCGCCAGCACACTCACCGCATGGACTAACCGCTGAAGAATCTTCATGGCCCAAAAACTCTCCCGCCCGCACCCAAGCGAGCGAGCCCGAAACCGCCACCGTCGCCCCACCTCAGACATACTTTAAACGCGGAACGATCAGAGTTAAACGTACCCGGCTTTTGGTCTCCGCGTCCTCCGCGCTCTCCGCGTTTAATTTCTTACGCGTTCGAACAACCCTCGGGCCCGGCTTAATTCCACGGCCTCTTGTGCCACGCGAATCTGCCTGCCCGTTCCAGACGGAGCGGCTTGACCTCAAGACACTGAATCATCGCACCGGAACGGGTAGCGACGAGCGCGGCAGCCAAAAAGGGAGCGGCTTAGCGGTGCGCGAGCGTGGCCGGACGGCGGACGGGCTTCTCGGCAAAAAACGCCTGGTTGTGCTCCGTAGGTGTGCGCGTCGCTCCTCGGGTGTTATCGCGGCCAAGCGCTTGCCGGTGGCGATGCGCCAGCGGCGAGACTCCGCCACCGCATCAAATGTCTTTTTCTTGGTCGTGGCCATGGATAAGGAAGGTTGGGGGCACCATGCGCACAGGTGGGTAACCTGCAACACATTCACGGCATTAAAACCTGACTCCCGCCGCACGTTGGCCAGGTGCTTGAAATTCCAACTGACGAGGTAATCGAACCGGGCGACCGAACACACGGCCACATGTTGGGCGTCGTCCGCATATCCGGCCGGCACCACCTTTTGCGCCATGTAGGCCGCCGCCAAGTCCTCCATTTCCTCGTTCACATCCATCACGTCCTCTAGGGTAAAACTCGTGCGCATGAGTCCGCGCACAGGCGATCTCATCGATCACCAGTTGCGAGGAGACGAAACGGAAGCGGCCAGCCTCCTTCAGTTTCCACAAAGCGCGCGTGTCGGCCAGAAATGCGGTGTCGTAATAGCCGCCGATGCCCGACGTATCGAGGTAGAGCGAAAGCGCGTGCATGGCCAGATTCATGCCAGTTCACCCGGAGCCGGTCGAAGCGACAGTTTGCCCCGGGACGTGTGGCGGCAGGCACTTCCTTCAAGTGTCGAATGGAGATCCCAAGAGGACTACCGCACGCCGAGGGCGCGCTGCTCCAACAAGAATTCGCCCGGAGTGGCGATCCTCAGCCCATAGACCTCACGGCCTAGCTTCGTGTGAAAATCGCCTTCATCGAGCGTGAGCAACCATTCCGCCCGGGCGGCCAACGCAGTAATGACGACCGGACGGTCCTAGGCTTTGGGGAAGACCAGCGGCTTATCGAGCGTCAGACTCGCCCGGACAAAGCGCACGCGTGGTGCGAGTTGTCTGTTCCAAACCGCAGCGGCGGTCCCGCCGATCTTCGGCAGGTTGCGCCGCGTTTCCTCCGCGCAGTAATCAGAGCTGACGAGTTCCCAGCCCTGCGCGATTGCCTCGACCAGCACAAAACGCGATGCGCCCTTTCCCGATCCTGACGCGGCGAGCAGGACACTCGTATCGAGGAACAGCCTCACTTTTTCTTGGCCTTTCCGGTCGCTTGGAACGCTTTCATTTCCGCTTCATCCTGGGCAATCCACGCTTTAACCTGGGCTTTGGGCAGATCGCGCACCGCCATGGCCACCGCCGGGTGCAGAAACAAACCGCCTTCGCGTTCCTCGACGATGAGCATGGGATTGCGGAGCTTATCGAGGCCCATTTTGCGGCGAAGGGCGGGCGGCAGCGTCAGGCTGCCCCGTTTGGAAAGAGCAAGTGTGGTCATGCCGCAATGCTGCAAAGCCGCATTGCGCGTTGCAAGCCTCCCGTGCGACGAGTGAGGGCCTCGAATGAGACTGGCTGTAGACGATTTTTTGTTTCGGCCTGCTGACGTAGGGCATGAACCGGAGAAGGATCGATACGATCCGGCGAAGGATCGAAGGGTCAAACTTTGGGGTCTGGGGTTTATCGATGTTTCCTGAGCATTTCGCACCGCTGAAGAATCTTCATTGACCAAAAACCCTCCCGACCCACCTAAGTTGGCGAGTTCGAAACCGACGCTATCTTCTGCCCGAGTCCTTGTCAGAAGAAGGACACCGCGAATGAGTTTCGCCAAGGGGCGAAACTTTAGATTACCCCTTTGACTAACCTGCCGTCCGTAGCCTTGGCGAAGGATGCTCGCCTTCGGGGTGGGCTCCGGGGAGTCGGCTAATCGCAGACTGGAATACCTTGCCTGCGATTAGCAGGCCCCAGAAACCCAGGGGCGGAGACGATCAGTCGAAGCTGCTCTTTGCAGGATTCATCCGTTGATGAAGCCCATGAGTGGTCAAATCCTCCGGATCTTTGAATCGATCGGTCGCGTCTACCCACTATTTTGCGTCACGTCAGTCATACCTTCACGGGATGCTCTCGTCTCTCGACTCTCAGCTCTTGACTGCATCGTTCCTGCTCAGATGCCCCTCCCTCTCCCCGGAAAATATTCTTTAGGCGCGGCTTCCTCGTCGCCCGCACTAATTTTCGCCCTCTTTCGCACGCTTGTCTCGCCCTTGGCCGGAAAACTGTCATGGATCGACCCCTTGCCAACTCCCAGCCATCATTCCACTGCCGATCAAGCCCTCGCCCGCCTCGCCGACGAACTCGCCGCCTGGCTTGGCACCTTCGCCAGCAAACCGCAGCAGCGCGGTAAAGCCTACCAACGCGAGGGTCGCGTCCGCGCCCTGCGCATCATCGGCACGCGCGCTTCCGCCAAGGTTCAAGGCACCGAACTCTACTCGGTACGCTTTGATCACGACGCCGCCCACGGCTGGGCTTCCCTCTGCACGTGCTCGGTCGAGATCCATTGTAAACACGCCTACGCCGCCGGTCTGGCCCTGCTCGACCGCCTGCGCGAAGCCCCCGCCGAAGCCGCGCTGAACCCCACCGCCCCCGCCGCCGGCGAAAATCTCGTCGCCCACGTCGCCGAGAAAATTGGCCGCGCCCTCAAGCGCACTGAGCAAAACTGGCTCCGTCGGCTCGCCGAAGTTCACGCGCTCCTCCTCCAAGGCGGCGCGCTCGACCCGTACGCGATCAGCTGGCTCCTCCCCCCTTCGCACCGCCATCTCGCCTACGGTTTCAATGAACAGCCCTGGTGCGACAACTGGTGGGAACGCGACCAGCCTCCCGCCACGCCGCTCGAGCTCTGGCCCTTTCTCGCCGTCGCTCTCCAGCGCCGCGAACTCCCGCTCCCGGAATTTCTCGTCACGCTCACGGACTTGCCCGCCGCGCAGGCTCGCATCGCCGCCCGCGAGGAAGCTCTCTCCCTCCGCGAATGGTCGCGCCACTTCGAGCAACTGCAATCCGTCTTGCCCGTCGTCGCCTCCACCGAAGCGTTGCCGCCGCCGCGCCGTCACGAACTGCGTCTCCGCCTGATCGACCGCGCCTGGCGTTGGGAAACCCGCGTCAACGCCCTCACGCTTTGGGAAGAACTCCACCCCGAAACCTTGCGCCAGTGGCTGAGTGATTCGCGTTCGCTCACGTTGCTCTTCGACGAACCCGCGCTGCGCCTCGCCCTCGCGTTTCGCGATGCGGTTTTCCAACACGGCTCCGCCCAACCATCGCCAAAAGCCCCGGAGTTCCGCACCGCCCTTCACGCCGCGCTCACCGATCCACTCGCGCGCAGTTGCCTCGTCGGTCCCGCCCGCGAACCACTCGTGCTCGCCCCGACGCCCCTCGTCTGGACCATTCGCGCCCGCGCCACTGACGCCGCGCAACTCGAAGCCGTGCTCACCCACACCGACGGCTCGCCCGCGCCCGGCCATCTCGTCCTCCTCGAAGGCACGCCCGCGCCGTATTATCTCGAGGGCTCCACGATCCATCGCGGCCCGCTCCCGATCAGCGACAAGGTGCAACTCTCCTCCACCGGCGACCCCGCGAGCCCGGCCGTGCCGATCCCGCTGCCGCGCACGTTGCTATCGTTGCCCGCCGCGATGAATTTTTTCCAACGCTCCGGCACGCGCCTGCCCAAGGAATTTCACCGCCCCGTGCGCGAGGAACATCTCCGCCCGCACCTCCGCCTCTCCCTCGATTTGCTCGGGGCCGCCGCCAGCAAATTCGCCGAAGCGGATTCCCAGGAACTGCTCTGCGTCGAGCTCGCCACCGTCACCTCCACCGGCCTCCGCCTCGAACGCTACACGCCGCTCGGCTGGCGCGAACTTTCCTCCGCGCCTCATCCGGAAAAAACTTCCGACGGCGAAACCCTCGTCGTCCACGATCGCGCGCCCGCGCAAGCCGCCGTCGGCCCGTTTCTCCGTTTCGGCCTGCAATGGATGGCCGAGCGCAAACCCGACGCGTGCTGGCAACGCCCCGTCACCGACACCTTCGCCGATGATCTCGCCGACTGGATCGCGACGCTGCCCTCCGACATCGTGGTCGAAGCCACCGACGAACTCGCCGGTCTCGTCCGCGCGCCGGATCAAGCGACCTTCGCTCTCGAAATCGAAGCCGATGGCCACGCCCGCGATTGGTTCGACGTCCGTCTCGTCGCCCGCGCCGCCGACACCACGCTCACCAAGGAAGAAATCGCGCTCCTGCTCGCCGCTCGCGGCGGCTTCGTCCGTCTCGCCGGCAAAGGCTGGCGCCGTCTCACGCTCGGCACCAACGACGAACAGCAAGCCCGCCTCGTCGCCCTCGGCCTCGCCGAAACTCCCGTCCTCGGCGAACAACATCGTTTCCACGCCCTCCAACTCGCGAGCGACGAAAGCCTGCGCGAAGTTTTCGCCACCCGCGCTTGGGAACAGTTGCGCCAACGCGCCCTCGAGCTGCGCGCGCAACCACCACCGGCTTTACCGGAATCCATCACCGCCACGCTGCGACCGTATCAGCGCGAAGGTTTTGAATTTCTCGCCTGGCTTTCCAATCACGGTTTCGGCGGCGTGCTCGCCGACGACATGGGTCTCGGCAAAACCGTCCAAGCTCTCGTCTGGCTCGTGTGGCTCGCCGGCCGCGATCCCTCGAAACCTTTTCGCGCGCTCGTCGTTTGCCCGAAATCCGTGACGACAAACTGGCCGCTCGAAGCCGCCCGTTTCGCGCCCACGCTGCATCCGATCGCGTTCAGCCTGGGCTCGCTTCACACGACCGCTTCCGGTCCTGGCGCACATCTCGTGATCGCCAACTACGCCCAGCTCCGTCTCAACGCGGATGCTCTGGCCGCCAGTCACTGGGATGTCGTGATTCTCGACGAAGGTCAGAACATTAAAAATCCCGGCAGCGCCACCGCCCACGCCGCCCGCGCTCTTCGCGCCTCGCACCGCCTCGTGCTCACCGGCACGCCCGTAGAAAACCGGTTGCTCGACCTTTGGAGTCTTTTCGCCTTCGCGATGCCCGGGCTGCTCGGCAGCCAAAGCAACTTCAAGCGCCTCTACGACGACCGCTCCGATCCAGAAAGCGCGCGCACCCGTCTCGCTTCCCGCGTGCGCCACTTCCTGTTGCGCCGCGCGAAATCCCAAGTCGCCCGCGATCTGCCGCCCCGCATCGAAGAAGAAATCGTGTGCGAACTCGAAGGACCGCAACGCGTCCTCTACGACGCCGAGCTCAAACGCGCCCGCCAGATTCTCCTCGGCGTGCATGGCGCCCGCGAATTCGACGCCCAGCGTTTCAACATCCTCCAATCGCTCCTCCGCCTCCGCCAGATCTGCTGCGATCCGCGCCTTATCGGCGGCGGCCAGGCTGCCGGCCAGGAACCGTCGAGCGCCAAGCTCGACGCGTTGCTCGAAACGCTCGAACCACTCATCGCGGAAGGCCACAAGGTTTTGGTTTTCTCGCAATTTGTCACGATGCTCGAGCTCATCCGCGAGGAACTCGTGAAGCGCGACATTGCCCA
>JBBRBC010000108.1:0-6766 GCA_038206205.1 Opitutales bacterium
TGCAGTTGAACGTGGCCAACCTGTTCGACGAGGACAATGTCATCTATAATCAGGCCAATAGCACCACCGGGGTGAAGGACGTGTATTACTTCATCAATCCGCGCACCGTTTCCATGTCGCTGTCGATGGCTTTCTGAGCCAGCGATAAATTGCTGTTATTTCGGGCCCGCCGCGAGGCGGGCCTTTTTTATGTGCGCCCAGCAGGGCGCACTTGCTCACGCCGGCGGCGGCCGCAGAGTTGCCCCTTCGGCCCAGGCGCCCCGGACAAGCACGCGTTGGGCCCGCTCTGGAATGCCCTTTTCACCGCGCTCCACGAGGGTGGCAAGCAAGCCGGTCGCTACACGACCGACTTCTCGCGAGTCCTCATCAATCCCTGCATAGTTGCGGACGTTGTCCGCGAGTGAGATGATGGCCACGCCGAGTTTCTGTGGCACTTTGATTCGTAAGGTATCAATCATCTTGGGGAAAATATAGTGTGTGGTGACGACAGCATCAGGACGCTCAGCTCGGAGCCATTGGCGGAATGGTCCAAGTCGTGGCTCACCGACGAAGGGCGTGAGTCGCTGGTCAGCCGGCCAGTCGCGCTGATCCAGCAGGTATCCTGCCATGTAGTTCTTATCGAGTCGCTCGTTGTGGGAATCCGGGATGGCGTAGCCAATCCGATGATAGCCCCGGGCCCTCAGGTTGTCCAAGATCATCCGGATAGACGCGTAGTGGTGGGATGTCACCAAGTGCAGCAGTGGGCTCTGGACGGTATATCCGAAAGAAACGGCGGACAAGTTGTCGAAATTTAGGGAGAGCAGGGTGTGCGCGTCTGGTTGCGGACAGACCAGCACGCCCCGGATGTTTCGGGCGCGGAGCACGTCTGCGAGTCGCTGGGGGTTGCTTTCGTATTCATGCAGGTCGAGGACCGCCAGCCGGTAGCCTAGCTGGGCGGTACGCTCCTTTGCCCCCGCGTGATAATCACGATACTCGGGCGTGAGCTGCCAGTCGTAGCCGTTGCGCGAATTCACGATCCAGCCCAGCATGCCGTGAAACACCGGATTTAACCCCGCGCGCCGGTAGGCGGCGAGCGCACTGAGCATCGGATCACGTTGATAGCCCATTTTCCTGGCGACGGCTACGATGCGTTTCTTGGTCTCGGCGGGCAGTTTCGGACTGTTGTTAAGTGCCAGACACACGGTCGAGGAGTCCACCTTGGCGGCGAGGGCAACGTCCTTATACGTGAGGCGTTGGGGCATATTCAATAGACTGAATTACAGATGTTTTGCTGCCAAGTCATTAATAACCAATACTGAGTTAAATATGCAGCTATTATGCGATGCACTTGCCGTGCTCGGCTCACGCCACGGTATAATGTTTGATCCGATCGGGCGCGATTGCCGCATGGTGCGGTTTGATACTTTTGAAGAGGCTCCCCGGTTCGCTTTGCGGGCCGGGCTGCGGCTGGAAGGGCGTGAGCGCGTCTTTCCTCTGACCCGGGAGGGAACGGGCTTCGACCTGATTGACCAGCGCACGACGCCGTGCACGATTCGCTGGATCGGACTCGATGCGGATACGGCTTTGAAGGTCACGCTGACTGCGATCATTCCCTTCCGGCCGAGGGATCTGTCGTTCTCCTCAATCCCAGTCGTTCAACTCCAGTTGACCGTCGCAAAGCTGGCGGGGCAATTTCGCTGGACCAAGGTGCAGCCCAGACCGGAAACAGTGGAACTGTTCATCGAGATTGGCGATGGCGACCTGCAACCGATGCCTGGTACGGCCCCCGACGAACTGGACGTGGAGTTTGCGAGCTGGCTGCGTCCGGATAACGATCCGCAATTTCCGCGGCGCCCCGAGGATCGGCGAATCCAGCGCGACACCTTGGTGGCACCGGGTGCCGCGCGCCTGCCTCGTGGTTTCAGCCGGATTGTCCGCTTAGATTCGCCGCTCACCTTGGATGTGTTTTGGTGCGCTTGGCCGGGGTCGGCGCTCCGACTGGACGGAGTGGAGTCGCCTTTTTGGCATGCCCGGCAATTTCCTGGAAAGACCGCAGTCATCGACTGGGCGCGCCACCATGGTGCAGAGCTGCTGCGCAATGCCACCCGGGTTGATGCCATGGTGCAGGCCCACAATCTCGGGCCGGCGGTCGATCATTTGTATGCCTACACCCTACATTCCTGGCTGATCAACACTTGGTTGGCAGTGGATGGCGATACTCCCTGGCTGAGCATCTGGGAGGGCAGTTGCTATTTTCATTCCACCATCGATGTGGAGTTTACTCAGGCACCGTTCTATCTCGCGCTGTGGCCTGAGCTGCTGGGAATGCAACTGCGCCAATGGGCGGCAAAATCCTGCGCCAGCGATCCCGGCATGGGTTCGGCCATGGCGGGAACTCGCTTTATGCCGCATGATCTCGGGCGCTACGCCGAGGTCGGCGCGGCGGTTTATCCTCACCCCATGGAGGTGGAGGAAACGGCGAATTTCCTCATCCTCATGTTTGCGCATTCGCGTCGCAGTGGAGATCGGTCGCTGATCGAGTCGCATAGGACGCTCCTGGTCCAATTGGCCGGCTTCCTCCGCGCCGCCGATACCGACGGTTCCGGCGTCCCGGCGCTCGGCGTGGCCAATACGGTGGATGACGGATCGCCCGCCATCCAATATGGCCGCAGGCAGATTTACCTCGCGATGAAGACGCAGGCGGCGCTGCGGGCGGCCGCGGAAATGCTTCGGCCCTGGGAGCCAGCGGCGATGTTGGCTGAGTGGCAATCAACCGCCGCGCGCATTCTGGCGACAATCGAGGAGAAGGGCTGGCAAGGCGATCACTACGCGGTTTTGCTTGAGGCTTCAGGCCGACTAAAAAATCCTTGGACCGGTGAGTGGTCCGACCACGCCGAAATTTGTGGTTGGGACGCTCCGCACATCTACACGGCGAATGTGGTGCCCTTGCTGGACATGGTTGGATTTGACGCCGGATTGAACGGGGAGAGACTTCGCCTCGATCTGGTTAATGCGACAGCTAGCTGTCTTCGCGAATACGGGTGCATCCATACCGACTACACCGCCGTTCCGTCTGCGGAGTCGGGGATGGGTGGACTCGTGGGAGCGTCGAGTGAGCCCGGCTGGATATCCATGAACATGCTGCGTGACTTGGCGGCGCTGCGCCGCGGCGTTGATCTGCTAGGCTTGGCCGACCGCTATTGGGAGTGGCAGGTGCTTACCAACCAGCAGGGACCACACCTTTTCTTCGAGTCCTTTGGCGGTAACCGGCTTTGCTTTTATCCGCGGGGCGTGGCGGTTTGGGGCCTGTTTGAGGCGGTATCCGGCGTGGTCATTGATCGACTCGCAGGGCGGCACGAGGCGCACTCGTCGTGGCCGAAGTTGCAGGTGCCGCTTCTGTGGGACGCAGTCTGGGAAACCGACGCCGTCCCGCCGGACCAACGCGGGGCCTAGCACCAAACCATTCTGCGCGGTTAGCCATGCAGCCTGGGAGCTGGTTGATGAAACCAACCCCATTTATTTCCCTCGCTGAACGTGAACTCGCTTTTTTCTTTCCGGGAGCACTTCGCGTCCGGCTGCAAGAGCTGCTGCCCGAAGCGCACCTGATCAAGGCCAACCGGGCAAGCACGCGGAATGGAGCGAAGTCTTGCATCGGATCCGCCCGGAGATCCTTGTGACCGGCTCAGACTTTCTGATCTCAGGAATGAGGATGAGCTCAACTCCGCCGCGAAGCGCGATAAAATACAACCAACGCGGAGAACACGTCCGTTCGACTTCGCTCAGTACGGCCTGAGCCTGTCGAATGGCCGGAGAGCGCGGGGCCCGACGTGATGGGGAAGTGGCGCGGGTCTCCTGACTCGTGAGGGAGGTTTTGCCGCGGGCGTGTAGCCTCGTTAGAGGGCGCAGCCCGAAAACGGGGCCGCAAGACACCGCGCAAGGGCGATAAAGCGACGCGCAAGAAACTCTGCGTCGGTCTGGCCTGGCAGTTCATCGTCGACCACTCGCAGCGTAACCGCACCGGTCGCACGACGCCCGAAAAACTCGGCCTGCAAATGAGTTGGCCCGCCGCCTACGTGCTGCGCGGCAAAGCGCCGATACCCGTCGCCGCGCCGCAGGCCGCCGCCACCCAGCCGATGTTGCTCGGGCTCGAAGGGCTTGTTCAACCCGGGTCCCGTTTCGCGCTACGGCGAAACAGAACCCTCAGAGTTGGGCGACCAGTGCGGCGGCGGAAATGGGGCGATAGGGCTGAGCGCAGAGCCATCATGGGTGTCGAGGCCGGCGGACGAAACGTGGTATTCCATGGTAAAAGCTGCAGGTAAAAGGGTGATCGCTAAAAATATCGCGGCGAGAGGTTTCATAATTTAAATATATCGACCGCAATGAATCATTTAATTTTTGCGCACTGACAGTCTATAGAAAGGTGCTATTTCCAAGCGCGCTGGCGAATCTCGCGCGGCCCAATTCCCTGGCTGCGCTTTATCAGCCGCGAGAAATGAAACGGATTTTTACATCCGCAACGATCGCCGATCTCCGCCACGGTTAGTCCCGTGGTCTGCAACATGGCGATGCCACGTTCCACTCTTGTCTTCCAGAGGTAACGCGCCGGGCTGGTGCCGAGATACTGCCGAAACCGCTGATTGAGGCCGCTCTCCGAGCAAAGAGCCGCCTGACGAGCGCGAGCCAGGCAATCTTCTTCTGCAAAATGCTCCTCAATATAAGCCGTGGCCCGGTTGAGCGCGTTGTCCTGTTGTTCGCCCTTTAAATTGATGGCGGTTTGGTGAATAAATTCGGAAAACAAAGCCAGAGCAAGGTGCTCTACCACGCAAGATTCCGCCAAGCTTGTTACGTGATGGCACCCCAAGGCGGCCGCAAAAATGCGGTGCATCAACTCGGAACACGGCGCAATGCGAGGAGACTGCGCCAGCAGGCGGCGGAGCTTGAGGGGGAGCAATTGAGGCCGGATGGCGCACCAGACATGTTCCGTTTCATTTTTTTCGGAGAAAACGAAGTGCTCCTGATGACCGGGCAGAAACAGGGCGGCATGCTGAAGCGGAAGCACCACGGTTTCCTGGTCGACTGTCACCTTCGCACTCCCGACTTCAATCACGACGAGTTGATAGTCACGCTGGCACCGGGGTCCGCAATAACCACCGGGGACATATTTTATCTTCCCAAAGTCGATCTGCGAAGTTTGCACCAAGCGGTTGGCCCAGGCGACCTCCCTGCCATGGTAGTTATGCATCGTCATCGGCTCTCGCAACGGCCCGTTGCTGTCAACTCTCGTGTCGCGTGGGATATGTTTTTTGCCGCGCGGGGCATGGCCCGGGCAAGGCCTATATGTTATAAAAGGGCAGGAAATATCCTGCGAAGCCCTCGCGTTAGATAACCCCGCATTCACTCAGGCTACTGCTTGTCCCCGCCCCGACCCCCTTCGGAGTGCTTATCTGATTTGCCCTTTGCTTCTCCATCCCTGCGGAAAGGCCCTTCCGCTTTTCTGAAATCCACCCCCCAAAAAAACATCATGAAAACCCGATTGTTAGCCCGTCTGGGTGCCGTGCTCATTTCCTTTGTGAGCCTGCCCCTTGCTTGCTTCGCCGTTACCCCAACCCTGTATTTTCAAACTGGGTTTAACACGCCGGCCGCCGCCGATTCCACCACTCTCATGAAAGACATCACCGGGTACGACGGCGTGCTCGGTGCCCCCAACGACTGGGTGGCTGACTTGGAGAATAGTGAGCTCTATCCCGGAGCGCGGACCGGAACCTTTAAATTTTACTACCAAACGGACAACGCGAGCGCCGCCTCCGCCTCGATAGTGAACTTCCCCAGCACGACCAACCGCGTCCTGAAGTACGAAATCATCAATACCAATGTGGAGAAGGGTGCCGCCAACCTGGATATTGGCCGGATTCAATCCGACCTTTACGGAAATACGGGGTGGCACGAGTTCTATTCCAGTGTTAAAGTCTATTTTCCTTCCAGCGGGATCAAGAAGCTTGAGACCCTGCCCGGCAATTTCGGCTCAAACTACGCTTGGCTGACGCTGGCGGAATTTTGGAGCCAATTTAATTGGAACTCAACTTCCACGGATCCCACACCAGCCCGCATCTCGTTCGGGCTTAACAAAGGGATCTCAGGAAATGGCCCGCTTCGGTTCCGGGTGAAGGCCGACAAAGCAACCAATAACAATGCCTCTTGGGAGGACCTCTGGACCCAGGAGGCCTCCACGGTGAACATTCCCTACGACCAGTGGTTCCGCTTGGAGATCTACCTCAAGCACGGCACCAACACCTCTGGCCGGTTTTATGCCGCGATATTTGACGACAGCGTCAGCCCAGCCGTGAAGACCGTTTTGTTTGATGTCACCAACTGGACCAAGCACCCCGACGACACTCAAAATCGCGGGTACACCGGCATGAATCCCTTCAAGCTCTACACCAACGGGGCGACCATTAACCATGTCCGCAATAATGGCGGTTCCATGGTGGTTTACTGGGATGATTGGAAGCTCTACTCTGGCACCTACAACACCGGCGGTGCCACGCCGACGGTTGCCACCCCGACCTTCAGCCCGGCAGGCGGAACGTATTCGTCGACGCAATCGGTGACGCTGAGCAGTTCGACGAGCGGAGCCTCGATTCGCTACACGACGGACGGCAGCACGCCTTCCACCACGGTTGGCACAGTGTATAGCGGCCCGTTGACGGTCAGCGGCAACGCCACGATCAAGGCCATTGCCTACAAGACCGGGCTCACGAGCAGCGCGGTGACCTCGGCGACCTACACG
>JBBRBC010000109.1:0-6548 GCA_038206205.1 Opitutales bacterium
CATCCTCAACGGCTCGGACCTGAAGCTGCAGGCAGTCAAGATCCAGCCGGTGGCACCGGGCCTGGTGACCAATACCACCTACTTCGCCGCCCCGGCCGGGTCAGCCACCCAAGGTGCCTTCACCACGGCACCGACCACCATCCAGGACGTGCTGGGTAATGGCACGGTGACCCGCGAACTCATCAAGTCGCAGGCAGCTATCTTGCAGAGCTACTGGGCCGACGACCTGATTATCAGCACCGTGGGCTGGCGCCGGGACGAAGATTATTTGTTTCGGCGCGCGATAACCTACGCGGAGAATCCCGCCAAGACTCGCTATGCGCTGAACGACTTCGCCTTGCCGGGCACTCCTCCGCCGACCGTTGCCGGCGAGGTGATCAGCTACAGCGGGGTGGTGCGCTGGCCGCAAAAGCTCATCCGCTTACCGCGCGGCATGGACTTGAGTGTTTTCTACAATCAATCGTCCAATTTCACCCCCACCGGTGGCCGCATCACGGCGTTGGTCGCGGAGATTCCGCCGCCGACCGGCGGGACACAGGAATTTGGTTTCAACCTCTCCTTCTTTGACGACAAGCTCAGCTTCCGCGTGAACCGCTTCGAAACGAGCGTTAACAACCAGACCTTCTCCCCGGGTGTCTATGCCGACGCTTATAACAACGGCGTGCGCCAGCTAGCTGGCTTCTGGGCTAGCGAACGGAATATCAATCCGGGCATTGATCGCACGGCAGACATTGAACGCCTGTTCAGCCCCGTTCCGGAATTTCGCAAAGGGCTGAATTTCCAGTATACCGGTGGCACCGGTGGCGTACCCTTTGGCAGCACGGGGGAGAATCCTCCCGGTATCACGGATACGACGGATTTCGTCGCCAAGGGCACGGAAATTGAAGTCGTTTACAATCCGACGCGGAATTGGCGCATCGCATTAAACGTTTCCCAGCAGGAGACCGTGCAATCCAACGTCGCCCCGGCGACGCGCGATTTCATCGAAAAAATGAAACCCATCTGGGCCGAGCTCAGTAATCGTCCCCGAAATGAATATCCCGCCGGGTCTGTCTTGGGCGGCCCTTTGCCAGCGAATGTGACCACGGTGGGCTCATGGGTGCAGACCAACATCTTGGTGCCTTATGCCACTCTCATCGCGTCCGAAGGCCAAGTCTCGGCTGAGCAACGTAAATGGCGCGCGAACCTTGTGACGAATTACTCGTTCTCCCGTGGTTTCCTGAAGGGTTTTGGCGTCGGCACCGGTATCCGTTGGCAGGACAAATACGCCCTTGGTTACCCGTCGAGCCTGAAGCCTGACGGCAGCGTGTTCGTCGACATCAAGAACCCCTACAGGGGCGAGGCCGAAACGAACGTGGACGCCTGGGTCAGCTATTCGCGGAAGATCTGCAACGACAAGATCAAGTGGAAGGTCCAGTTGAACGCCCGCAACGTGATTGGCAGTCAGACTCCGATTGCCATCAGCGTGCAGCCGGACGGTTCGACTGCGGTCACCCGCATCCCGCCCGAGAAGCGTTTCTATCTCACCAACACGTTCGAATTCTAAGCACGGATTGGTTTGCTTTCAGCCGCCTCGGGAAACCGGGGCGGCTTTTTTTGCGATGCGCCCAGCAGGGCGAATCGGGCTAAAATACAATTTAGGCCGAGCACGCGTCCGGGCGACTTCGCTCAGGACGGCCTGAACCTGTCGATTGGCCGGAGAGCGTGGAATCTGCCGTGATTTCACGCCGCGTTATCCCGTCGGCTGGGCTGGTTTTCCTTCGGGGAAATTCGGGCTGGCCGAGCCGAAGCGCTGGGACGACGGCTGGTGGTTAGTGGGCAATCTGGGTTTTCTCTCGGAGGATTGGCCCACGAAGCACAACAGCGTCCCGAAAGATTTGCACTTGAGGTAGGGGCGCTTGCCCTCAAGCGCCACTCGTGCGAGGCACGCCGCGAGTGAGCCTCAGACATGAATGGCGCTAAGTTAAGCGGTAGGTTCGTCGACTGCCTGACGTTTCGTCTGCGATGATTTGCTGCGAAATTTCGTAGGGCTGCCCCTTGTGGGCGAGCCGTTTCAGGTGCGCACTCCGGCACCTTCCACAAGAGCCGGCCCTACATTCCTCATGCAAAATAGTTGGCCTGATCACGCATGGCAAAATGACGACCAACCGCCTTAACTTAGCGCCATTCATGTCTGAGGCTGCACTGATTTGCGGACAGTGGATTCAGTGATCGTTCTAAATTACAATTGGCCATCTACCACCCTGTGCCGGCTCTTAATTAAAGTTTACTCGCCTTCGCCTCGGGCGGCGGGAGGCGGTAGCGGAGGGGAAACACGACACGGAAAGTCGTGCCGGTCTCCGCCGAGCTGGCGACCTCCAGACTGGCGTCGAGTAATTCGCACAAGCGCTTCACGATGGAAATCCCAATGCCTTCACCGGGCTGCTGGTGCGCGGGACCTTTCGCAAGGGAGGCGTCCTGAGGTTGGGCGAGGACATGCGAGACCTCGCCCTCGATCGCGGCGGACTTCTCATCGGATTCCTTCGCGACCGCCGTGGCATCCTGCATGCCAGCCAGGAGGGGCGCGCCCGGTCCGGCGCGCAACCCGGGGCCGGTGTCCTTGACCATCACCCACCAGTTTCTTTTCTCCTCATTCCAGCTCACGGTGACTACGCCTTGCTCGGTGTATTTCAGCGCGTTGATCAGCAGGTTTTTCAACAGGCGCCGCACTTTGTCGGCATCACCATCGACTGCCAGCGAGGCAGGACCGCTTGTTTTCAGGTACAGGCCGCGTGTCTGGGCCAAGGGCTGGTTGACGCTGCAGAGTTCGGTGAGGAGGCCGGCGGCGTCGAAGGGGGCGACTTTGCGCTTTTCCTGGCCGGCCTCGAGCCGCGCCAGCTCCATCAGTTCACTCAGCATCGCGGTGAGTCCGCCTACGCCCTGCTGCAGCAGCGTGGCGAATTCCACCCGTTGGGCTTCCCCCACCTCGGTCTGGCCCAGAAGAGATGCCGCAAGGCGCACGCCGGTGACGTCATTGCCGAGGTCGTGGACTGCTTGGTGGATGAGGGTGGCCCGGCGGCGCTCGATCTCGTTGACGCTCGCGAGCGCGCCCATCAGGTCGCCCACATGGCCGGCGGATTCCGCCTGCTGCATGCGCTCGTATTGGCCGGCGCTTTCGCTGATCATATCATTGACGAGGGCCATGATCTGGCGGTTCGCCTCCAGAATCGTCTCACGCTCCAGCTCGGGGTGCGCGGCGGCGATGTGCCCGAGTTCCTCGAACAAGGAGAGCTGAAGATGGCCGCATTCATTGATGAGTTCCTGCAGTCGGTACCCCTGCTGCCAGCGGTGCAGGCCGTGTTTTACACCCTCCTCTTTCTTGTCGTCCTCCGCCGCCCGGGCGCTCGACCCACCCGGACGCGAGCTCAGCCGGTGCTCGAAGGCGTCGAGCATTTCGGGAATGTGGTCGAGGAACTGGCTGACGGTAAGCGAACGCCCAGTGGTTTGCTCGGGATCAGCCCGGTCTTCCTTCCGCCAGGTCAGCAGGATGGCTTCCCGGCGCGCGGCAAAGTAGCCACTGAGGGCGGCAAACTGCTGGGTTTGGGGCAGGGACATCGCCCGGACGATACTGCGCCTGAGGCACAAAAGCCATCACTATAGCAGGGCCTGGCTCAAAGATCGCAGTTTTGAAAACGCGGGAAATTCGCGGCAAAATTTTTTTTGACGATGAATCGTCCTGCGCCCAGCAGATGGCTTCGTTCCTATTGGCCGCTGTTCACCGGCGCCTGCGGGGTGCGGGTAAAGGCAATTTTATCAACAACAAACCCAGGGCTACGGTAGCGTAAGACCACCTCGTACACCCCCGCTTGGGGCAGAAATGTGGTGACGGGAGCTTTCTTGATCGCCACGGGCGTATGACCGCCGGGACCTTTGGGAAGCGACCACCAGCTCAGAGTGGCGCTATGGCATCGCATGCCATCCGGCCGGGTGGTGAGATCAGAGCCATAAAGACGCTGGCCACCCACGGTAACGTGAGCGTCGTTTGTCGAGGTGTCGTCGAGTAATCGGCCATCGGGACCCTTCATGCCGCTGGTCAGGCGGCAACGCAGATGAACATAGTAGACGCCGGCCTCACCAATACTGACCTGATAGGTCATGCTTTTTCCCGGCACTGCGCGGATCAGCACCGCGCCGCTTTCCTCCAGCCGTTCCCACTCGCCGGCGCCCGCTTCAGCTTCGATCACCAGTGAGTCGGTCGGTTTGGTGGAAAGCGAGTCGGCCGCGACCGGAGCAGGCAGAGGCAGGGCATAATCGGTCGTGGCGAATAGATTGAGATTGAGGAGAAGGAGAAGGAGGCCGAGGAATTTCATGAAGAGTTCGGAAAGGTTTTGTCAAGATTCTGGATACAGTGTATCAGTCAGTCCCACTCACTCTATGATAATCCGAATCACCTATTCTTGGGCCGTGCTGTTAGTCTGCGTTTTCTGTCTCGTTCCTGTTTTCGCCGGGGAAGCGTCGTCGGCGTCCTATTTCTGGCAGGATCCACTGACCGACGGCGTCACTGCGGAAGTAGCGATGGCGCGCACGAATCGGGGCGGTCGTTTCGAGGCGGCGGGTTGGCGGGTGTTGGGTCCGCGGGGCTTCCTTCGGATCACGTTGCCCGAAGGAGTGGCCGCGGAAGGCAAATTGGAGGTGAAGGTGAGTGGGCTGGATCCCGCTGGGTTGGGGACAGGAATCGGTCCTGACAGGAAGGTTCACTTCATTAATTTTTTCTCCAATGCGAACGGCGACCACCATGTCGAGGATGGCGGCAGCGCGAACGACGCGCTCTGGACCTTGCGGGTCGGCACCGATGCCGCGGGTGGACCGCGCTACGGTCGGGAGCTCAAGCTGCTGTGGGCTTCCCGCGGAGCGAAGCGTGCGCCGGGCTCGGATTACGAGGAGACGATGGTGTCGTTTCCGGCGGATTGGCACTGGGAGGCGGCCCAAACCTATGCCTTTGCCATCGATTGGAGCCAGTCAACCCGCCGGCTGACCGTCCGGATCGATCACCGGGTCGTGGCGCAGGTGCCTTGGCTGGGAGACGGCGCTCCGCTTCGGCACGTTTTTTTGGGAGGCACCCCCGACTTCCATGCACTTACCGGCGCGGTGTTCTCCGATCTTCGTATCAGTTCGGGACCCGCTGAAGCCGCAACCCCGCACTGAGCAGGGAGAGTTTTCTTAGGGGAGGAGCACGAGTTCCAGCCCGCGCCACCGACCGCGTGCATGGGCGAAACCCTCGTTTTCCGGAATCTTCCGGTTGCTGGCTCCGGTGAATACCACCCGGATTTTATCGCCGGGAACCAGCGTGGCGGGGGCGAAGGTCAGCGCCGTTCGGAGGCGTTTCTGCTCAGTGGGAGGATTGGTTTTTTGGCCGAGACTGTGACCGTTGACCAGAACCTCGTAGGCGCTTTCGCCGTCCTCTTCCGCAATGGTTTGCAACGTGACTTGATAACGTCCGGCCGCACCTTGAAAAGTCAGCTCGGCGGCGGAGGGGGCGACGCCATGGCGATCGGTGCGAATGGCCACGCGATGATCCGCCGGGTCAGGCTCGTTGGTCTCGCGGTAAAAAGGAACGAAGGTTTTCTCGTTCACCGGTTGAAAGGCGGTCGTGGCAGGCAGCCATGAGGGGGTGTCCCCGCGAGCGAATGGAACGGCCAAAAAGATACCGAGCGCGATAAATGGAAGACTAAGGTTCATATTTTTTGAAATTGTGAGGGTGGACAGGGCGATCATATTTATTCCCGCCGGGGCTTCAAGGCGAGATAACCGGCGTCGAGTGAGGGGAACGCTCCCTGGTGGATCTTCAGCTCGTCGTAGTAAGCGAGCGCCCGGTAGCGGTCGGGCTCCAGGTTGAAATTCCAATCGAAGGCATAAATGCCCACTTTTAAATACATCTCTTTCATCTCGCGGTAGCCGACCCGGCGGCGCTGCTGGTCCACGACCTTGCGTCCATTCTGCCACAGCTCGATCAAACCGCGTCCGGCGGGGTCATCCGACCACACGACGCGCAAAACGAAATCTGTCCATTGGCCGAGCGGGAACGCGCCAAGATCCGCACTCTCGTTGCTGCCGGGATGGTTCATGTCCCAGCGCCAGTTCAACACCAGCCGGCCTTGGCCGGGAAAACGGGCATCCGGTACGCGGCGAAAGGCCAAGGGCGGATTTCCCGGGTTGCCGTCCAAGGCGATGTTATCCGGTGCGTGCACTTGGAAATAAATTTCGCGCCCGCCGCCGTCGCCGTCGTTCTTCGGCCGCCCCGGCTTCGGATAGGCATCATCGCCGCCGTCCCACGCGGCACCGGGATCAGCAGGGGCCGGCACGAACAAGCTCCACGCATACCACATCTCCAAGGGCGTGAGATTGTGCGCATCGCCCATGGGTTGTGAATCAAACCGCAGCTCCGTGCGGTTGCCCTTGGTCTGGCCGAAATTGCCATCCTCCTGGCGGGTCTCGAAGCGCAGCATGCCGCCGGCCGGCCGCCCGGCCACTCGGGGAGTTTCCTGGCCATCGGCCAGCAGGCTCGCCCG
>JBBRBC010000110.1:0-5531 GCA_038206205.1 Opitutales bacterium
GAGCGAATGTGGCGGGGTGGAAGGGGCGTTTCTCCTCTGAAAGCACTGCCCGTGCCGGGAAGATTCGCGACCGAAATCTTCCAAAAATAATCGCGGCTCACTCGGGGAATTCTCATTTGTGGAGTTTCCCGGCAGACACTAGTTATGAGCATGGCTCCATAGGCCGCAGTAAAACGGGGACGGGGCGTTTTTTTGTCATTTTCTGGGGGGACGAGCCGAATGGAAGAACGATCCGAAGAAGACTAGCCGTGTTGAGTTAGTTTTGGATTAAAAGCCGAGCAGAGGGCAACGATCCGAAAGAAACATTGCGAGTAATGAAAAATGACGAAAAAGGCCCTGAACCCAGCTACGGAACTCCTAAACTAACAAAAATCGCATTGACCCCTTCGGATCGAACCCCGGCCGCACCTCCTCAAAAATTAAAGAAAAGTAGCAAGTAACGGCCTGACCCCGTCCGGCTATTCCTCCTTAATCACCTCCTAAAAAAACCTGAATTTACGCTTGGCTGAAAGACCGTTGCTGACCCCATAGGCTCGACTACCCCACGTTCGAATCCGCCCGCCTCGACTTGGATCGCCTCCACATTTTTTATGAACCGATCGAAGCCGCGTCCGCCTACCTCGCCGGCCAGATTTTTCTCCGCTATCGGCGAGAAGGCGGACCCCGCCAACACCTCATTCCCGATTTCCTGATCGCCGCCCACGCCAGTGTGCAAGCCCACCGCCTCGCCGCGATAGATCGCGGCTACCTCCGCACCTACTTCCCCGCGCTGAACCTCCTCATGCCCACCACCTAAAAATTCCGACTTCATGCCTACGCTCCCTGCCGAGTTCCGGGGTAAACTTCTCGCATTCAGCCAACTCGCCCGCCCTGCAACGCAACGATCAGGCCTAAAACTTCGCCTGATGTATTATTTTAAGCAGATTTCCCGCTTAAAACTAGCTATCAAGCGGTGATAGTGCTTATTTTATCGAATGCTCCTTCAATTCTCCGTCTCAAACTTCCGAGCATTCCGCGACCTCCAGACTCTCAATCTGGCGGCCAGCAACTACGACAAGGCGCTCCCCGAAAACTGCATCACCCCCGAGCTGCCCGGCCTGAAAAACCGCCGCTGGGTCAAAGGCACCGCCATCTACGGGGCCAACGCCAGCGGAAAGAGCACGCTCATCGAGGCGTTGGAAGCCTTGGTCGTTTTCGTGCGAGAGTCCGCCAAGACCACCGATCCGTTGACCCCCATCGCTCAGATCGAGCCCTTCGCCCTCGATCCGGCCGCTGAGACCGAGCCCACGGCCTTTGCCGTCACCTTCGTCAACGACGGTGTGCGCTACGAATACCGCGTCGCCGCCACCTGCAAGCGTGTTTACCACGAGTCATTGCGCGCCTTTCCCTTGGGCAAAGAGCAACTGTGGTTCGTCCGCGAATGGTCGGAGGAGTTGAAGGATCACACCTTCGGCCCGGAAAACTCCAAGGGCCTGCCCCGCGACAAGTCGGTCGAGCGGCGCACGCTGCCCAACATGCTCTACCTCTCCAAGGCCATCGCTGAGAACCGTAAGGAGCTGGAGCCGGTGTTTCGGTGGCTGGTGAATCAGCTCAAGTTTCACGACCTCAGCACAAAGGCCGGAATGGGGGCAAATTTCACGATGGGAGAGCTTCAAGCTGACGACTCCTCATTACGTGAGAAAATCCTCACCATTCTCCGTCATGCTGATCTAGGCATCGACTCAGCTCGCGTCATAGACATCCCGCCACCATCTGGCGAAATTCTAGACGCAGTTCTTTCGCGCATGCCAGATGATATCCGGGCCAGTGTTTTAAAGGACCTCCGGCAGCAACCCGAGCTTAGCCACCGTGCCCCAGCCGACCAATCTCTGCCGTTACCGTGGCGCAGCGAATCCGCCGGCACCCATAGCCTTTTCGCGCTGGTTGGCCCTTGGCTGGATATTCTACGTTCGGGCTATACGGTTTGCGTGGACGAGATCGAAACCAGCATGCACCCGCTCATGGTGCGCGAGTTGTTGCGGCTATTCTTCAGCGATAACGAAAACGCCGCGAAGGCGCAGATCATCTTCACGACCCACAACCCACTTCTTCTCGATCCGACCCTTATCCGCCGCGATCAGGTCTGGTTCACCGACAAAGACGACGAGGGTAAGGCTCACCTGTATCCGCTCAGCGACTATCAACCCCGCCAAGGCGAGTCCCTCGTGCGCGGCTACCTCGCAGGCCGTTACGGCGCAGTGCCCTTCGTGCCCGAAGGCCTGCTCGGCAGCTTTCCGGCCGTGCAAACCCTGCCCGAGAAACCGGAGGCCGAGGCATGAGCGACGGCGCGGCTAAATCGTGGTGGCAAGCGGCCAAGGAGCTGAGCCTCGCGCGCAAGGTCGTTACACCTACGCGCGAGGCCTGCGCCAGGCCGGGCGATTCGTTCCTCATCGTGACGGAGGGCAAGGTCACCGAGCCCGTTTACTTCCAGTTACTCCGCGAATCGCTCCAACTCGCCACCGTCACCGTCAAGATTCAACCCGGCCGCGCCAGCTACCCCAAACACGTCATCAACTCCGCCGCTGACGAGGTCACGGCCTTGGCCCGGCGCGTGAAGAAAAAGCAGACCGCCATCAACGAGGTTGAAAAATACGACCACGTCTGGGCCGTCATCGACACCGACGTGGCAGTGCGCCAAGGCATCTGGCCCGACGTGCAACAACTTGCCGACTCGCGGGGCGTAAAGCTCGCGCACTCGACCCCGTGCTTCGAGTTTTGGCTTCTTCTTCATATTCAGGGCTACACCACCCGGGCCGATTTGCTCAATGGCGACCTCGCCAAAGCGGCAGTCGAAAAAGCGCTCGGCAAAGAATACTCGACCAACGAAGAGACCGCCAAAGCGGTTATCCCCACCTTCCTCGCCAAGTGGCCCGAGGCGTTCCAGCACGCCCAACGCGTTCGAGCGCACCATCGCGCCGCCAGCACGCCGCCTCCGGGCAATCCTTCGACGGAGGTCGATCAATTGGTCTGCGCGCTCAACGACGCGGCGACCGAGCATTACCGTAAGATCAAACTCTAAGCCGCCACCCATGCTCCAACGTCATTCCAGCCGCCGCACCCGCCTGCACCAGGCCGTGCTTCAACAGCGCTTGGCCGGAGCGATCAGTTACGACCGCATCGCCGGTTAGAAAATGGGGTCGGGCCGAAACATGTTAACAATTTTGGGCGGAGGTCGGTCACCTTGTGATCGTGGCGTGGAGGGTGCGGCGGTTTGAACTCGGGGGAGGGGTCCTAAAAATGGGGTCAGGCCGTTACTTGCTACTTCTTAGGCGGTATGTCATTAGATCGTCGTTTTGGGCAGGTCTTGCTCGGCGAGGGACAAGGCAATCTTCATTCGGCTGAGCGGGGCAGGTTCGATTGTTCGAGCGGACGCGGCAAGGCGCAAGGCGCTGTTATCAGAAGAATTAATCAGGAAAACCTGATGCTCGGGTTGAGCGGGGGCACGCAAGAACACGGAATAGGATTTTCGGAGATTCGGAATTGTTACACAGAGACGGAAAGGTGGTGTCAGAGAGATCACTGAGTTCGGGATCTAAAGGGCCTCGCCCACGTGGTTGGTTGGCGAGGGCGGAATCGCGAGCAAGGGAGCTTCGGGTGTGAGACAAAATTCTTCCGTTAGGCTGCCAGTGGTAGGCAATCGTTCCGCGCCGCGACGGCGTTGAGATGGTGTTTCCAGAATTCCTCCAAGCGCCGGCTGCTGTGGATGCAACGCAGGGCGAGCACGTGCTCGGCCCCGGATTCGCTCCAGAACATTCCCGATTGTTTACAGCGCGCGCCGATGACGGTCTTGCAGCCGGCCTCCACGACGCCCGAACCGATGAAGTAGCCGGCCTGGCGAAAGGTGCCGTACTGCATCCGGCTGACGTTGGTGACGAAGTAGTGCAGGGCTTTTTCGACGGCCGCAGCGTTGGACTTGTCCGCGCATTCCTTGCGGGTCTGTTTGATCAGGCCTTCGACCCGATCCTTGAGCAGCCCCTTGGCCCAGTGGCGCAGCCGGAATTTGTAATCCGAATGTTCTGTGCCGATGAGGGCCGCGAGCACCTGGCCTGCATGTTCCAGGGCATGGAAAAAATCGACGATTTGGAGGCAGTCCTTGAAGGCGAGCTTGCCCATGTTTTCGAGCCCGGTGGCTCCGTCGATCAGCAGCACGACCTTGGCCGCCGTGCCGTAGCCCCGCCGGAGCGCCTCTTGGCGCAGCAACGGACCGAACTGGTCGATGGGCATTAAGCCGGAAACATAGGTGGTTGACTCCCAATCGCGCACCGGGTGGCCCTCCTCATCGACGCGGTGTTGCGTGAAAACACACCCGAGGTACGCCTGCCTGGTCTTCGCTTTGCCGTCGGGCTGCTTGCCTTTGCGCCCGGCCAGTTCGTCCGGCACCATCGGGACCCCGGTGCCATCGGCGCTGACATACATCACCGACGCATCGCATACCTGGCAGCTGCCCGGCTCGACTGGCCGCTGCTGCCACTGCTGCGCGTGGCTGCCGACCCGTTGGACCACGCGCTGAATTTGCCGCGCTGACACCGTGATGCCGCCGGTTTGTGCCAGATGCCGCTCAGCCTTCAAGTAGGTGGATTCGTCGGCACCTTCCAGACACATGAGCTTCGCCAGGGCGGGAGTGTAGCTCACTTCCAGACCCAGCGCCGCATCGGCGGGGTAATGGCCCTGCTGCTTGCCGGCGTTGTAGTAGTAATCGCGCCGGAGCTCGAAGCAGCCAAAAATCCCCTGCACCCCGAGGGAGTCCTGGCCCTTGCGGACCTCCCCGGGTTTGGCTTGGTAGGCTGCATCGCTGCGTTCGACCGCTTGCTGGAGCAACCAGCCGACCAAGTCGTTGGCCGACCGGAAAACCGCCGTGCGCACCAACAGCTCCAGTTCGGCGACCGCGTTGCCTTGCGGGGCTTGGGCTTGAAACCGGGCGATCAGGTGTTGGACTTCCTCTTCTTGCGCGAGGTGGATCGCCGGTAGGACCGTTTTTTTTTAGAGCCCGCGAGGTCCGCGCGAGTTTCGGCGATCACCACCTCGGCGTACTGCTCGGTGAGTTGCTGGAATTGGGCGAAGCCGGCCAGGGCTGCTTTCACGGCGGGAAGTTCTTCCGCAGGTACGTGCCGGGTGTGGTTCTTGCCCTGCGCCCAGCGCTGCAGTTTGTGGTATGGGCCGGCGACACCACTGCGCTGCTCGAACGAGTAGGCCGAGAGCTTCCCACGTTCCATAGTGGAAATTTGCTTATACAGGATAGTGATCGACGCGGCCGCAAAAAAGGTAGAGTTCGGCCTTCTGCGCCTAAAATGTTAACGTCTTTTGCCAATAAAGCACCTCTACGCCTACTGTGTTAACATAATCCCGCCGCCGTACTTGAGAGTGCCGAGTTCTAGCGGTGTGGTCGGGTTACAGTAGGCGGGACGGTCCGACGCAATTCGGTTTGACGGTCGGCCAGCTTGATCGACAGATCGACGCAGCGATCGACGAGTTGGCGGAAGCGCTTGAAATTG
>JBBRBC010000111.1:0-5415 GCA_038206205.1 Opitutales bacterium
CTTTGCCGTAAAGATGGAGCTGCACCGCCGGGTCGGCCAGCAGCATCGCCCAATCGGGTTCGCGAACTTCTACCTGACTGCTTTCTGTCTGATGGAGCCAAGCATCGCCGAGGATATTCACCATCACGACGGGAGAAATCAGCTGCGGATTTCCCAGGGGCAACCCGCAGACTGCCCGCACCTGCTGCGCGAACTGCGAGATCACGCACGCATCGATGGTGTAGTGGCCGCTGTTGTGGGTGCGAGGGGCGAGCTCGTTGACCAGCACTTCGCCCGTCTTCGTCACAAACATTTCCACTCCCATCACGCCGACGAGATCGATCTGCTCGGCAATCTGACGGGCCAGCCGGACACCGGTCGCCGCGACTTCCGGGGCCACCCGGGCCGGGACAATCGAAAGATCCAGAATATGATTGGTGTGGATATTTTCCGCCGGAGGAAAAACCTGCATATCTCCCCGGGCCGAACGCGCGATCACCACCGAGATTTCCGCAACGTGGTGAATCCATTGTTCAATCACGCACGCTTGCGCGGCAAACGCCTGCTCGGCTTTGGCGATATCACCTTCGTCCTGAATCTTGATCTGCCCTTTGCCATCGTAACCGAAGTCCGCGGTTTTCACGACGGAGGGAAAGCCCACCGCGCGAATCCCGGCGGCAATATCGCCGCGGGCCGCCACCTCGGCAAACCGCGCATGCGCAATCCCGTGGCGCTTCAGCCAATTCTTTTCGCGGGAACGATTCTGCGTCGTCTCCAGCACCCGCCAATGGGGAAACTGGGGCGTGATCGCCTCGATGGCCCGCAACGAGGCGGCGGGAATATTTTCAAATTCGTAGGTGATGACATCGCAGCGGCGCGCGAAGGCCGTCAGCGCCGCGAGATCTTCGTAGGGAGCATTCACCTCTTCGTGCGCCACTGCGCCAGCCGGACAACCGCTCACCGGTTCATAGATGTGCACCCGATAGCCGAGCCGGGTAGCAGCGTGCGCCAGCATCCGGCCGAGCTGTCCACCGCCCAAGACGCCGATCGTGCCACCGGGCAATACGGTTTTGCTCGGCTGGCTCACGGCAGTTTAGATTTGATGATTTTAGCCGTCTGATTCGTGCGGAATTTTTTCCACGCCTGCCGGGTGGCGCGACTGCTTTGCGCCAACAGCGAGGCGGCAAACAACGCCGCGTTGATCGCGCCGGCCTTCCCGATGGCGAAAGTGGCGACAGGCACGCCGCCCGGCATCTGCGCGATGGAGAGCAACGAATCCAATCCTTTGAGCGCTTTCGATTCCACGGGGACGCCGAGTACGGGCAGGATGGTCAGCGAAGCCACCATGCCGGGCAAATGTGCCGCGCCGCCGGCTCCCGCGATAATGAGTTTCAGCCCGCGCCGCTCCGCCGATTCGGCGTATTTGACCATGAGCTTCGGCGTGCGATGCGCGCTGACGACACGTTTTTCAAAAGGTATGCCCAACGAGGCCAGCGTGGTGGCCGCGTGTTCCATGGTCGCCCAATCAGAAGAACTGCCCATGATGATTCCGACGAGTGGTTTGGTCATAAGCTGGGGCAGCAAAGGCGGAATATCCCCGCTGTAAAGCTCCGTTCGTTTTTAGTAAGATATTTCATACTGCGAAATTTCCGGTGATGAAGGAGTGCCGCCGGACCGCCCGACTGTTAACGGCTGCGCATGCTTCAGCATAAATCAGTGCATTTATTCCAATTCGCGTGCAAGTTGATCCCGATTTTATTGGTTGTAGGAGCCTGCTTGCAGGCGATTCCGCGAAAATCACCTCGGCGTGAACCGCATATCGCCTGCAAGCAGGCTCCTACAGAATACAGCGATTGCCCCATCGTGAACGCGAATTGAAATTATTTACTGTCGGCGAACAGAGTTTGGTTCCGGGTGAGCGCTACCACGGCGGGATGTTCGATCCGCCGCTCGGCGGTGATGGCAAAAAACTGGTCGCGACATCTCTCGGTCTCGCCAATGATCCGCAGCGAAAACCGGTCCACCGCCTCGTGCGCCACCAGCGTCGGCACCGGAATAAAACCGCGTCCGTCGGCGGCCATGACTTTCATGAGCGCCGCATCTTCAAATTCCGCCACGATGCGGGGCTCGATCGCCAGCGATTGAAACCAACGTTCGAGCGAGCGCCGCATACCGGTGCTTTCCGTGGGCAGCAACGCCGGCGCTTGGTGCAGTGAGCGGGGAAATCCTTTTCGCAGAGCGCTCGCGAGCCGCGCCGTGGCGCAGAACGTGACCCCGCATTCGCCCAGCGGATGATTGAAGACCCGGGCTTTCAGACTGCCCGGCGCGGGCTCATCGGCCAGCACCACATCCAGCCGGTGGGCGACCAGTTGCGCCAGCAAATCCTCCACCTTGCCCTCGCGACAAATCACGTGGACGACCTGCGGCAGCGCAAACACGGGTTCCAGCACCTGTTGGGTGACCAGCTTGGGAAAGGAATCCGCCACCCCCACGTACAGGCGCAGCGCCTTCGTCGTGGGCTTTTGTTTCAAGGCGTCGGACATCTCGCGGCCGAGACTGAATATTTCATCGGCGTAGCGCAGCGCCACTTGCCCGGCGTCCGTGAGCACGTTGCCGCGACCGCTGCGGCGAAACAGTTTTTCGCCGAGCGTTTCTTCGAGTTCGCGGATCTGCGTCGAGATCGAGGGCGCCGAGACATGGAGTTTTTCCGCCGCCAGCCGCAGTCCGCCTTCGTGCGCGACCATCCAGAAATAGCGCAGGTGATGATAATTCAGCCAGTCCATGCTCATGTCCACTGTTAGTATTAACCTAACGCTCCGTGTCAAACTGCGTAGTATTCGATTGCCGCCTTCGCGGCTATCTTCGGCGGATGAAACTTACTCTTCAGCCCAACAACGCCCGCACCACGCCGGCGCTCGACCGACTTATCGAAACCCGTCTGCTTGCTCTCTCCGATCATCAATTGATCGACGAAGCGATCGTCAAATTCAGCGACGAACCGGAAGCCAGCCCGCGCTTCCAAGCGAGCATTCTGATCCGCATCGCCGGGCCTGATATTCACGCGGCCACCTGCGATCACACGCTCCGCGTCGCCGTCGAGAAAGCAATCGCGTCCGTGGAGAACCAAGTCTTCGCGCGCCAGGCCCGCCGGCGCTCCCGGCGAAAAAGCCAACTGCAATTGCCGGCCACGCCACGCACCGGTCGCGCTTGGTAATTTTCTCCCGACACGCCGATGCCAATCCTGTTCCCCTTTGCCGACTACTGGTGGTTCTACGCGCTCTTCACGCTGGGCGTGCTGGCCCTGCTCGCGCTCGATCTGGGCGTGTTTCACCGCGAGGCCCACGTGATCAAATTCAAGGAGGCGCTCACGTGGAGCTTCATCTGGATCAGTCTCGGCTTACTGTTCGCCTTGGGCTTTTGGCAATACGCCCAGTGGAAACTGCCGCAGGATCCGCGCCTGCTCGCGCTGGGCGTCACTGCAGCAGAAGCGGCGGCGATGGCCGACCGGGTCGGGCTCGAATTCCTCGCGGGCTTCGTCATCGAGAAGTCGCTCTCGGTGGACAATATTTTCGTGTTCGTGGTCGTCTTCACCTTCTTCGCGATCCCGCCGAAGTATCAGTATCGCGTTCTTTTTTATGGGATCATCGGCGCACTCATTTTCCGCAGCCTGTTCATCGCGCTCGGCTCCGTGCTGCTGCAATGGCAATGGGTGATCTGGTTCTTCGGCGCGTTTTTGATTCTGACCGGATTCAAGATTATCTTCGCCCCGGAAAAGCCGCTCGATCCCGAGCGCAATCCGCTCATTCGGCTGCTCCGGCGGATGATCCCCGTCACGGCGCAACTGCATGGCGAACGGTTTTTTCTGCGGATCAACGGCGTGCTGCACGCCACGCCGTTGCTCGTGAGTCTGGTTTTCATCGAGATCACCGACATCGTTTTTGCAGTCGATTCCGTGCCGGCGATTTTCGCGATCACGGCCGAACCCTTGATTGTGTTCACCTCCAATGTTTTTGCCATCCTCGGTCTCCGCGCGTTGTTTTTCCTGCTGGCCGGGGCAATGCATCGCTTCCGTTTCCTCAAGTACGGGCTCGGCCTGATCCTGATCTTCGTCGGCCTCAAGATGGCTTGGCTCAACGAGGTCTTCGGCGGGAAATTTCCCATCGCCTGGTCGCTCGGCATCATCGGCGCGATTCTCGCGACCACGATCATCACCTCACTCCTCTTTACCCGGCCCATCTCTGGCGCGCCGGACACCGCTAAATCCTAAAAATCAACCCAACTCCTCCCATGCGTGCCATGATCACTCCGCCCAAGGCGACCCAAATTACGTCCATCTCCGAAGCCCTCAACGAGCATCTCTCTGCCAATTCCCACGACGGTATTCCCGGCGTGGCGAGTTATGTCGAGAGCGGTGCTGCGCTCGTCACTCCGGAGGCGATCACGACGCTCGTCCACCTGCGTACGCCCTTGCGTCGAAAAATCGATGACGTGAAAGATTCCGTCCTGCTGCGGGAACGGCTGAAGCTGCTCACTTTATTTTTCGACGAAGCTGTGGTCAAAGGCCCGCCAAGCGCTCCCGCCCATCGCGAAGTTACGTTCGCTCTGCTGTATTTTTTCAAGGGCTATGATCGCATTCCGGATAACGTGCCTGAAGTCGGTTTGCTGGATGATGCCATGATCGTCCAGGTGGTGCTGCAACAGCACGCCGGCACGTTGCAGGCTCATTGGCAGCGTCATGGGCGAACCTGGCCCGGCGGTGAATTCTAAGCCGGAATGAGGCAGTCAAGAGCTGAGCGTCGAGAGACCAGAGCAAACCATACCGTGAACACAATTTTCCGTCGCAAGATCGCGTATACCGGCTCTGATGATTCGGGTCTGAGCGCGCGACTCTGGACTCTTAGGGAAAAGGACCATTGCAGGACCGGTGTTCTTGTCGGGCCGTAGCCTTGGCGTAGACCGATGCGCCGGCCAAGGAAATCCGCCAACAGGCCGCCACAAGCCCGTTCGACATGCTCAGGGCCCAGAGCGAAGTCGTGGGGCAGCGGCCCTACATTAAAGCTCAACTGGGTTTCTTCCCGTCCAGTGCAAAACGCGATTTGCGGTTTGGGGCTGCATTGTTCCGGCTAAGCAAAAGACTCCGAAATGAATTCACCCAGAAGCCTTCTCGGTCCTGCGCAATTTCACACCAACTCGCCCCACTGTATTTGATTTATCTGCCTGCGTGATTAACCAACGCCACTCATGTTTGCCCAACTGCTCGAATATTTCCAAGCCTCGCCCCTGACCATCTGGGGGCCCTTTCTCGTTTTGCTCCTCTGCGGGATTGGCCTGCCCTTGCCCGAGGATATCGTGCTGATGGTCGCAGGTGCGCTAGGCTTCATCGAAGGCCGATCCTGGGTGGAGGTGACCGTCTTGATGTACTTCGGGGTGATGCTC
>JBBRBC010000112.1:0-5263 GCA_038206205.1 Opitutales bacterium
TTGTCGCTGCGCTCCCCGTTCGACAAGCTCAGGGCCTTGAGTAGAATCGAAAGGCAGCGCAGCTACGGGTGGGACGCGGCGAGGGAATCGCGTGTCGCTGAACCGCGTTGTCGCTGCGCTCCAGCGCGGCTACGGGATGGATGCGGCGCGGCTACGGGATGGACGCGGCGGCGGAAAGGACGAGGCTGCGGGGCCAGTGAATCTTTCTCGTTCTCCTACTCGTAATTTTTCTCTTTCTCATAATCTTTCTCGGTTAGGTGAAATTTAATTTTGAGAACGAGTAAGAGAACGCGAACGATTGGGGGGGGCAACGCGCAGATGGGGGGCGATGGTCGATTTGGTGTTGCGGGTTTCGCGAACAAAGCGGCAGGGTCAAGCCGCTCTACCGCTGATGAGGGCATCACCTCCGGCTCGCCCATTTTGCGCAAAGGAAGGGCTTGCTCGAACAGACGTGAACCGCAAAGTTATCCACGTCCCACCCGCATGAAACTACCCCGTGCTTCGCTGGCCGCGCTACTGACCGCGCAGGCTCTAGAAACTTTCAACGATTGCGCTGCAAAGTTCATGTTGATTGCGCTGACGCAACAGCTCGCGCACGCGGCGGGTGTCGATCCGAAATCGACAATCTCGTTGATCATGGCCCTGTTGATTTCCCCTTATGTGCTGTTCGGTCCCGTCTGCGGTTGGGTGGCTGATCGTTTCCCTAAGCGGACCGTTTTGAATTGGGTGCTGGTCGCGCAAATTGGGGTGATGGCGGTGCTGGCCTTCGCGCTTTGGGCCAAATCTTTCGGAGGTGCGATTGGGTGCTTTTTCTTTCTCTCCACGGTGATGGCGGTGCTGTCTCCGGCCAAGCGGGGAATTTTACTGGAGTATGTCGGGCCGAAAAGACTGTCGCAGTTTGTGGGTTATATGGAGATGGCGAATATCACCGCCTTGCTCGTGGGTTCATGGGCCGGGGGGCAGTGGTACGCTCATTGGCTGGAGCGTGGGGGCGATCCTTGGGGAGCCGGTCTGCAAGTGGCGGGTGTGCTGACCGGTTTATCAGTCGTGGCGTGGCTGCTTTTTCAGGTGGCGAAACCAACTCACGCCCAATCGGCGGAGCCGTTTCGCTGGAGTCTGTGGGTGCGCCATTATACGGATTTGCGCGAGGTGTGGCGTGATCGTTTCCTGTGGCGGGCGGTGATGGGGATTTGCTTTTTCTACGGCGTGGCGGGTTACATTGCGCTGCTGATTCCCCAGATCGCGTTTGAACTGCAGGGCGGGGGCGTGCTGACCAGTGCGGTGTCGAGCAACATGCTGTTGATGGTCGGGGTGGGGACCATGTTCGGCAATTTGCTGGCGGGGCTCCTTTCGCGGCGCGGAGTGGAATTGGGCTTGGCGCCCCTGGGTGGGACTTTGCTGTTGATTTCGTTTTTAATCCTGGGGTTTCAACCGCTCGATGGCCGCGTTTTCATGGGCTTGCTCGCGGTGGCTGGTTTTGCTTCCGGATTTTTTCTGGTGCCGCTCTACGCGTATATTCAGCAGCGGGCGAGTAACCAACGGCGCGGGCGCGTGCTCGCCGGGGTTAGCCTGCTCGACAGTTTAACGGGGCTTGCGGCCAGTGGACTCTATTTCTTGGTGGCGGGTGATCGGACGCTCGGGTGGAGCGCCTCTACGCAGATATTCCTGCTCGCCGCGCTGACTCTCGGCATGCTGATCTACGCGGTCTGGCACATCCCTCATCATACGGTTTGCACGGTGATGCGGTTGATTGGGCCAATTTTCTACCGGGTGAAATCACGTGGGCAGGAAAATATTCCGGAGGGTGGGGCGCTCCTGATCTGCAATCATCTCTCTTACGTTGATGCGGTCGTGCTGCAGATCGCTTCGCCCCGGCCGATCCGCTTCGTGGCGTTTGCCGGTTTTGCGAAGAGCCCGTTTTTGCGCTTTGTTTTTCGTGCGGCCGGGGTAATTCCCGTGAGCCCGAACAAGCCGATGAAGGGAATCCGACTGGCGTGGGATGCGATCAAGAATGGCGAAGTGGTCTGCGTGTTTCCCGAGGGGGCGATTTCCCGCACCGGTCAGTTGATGCAACTCAAACGTGGCTTCGGCCTGATTGCCGAGATGGCGAAGGTGCCGGTCGTCCCTGCCGTCATCGATGGATTGTGGGGGTCGATCTATTCTTTTGCGGGCAATAAATATCTGTGGAAATCCCCGCGGCTGATGCCGACACCCGTGTGCGTGCTGTTTGGTCCGGCCATTCCGCATGCGCAGGTGGATCTCGGCACGGCGCGGCGAGCCTTGTTGGATTTGGGTGAAGAGGCCTTTCAAGAGCGGCCGGTTTTGCAACGGCATCTGGGCCGGGAGGCGGTGCGGATGTTGGTCAAAAATCCTTGGCACACGTCGATCGTGGATCGCACGGGCGCGCGGCGGGAGATGTCGGCGGCGCAACTCGTCGCGGTCGTGGCCACGCTCTCACGGCATTTGCGCGCCACGGTGCCGGCGGCACGGATTGGGATTGTGCTGCCGCCGGGTGCCGGGGCCTTCATCGCGAACCTCGCGGTTTCCTGTGCGGGCAAAACTCCCGTGAATTTAAATTTCACCACGGGGCGCGTTTCGCTGGAGGCTTCGATGCGTCTCGGTGAGGTTACTACGGTGCTCACTGCGGATTTGCTGCGGGCGAAGCTGGCCAATTTTCCCTTTCCTGAGCAGACGCTGGATCTCGCGAAGACGATCGAAGCGGCGGGAGGGAAGCGGGTGATTTTCCCTTGGTTGCTGGCGGTGTACTTGCTGCCGAATCAGTGGGTGGCGGATCTGATGCGGGTGCCCCGCACCGGCGACCGGGCGGAAGCCGCGTTACTTTTTACCAGTGGCAGTTCCGGCGAGCCCAAGGGCGTGGTGCTCAGTCATCGCAACATTCTTTCGAACTGCGCGCAGATTTCCTCGCTCTCCATCTTGCCGGAGTCGACGTCGTTGCTGGGTTGTCTGCCGATATTTCATTCCTTTGGTTTCACGGTCACCCTGTGGTATCCGCTGTTGCGCGGGTGCGGGGTGGTCACCGTTCCGAGTCCGCTGGAAACCAGAAAAATCGTGGAGTCGATCCAGCAGGAAAAAGTCACGGTGTTGCTCGGGGCGCCGACCTTCATCCGGCCTATTCTGCGCAAGGCCACCAAGGAAGAGTTGAAGACGCTCAAGCTTGTGATCACTGGGGCGGAAAAATTGCCGTTGGATTTATACGAGTCATTCGTGAAGCAATTCGGGATTGAAATCCTGCAAGGTTACGGGCTCACCGAAACCACGCCGGTGGCGAGCATCAACCAATATGACCCGCCCATCACGACCACGACGGCCGAGCGGCAAGAAGGGAAGCGTGTGGGATCAACCGGGCGGTTGCTGCCCGGCACCACGGTGCGCATCATCGATCCTGAGACCGAGCAAGAACTGCCGATGCATCAAACCGGCATGCTGTGGTTGAAGGGAGCGAATGTTTTTACCGGTTACCTCAAAGATGAAGAAAAGACGGCGAGCGCGTTGAAAGACGGGTGGTTTGTGACGGGCGATTTGGGGCGCATGGATGAGGATGGATTTTTGTACATTGAGGGCCGGTTGTCGCGGTTTTCCAAGATCGGCGGCGAGATGGTGCCGCACGGTACGGTGGAGCAATGCCTCATCACCGCTTTCGGTTGGGATCAACTGGAAGGGCCGGCGGCGATGATCACCGGAATTCCCGATAGCAGCAAAGGGGAAGCGTTGGTTTTGCTCACGACGCAGAATGTCACGGTGGCGGAAATCCGGACGAAGTTACTCGAAGCCGGTCTACCTAATTTGTGGGTGCCGAAGCTGGTCTGCAAAGTGGATCAAATCCCCGGATTGGGCACCGGCAAAGTGGACTTAAAAGCGTGTCGCACGATCGCGCTGGCCAAATCGGCGGCCACCGTAATACCCGCAATCGACTCAGCAATGAGCTCGGGAGAGTGAGGCCCTCAATCTCGGCTACTCGAAAAACAATATTCTGCCTGCGGATCGCGATCGGTGTGTTTTGGTCGTCACCAACCCTGTCGGCCCCGTCACCAGAGCGGCGATCAACCTCACGGTGAACGTCGCCGTCGCGAATGTGATCTCCTTGCCCGCAGAGTGGCGGAACAGGATATCCACGACAGCTTGGCGCATAAAGCGACCGCCGTATCTGTTGCTCGTTCGGCGTCGCCTTGCCCACCTGCGCAGCGAGTAGGTCTGTACCCCATATCGGCCAGGTAGTTTGCAGGGTAATCTGCTCACTTCAGCATGAACCTACCCAACCATTCCTCACTCGATGCCATCGCACTGCCTGCCGGCTGGCATGGGAGAAGGCGCGAGGATCTTGGAGCGAAGAAACAGGTGGGCAGGAATAATCCCGGGCTATGCGCCTGATTGATCCCTTTAAGCTCATCGAGCTCAAAAACACAAAACACAGTAACCAGTAACCAACATGAAAAATACATTAAGCACATTCGCCGGGGCATCGCTCTTGGCTTTAGTTCTCGTCACGCAAGTGATGGCCGTTCCCATCACAGGCTCCGTCTCGTTCAATGGCGCGCCAAATTTCAACGCTCTGCCCATCGCGGGTTCGACGAAGATTGTCAGTTATGATTCCGCTTGGGTTGCCGTCGGGCAGCAAACAGGAATCTACACTGCTGTGGCCGATTTAACCCCAGTGGTTTTCAGTCCCTTTGTGTTTTCGCCTGCGACCCAGGCCGTCAACCCATTGTGGTCGTTCTCCAGTGCAGGACTGACGTATTCATTCACGACCTCGTCGATGATTGCGAATTTCAATGCACCGCTGAATATCTGGAATATCGGGGGTAAGGGAACACTCCGTGCCACCGGCTATGAAGACACCGCTGGCGACTGGAACTTCTCGACGGGTCAGATCGGTCAATCCTTCTACTTTGGTAGTGCTGCTGCAGCCACTCCCGCGGTTCCAGATGGTGGCATGACCGTTTTGATGCTCGGTTTGGGCCTTGGTTTGGTCGGATTGAAAAATTTCGTCCGCCGCACGGCCTAACTCGATTTGTCAGCGCCCGGCGCGAAATCGTGAAGCTGAATTCTCACGAACAGCCTAACACTCCTCGGGCATTTTTTGTCGATCAAACCGCAGGGGCAAGGTCCCATAAGCGCTAACATAAGGATTGCGGTTTTGAAAAGACTGGGCTTGCTGAATCGGCAGAATGACAAAACCAACATTGGCGGATGGGAATTGGGACTACGTTCTGACGCTATTGCCTGCGGACTGGCAGGAATTAGC
>JBBRBC010000113.1:0-5141 GCA_038206205.1 Opitutales bacterium
ACCGGCGCGGCCTCGTTGAAGCCATAGGGAGTTGCAGCCTGCGCATGGGGCTGATTTGCTCTCCGCGCCTTCACCGGCGCGGCCTCGTTGAAGCACGTTCACGGTGAGCTTGTTGTCACCGAAGCTCAGCTCTCCGCGCCTTCACCGGCGCGGCCTCGTTGAAGCTGAACTCCCGGCGCGTCTTGTCATTCAGGAAATCTGAGAGTGAGCTAGTAAATCGAGGGACGGAGCGCGGCCTTTGAGCTTGGTTGTTGAGGGAATCGATTTGAGTCCATCATTTAGTTAAGTCGGCGGCATGGGGAATGGCGACAGAGGCGAGTCCGGCCATCAAATAGCGGGCCAAAATAAAGCCCCTGCAGAATTGCTCCGCAGGGGCCTATTCTTTCCGATTGTAGGTGTGAACAAACTAACCGGAGAAAATTGGTGCCAGGATCACCTGACGAATGAAAAGCTATGGCAGCTTTTGGTGAAAATCGACCGTGATTTTGCCGAAGAAGCGCGGGAAAAAGGCTGCCTGGATCCGGACTGCGGCGGGAAGCTGCATCGGTCCGATTACGAGCGCAAGCCGCGGGGCGGTCCGGGTTGGGACCTGCGCGATAGCTTCTGCTGCGACGAGGACGGCTGCCGGCGGCGGCAGACGCCGATGTCAGTGCGTTTCCTGGGGCGGCGGGTATACCCCGCGTTCGTGGTCGTGCTGGTTTCGGCGATGGTGCACGGGCTGAAACCGGAACGTGTCCAGTGGATCCGGGAAGTGTTGGCGATTGACCGGCGAACGCTGGAGCGATGGCGGGAGTGGTGGAGTGCGACGTTTGTGCGAAGTGCATTTTGGAAATCGGCGCGGGCGCGGTTCATGCCGCTGTTGTGCGAGCAGACGCTGCCGTGGTCGTTGGGGCGGCGTTTCGAAATCGAACGGCCGGAGCGGCTGCTGGACTTGCTCGGGTTTTTGGCGCCCTTGACGAGGCCGGCATCCGGGAAACCCCAGGGTATTTAAGGGACGATAAAAGTCCCGCAGAAGATGCCGGTGGCTTCGCCAAGGCCCCGGCGGCAGGAACGGCGGCATCGCCAAAAACATGATGCCGCCGATAACGAACGAGTCCCCGCTGTCGCGCTCCGCCGAGCGCTGGGCGCATTTGCGTTTCGGCATCGTGGGCCCGCTTTTGGCCGCTCCGGCGGAACGGGGACAACTGCAGGGGCAACTCGAGGCCTTGGCCGCGAAGAAGTGGCGTCATCCGGTGAGTGGCGAAGCGGTTCGTTTTGGCCTGTCGACGATTGAGCGCTGGTACCATGCGGCGCGGCGGGAAAAGACCGATCCAGTGAAAGCGCTACGGCGCAAAATCCGTTCCGATGACGGCCAGCATCCGGGCATTAGCCCGAGCTTGGCGGAACGACTGAGCGTGCAGTACCGGAACCATCCGAGTTGGAGCTACCAATTGCACGCGGACAACCTGGCCGTGGCGGTGGAGCAGGAGCCCGCACTTGGCCGCTGCCCGTCCTATACGTGCATCGCGCGTTTCATGAAGGGGCATGGCCTCTTTAAACGGCCGCGGCGGGGGCCCGCGCACAGTCCCGGGGCGCTTTTGGCGGAGCAGCGTTTTGAAAACCGGGAAGTACGCAGCTTCGAGGCCGAGTATGTCCATGGGCTATGGCATCTGGACTTCCACCACGGTTCGTTGCGGGTGTTGTTGGAGAACGGCCAGTGGGCGTATCCCCTGCTTTTCGGTACGCTGGATGACCGCTCGCGGCTGTGCTGCCACGCGCAGTGGTACTTGCGCGAAGGGGCCGAGGAACTGTGCCACGGGTTGAGCCAGGCGTTTCAAAAACGGGGATTACCGAGAGCCCTGCTCGACGACAATGGCGGCGCGATGGTGGCAGGAGAAACCGAGCAAGGGCTGAAACGGCTCGGTATCGTTAATGATCATACGTTGCCGTACTCACCCTATCAAAATGGGAAACAGGAAAACTTTTTCACCCAAATCGCCGGGCGACTTTTACCGATGCTGGAGGGGGTGGCCGCCCTGACTTTAAGTCAACTGAACGAGGCGACGCAGGCGTGGGTGGAGATGGAATACAACCGCAAGCTCCACTCTGAAATCGGCGAGAGTCCTTTGGCGTGTTACGTGGCGAAAAAAGACGTGGGTCGACCCTGCCCGTCGTCGCAGGAACTGGCCCTGGCGTTTACCTCGGAAGTGCGCCGGATCCAGCGCCGTTCCGACGGCACGATGAGTTTGGCGGGGAGGCGTTTCGAGATCCCGTCGCGGTACGGGCATTTTATTTGGTTAAGCGTGCGGGTGGCGAGTTGGGATCTGAGCCACGTGCACCTGGCTGATCCCAAGACCGGCGTTATCCTCTGCCGGCTGTACCCGTTGGACAAACAGAAGAATGCGGACGGGCGACGGGCGGTGAGAATCCCGCTGCTGACGCGCGGTGAGCCGGGTCCCGGGCCGGGCGCGGTGGCACCGCTTTTGCAGAAACTGATCGCGCAGTACGCGGCGACGGGATTACCGCCGGCGTATATCCCCAAGGACGATCTTTCCCCCCTTTCATGAACAAGAAACTGCTCTCGCTCCATAATCTGAAATTTACTCCCTTCGCCCAGGATGTGCCGAGCGAAGCGCTCTGGATGGGACCGGCCTTGGAAAGCTTCTGCTGGCGGATTGAGCAGCAGGTCGGCGAAGGCGGATTTGCTCTGGTGATCGGTGAACCAGGATCGGGCAAGTCGGCCTCGTTGCGCGCACTCTGCGCTCGAGTTAGCCGACTGCGGGAGGTGACGGTCGGAATCCTCACCCGGCCGCAGGCTGGGCTCGCGGATTTTTACCGGGAACTGGGCGAACTCTTCGGCGTCGCGCTGCGGCCGCACAATCGCTACGCCAGCGCCAAGGTATTGCGCGACAAGTGGCACAAGCACGTCGAAAACTCCCTCTGCCGGCCCGTTTTGCTGATCGACGAAGCCCAAGAATCCTGTGTCCCGGTTTTAAGTGAGCTGCGGCTTTTGGCGAGCGCGGACCTGGACTCACGCTCGATCCTGACGATCGTTTTGGCCGGCGATAGCCGGCTGGCGGCAAAACTGGAAACCCCCGAACTATTGCCCCTGGCCAGCCGCGTGCGCACCCGCTTGCGGACCGAGGCGCTTTCCCCGCAGCAGCTCGCCGAATGTCTCGGCCATGTGCTCAAAGTCGCCGGTAATCCCAAGCTGATGACCACGGCGCTCGTGCAGACCTTGTGCGAACACGCCGCGGGCAACCTGAGATTGCTCATGCACATGTCCTTCGATCTGCTCGCGGCCGCCTGCGCGCAGGAAATCGAGCAGATCGACGAAAAGCTCTACTTCCAGGTCTTCGCCGTCGACCCCAAGCCCGCTTCGAAACGAAGGGTCGCATGAGCCCTCGCCCGCCAGAACTGGAGATGGCGCTCGGTGGTGGTATCGACGTACTGCTCTCTGCAATACAACATCGGTTCTACGCGAGCGAGCCTCCGGGCAACTTCCACCGTGACCGGCGCATGCTGCTGTCCGCGCTCACCTGGCCGGCGATCTGGCTCGAACGTCGCGGCCTCACCTGTTCACCGGAACGTTATCAATCCCTCATCACCGAGCAGATCGCGGCGATTACCGCCCATGGGGATCCCGCACGATATGGCGCGTACTTCCCGACCTATTTGCTCAAATGCCTCCAGAACTCGTTTCAACACCGCGGGGATGACCTTTATAAGGAACTGAAACACATCCGAAACGCTCTCGTCCACGTCCTCGCTTCCGTTCACTTCGCCGACCAAGTCAAGGCCGAGGCACGGGAACTCGATTTACTGGTCGCGACTCACCGTCTAATCCACGCCCGTCGCGCCCGCCACCATGCGGATGACGCCGCCCAGCTCACGCTCTTTTGACCCACGCTACCTGCTTACGGCGCCCTCGCTTGTCCCACCCTCAATTATCGTGAACGACTCGCCATCAACTACCGCGCTCACGCTCAGAGTATCCGTGCTTCTCAAAAAAAGGCCGACTGATCCGACTCGCTTCCGTATGTATTGGAAATGTGCCCATCGCGAGGGCATGCGCCTCAAGCGCCCGGCAAATTATGGCGCCAATCCCTTTGCGGCTGTAGCGCCCTGCACAGTAAAGAAACGCCACGTGGTCGTCGGGCTCAAGCTGACCGAATCCCGCGATCTGATTTTCCACTTCGGCGACCAAGGTGAGCCCGCGCGATAAACGCGATCTGAACTCTTCGATCTCGTCCGGGTAAATCGCCCACGCGTCCACCTGTTCTTGCGTGTAAGCCTGCGGTCCGATCGTGCGGACCGAGTCTCGGTAGACGTCGGCCAGCGCCTCGGCATCGTTCGCCGTAAATTTGCGAAGCATCGGCATTCGTTGGCTGACGTTAACGATGTCGATGTCCGGGCGCAGCGCCGGGATTTGCTGTTCCGGCTGATTAAACCAAGCCGCTGCGCGGTAGGGTGAGGCGAGGGCATCAGGTTGTTCTGAGGGCACGGGCGTAGGCTGGAGTCGACTGAGCAGGGGAGGCAATGCTGGGGACCTCATGCCAAAATCAGAAGCGACGGGGAAGAGTCGACGCACACAGCGACGCGGTGCGGAGCGATCACCGGGAGGATCATCGACCGCGCAGCGAATTTCGAATGAAGGACGCTGGAAATGCTCGGCCGGATGTAACTCCGTGCCATGGTGAGTTTGGGCTTCACGGCTGTGAAGCGGCCGGCAGTCTGGCCGGTAGCGAGACGGCGCGCGAACGCCACCAAGCTAGAATGCGGATGGCAACCACGCGCAAGAGCGGGACGATAAACAAGAGGTGAATACGGTCCTCATGCACCCGCGAAACTTCTGAAATCAGAAAGATCGTCCAAAGCACGAATGCCCCGGTGGCGTGAAGGGCTTGCCAGACGCGGGTTCCTAGCAGAGCGGCCGTGCGTTCAAATGAAGTGACCGTCATTGCCAGCAGAAAAAGGTAGCCGATCCCGCTCGGGACGTTCGATCCGGGGTGGACCTCATGAAATTGACGTGCGTAGGGGCCGATAAAGATCGAATAGCGATGGCGTGGATGAAATGAGATACGGCGAAGGAGAGCCCAAGGTAGCGCCGGTTCGCCACCTGCCAGCGGGTCCACCCATTCGGCCATATCCGATTTGCGGCG
>JBBRBC010000114.1:0-4924 GCA_038206205.1 Opitutales bacterium
ACCGTCGAGCGCCAAGCTCGACGCGTTGCTCGAAACGCTCGAACCACTCATCGCGGAAGGCCACAAGGTTTTGGTTTTCTCGCAATTTGTCACGATGCTCGAGCTCATCCGCGAGGAACTCGTGAAGCGCGACATTGCCCATCTGATGCTCACCGGCCAGACCGAAAACCGCCAGGCCCTCGTCGACCGTTTCCAAGGCGATCCGTCCATCCCGGTTTTTCTCCTCTCGCTGAAAGCCGCCGGCTCCGGCCTCAATCTCACCGCCGCCAGCTACGTCGTGCTCTACGATCCGTGGTGGAATCCCGCCGTCGAGGCGCAAGCCATCGACCGCACCCACCGCATCGGCCAGCGCAACCAAGTCATCGCGTACCGCATCCTAGCCCGCGGCACGGTCGAGGAAAAGATCCGCGCCCTCCAGCGCGACAAAGCCGCCCTCGCCAGCGCCGTTGTGCAGGAAGAATCGCTCGCCCGAGTCCTCGATCTCGAAAGCCTCCGCCAGATTTTGAGTTGAACCGTTTTGTAGGGCCGTCGTTCGCCGACGCGCCGCCTGTTGATAGCTGAGAGTCCAGAGTTGAGAGCCAGAAACAAGTCGGCGTAGGGCCGTCGCCCCACGACATCGCTCCGGGCCCTGAGCATGTCGAACGGGCTCGCCGACGCGCCGCGAATCCACGATCCCTCGAAATGCTACGGCTAGAAGGTAGGGCGCGTTATCCCTAACGCGTCGGGAATTCCTCTCGGCGGATTAAGATAATCCGCCCTACCTTCTATCTCTTCCACGCCACTTGAAACAAACTGTTTGGTAGCCGCGCTTGAGCCGCAGGCGAAAGCGTGGTCCGAAGCGAACCACGTTGTCGGGATTCGCGCAACGCAGCTACCAATCCACAGCAGGCAGACATTTAATCGCGGAGGACGCGGAGAGCGCGGAGAAAACCAACCATCCTACAGCGAAGGCGGCTCAACACGCCGGTTCGAAAACGATCACCAAGAATTTTGTCATAGAGAGAAGGGAGGATACACAGAGCCGATCTTAAGCCGCCATGTCTTCGATAGCTGATGTGCAAACGAACGAAATCTCCTTCGCGCCACCGTCGATCATGACCCGGCTCCCGAGAGGAGCCGCTACCATTCAGGGCGTTGGAAACCAGGATCAACAAAAACACGGCCAAGCCCCCTATTGTTGCTGCCTCAATCCAGGCGCACCACCTTGAACGAAATGTGCATAGAGACTTCTTCCCCGTTCTGATCTCATGATAATCTTTCTTCGTAAATTGTTTAGCCTATTGGCAATTGCCATACGCTCGTCCAATGACAAAGGAACAACATGTATTTTACGCTTCGCAGGTTTCGGATTCCTATGAACATTAATCTTTGGGTTCGTTGGTTTTCGACTCCCATGAGCTTTGATTTTTGGGTTCGTTGGCTTCAGAGCCAATTTGATCGCAATCCTCAATTGCCTTATAAAAGCCGTGTTTTCTACTTCCACAGCGATCTCGAGAAGCGGAGATAAATACATTTCTCCAAGAATGTTCACAAACATAGCTGGTATCTCCTGGCCGGAACGAACTGTGGCTTCCAGTTCTTTGCGAGTTTCTTTTGAGAGCTTTAGCATATCTCATCAATTTTACCTTTCCTAAGCTAATCGAAATGTTCTTGGGGTTTGGGGTTCATCGAAGTCTCCTAATTCTTTTGCACCGCCGAAGAATCGTCATCACCCAAAAACTCTCCCGCCCCACCCAAGTAGGCGAGCCCGAATCCGCCGCCAGCCCACCACCCCGCCAGACTTTAAACGCGGAGGACGCGAAGTCATTGCCATACGATACTTCGTCTTCTCCGCGTCCTCCGCGCTCTCCGCGTTTAATACCTGTTTTCTCGTTCGGCCAACCTTCGAACCCTTCGTCTCCTTCGCGAGACAGGCCATTCCCGGGAACGGGTCAACCACGTCTAGATCAACAAATTTGGCCCGCATCTTTAATACGCCCGTTCGTTGTTAAAAGAAGTGCCCGATATTTTAGCAGTTCACCCACAGACCAAAAAACTTTAATAGCGGGGGGAGGGTCGAGTGGTGATACAGTCGGGCGGGTAGGTATCGTTCGCTTTACCAAGCCCTGGCATTAGTAAAGCGGATGCTTATTGGCCTTCCTTGCACTGGACTTAGTAAAGCATTTGTGCTTCTGCTTAACCCATGAATCGTGGCCCAACAGGTTACAGGCTTCCCATTAGTATGGTTGGAGAGCCGTGCCACGCATTCGTACCACATCCTCTGCCGCCGGAACCGCCTGTCTCGTGGAATGCCTCCCTGTTTCAAAAAGCGAGTGTCTCCTTGGGCCGACTCAGTGGCGTGACGGGACTGCTGCCAGACCCACATCTCTTCCTCTACAGCTACGTGCGCAAAGAAGCGCTGCTCTCATCCCAAATCGAAGGCACCCAGTCCTCACTGTCCGAACTATTACTGTTCGAAAACGAAGCCATCGCCGGTGTGCCCATCGACGATGTCCAAGAGGTTTCCAACTACGTCGCCGCCATGAATCATGGCCTGAAGCGGATGCAAGAGGGGTTCCCGCTTTCGCTGCGTCTCTTGCGCGAGATGCACGGTTATCTGCTGGCCAAAGGCCGCGGCAGCGAGATGCAGCCGGGCGAATTTCGTACCTCGCAGAATTGGATCGGTGGAACCCGCCCCGGCAACGCGCGCTTCGTTCCTCCTCCAGCTGATCATGTCTTGGAATGCATGGGCGCGGTCGAAAAATTCCTGCATGATGAATCCGTCCCTTCGCTTGTGCGCGCGGCACTGGCCCATGTGCAATTCGAGACCATCCACCCCTTTCTCGATGGCAACGGGCGCATCGGACGCCTGTTGATCACGCTGCTGCTCTGTCACGACGGCGTTCTGCCGCAACCTTTGCTCTATCTCAGTCTTTATCTGAAAAAAAACCGGGCCGCCTATTACGAGCTACTCCAGCACGTGCGCGAAACCGGCGACTGGGAAGCCTGGCTCGATTTTTTCCTCAAGGGCGTGGATGAGACGGCCCGACAGGCCGCCGATACCGTCGCGCGTCTGTTGCAATTGTTCCAAGCTGATCGGAACCGGCTCTATGAGCTGGGACGCGCCGCCGGCTCGGCACCGCGCGTGCATGAATTCATGCAAAAACAACCGGTCGTATCTTCACCGCGCTTGGTGCGTGAACTCGATCTGTCCAAACCCACGGTCAACGCCGCGCTGAGTCAACTCACGCAACTTGGGATTGTCGAAGAGATCACCGGTCAGCAACGCAGCCGGGTTTACGCCTACAAGGAATACCTCCGTATCCTCGGTGAAGGCACCGAGCCACTGTGAATTCAGCCTGATAATCGTGCCGGATCAAATGTCCCTTTTGATTCCGGAGCTTCTTTCGAGAGATTTCGAAAGCCTCCACCAAATTCTGCGCTAGCTTGCGCTCTCTCTTCACTTTCTGAACGCTCGGATCGTGGACAACGAATGTCATTTCTCCTCCGACCGCCGGCACCGCTACAGCCTGATTCACCGCTGGAATCCTCTCTTCAGCGAGAGTCTCATCATGTGGATCGGTCTAAATCCGAGCACGGCCGATGAGGCAAAACTCGATCCCACGCTCACGCGCATTGCCACATTTTCCAAACGCGAGGGCTTCGATGGATTCTGGATGGCCAATGTATTCGCGCTGCGCACGCCGTACCCCAAGGAAATGATGGCGGCAAAAGATCCCGTGGGCCCGGAGAATGATACGTCGCTCCAACTCGCCGCCGCGCGTTGCTCCGTGATTGTCGCCGCGTGGGGGGCGATCGGTGAATACCAGTCCCGCGCCGAAGCCGTCGCGAAACTTTTTCCCGGCCGCGAACTCTGGTGTCTCGGCGCAACCAAGGAGGGGCATCCGCGGCATCCGCTTTATGTGGCCGGAAAGCAACCGCTGGTGAAATGGACTCCGGATTCCGGCAAGATTGATCATCAGAAAAAATAAACCCCTTCCATTATTCATCATTCGAACCGCGTCAGCCAAACCAGCGGATCTGAGGCGCTAGGGATAACTGAACCAAAGACCAAACGATCATCGGCTTGGCCATAGAGCACGAAAAATGGAAATACTTCGAGGTTTCGCCGACGTACCTCACGCAGGATGAGTGATCCCGTGTTGATGAAATGCCCCGCACTGGTCGGGTTCGTTTTCACTGCGATCAGCACGGCCTCAATGTCACGACCGAACCGGAGTTCTCAATTCGGCGATATATCCGCAGACTTGCTCGCGAACCGCGGAATATCGCCAACGAACTCGGGGTGGTACAATATTGTCATCTGAGGGCCTGGCGGAACTGGCTTTCGTCCAGTCCTACCGTTTGGCCCTTGATGCTGTCTTCCATGCGACGCACGCCTTCGTTGATGGCCATCTTCTGGACTTCATCATTCGTCAGGCTGGCGATTATCTCCCGCGCAATCGCTCCGCTTCCGGCAGAGCAAGCACTGCCTCGGTGAGATGCGCGGTGGTCATGGATGAAACCAATTGCGACTGGGCCGAAGTTGGCAAGGCCGGGATTGGACCTTCCATTTCATTCGCGTCAACTCGCGTGGATGAGCGGTTAAAAATCTGGAACGGTGTGAGGGCAGCTGCAGGCGGTCGTGCCTGGGTGATTATGCGTTTTGTAGGTTGCGGGCTTGTCTCGTTCTGCTGGTCAGCAGAATGACGTGGCAAGCACGCCACCTACCCTGACGGTTTCGATTTTCTCATTCCTTGCCGCCCGGACCTTCCACGATCAGCCGGATGGAATCCAACCGCAGCCGCGCTTGCTCGATCGCGCCGCTGACATTCGTGAGCTGCTCCTGCGCCAGCGTGATTTCCTCGGGGGACTTGAGGCTTTTGTAGGTTGCGAGCTTGTCTCGCAACTTGGCGTGACAAACACGCCACCTACCCTGACGGCC
>JBBRBC010000115.1:0-4906 GCA_038206205.1 Opitutales bacterium
AGCGAATGTGGCGGGGTGGAAGGGGCGTTTCTCCTCTGAAAGCACTGCCCGTGCCGGGAAGATTCGCGACCGAAATCTTCCAAAAATAATCGCGGCTCACTCGGGGAATTCTCATTCGAGCCGTTTCCCGCCGGACACTAAGTACAACGTGCGGCGTGACGGCACCTGGATCGGAGAACGCACGATCCGCGGCTCGACCGATCAGGCGATCGGCTTTGTCGAAATGGCGGCCGCCGATATTGTCTATGCGATCTGGGAAGAAGGTAACACCGTGCACAAGAAGAACGGGGCCGGAATCGTGAAGATCGGCTTTGGCAAAATTTCCCGTGACGGCGAGGTGACTTTGCTAACTGGAGCCGGTCCGGAGCGCGCACCCGCGCCAGTCGCCACGAAAAACCTGGCGCTGCACAAGCCCACGACCTACTTATCCCAGCTTCCCGGCCGGGAAGCGAGCGGTGCGGTGGATGGATTTCCGATCAGCCATTGGGCCGCGTTGGATCTGCCCAGCAAGCCATGGCTTCAAGTCGACTTGGGCCGAATTCATTCCATCGGGCGGACCGAGGTTCTGCCCCGCAACAAGAGACCGTACACCTTCGATGTGTCCGTCTCGGCAGACGACGTCACTTTCACCACGGTCGTGAGCAGAACCTCGCGCAACGCGGGGGAAAGCGTGCTCACCGATACGTTCGCGGCCATCCCCGCCCGCTATGTGCGGCTGACGGTCACGGGCGCGGCGCCGGACTTCAAAGGGAAAGAGGCTGGCATCGAAGAGTTCCGCATTTTTGAGGCGGCAGCAGCCTCCGGGAATCCCGCTCCCGCCTCCCCCAAATGATCCGCCGCCGCGGCGTTCCTCATCGGCCGGTGAAGCACCTCTCTCTGGTTCTCCTCACGGCCGTCCGCTGAGAGGCTGCTGAGTCACTGCCTCTGAGAAAAAAGCATTAACGTGCCTATGAGTCGGGACGCACTGTTCCTGCCCAAAAAATCCTTGATTCAATTTCTGCCCATCGTTCGCTCCTTCTCTCTCATGTATCCAAAACAAATTATGAATACCCCCCGCCTGTTCGTCGCCGCGCTCCTCCTTGCCTTCACGTCCGGCCTTTTTGCCGCGACTGAATCTTTCGATAAGCTCCCCGTCGGGAAACTGCCCGCGCCCTGGCAGACCGGTGTCACGGGCACGGGCGATGCCGATTGGCAAATTGTCGCCGTGGCCGACGCTCCCAGCGGTCCGCACGCCTTGCGGCAATCGGGAGTGGGCAGTTATCTCTGGTGCGCGCAACCGGCGACCCCGTTGCGCGATGGTTTTGTCGAGGTCAAGGCCAAGGCCGTGTCCGGCAAGAAAGACCAGTCCATCGGCATCGTTTGGCGTTTTACCGACGCCAATAACTATTACCTCGCCCGCTCGAATTCCTTGGAGGGGAATGTTGTTATTTATAAGTTCCAGGACGGAAAACGGACCATGCTCCCGGTGAAAGGCCAGCCGCCCACCGCCAAGGGTGTCGATATCCCCGTGCCCGCCGGTGCGTGGCACACGATGCGCGTCGAATTTGAAGGCGCCTTGTTCACCGTATTCTTTAACGGCCGCCAACTGTTCCAGGTTGAGGACACTTCCTTCGTCAATGCGGGCGGCGTCGGTCTGTGGACCAAGGCCGACAGCGTAACGCTCTTTGATGATTTCGCCTCCGGCGCGAAGTAATCACCCCTCAGACTCCCAGCACCACACCTGATTCGCATGCGCTCAGCTCACTCTTTCTCCCTGCTCATCGTCGGTTGTCTGGCAATGCTGTCCGCCCCACTAAGGGCAGACACCAACCAAGCGCTTACGGAACTGCTTTCCACCTTGGTACGCAATGGCAGCCTGACGAAGGAGCAAGCCGACCTCATCCGCCAATTGGAGAAATCAGCCAGCCCAAGCCAGCCTCTGAGCGCCCCAGCACCCGCCTCGGCGACAACGGTATCAACTGCGGGTCCCGGAAAGGCTGTCCCGGTCTATGCGATGCCCAAGGAGAAAGGCATTTCGCGTCTGATCATTTCGGGAAAAATTCATTCCCAGTGGGACAGCTTGAAAACCGAGGTGTCGAACGGCCCGGAGCTACCCGCGCGCAATAGTTTTCTCATGCGCCGCCTGCAGCTCGCGGCGACCGGCTACATCACCGAGCAGTGGAGCGGATTGGTCGAGGCCGATTTCGCCGCCTCGAACACCATCGAGCAGGGATACATCTCATACAAGGGTGTCCCCGACATGGAGATCAACTTCGGCTATACCAAAGTGCCCTTTTTGCGGGAAGAACAGATTTCCGACTCCGTGATCAAGGCCGTCGAGCGCTCCGCCTCGCACCGCGCCTTCGTCGAGCAACCTGGGCGCGGCTTTGGCGCAAAAAACACCGGGGTGCATCTGAAAGGCAAACTGCCCCGCGGCTTCCACTACGCCGCCGCCGTGACCAACCCCGGGGCAAAAAATTCCGCAGGCACCGCCGGGAATGTGGCAAATCAACCCGCCTATTATGCACGCTTGGGTTTCAGCCGGGCGCTCGGCTCCGGTCTCTTGGAATGTGGCATCGACGGCGGATATTTGCCCGATCTTCTCGCGGCCGGCCCCATCAGCGCCACGGCGGCTCATCTGCGCTACGATGTGGCCGCGCTGTCTCTCATGACCGAGTTCATCACCGCCAGCTATGCCCGGCCCGGCCCGGACGCGCGCCAGACTGGCTTCATGATTGAACCGTCATTCAAGTTTACCCGGGAATGGGAACTGGTGTTGCGTTATTCCACGGTGGATTCCGATGGTCTTGGGCTTTCCCCGGGCGCCTTGATCCGCAACGCCCCCGCCACCGGCGATTTCGACCAGCTCAAATCCTTTTATGTCGGCGGCAATTATTACTTCGTCGGCAATGCCGTGCGTTTAACTTTCGGGTACGAATACGCCAAGGCCACGGGCCGGATCACGGGCGCGGCAGCCGAGAACACGATCAACGGGCTGCGCAGCCGCATGCAGTTTTTGTTCTGAGCCGAGGCAGTTGAAACGGGTTTATCGAATTACGGGGGTCACGGCTGTCCAGTTATGAGTACTTGATCTCCAGTTGTTTAGAGTTATCGACCTGTTTAGATGTGGTATCAATAGTCTCAAGCAATTCTGGAAGAGCAATTTGCTCCATGGAGGCGATGCTCACGATTTGCAAAATTTCCCAAAGCGACTGCGAGAGGTGCAACCGACGCTTGGCTATGGCCACGAGCAGATAGGCGCTGATCGCTGACCAAATTTGCACCCCCCACGCCGTTGAACGAAGTGCTGTAGAAACCCCGCAGCCGCAGGTGCTGTTTCATCCAGCGAAAGAACAACTCGATGGCCCGACGCCGGCGGTAGATTTGGGCAACGATCAACGCATCCAAGTCGAACTGATTGGTGACGAAGATCAGCGCGTTGCCAGTCTCCGGGTCCACGAAACTGATTCGGCGAAGCAGCTGTGAGCGGCGGGGTGTTCTTCACTAAAAATGGGCGGTTTGAAAACCATGGCGGCATTTTCTAAAAAAGCCGGCGGTCGGTGAAGCAGACCGCCGGCTTGAGCGTCGAGGCTTGGTCCGTGGTAATCAGAGCGGCGGCTCGATCTGGTCTTTCATGCGGTAGCTTTTTCCCTCAATGACGACCGTCTCAGCGTGGTGCAGCACGCGATCCAAGATCGCACTGGTGATGCCGGCGTCGTGGTTGAATATCTCGGGCCAGTTCTTGTAGGCTTTGTTGGTCGTGATGATCAGCGTGCCGCGTTCGTAGCGTTGGCTGATCACTTGGAACAGGAGATCGGCGCCGGTCTTGTCGAGCGGCAGGTATCCGAGTTCGTCGAGGATGAGCACGTCAGGAGTGAGGTAGCGTTTCAGTTCGGCTGGCAAGCGTTGCGCGGCTTGCGCGGCGACCAGGGTGTTGAGCGCGTCCACGGCCGTGGTGAAGAGCACGGTGTGGCCGCGCTGGCAGGCTTCGTAGCCGAGGGCCGCAGCGATGTGACTCTTGCCGAGCCCGACGCCGCCCAGCAGGATGACGTTGGTTTTCTTTTCGATGAACGTGAGGCGGAGCAGGTTTTTGACCTGGAGTTCGTTGATTTTTTTGGGCCAGTCCCAGCGGAACTGATCGAGGGTCTTCACCACCGGGAATCGGGCGGCGTGGAGGCGGCGTTCGATGGCGCGTTGCTGGCGGGCGCGGTATTCGCCTTCGATCAAGCGGCGCAAATATTCGACGTGCGTCCAGCCTTTCGCGGCGGCGTCGGTGGCGAGGGGTTCGCATTGGGCGGCGATGTCGGCGAGTTTCAAATACGCGAGGTGTGCTTGCAAAACCGGTGAAGCGGGTAGCACGGGGTGTGGCGGTGGTGAGACGGGCGGCGCGGGGTGCGGTGGTGGTGAGCAAGCTGACTTGCGCATCATAGGTATTCCGCGTGCCAATCTGGCCGTCGTGCCGGGTGACCGTGAGCACATTGCCGCGGGCATCGTAGGTCCAACGCGTGGTGCGACCGAGAGCGTCCGCCATCGAGAGTCGGTGGCCGAGTGCATTGTACGTGAACGTAGTCGTCTCGGCGGGTGAGCCGGGAACGGTGCGGGTGACCGTGAGCGGGCGGTTGCCACTATCATAGCTCGTAGCAAACAACCAAGCCTGACCCCATCTGCATCGCTCTGACCCCATCTGCATCGCTACCCCATCTGTCATCGCTCTGACGACCCTGAGCCACTCGCCTCAGCGCACCTGAACTTGTACCAGATACACGCGGGGTTGACCGTTCACGGTGGCTTGCAGCCTCACCATTGAAAACGAGCAGTTAGATTTGATCCATTAACGAGCAGATAAAATTGACCCACCCCTGTGTGGCGTCGGTTCGTCTGGGTTTGGTTCCTTCAGTTGAAGAACTGGGGGAGGTGTGGAGGGGCG
>JBBRBC010000116.1:0-4902 GCA_038206205.1 Opitutales bacterium
CGACGGCAAGCTCGCCGATGAGCGGGAGCGGCGACTGGTTGGCGGAGTGGGAAGGCAAGTCCGGCTTTGGCAGGTCGAAGCGAAGTGCGCCGTGTTGGGAAACGATCAGGGCGCGCTCCAACGCATTCTGCAACTCGCGGATGTTGCCCGGCCAATCGTAGCTTTGCAGCGTTTCGACGTGGGCCTGGGTGAGGCGCGGGGCGCGCATGTGGAGCCGTTGCGCGGATTTTTTGAGGAAGTGGGCGGCGAGCATGGGAATGTCTTCTTTGCGCTGATGGAGGGGCGGCACCTCGATCGGAAAGACGCTCAGTCGATAGTAAAGATCCTGTCTGAAGCGACCGGACTCGACCTCTTTTTTGAGGTCGCGATTGGTGGCGGCGACGATGCGAACATCGACCTTGCGGGTGCGCTCCTCGCCCACCCGCTCAAAGGTGCCTTCTTGGAGCACGCGGAGCAGCTTGACCTGAAGGCCGAGCGGAATGTCGCCGATCTCATCGAGGAAAAGCGTGCCGCCGTCGGCGAGTTGGAAACGGCCGACGCGATCCTTGACCGCGCTGGTGAACGCGCCCCGCACGTGGCCGAAAAACTCGCTCTCAAAGAGGTTTTCCGGAATGGCTCCGCAGTTGACCTTGATCAGCGGGCGGGCGCCGCGGCGGCTGCGCGCGTGGATGGCGCGCGCGACGAGTTCCTTGCCAGTGCCGCTCTGACCGGTGACGAGCACGTTGGCCTCGGTTTTGGCCACGAGATCGATCTGGCGGAGGATTTTTTGCAGGACGGGGGATTGGCCCACGATGTCGCCAAAATCGAGGGCGGCCTTCATCTCCTGCTGCAGGTATTCGTTCTCCTGTTCGATCTGGTGCTTGAGTTTGTCTATCTCCTCAAAGGCGCGGGCGTTCCCGATGGCGACCGCCGCATGGTTGGCGAAGCTGAGCAGGCGTTGGGAGCACACTTTGTGAAACGGGGTGCGATTAAACGCGCCGAGCACGCCGAGTTGTTCGCCGCGGAAAGTCAGGGCGTGGCCGACAAAGGCCACCACCCCTTCGGCTCCGGCCCAATCGGGCAGCCCGTCGTCGCCGCCGGCGCGACGCTTGCCCGCCTCGGTGGTGATGGATTGGCCGCTCTGCACGATGGTGCCGATGTTGCTGACCCCGATCGGATAACGGCTAAAGGGCCCGTCGAGACGACTCCAATCCTCCTTCGGATCGCGCAACACGCCCGCGCTTGCGACCAGGTGCAAACAGCGTCGTCGGTCGGGGCACTCGGCGCGAAAGTGGCAAGTGGCGCAACGGTCGCCGGGGCCTGCCAGCCAGATGCGCACGAGCGCATCATCGGGCGTTGGCGGCGTCGTGCGCTCGAGGTCGCCGACGATGCAGGCGGCGATGCTCCGCGTGATTTGCAGCAATACCTCGCTGATCGAGCGTTTCTGCGCGATCGCGAGCACCACGTCTTCGAGCGCGTTTGAGTTCATGGCCAGAGGACACGACGGGATCTCGTAGTCAGGCAACGAGAATTCGTAAATTACGGCATTAAGTAGTAAAATGCGCTAACTCGGATATTTGTTAAATCGTTTTCGGATAGTTGATTATAACTATTCTCGCGATTGGCACGGCGAATGTTAAAGAAGGGTGTGTAACCCGACTTCCTTTTCGCCATGTCACGCATCCGTCCCATTTCCGAACCGGCCGCCGATCCACGCGGTGCCGCGTTGCTTCGCCAGGCGGCGCGACGCCTCGGCGGCACGTCCGCCATGGTGCGTGGGATGGCTCAGTCTCCCGCAGCGCTCGAGGGATTTATCAATTTCGGGGCGGCGTTGGAGCAGGGCTCGTTTTCCGCGCGGACCCGGGTGCTGATCGCGTTGGCGGTGTCCGAGATCCACGCGTGCAGGTATTGCCTGGCGGTCTATACCGAGCTGGGGCGTCGGCAGGGCTTGGCCGAGGCGGAGATGCTCGATGCCCGCCAGGGTGTCGCCGGCGACGCGAGGCTGCGGGCGATGTTCTCACTCGTACAGGGAATCGTCATCCAGCGCGGCGAGGTCGGGGCGCAGGATTTTTATGCCGCGCGAGACGCCGGGCTGAGCGCGGCCGAGCTCACGGAGCTGGTGGCGAATATCGCCCTCGTATTGTTCGCCAATTATTTCAATCGCCTCGCCGAAACCGAGGTGGACTTCCGGGCGGTTGATATGGGGCCCGGCTTCGGCGGCCGTGCTTCATGTCACCCACTTCCCATCCTTATATGACCGATTATAAAACTCGCCTACCATGGCTCACAACTTTCTCAGCACCACATTCACGCCCGCCGTCCTCGCTGAGCAGGAGCGTTATTAGGGCCGCACGCAGAAGGTGCCGCCCGCGCCGGGGCCCGACGAGCTGGGCGCGATGGAGCAGGTTTTCATCGAGCGCCGGGACAGCTTTTATATGGCCTCCGTCACCGCCGACGGCTGGCCCTACGTGCAGCATCGGGGTGGGCCCGCCGGCTTTCTCAAAGTGATCGACGAACACACCCTGGCGTTTGCCGATCTCGGCGGAAACCGGCAGTTGCTCACCACCGGAAATCTCCAGGGCAATCATCGCGTGGCGCTCTTTCTGATGAATTACCCCAAGCACGAGCGGCTGAAGCTGCTCGGTCACGCGGAGGTGTTGCCCGCGAAAGATCACGCGGCTCTTGCCGCCGAGGTGGCGCCGGCGGATCTGGCGCCGCGGTTCGTGGAGCGAGTGTATCGCATTCGCGTGACCGCCTTTGACTGGAATTGCCCGAAATACATCACTCCGCGCTTCACCTTCGAAGAAATCGAGAAGATCGCCGCGCGGCTGGGAAAACGCGTCGCCGGACTCGAGGCCGCTCTAGTTGGGGCGGGTTTGCCCGTGCGGTCCAAAGCCTAGTTCTCCACCACCTAATTTCTCTAAATTTAGATCGTAAAAGCCTAGCCCGACTCTTCTTTCCATCATGAAACCTCCCTTGCCTCCCTTCACCGCCGAAACCGCTCGCCAAAAAGTCCGGCTAGCCGAAGACGCGTGGAACTCCTGCGATCCAGAGCGCGTCTCGCTCGCCTACACCGAGGACTCGGAATGGCGTAATCGCAGCGAGTTCGTGCGCGGTCGCGCCGAGATAGTCGGGCTGCTGCGGCACAAGTGGAGTCGCGAGCTCGATTATAAACTAAAGAAGGAGCTGTGGGCGTTTACGGATAATCGTATCGCGGTGCGCTTCGAATACGAGTGGCACGACGACTCCGGCCAGTGGTATCGCTCGCACGGCAACGAGAACTGGGAGTTCGACGCGCAGGGGCTGATGGCGCGGCGCTTCGCCAGCATCAACGACCAACCCATTCGCGAGGACGAGCGCCGCCTCCGTTAACGCCCGCGATCGACCGCATGACCTGCCTGAAGGTCGACCTCGCCGACCGGTAGCGACTGCTTTGCCTAAACCATTTCCCCCCATTCCGGGGGATAGAAAACAGAAACAAAACAACAACAGATAAAAATCGAAAGTGCCTCATCATGAAAACTGCAATCATTGTTCTCTCCGACCCAAAGTCGGGCTCAGAAGAAGCCCTCGGCCGCGTGTTCAACGCGCTCGCCGTGGCCCATGAATTCAAGGAGGCCGGCGAGACCGTGCAGCTCCTTTTTACTGGCGCTGGCACACGCTGGCCCGCCGCCCTCGGCAAGACCGATCATCCCGCCAACGGTCTGTACAAATCCGTCGTCGAGATCGTCGTCGGTGTGTCCTGCGGCTGCGCGGACTCCTTTGGCGCCGACGACCAAGGCCTCAAACGCATCACGACCAACGCCGTCCCCGGCACCTCCGGCTTTCCCAGTATACTCGGTCTGCAACGCGGCGGCTGGCAGATCCTGACCTTCTGAGGTCGCATACCGTGCACATTCCTAAATCCACAAATCCAAACCTAAAACGTCCGTCATCCCTACTCATCATGAAAACCCTCCTCTCCCTCCTCGCCGCGCTCGCGCTCTCCGTTTCCGCCTTCGCCGCGAATTTCGTTAACGCCGACCGCAATGTCGGCATCGCCCTCGGAGGCTACGATCCCGTGGCCTTCTTCACCGCCGGCCAGCCGACCAAGGGCGATCCGTCCATTCGCGCCAGCCATGGCGGAGCCACCTACCTGTTCGCTTCCGCCACGAGCAAGGCCGCCTTCGAGGCCGCGCCCACGCGTTACGAGCCCCAATACGGCGGCTATTGCGCATATGGCGTCGAAAAGGGCGTCTTGCTCCCGGTTGACGTCAGCACCTGGGTGATCCGTGACGGCAAGCTGTACCTCAACTACAGCCCGGACATCGCCAAGCTCTTCGCGAAGGAAACCGATGGCATCATCAAAAAGGCCAACGCCAACTGGCCCGGTCTGGTTCAAGCCAACTCGAAATAGTCCGATACACACCGCCCGGCCTGCGCCCCTCGCGGGCGCGGGCCCCGGGCCGCGCGGGCGACGAAAAACCTTCGTCGCCCGCGTCGGCATTTGCGTCTTTGGACCTTATCTATAACCATCCATCATACCTTGATATCTCTGAATTTTTATGTCCGAAAAACCTCCCATTCTCTTCGTTAAAACTGGCTGCCCGTGGTGCGCCGAGGCGGTCGCCCTGCTTGATCGCCGCCAGATCGGTTACCGCTCCGTAAACGTGAGCGCCGACCGAGCCGCCTTCGCCGAAATGGTACGGCTGTCCGGTCAGGACAAGGCCCCCGTGCTCGACTGGCACGGCGAGATTTTGGCCGATTTTGGTGCGGCCGAGTTGGCTCCCTTTCTCGATTCGAGAAAGGGTTGAAATCCGCCTTGGCGCGATGCGGTCGAGAATCTCTGGGGCACGCGCGACCGCCCCATCCCCGCTTCCCCGCGAGATGGAGTCCTAAAGGAAACAGGCATCCGTCGGGCGCGCCGGTTTCTCCTTCTTCACC
>JBBRBC010000117.1:0-4586 GCA_038206205.1 Opitutales bacterium
ACTGCATTCGTGACGGCAGTTTCACGAGCGTCCCGGACTTGGTCAAATCAATCGAATGCTATCTGACGCACCGCAATCTTGAGCCCAAACGCTACGTTTGGAAGGCAGAAGGCAAAGTCATCCTCGAAAAAATCCATCGCGCTCGCGCCGCCCTCGCGACTCAGAGTAATGAATAGGTATTTATAATTCAGTACACTAGCGTGCCGCCGCTACTCGCCGTTCACTGCGACCAAGCTCCAGCGCCACCGGCGAAAGAAAATCGGGCAGATCTTTGGCACTGCGCTGAAAAAGGGGACCGGTCCATTCCATGGACCGTAAGTCATGAGCCGAGGCGCCAAAAATGCAATGCTTTAACTTAACGTAGTAATACTAACCCGATTCCGTTGAATTGAATGGAGGCGGGGTGCCCTCAGCCCGCAGCAGTGATACCTGCGGTGTTAGGGCACCCCGCCTCCCATGATCAGGTTCTCCGCGCTGGCCCTCAGCTCTCGACTGACTCGTTCCGACTCAACCCGGCAGCACCCACCCATAGACGGCGATCCAGTGGCACACACTGCCGCCCAGCACGAAAACGTGCCAGATCGCGTGATGATAGGGCAGCTTTCCCCAGAGATAGAAAGCCGTGCCACCAGAGTAACTCACTCCTCCGGCGATCAACCAAACCAATCCTGCCTGGGGCAAAGCCGAGCTCATCGGCTTGATCGCAATCATCACCAGCCATCCCATGCCGAGGTAGATGAGCGTTGAAATAAAATTAAACCGACCCGCGAACCAGAATTTCATCACGATGCCCACGAGCGCCAGCCCCCACACCACCCCAAACAAACTCCAGCCCCACGGCCCGCGCAACGTCACCAGCAGAAACGGCGTGTAGGTGCCGGCAATCAGCAGAAAAATCGCAGCATGATCGAATTTCCGCAGCATCCGGCGGGTGTTTTCCCTCTGAAAACTGTGATAAATCGTCGAGACCGTGTAGAGCAGCACCAACGTAGTCCCAAAAATGGCCGAGCTCGTGATATGCCACGCGTCGCCGTGCTGCGTCGCCGCCACCACCAGCAGGACCAGCCCCGCCACACTCAGCAGCGCCCCCAGCGCATGCGTGAGCCGGTTGGCCAGTTCTTCGGTGGGCGGATAAACGGTCAGGTTCATGATCGATGAACACCGTGTCCACCCGGCCGAATGGCGCGAATGCAAACCGGGCCGCGCCGCACTCAGTAGAAATCCGGCTCGCGACTATTTATACCCATTACGGTTCGCTTTGAGACCTCGGGAGGTAGGGCGCGACCGCTGGGCGCGCCGATCAGCACTCACGGCGGGCCCAGCGGTCCCGCCCTACCCAAATTCTCGAACGAATTAGTCACTGGTATTATTTTCCCTCACGCGCTGCCGCACGCCTGCCTCTGCGGCGTTGATCTTGCCCGCGTAGATCCGCGCGACCGCGCGACTTTTCCACGATTTCGCTCCGCGCCGAAAAATTTCGCGCAAAAATCCTTCCGAATATTTTTCTCCATCATTTTTTGTCATGAAATTTTCCGGGCGAAAACGGACCATGCCGCGCCCAACGTTCGGTCAAGAAAAATTTTAAACTTTTTCCCGCCACCTGCCACGACCGCCTTCTCCGAGTGAAATCGCGGCAAAATCATTTCACGCGCATGCCATTGTGGCCGGGGAGCTTCTTCCGCAATTTTGTCCACAAAAAAAGTAACCCAATTATTACGAGAAAAAATTGACGGAGTTGAAGTCGGCACCATTAGTTGTGGCTCAGGTTTCGGGTACCCACATCCTGTGGTGGTCAGCAATGTGTGAGAAAGTTTTAGCAACTAGGCGTTGCTTTGGCTTTTTGACCGTCGCAAACCACAGGCCGAACCGCTTTTCACCCACACATCGTCGTCCCCACCCGTCCCGTCATGCAGAAGATCTTCACCATTGGCACCAAGACTTTCACCTTGGACGAAGCCAAAGCCGAGGCCGCTTTCGCCGCCAAAAAAGTCATCAACGGTCGCCAAGTCCCCTACTTCAACCTCCTCCCGTTGAAATATCAGTGGGCCTACGATCTCTACAAAAAAATGAAGGCCAACCATTGGGAACCCGAGGATATCCCCATGGGCAAGGACATCGAGCAGTGGCGCGATCCCAAGGTCGTCTCCGATCAGGAACGCTGGATCATCCGCATGGGTATCGGCTATTTCTCCGCTGCGGAAGGCATCGTCGGCGATAACGTCCAGCACGTCGTCCGCGAGATCGTCACCGCGCCCGAGCTGAAACTCTGCCTCGGCCGCCATGCCCACGAGGAAAACATCCACGCGGATTCGCTCCTCTACATGATTTCCTCCCTCGGCATCAACCCGCACGAGTGCGAGGCGATGTTCGAAGACGTGAAATCCATCACGAAGAAAAACGAGTTCGTGAACCGCGCCTCCCAGGCCCTGCGCCGCGATCTCGACATGACGCAGATCGACAACAAGCGCCTCTTCGCGAAAAACGTCTTCATCTTCGGCCAATGCATGGAAGGCACCCAGTTCTACGGCCTCTTCGGCATGGTGCTCTCCCTCTACCGCCAGAATAAATTCCCCGGCATCGGCCAGATGTTCCGCTACACTTTGCGCGACGAGTCCAACCACATTGAGCTCTTCCGCAATCTGTTCATGGATCTCATCGAGGAGAACCGCGAGATCTGGACCGACGACTTCAAGGAAGAGCTCCGCGCCACCATGCTCGAAGCTGTGAACCTCGAAAAAGAATTCATCCGCGACTGCCTGCCCCTGAATGCCGTGGGCCTCGCCATCGATGAATTCCTCACCTACATCGACTACATCGCTGATCGCCGCCTCGAGGATTGCGGCCTCACTCCGCTCAAGCCCGGCACGAAGAACCCCCTGCCTTGGCTCGCCGAGATGATGGACATCAAAAAAGAACAGAATTTCTTCGAAGGCCGCGTTACTGAATATCAGAAATCCTCCGCCCTTCCGACCGCCAGCGACGACGATCTCTGAATTTTCAGAGCTGTCCGTTGCCGTTTTTTCTTACCCCCGTCCCGTTAGTCACACACTTATACCCGCTATTATTCCGACCATGAGTAACACTTCATCAGTGCATCAAGACCTCGCCCTCAAGAAATTTGCCGGCACGCCCCAAGATCAGAAACCCAACTACAACTGGCGCGACGTCCTGAAGGACGAAGTCACGCTGCCAGAGGTCGAAGTGCTCTGCCCCCAAGGCCCGGAACGCTTCGATCTCGCCGAAGTCGCTGACACCGTCGGCAAGTCCCTCGCTAATCTCATGCTCGCCAAAGGCGAGAAAGACATCTTCAACGAAAAAAACCAAGCCTTCGTCGCGGACGTCACCCGCGAAGTCGCCCGCAATCTCACCCGCACCGCCCTCGAACGCGGCCCGCTCCGCGTCTCCCTCAACGATCTTTACGTGCTCATCGAAAAAACCCTCGTCGACAACAACGCCCACGACGTCGCCAAGAGCCTCCTGCTCAAGCGCGCTCAAAAGCTCCAATTCGGCTCCGAGACCCCGGCCGTCGCCGTCCGTCTCATCCGCCGCAACAACCAGATCGTGCCGTGGAACTCCGGCAAGATCGAGATCGCCATCCGCAAGGCCTTCCTTTCCCTCCGCAAAGATCCCACGCCCGCCACCGCCATCACCCGCGCCGTCGCCGAGCGCGCCTCCGCCATGAAACAGGCCTTCCTCCACATCGAGGAAGTCCAGGATCTCGTCCAGGAAGAGCTCATGAAGGCCGGCCACTACAAAGTCGCCGAAGACTACATTCTCTACCGCGCCGCCCGCCACACCACCCGCGCCCAGATGGAACTCGCGTCCCTCACCGGCGACGCCTTCGCGCCTCCCGCCGATTCGAACGCCCCGATCCCGCCGCCGCAGGGTCAGAACTCCATGATCGTCGTCACCAAGGCCGACGGCACCACCTACCTCTGGGACGGCGTCGACCTCAAGCGCCGCATCGAATTCGCCGCCATCGGTCTCCGCCTCTGCCTCACGCCCGAGGCCATCGAGGGCGAACTCCGCCGCTCCACCTTCGACAACATCGCCCAAGGCGATCTCAACAACACCATCGTTCTCAACGCCAAGACGCTCATCGAGAAGGACGCCGACTTCGCCAAGTTCGCCGGCCGCATCCAGCTCACCTACATCTACGAAGAAGTCCTCGGCTGGGACATCATGCGCGACGGCATCGCCAAGCTGAAGGAATTCCACCAGCGCGCGTTCAAGAAATACCTCGAGCACGGCGTCGCCATCAAGCGCCTCAACCCCCGCCTCCTCGACTTCGATCTAGTTAAGCTCGCCGCCGCCCTCGATCCGTCCTCCGACCTCGAGTTCGACTTCCTCGGCATCCAGACCCTCTACGATCGCTACCTCATCATCTACAAAACCAAGACGCCCGCGCGCCGCCTCGAGACGCCGCAGTTCTTCTGGATCCGCGTCGCCATGGGTCTCTCCCTCGACGAGCCCGTCGACCGCGAGGGCAAGGCCACCGGTCTCTACTCCCTCTACAAGACCCGCCGCTTCTGCTCCAGCACGCCGACCCTCTTCAACGCCGGCACGCTCCACTCGCAGCTCTCCTC
>JBBRBC010000118.1:0-3835 GCA_038206205.1 Opitutales bacterium
CCCCGCCCCCACGAAGAAGAACGGGAAGAAGACGAAGGAAGAAGAGTTTAGTTAGAAGTTCTCGAAGAAGATCCAGCGCAAGCGCCATCCGACGTTCACACCGCCCAAATCATCCGGCTTTCAAATCGCCGCCCGCACATAAACGACCATGCTCACGTCCAACCCCGCATGTGCCTCAAGCGCCGGGCGGCAGAACTCGGCGAGCCGACGCTCCAGCCCGTCGCGGTAATCTTTCTGTTGGTGATCCGAGGCCAGCGGCGTTGACTCGCTGTTGAGCAATTGGAGCCACGGGGCTTGAAATACGTGCAGCAGGTGCAACTTGGCACCGTCCTTTGCCGCGAACATCGCAGCCCGCGCCACGGCTCGCAGCGAGGTCGGCGAGAAGTCCACTGCGGCAACGATGGTCTTGAAGGGCGCGCTCCCACCCTGGGGCCGCGTGTCCCGCACGAGCAGCACACCGGTCATGCTCTTGCGCACGCAGGCGGTGGCGACGGTGCCCATGCCGACATCCGGCGCTCTCTGGCCGAAAGCGCCCATCACGATCAGGTCGGCCTTATCCTCGCGGGCACGCCGGAGGATGCCGACGATCCGATTGTTAATCGAGACTTCGATGGGCAAACCCTCGGCCTCCGGCACACCCTTGGCGAAACGGGTCCAGGCATTCTCAGCGTCCTTGGTCAGCCCATCCCGGATGGCCTCCTGCATCGGCGAGAAGGCCGTTTCGAGTTCGATGACCACAGTCGTATCGATGACATGGACGACGTGGACTTTCGCCCCCCCTGACCAACCTGCGATGCGGATAGCCTGTGCGAGCGCGACCGCCGAGCATGAGGAGAAGTCGGTGCCGACGACGATGGAGGTGAAAGGGACGGTGGTGGACATGATTTCTGGGGGTTTGCTTGTGGCGGGTGGCTCGTGAAACAGGTATTGGATCGGGGTTCTCCAGACAACGAGGATCTCGAAGTGCCGGAGTTTGTTAACTTGGTTTTATAAGCCGCATTATCAAGCGATTTTTAACAGAAACTTTTTTTGCAATCAAACCGGTGGCAATGAATCCAGCCAGCTCCCCGGCGAAGGATCTCGAACGCCGCTCAGCCACGGATCGCCAGGACCGAGACCGTGGCGTCATGCAGCAGACGTTCCGCATTGGTTCCGATGAAGTAGCTGGCGAGCTTCGAGTGACTGCGGGTTCCAAGCACCACCAGATCCGCACCGGTATCCTGGATGTGATAGGTCAGTGCGGCAGAGGCCAGCACGGATTCGAGGATCACGGTTCGATGCTTGATCGTGGCCAATGCCTCCGCATGAGGTGACAACGACTTCACCATCTGTTCATCCACCTTCGCGCGGCATTCCTTGACGTGGCTCATTGGCGCTGCCGCCTCATGCTCCAGCATTTCCCCCCACGCATCGCGCGAGGGCGGATAGATCACGTGGACGACTTCCAACTCAGCCCCATGCGCCGCGGCCAGCGAAACCCCGCGCGCCAGAGCGTGCGCCGATGCCGGCGAGAAATCACTGCATACTATGATCTTAGTAAAATTGCCTTGCTGCCAGTCGCGCAAGACCATGACGTCGCATGGGACCGAACCCACACATTGCGACGCGATTGAACCCAGTCGTTTCTTGGTGGTGTCATTGGCGGCGATCACCAGCAGGGACGCCCCGTGTTCCTCGACCGAGCGTTGTAACTCTTCCGCTGGCCGGCCTTTCCGAATCTCGATCCGGATTTCGGTTCCCGCATCCTCAGCCGCGATCCATCCTGCCAGTCTTTCCCGGGCCTGCTTTTCGAGAAGCCCGGCCGCCGGATTCAGTCCTCCGCTTGCCGCACGGTGGGCGAGACTGCCGCTGTCGAGCACGTGCAAGGCAACCACAGGGGCACCGGATCGGGCGGCTATCTGGATGGCGTGGCGCAGGACCGATAAGGTCGGGGCGGAAAAATCGATTCCCGCAACAATTGGAGCATCCGTGTTCATGAGTTTATTCGTTAGATCGGGGGATCAATTTCATCAGCCACCCTTACAAAAATCATGCCAGTGCGGTGAGAGACCGGCAACAATTTACTGGGATTCGGTCGTCCTTGGAAATACGCCGGGTTGATGCAGTTCATGATCGGCCCAGAGCCACCTCCCCCCGCGCGAAACCTGATCCCATTTAGGAAAAGTCAAAGAGCGTAAAGGCGGCGGGGCGGGTTCACAGGAGAAGCGAGACCGCCCCTGCGATGGCTCCATAAAGCAACAGAGGAAGAATCATCCGGCGTAGGATGCGGCCCTCCTCAGCGTGCAGGCCGAGGATGGAGCAGACGGCGACGATGTTGTGGATGCAGACCATGTTGCCCATCGCGCCGCCGACGGATTGCAGGCTCAGGATCGTGGTGCGGGAAAGGCCCAGTGACGTGGCGGTGGCATCCTGGATGCCGCCGAAGGTGAGGTTCGAGACGGTGTTCGAGCCGGAGAAAAACGAGCCGAGCGCGCCGAGATACACGGCGGCGAACTGCCACGCCCCGCCACCGGTTCGAGCCAGCCCGTGGCCGAGAATCGCGGCGCACGAACGCTCGCCGCCAACCATGAGCAGCTTCACCAAAACCAACGCGCCGAGGAAAGCGCCGATGGGCTTGAGCACTTGCCGGAACGACTGCTTCCACGCCGCCCGCACCGCCGCCGCGGGCGTCCGGAACAGAGCGAACGTGAGTGCGGAGACGAGGAAGAATGGTATGACCGACGGCACGTAAAGCACCGCGTGCGACCAGCTCAGTCCGGTGCCGAAAATGTGCCGCCACTGGACAACGAGCGACGGACTGATGCGCAGTTCACCGAGCGCTGAAAGTGGGAGATGGATAGCGGGTGCGCCGGCCGTCAGCCAGGCTTTCAGACCGAGCGCATCAATACGGGTAATGATGAGAATCAGCACCGTGGCCCACAGCGGGAAGGTGGCTTTGAGCAGGCTGGCCGTGGTGATTTTTTTATGGTGCTCTGTGGTTTCAGCAGGCGTTAGACCGATGCCATGCCGCGCTAGAATAACGGACGCGGCGAGTCCGCAAACACCGCCCGCGATGGAGGGGAACTCGACGTTGAAACGCGCTACCGCGACATAGGCCGCCATCGTCGCACCGATGACGAGCGCGATGAAACCGAGGTTTTCCCGAATCTCCCGCGCGGACACCACCACGCGCAACGCGAGCAGCGGAATGACCAACGCCGCCCCGGCATGAATCAAGGCGGTCTTGAAGGCAACTTCGCGCAACTCACCGGGAGTCAGATCGAGCCCGCCGAGCCCGAACCAAATCGGCATTCCCACCGCACCAAAGGAAACCGGCACGGTGTTCATCATCAGGCACAGCACCGCCACGGGCAGCGGCGCAAAGCCCAGCCCCACGAGCAGTGGCGCGGCCAGCGCGGCAGGCGTACCGAATCCGCTGACGCCTTCCACCAAAAATGAAAACGCCCAACCGACGATCATGAGCTGCGCCACGCGGTTGGTGGTGATGCCATTGAGCCACTGCCGCACCGTGTTCATCGCGCCTGAGTGCTCCATTGTTTTGAAAAGGAGAATCGCGCCCCAGACGATGAGGATAGGCGTGAGCGCGGTGAGCAATCCCTCCACCACCGCCGCATGGGCGAGCACCGGTTGCGTTCGGAAATAAGTCAGAAGGATAAAATAAAGCACCAGCGCAGCCAGTGGCAAAGCACGGTTCGACGATACGCTCTGCTTTTTCGTCATCAGATAGACGAGCAACGCGACCGGCAGCGCGGCGAGGATGAGATCGAGGGTGTGCATCATTCGGGAAGCGTCCGAGCTGCGGAGCGCAAGGCCCGCAAGATTCCGTCGAGCGACG
>JBBRBC010000119.1:0-3705 GCA_038206205.1 Opitutales bacterium
TTTTTTTATATATTTTGGCCGCGGGTGCCCCACACCCCCATAATTACCCCCCCGGGGTGTGGCAACCCCGCCTCCCTTATCCATCGCCTGGTTCAGCAGCGCGAAATCCTTCATGAATTCGAACTGGGCAAGCACCCGTTCGTCGTGGCTCACGAGCAGCAGCGCGGCACCGGTCTCGTGACAGACTTCGCGAATCAGCATCAGCGATTCGCGGGCGTTGCGGCGGTCGAGATTGCCGGTGGGCTCGTCGGCGAGCACGAGTTTTGGTTGGTTCGCCAGCGCGCGAGCCACGGCGACGCGTTGCTGTTGGCCGGTGGAGAGCTGACGCGGATAATGCGCGAGCTTATCGGCCAGTCCCACGTGTTTCAACAAAGCCTCAGCGTGCGCACGATTCACGCCGCGGCCGAAAGCCATGCCGAGTTCCACGTTCTCCAATACCGTGTGGCCTTGGAGCAGATTGAAGGTTTGAAAAATACAGCCGATCGTTTCGGCGCGCAGCCGGTCGCGTTGGGCTTCGCCGAGTTTCGCCAGTTCGTGACCAGCCAGCAAAATGGAGCCGCTATCCGGCGCAAGAATCCCCGCGATGAGGTTGAGAAAAGTCGTCTTACCCGAACCGCTCTCGCCGCGCAGCGCCAGTTGTTCGCCCGCTCCGAGTGAGAATTCCCGCACTTCCAGTACGCGCTGCGCTCCGGCATCGGGCCGGCGGTAGCTTTTCACTAAATCTCTGATCACGAGAAGGGACATGAGAAATGCTGAACATGAGTAAACGGACTAACTCGTCAACGGTTCCCGCCTGCATGCCGGCCCACGCCGACGGTGGTCGCCTCTGTCGCAGATTCCTTCTGAGTGCACTCGCGCGCAACAATCCGTGCGTAAATTTGGCCCGGTTAAGACCAGTGTTTGAACTGGCGTCAGTCTGACGTGTTGGTCAGATTCCACGCTGTACCGCTATCTGTAACCCTACCCTTGTCATGTTAAAACAAAAAGCTTGGAAACCAATGGGAGCGCTGATTTTGGCGCTAGCCACATTATCCACCACCGCCTTTGCGGGCGAAGCTGATATCAAGATACCTGATCTCACGCACGTCACCTTCGACGGACTGGGCGGCATCAGCGGCCTCACGCTGATGTACCTCGGCATCGCGATTTGTGCGATTGGCGCGGCTTTCGGCCTCGTCCAATACACCACGACCAAGGCCCTGCAGGTGCACTCATCAATGGCCAGCGTTTCTCATATGATCTGGGAAACGTGCAAAACGTACCTCTTCACGCAGGGCAAATTTCTCGCGATCCTCTGGGTCCTGATCGGTGGCTGCATGGTTTACTACTTCGGCGTACTCTCCCACAACACCGTCGCGCACGTCATCATCATTCTGCTCGCCTCCATCCTCGGCATTCTCGGTTCCTACGGCGTTGCCTGGTTCGGCATCCGCATTAACACCGTGGCAAATTCCCGCACGGCCTTCTCCGCGCTCAAGGGCAACGCGCTCAACACGCTTTTCATTCCCCTGCGTTCCGGCATGAGCGTCGGTCTGCTGCTGGTCTGCGTCGAGCTGTTCTTCATGATCTGCATCTTGGTGTTCCTCCCGCGCGATCTCGTTGGACCCTGCTTCATCGGTTTCGCCATCGGCGAATCCCTCGGCGCTTCGGTGCTCCGCATCTGTGGCGGTATCTTCACAAAGATCGCCGACATCGGTTCCGATCTCATGAAGATCGTTTTCAAACTGCCCGAGGATGATCCCAAGAATCCCGGCGTGATCGCCGACTGCACCGGAGATAATGCCGGTGACTCCGTCGGGCCCACGGCCGATGGTTTCGAAACCTACGGCGTCACCGGCGTCGCCCTCATCGCCTTCCTCGCGCTCGCGCTCACCGATAATCAGAACCTCTGCGCGATGCTCATCATCTGGCTCTTCACGATGCGCGCGCTGATGATCGTCACCTCGCTCGCCTCCTACCTCATCAATCAGGTGATCTCCAAGGCCAAGTACGGCAACCTGAAGGATTTTGATTTCGAAGCCCCGCTCACCCATCTCGTGTGGATCACTTCGGCCGTCTCGATCGGCATCACCTTTGTCGCCTCCTACTTTCTCCTCGCGCACCAAACCGGCGTCAACCCAGCCCTGTGGTGGGTGCTCTCGGTCATTATCAGTTGCGGCACGATCGCCGGCGCGGTGATCCCGGAATTCACCAAGATATTTGTCAGCACGAATTCTCGCCACGTAAAAGAAGTCACCAACTGCTCCAAGCACGGCGGTGCTTCGCTTAATATCCTGTCGGGCCTCGTCGCCGGTAATTTCTCTGCGTTCTGGATGGGCCTCGTGATCATGCTGCTCATGGCTGTGTCCTACTACTTCTCCCAGAATCCCGCGATCCTCGCCCTCATGCCGGCCAAGTTTGCGTTCGCCGCGCCGATCTTCGCCTTCGGCCTCGTGGCCTTCGGCTTCCTCGGCATGGGCCCCGTCACCATCGCAGTCGACAGCTACGGCCCAGTCACCGACAACGCCCAGTCCGTTTACGAACTCTCCCAAATCGAAAGGAAGCCCGGCATCGCTGCGGAGATCGAACGCGACTTCGGCTTCAAGCCCGACTTCGAGAACGCCAAATACCAATTGGAAAAGGGCGACGGCGCCGGCAATACCTTCAAGGCCACCGCCAAACCCGTCCTCATCGGCACGGCCGTCGTCGGTGCCACCACTATGGTGTTCGGCATCATCATGCTGCTGCAAAAATTATATGAGCTCCAAGTCGCCTCGGGCGTCGCTGGTCCCTTCAAGGAAGTTATTGGCGCTCTCTCCATCGTGCAGCCTGAGATCATTCTCGGTCTGATCATGGGCGGCTCCGTCATCTATTGGTTCACCGGTGCCTCGATGCAGGCAGTCGTCACCGGCGCCTACAGCGCCGTCGTCTACATCAAGGAGCACATGAAGCTCGATGCCACGACCGCCTCCGAGAAAGATTCCAAGGAAGTCGTCCGCATCTGCACGGTCTACGCGCAAAAGGGCATGTGGAATATCTTCATCGTCGTGTTCTGCTTCGCCCTCGCACTGCCATTCTTCAACGCCTACTTCTTCATCGGCTACCTGATCGGCATCGCGTTCTTCGGTCTCTTCCAAGCCATCTTCATGGCCAACGCCGGTGGCGCTTGGGATAACGCGAAGAAGATCGTCGAGGTCGAGCTCCGCCAAAAAGGCACCGATCTCCATGCCGCCACCGTCGTCGGTGACACCGTGGGTGATCCCTTCAAGGACACCTCGTCCGTCGCGATGAATCCCGTGATCAAGTTCACCACGCTCTTCGGCCTCCTTGCCGTCGAAATCGCCGTCACGATGAAAGACCAGAACCTGAAGACCGGCATCGGCTGCTTCTTCTTCGCGGTCGCGTTGGTCTTTGTCTATCGCAGTTTCTACGCGATGCGCATCCCCGAGGAAAACGGCGCCGGAATCTGAGCAATCAGATAGAAGCGGTTGCCATCTACCGCTCTTTCTTCACTCGGCCGCGGCAAAAGCCGCGGCCTTTTTTATCCCGAGCGGCTGTGCATCACTTGTCCCCACAACATCAAACAGGGCGCGCTCAAGGATGAAGCTGAATGTCCAACCTGAAGCAAAAACGTGAGTATCGGAAACCAGCCGTAGTCTGTAGTCATACCTCGGTCAGAGCCCATGAAGCTCAGCCCCCAACGCGGGACCGGCTTGGAGGTCCCGC
>JBBRBC010000120.1:0-3196 GCA_038206205.1 Opitutales bacterium
TCCGTGGCGAGCTTGGATGCGGTTAGCGTGCCGATCAATCTGCAAATCAACACCACGGGCTTGGCAAACTTCACCGAAGGCACCAAATCTTTCACCATCCTCACCACGACTGGCATCACCAACTTCAGCCCTACGAGCATCGCCATCACCGCACCCGGCTTCACCGGCACTGGCACATGGTCGCTCGCGCAATCCTTAGACTCGCTCGTCCTCACCTACACCGCAGGTGGCGGTGGCCCGACCTACACCTCGTGGGCCAATGATCCTCTCAAGGGCAACATCGCCGGCGAGCTTACAACGGATGACTTCGATAACGATGGCCTCTCCAACCTCGTCGAATACGCCTTGGGTAAAAACCCACGGGTTTCGGATCAGCCTCCAGGCACACTGGTGGGTAAGCTCGTGACCTTCACCAAAGGCCCCGATGCCAAGAATGACCCCGCCATCAGCTATATCATTGAGCAGTCCACCGCCCTCACCGGCTGGCTTCCAGTCGTCACCGATAACAACCCTGCCAACGCCACGGTGTCCTTCCTGCTCAGTGCCACTCCTAAAGACTTCGCACGTCTCAAGATCGTCAAAAACTAATTGCTGCTTCCTTCAAATCCCTCAATTCAAGACCCCCGACAAAATGTGTATTAGGGGTAAGGATGGCAACAGTAACGAATTGAGTGTTGATGCCGTCGATATCCAAAAGAAGTTGGTAGCAGTTACGAAAAGCAGCGTCAGAAGATCATGAACCCGAAAGCTCTCCTCAAATTTCCAAGCAATATTTTTAATTGGGAATTTATGAGCAGAGTAAAACAATGGATCGGCAGGATGATCGCCGTGGTTCTGCTAATCTCAGGCGGTGAATCGACCGCGCAGTGGGTTGAAGCATTCGATAAAGATCCGGCTGGCTGGGAACGGCTGGAAGGGCCGAAAAAAACGGGGGAGGCAAAGTGGACGGTCGATAACGGAATCGCGACGGTTGGCGGGGCGGTAAGACGCCCGGTCGAACCGATTGCCATTCCCGCTGGATCCTGTCTCGTGTCATTCCGCTTCCTCATGCCTGAAAAGGTCGAAAAGTGGGCCTCGGTGGCGGCCGTGTTGTACGGCGCGACCTCAGAGCAACGGCTGTATGCAGCGGTCTTACTCGGCGCTCCTGACACTCCCGCCGGTCAGGTTTCTATTTTTGTTGAAGAACCCTCCGCGAATGCAAAGCGACACGGCACGGCCCAACGAGATCTGAAGGCCGGCGCTTGGTATATCCTCGAGGTCGAAATCACGGGCGGTGATCTTAAAATGCGTATCCGACCCGACGGGGAAAGCCCCTCAGAACGCTGGGACGCCAAAGTTAAAATGGAGGGGATGCTCGCTCGTATCGAGGGCGTCGGCATTCGAACCTACGCGAACGAAATTTCGGTTGACGATTTCCATTCCTCCGCCATCCCGGCCAACGCAAGTGCCCCACGTCCGGCACCGCCAACCCAGCCGGGTGCGGCGGCAAAAGCTCAGCGTGCTATCACCTCGGCGCTTGACCGGTCGCTTGTTCCCGAACCGATCTTCGATGCCGACCCGGAACTGGTCGAACTTTACTGGCGCGCCTGGGAAATCGCCCACGCCCACGTCAAGGACTCGCCCGGTGCCCCGCACACGCCGTACATGGACGAGGCGTTCTGGGACGACACGGTCTGGATCTGGGACACGTCGTTCATGTCACTGTTCTGCCGATACTCACCCGAGCAGTTTCCCGGCGTAGAAAGTCTGCTGAACTTCTATGCGGTGATGCACGACGGCGCGACCAGCCCGATGACGATTCAACACCCGGACAACCCGCCGTTGTTCGCCTGGGTCGAGTATGACAACGCGCGGTTTACGGCCGATACCACGCGTCTGAAATGGTTGTTGAATGATACCAAATACCTTCAACGGCATTACGACTGGTTCAACAAGGCGCGCCGCGGCATGAGTGTCAAAGGGGCGAAAAAAGGAGTCGATTTGATGCCGCACGAAAAGGGATTTTTCTGGAGCGGCGTCGCGAGCGGCATGGACAACAGTCCGCGATTCATCGACCGAGACGCACTCCGTGTTGATGCGATTGCCCAGCAGGAGCTTAGCGCATTGTATATCGCACGGATGGCAAAACGCATCGGTAACAACGATTTGGAAACAAAGTTTCAGGCCGAATATGATCGGATCAAAGCGTTGATCAATCGCTACTACTGGGACGAGAAGGATGGAATTTACTACGACATCAAGCCGGGTGACGGCTCGTTCGTCCGCGTGAAAACACCGGCGGCGTTCTGGCCGATGCTTGCCGAGATGTGCTCGCCCGAGCAGGCGAAGCGGCTCGCCGAACATGCCCGCGACCCGCAGGTCTTTGGCGGCCCCGTGCCATGGCCGAGCGTTGCCCGGTCGGACCCGAATTTCGACGGGAATTATTGGCGCGGCGCGGTTTGGCTCCCGCTTGCCTACATGGCGACCAAGGCACTGGAAAAATACGATTTCCATGCCTTGGCCGACGAGCACGCCTTGGCACTCGTGCGAGACATGAATCGCACCTATCGCGACGTGACGCCGAACACTATCTGGGAGTGTTACGACCCGAACAAGCCGGGTCCCGGGATGCATGACGGAAAACGTTCCCGCCCCGAGTTCTGTGGTTGGTCGGCCCTCGGACCGACGTCGATGCTGATCGAAAATGTCCTCGGATTTCACGACATCGACGCTGCGTCGGCGACGATCACCTGGCGACTCCACCACACCGGCCGTCACGGTGTGCGCCGCCTCCGCTGCGGTGACGTGGTCGCCGACCTCATCCACGACGCGGGCGTCGTGACCATCGACACCAAAAAGCCCTTCACTCTGATAATCAACGGCAACCGCCACTTGATCGCTGCCGGACAGTCGCGAATCGAGGCCCTCGCTACTTCTCCCTGAATAGATCACATGCACAGGAAGTTGACCGCAGTGGCAATCAGCAGTATTTAAAATCTCATGAAACCGAAAGCGCTCCTCAAAATCCCACGATTTTTACTCGCCCCCGCCACCCTCCTCGCTTCCGCAAGCCTGTCTTTCGCGGCGCCCCTCCAGTGGGATGCCGACGGAGTCGCTCCGCTCGGCGGAACCGGCACATGGAACACGAGCAATGCCTTGTGGTATAACGGCTCAACCTATCAAGCGTGGGTGAATGCCAACAATGACGACGCGGTGT
>JBBRBC010000121.1:0-3177 GCA_038206205.1 Opitutales bacterium
CGGCCAAATGCACACGGCACCCAAATTAAAGTAGTTCGCCCGATGCCTGCTGGCGTCTGAGGCAGCTCCGGGCGAACCTTCGGGTGTCAAGGAGACTGCGGTCTTTCGCGTTTGCGAGAAACTGCGCACGCCGCTCGGCAGGCTCATGGGCACCGCCGGTTTTTGCTCGCTCTTCTCCCGTGCCCTGACGCTTGCTGCTGCGGAAGTTCCCTGGTTGTGCATGCTGCGGATCAACGCGGATGGCTCGCTGGCGGGACTTCACGAACCGGAATTGAAACTGCACCCGGGCACGGTTGCCGAGGGCGAGATCGCCCTCGTCTCGCAATTGCTCGGACTGCTGCTGACCTTCATCGGCCCGGCACTGACGGTGCGCTTGCTCCACGATGCCTGGCCGGAGCTGGACGAACTGAATCTTTAAACACATCGGTCACCATGAAAGAGAAAAAAACGCCGGCACGCACGTCCTCAAAAAAACCGGGTCCGCCGGAGAAAGTGAAAATCAGACAACTGCCCACAGGCGTCCGCGGTCTTGATGATATCCTGGGCGGCGGGCTGCCGGAATTTTCCTTCAACATCATCGCCGGTGCGCCGGGTTGCGGTAAGACCACGCTGGCACATCAGATCATCTTCGCGAACGCGACTATGGAAAAGCCCGCGCTTTATTTCACCGTACTCGGCGAGCCGGCCATAAAAATGCTGCGCTATCAGCAGCAATATTCTTTCTTCGATCCGGCCAAGCTGGGCAAAGCCATCCGTTTCATCAGTCTCAGCGAGGTGGTAATGGAAAAGAATATGGGTGCGGTGCTGGAAAAAATCATCAGGGAAGTGGCTGCCTGCGCTCCCAGCATCGTGGTGGTGGATTCGTTCCGCAGCGTGGTGCGCAATACGATGGGCGACGGTACAGAGGGACAACTGCAAGGCTTCGTCCAGCGCCTGGCCCTACACCTGACCAGTTGGGAAGCCACCACCTTTCTGATCGGCGAATACTCCGAAGCGGAACAGCGCGACAATCCTGTATTCACCGTGTGCGACGGCCTGTTCTGCCTCACGCAAAATACCGAGCGGAATTCCGTGGTCCGGAAGTTACAAATCATGAAGCTGCGCGGGCAGGATTCCGTGCCGGGACTGCACACCATCCGCATCACTGATGATGGGGTGCAGGCCTTCTCGCGCACTCTGGGGCTGATCGGGAAAAAAGACTACCCGGTTAAACCCCGGCGTCTCTCCACCGGGATTCCCGAACTCGATCAGATGATGAACGGGGGCATTCTCGAGGGCGACAGCCTGCTTGTGGCGGGCCCTTCCGGGACTGGGAAATCGGCGCTGGCAACCCATTTCCTCGCCGAAGGTCTGCGCAATGGAGAGCCGGGCATCGCCGCGATCTTCGAGGAGCGCCCGCATGGCTACGCGGCGCGCGCCCGTTCTTTCGGCTTGGACCTGAAGACACCCCAGGAGAACGGAAAACTTGAAATGCTTTACCTGCGCCCGCTCGATCTCTCGGTGGACGAGACGATGCAGGAAATCCTGGACGCGGTGAAAAGGCTCGGAGCCAGGCGGCTGGTGATTGATTCGTTGGTGGGCTTTGAAATGGCGCTGGCACCCGGTTTCCGGGAGGACTTCCGCGAATCGCTCTACCGCATGATCGCGGCACTGACCGGCGCGGGGGTCACGGTTCTCTCCACGGTGGAGAGCGAGGATTCATTCACCTCGTTTGAGTTCAGCCGCTACGCGATTTCGTTTCTCACCGATGACATCATCCGGCTGCGTTACGTGGAGATTGACGGCCAGCTTCGCAAAATCCTCGTCGTCGTCAAAATGCGCGGTGGCAACCATAGCAAGGACATCCGCGAGTACGTCATTACCGACAAGGGCGTGGTGGTCATCGGCCCGCGCCAGACGGATTATGCGCGGTTGACCAGCGGGCTGCCAGAGCGAATCGAGCAACTGCCGCACGAGACACCGCCGGAACCGAAGACGAAACGGTAGGAGCGTCGCCGCGCCGCCAAAGCGTGGAACCAATTTCTTCTTATGATCCTCAAACGACTCCGCTCAGAAACCCAGGCCCAACACTCGGCACTGGAATCGCGAATTCCGCTGATGGATCCGGCGTTGTCGCTTTTGGAATATCGGCTGCTGCTGACGCGGTTTTACGGTTACTATGTTCCGCTGGAGGCGCGGCTGGTTGCTTGGTCGAAGGCGGAGGCGCGGGGGATCAATTATGTGGAGCGGATGAAGGTGCCGGAACTGGAGCGTGACCTGATCGCGCTTGGCGAGACGGCGGAGACCATTGCCAGGCTGCCGCGCTGCGCTGCGCTGCCTACGCTGGCGACGGAGGCGGAGGCGCTGGGATGTTTGTATGTGGTGGAAGGCGCGACGTTGGGCGGGCAGCTCATCACGAAGCAATTGCAGAAGAATTTCGCGATGACGCGGGAGACAGGCGGCGCATTTTTCGCTGGTTACGGCGCGGAGACGGGTTTGCGGTGGCAGGAGTTTGGCGCAATGATCACGGCGCAGGCGCTTCGGCTCGAGCGGGATGATGTGATCGTGGCCAGTGCCAACCGGACTTTTGAAACTCTCGGCCACTGGCTTTTTCGTTAAACCGCTTTCCCCAATACTCATGATCACAACTCCCATCGAACCTCCTCCACCGTGGGCGGGCGGTGCCTACAGCATCAAGCGCCACGGCGTCACGCTCACTAATTGCGATAGCGAACCGGTGCAGATGCCGGGTTGCATCCAAGCGCACGGCGCGCTGCTCGTGTTGCGGATGAGCGATCTCGTGATCCTTCAGGTCAGCGAGAATGCGCGAGATTTCCTCGGTGCCGCACCGGAGGCTTTGCTCGGTAAATCGATCTCGGACGTCGTCTCGGCGGATGGCGCGCGGCGGCTGCGCGATTTCCTGAGGAAGGAACCAATCGACCGCAATCCGATCTATGTTTTTACCCATCTGATCGCGCACGCGTCGGTGCCGCTCGATTTCTTCGTGCATACCATCGACGGCGTCGTGCTGCTGGAGTGCGAGCCGGCTTCGCACGCCACGCCGGACTACTATGCGCTGGTGAAAAAATCCATCGCCCGGATGCAGACCGCGCCGACGGTCGCAGATTTTTGCCGGGCGGCGACGGAGGAAATTCGCGACTTCACGGGGCTGGATCGGGTGATGGTTTATCGCTTCCA
>JBBRBC010000122.1:0-3078 GCA_038206205.1 Opitutales bacterium
CCCATCGAAAACAGCGAGGAACCCCTTTTTTATTCAAGGGCTCAGGGCCTGCAAGGCGGCCGTTAGATCCGGATCTTGTTGGGTTCGTCGTTGGGCGAGCGTGGGCGTGAGGGTGAGTTGGTCGGGGATGACCCCGTGGCCTTCGAGTCTTTGACCGTCGAGTCCGAGGTAATCTTGGATCGGCACTTGCAGGGTTCCTCCGCCGGGAAGGGAATAAAAGCGCGAGAGGATTACGGCGCCGGCGGTCTGTCGTCCGATGATCGTGGCGCGTTTATAGTGCTGCAGCACGTGGCTGAAGATTTCCGCCGCACTGCCGGTGTTATGATCGGTCAAGATGACGACCCGCCCGGCGTAACGGGCGGATAACCAGGAGAGACTTTCGCTTTCACGCTCACGGCCGTTACGTTTGATGGTCCGGCCGACTGGGACGCGCCGGGGAAAGAATTCTGCCACCGCTACGTTCAAGGCCAGCAGGTTTCCGCCAGGATTGTTCCGCAGGTCGATCACCACGGCGGGAGTCGTGGCGTGCGCTTTGAGTTGTTCGCTAAGCCAGTGGAGTGACTGGCGGCTGAAGACATCGAAGCGCAGGTAGAGGCATTCTTCGTTGAGAGATTTGCTTTCCCGTTGGTCGAAATTCAGGAGTTGGGGCTCCAGCGTCAGCGTGTGGGGCTGATCGTGTTCGTCGAGAAATCCATAGGTGACGGGCTGGCCTAGCTGGGGAAAGTAGGTGTCGCTATCCTTGAGGGGCGCGCCGTTGCGGGTGGCCACGAGCCAGCCGAGTTGAACTCCGGTGATCGCGGCCGGACTGCCGGGCACGAGGTCGGTGACGACACGTTGCCCTTCGAGCAAACGGAGGCGGATGCCGATGCTGGCCCGGTGGGCCGTGCTGAATTCATGCGCGCGACGCGGCGGAATGGCGGCGAGATGCGACTCTTTCAACTCGGCGAACATGCGGTTTAGTCCGGTGTACAAGGTGGTATCGTCTTGGGCGGCGAGGGCTTCGGGCCGGTATTCGACACGCTTGGCTGACCAGTCCACGCCGCGGAACTTCGCATCGAAGTATTTCGCGTTCACCAATTCCCACGCGCGTTCGAAGATGCGTAGATTGTGACGGGAGCGATCTGCGGCGGCGAGCGGGGGTGGCTCACGATATTCAGTCGGTGCGGTGGCGCAGCCGGCGGCGAACAGGAGAAGCGTGATCGTCAGAGATCCGAGGCAACCGCGCAGGTTGGGCTTCAGACTTCTGGCCAAATTGCGCGCGCTTGCCATCGGGAGAAAGGTAGCAAAACGATTGGTCATCCGGTTCTGCCGTTGTTGGATTGTTTGCGGATTGCCATCTGATTGTGGAAACAGGGCAAAGTATTGGTGGCACTGGGAGAGCGTCAAGCGACGCTCGCGGATTGAACCACTCTGGAAGCCGATTGTCGGGGAATTTGCTCGGGTCGCCGCAAAAATTGCCGGGGTTACGATCAATTGTTTTCCATCAGTAACGATTGATGGCAGTTTGATCGGAATGATAAGGAAGCAAATATTTACTGAGGCGCGCAAAATACCGTGACGATAGTGGGTCGGGCGGGTTCGCGACGAGTGCACTGCCTCGGCGGCTGGGCCCGCCGCAATTCACGAGGGAAATTCGCCAAATCGGCCGGCCCAGCGGTCCGTCCCTACCTGTAATCCTCTTTTGCGCGTTTCAGGAGATGGTGGGTAATTATACCGCGCGACATGAGGGAGCGGACGTGAAAAGGACGATGAACCCTGAGGCGTATTCGGCGTGCGGGTAAAGGGCCTGTAAGCTTACGGCTAAGTTTGTGAGAGCGGTTAAAGGGCGGGTCATTGAGACGAACAGGCAATTTATCTTCATGAATTCTCGCAAAATGTTCCTTCACCTCGCGTCATTGTTTTTTGTCGGCTTATTGTTGGCCCTAGGAAGCTCCGCCCATGCCGCCAGTGCGGTTGTGGTCGCTGGTCAGCCGGTCACGCTTTCGGCCTCCGTGGATGGATCTGCTCCCTTCACCTACCAGTGGTATAAAGCAGGAGTGGCTTTGACTGGAGCCACGGCCTCCACTTATCAGATCGGCAGTTTTCAAGCGGGGTTTGCCGGCGTTTATTCGGCGGTGATCTCCAACTCTGCTGGTTCCACCACTACCGATAACGCAACCCTCACTCTCTCTGGCGTGCCCGCGATCACGACGCAGCCGGCCAGCATGACGGTGACGGCCGGCGGCTCGGTCACCTTTACCAGCGCGGCCAGCGCTTCACCCGCGCCCGCTTTGCAATGGAAATTTAACGGCACCGCCATTACCGGTGCAACTGGCGCTTCCCTCCCCATCACGAATGTTCAGTCCGCCAACGCAGGCACCTATACGATGGTGGCGACCAACAGCGCGGGTTCCGTCACGAGCGCCGGGGCCATATTGACGGTTACTGCCGCGACTATTGCGCCGGTTATCACGACGCAGCCTTCCAGCCAAACGGTTACAGCGGGTAGTGCGGTAACTTTTTCAGCCGCCGCCACTGGCTTACCTGCGCCGACCTATCAATGGCGCAAGGACGGCGTGAACCTCAACGGCGCGACGAGCGCTGCTTACACGATCTCCAGCACGGTGACCAGTAGCGCCGGCACGTACACGGTGGTGGCGGCCAACTCTGCTGGTTCGGTTACGAGCAATGGTGCGGTGCTCACCGTGAACGCACTGGTAACGCTGACGGCTCCAAGCGGCCTGACGGCAGCGGCGAGCGCGGGGGCGATCACCTTGGGTTGGACGGACAATTCCACCAACGAGACCGGCTTTGAGGTGCAGTACTCGATCGACGGCACGAATTTCTATTCGGATACCACCGTGGGGGCGAACGTGAAGAGCTACCCCGATGCGAGCTTGCCTGATTCAACGACGTACTTCTACCGGGTGCGCGCCGTTGCCGGCACCGTGACTTCCTCATTTTCTAATATCGCTAGCGCGACGACTCCGGTGACCGCGCCCAACTGGGTGCAAGCGGACATCGGCAGCGTCGGGCTCGCGGGCTCGGGCAATGTGAGCGCGACTGCGATCACGGTCAGTGCTTCGGGTGCCGATATCT
>JBBRBC010000123.1:0-2867 GCA_038206205.1 Opitutales bacterium
GCTAATTCCTGCCAGTCCGCAGGCAATAGCGTCAGAACGTAGTCCCAATTCCCATCCGCCAATGTTGGTTTTGTCATTCTGCCGATTCAGCAAGCCCAGTCTTTTCAAAACCGCAATCCTTATGTTAGCGCTTATGGGGCTTCGCCCCTCCGTGTCTGACTGCAATCGTTGGGCAAAAACATGAGTAAAGACACCGCGAACGATGATTGGAAAAAGACGTGGGATGCTCGCTTGACCGCGCTTGAGCGTCATTTCGGAAAGCCCGAAGATCGCGTTCACCATGCGGTCATTCCATTCAACTTGGGAGGTCAGGCCGATGTGGTCGCCTTTCCGGGCTACCGCGGAGGAGTCGCTTACCTCACAACTGAGTTGACCGGCGAAGAGGCCGGCCAGATTCCGGGCGAGTTTAATCAGTATGAGTTGATGATTTGCACGCGGTCTGAAGATAAGAACGCACCGGAGATGATCGCTCGACTCGCCCGCTATACCTGCGACGCAAAGCTCATAGCTGGCGAGACGATGGATATTGGCACGTTCTTCGAAGATCAAAGCATCCGAGCTTTACTGTTCTGCCATCCAGAAGAAGAGCCCGTGCGCTTCGAGTTGAATTCCATATCTTGTGGCGTGCTCCTGTGCCTCGGCATCACGAAGGACGAACTCGATTTGAAGACGAAGAAGGGATCAGAGGCCTTGCTTATCTTGCTGAAAGAAAAGGGCGTTTTTCCTTTCACAGACCCGAATCGAGTTTCCGTTGCGTCGAAGCCTTGGTATCGCCCGTGGTGAAAATAAGAATGCCCAACCAGTCGCCACAGCGCAACGCGGGCAATCGTCTGGTGTGCGGATCGGCATTGTCCTCCGCGTGGCTGATCTGAATCGTTCGGCAAAACAAACATGAATCCAGAAAACCCCTCCCGGTCTGGCGCCTTGGAAATCCAGTTTCCTATCAGTTAATTGTGAGCCACACCCCACCAGCGTGTGCTCGGGTGCGTGGCCCGCGCCAACCCGATCAAGCTCACTCTCCGCCGCGATCTCGCAGCCAAAGTCCCTACCCGCGTTACCACGCTCGGCCAAACGGTCTCCGGCTGGTTAGCCATCCTTGTTCATAACGACGGCGTGCGCCCCAGTACATCCCTCGCGGCCCTTGCCAAAGACACCCGGCAGGTACGTGTCGATATCGGCTGCACGCTGCGTGGCACCCTACGCGCAGCCGCTACCCAACAGGCCGCCGCTGCCCATCTCTCCCGCAATGCCTACCTTGAAGCCCTCGTCGCCGCCGATCTCGCCACCCCAAGCTCGGATCTTGTAGTGTTTTTCCACCCCGTTGCCAAATGACTACGCCTCTCGTCATTACGATCCCATACGCGCCGTCACCAGCTGAACAGAAAAGCGCCGACCTGCTCGTTGGTTTCGCCCGCGGAATTCTTTCCGATGGTATGCTCGTCGATCAGGAGATCGCGGATCTACGGCGCTGGTTGGCCACAACCGAAGCCGCCGCGCTGGGCTGGCCGTTTGACGATCTAGCCCGCCGCCTCGATTCAATCTACGCCGATGGGGTCGTGGACCCGACCGAGCGCGCCGAGCTCCGCGCAATGCTCGCAACGCTCGGCGCGGAACTGCACTCTCCACCAACCAAGAACACGCCGCCCACCGTCGAGATCACATCCGCCACACTGCCACTCGACAATCCTCCACCCGCGCTCGTGTTCTCCGGAGCCGCGTTCTGCGTCACCGGCAAGTTCGCCTTTGGCACCCGCGCGAAAGTCCACGCCGCAATCACCGGCCTTGGCGGTGTCGCCAGCGATCGAGTCACCACAGACACCAATTACCTTGTCATCGGAGCGTTCGCATCCAGCGAGTGGGCACACACCAGCTACGGCCGAAAGATCGAACGCGCGGTGGAACTTCGCCGCGAAGGCACGGGTATTGTCATCATTGGCGAGAATCACTGGAGGCAGGCGCTGAATCCGTAGTTGCCCGGCCGATGTTCGTCGGCAAACATCGCCGCACAATGAAACGGATTACCCCTCTTCTTCTCGGGCTGGCAGGATTGCTGGCCCTGTTTACCACCGGATGCACGTCGGTCGTAAAGTGCCCGCCTTATCCCACGGCCGATTCATGGAGCGGCGAAGTCAAGACCCTCGGCCCAGTCAAGGCCGACTCAGGGAAATGGCCGCTATCACTCCACCAGCAGCCAAGTGATTACACCTATTACTCCGCCCTCGTTGCGAAAGCCGAAAGCCTCTACGGGGTTCCCAAGGCCGAGATCATCCTCAGCGAGGTTGATGTAAAACTGCTCGCGGAAATGGACGGTACTATCCGCGACTGGAAAGCCTCCGCCACAGCCGGCCAAAAAAAGGTGCAAGTCACGGCCGGTAAAACGCCCACCGACACCCTCGTCGCCTTGAAGAAACTACTGGACGCCGGAGCAATCACCCAGGCCGAATACGACGCGAAAAAGAAGGAGCTCCTCGGCCGCCTCTAGACCGCCCTCACTTCCCCACCCCACACTACCAGCCGCCCCCGGTCCTCCAAGGCCGGGGGCTTTTTCATTTGCGGACCCACCGGACCGCGGATGCCTCGCCAGCATTGACGAAGCCAATGCGAGAGATTGCCGCTCACGGCATAATCGCAAAGTAGCGGGCCGCATCCGCATCCGTCGCTACCCCCTCGTAGATCTCCGTCGTCGACGTATGAACGTGCTGCATGAAATCCAGTTTCCTATCAGTAACGGCTGCGGGCAGTCGATGACTGGCGTAATTGAAAGCAGGCTTCGGAAATGACCGCCTCACAGGTCAAAGCAGGCGAATCAATCAAGGGGAACTGCTGCGCCGCCCACGCGTGCCACTGGTCGGCCACATCGAGGGCAC
>JBBRBC010000124.1:0-1675 GCA_038206205.1 Opitutales bacterium
CCGGTCAGCGTGGTGCCGAGTGCGCTCATGGCGGTGATCGCGGCTACGGCGATCAGAGCGGCGATGAGGCCGTATTCAATGGCGGTGGCGCCCTGTTCGTCACGGACGAGGTTCTTGAAAAAGGTCATGTGTGGTCTCCTGGTTGGTCTTTGATACCCGAGCCCCCCTGTGTCGCGACGGGCTATATGTGTTTTACGGCAGCATTTATTGAGAAATTCCTAACTCAATACGAAGTTTTCATGCTCCGCTCATGGCGTTGACACTTTTAGTGCTGACATTGTTCCACATGACGGTCGTTGTATCGGCGACGCTTTGCAGCGCGACGATCATGGCGATCGCAATGAGACCAAGGACCAGTCCGTATTCGACAGCGGTGGCGCCCGATGTGTCATCGACGAGATCTTTCGTGATATTCGACAACATTGGGATGGCCCCTATCTTCGCGTCCTGATGTTCCCAAAATCGTGCGATCGGGTTAAGAAAGAGTTGATAAGGAGCGCTCAGATGGAAAGAAAACCGACATGAGCGAAGCCTGGATGGTGGTGGTCGCAGGCGCCATGCACCGTGCCGATGGGCGGTGGCTGATGCATCGCCGGCCAGAGGGGAAGCACCACGCAGGGCTCTGGGAATTTCCCGGCGGCAAGGTTGAACCCGCAGAAATGCCCGCAGATGCGCTCGTTCGCGAACTTGCCGAGGAGCTTGGCATTCGCTGTAAGGCGGAGGACTGCACCCCGGCCAAATTTGCCGAAACCGGTGCTGCCGAAGCGAGGCGGCCGATTGTCATCCTGCTTTACACCATCGCGCAGTGGGAAGGTGAGCCGCGCGCGCTTGAAGGTGGGGCGGTAGAGTGGTTCACACCTGCCAACGCGCTTGCGCTGCCCAAGCCTCCGCTCGACGTGGAGTTGGCGAAAGCGTTGTTCCAAAATCACTGACCGGGCACAAAAGAGGCTTGCTAATCGCGGGCGGCCACCGTATTTCGCCTCCCTCAGCGCGCACCCGTAGCTCAGCTGGATAGAGCACCAGACTACGAATCTGGGGGTCGGACGTTCGAATCGTTCCGGGTGCACCAACAACGCCCGCTCCTCGCAAGAGGGGCGGGCGTTGTTGGCTTTATCATGGATTATTGACGGAGCCGCGCAGCGGCGGAGTAATCGTTCCGGGTGTTTTTTTCGCCGCCATTGCTGGCGCGATGGCCTGCCGACGGAGCGGCCTACTGGCCGGCGGGCGTTAGAAAAATTTGATGAGTTTACGGCACCTTTGGCGCCGGGGCGCGTCCCTCTATCTGCCGCGCTAGTCCCCCACGCTGTCTTCAAGTGCGTGCATGTCCTCGTCTGACAGGCCGAAATGGTGCCCCGCCTCGTGGATCACGACATGGCGGATCAGTGCGGCAAAGCCGACGCCAGTCTCGTCCATCTCGGCGAGCAGCGGTTGGCGGAACAGGGTGATGACGGGCGGCAGCCCATCACTGTCCCACTGCGACCTTTCAGTGAGCGCAACGCCTTCATAAAGCCCGGTGAGTTCCAGAGAGTCCTCAATGCCGAGCGAACCGAGCTGTTCGCCGGAAGCAAACTCCTCCACCCGCAGCACCACGCCTTCGAGCTTGAGCCGGAACACCTCTGGCAGGCGCGCCAGCACGCCGTGCGCGGCGGCTTCGAAGTCGGCAATGCTCGGCTCT